>CABUTR010000001.1 GCA_902494555.1 uncultured Collinsella sp.
ACCCATTTCAAGTGTAACTACCGTGTGTACAACTAAAGCAACCCGGCCGGGACGAGGGGTGACGCAAAAGCGTCGCCCCTCGTTTTTAACCATGTCAACTGAACCTAGTTCAGTTTGGTTGATTTCCGATCTCAGCCGAACACATTGAGCGGAAAGGCCGTTCCCGCAGTCAGTCGAACGTCCCCGGGGCCCTTCTCAGGCCCCGGGGACGGCATTTTCCCAGTTGAAGGAACGGTGGAGATGTGTTTCGATGGGTCAGATTCGTGTCGTTCCGAAAAGACCGTGAACCTTTTGTGGGACACGCGGCGCCGTGGTACCATAGCCGAGTTTGTTGTCTTGGTCGGAAACCAAGACGCCTTATGCGCTGATCGGTAACCAGCGCCTGACCAATAAGGAGTCCTACCATGAAGCAGGGTATCCATCCCCAGTATGTCGAGTGCACGGTGACGTGCTCCTGCGGCAACACCTTCAAGACGCACGCTACTGTGTCCGAGATGAAGGTCGAGCTTTGCAACGAGTGCCACCCGTTCTACACCGGCCAGCAGAAGTTTGTCGACACCGGTGGACGCGTCCAGCGCTTCGCCGACAAGTTCGGTGGCGCCGCTGCCGCCCAGCTCAAGAAGGCCGAGGAGGCCAAGGCTGCCAAGGCCGCCAAGGCTGCTGAGGCCGAGGCCGCTCGCAAGGCCGCCGCTGAGGCTAAGGCTGCCGAGAAGGCTAAGCGTGCCGCTAAGTTCGCCGAGGAGGCTGCCAAGCAGGCCGCCGAGGCTCCCGCAGAGGCTCCCGTCGAGGAGGCCGCTGCCGAGGCCGAGACCACCGAGGCTGCTGAGTAAATAGCTCGCCGCGGAATCACTCGCATTCATGGCATGAGGGCCGTGCATCCATTTGGGTGCGCGGCCCTTTTCTTTTTATTGGTGCAAGCTAACCTGTCCCTGTGGCACCAAATGGCAGAGAGACGACGTTTGCTCAGATAAAACTTGCCAAAATAAACCTGTCCCATTGTGGCAGGTTGGTCATAGTTATTACGTGGCGGTCGAGGTCGACCGTATAGGCCGCGCCTTGTTTGGCTAAAGTACAATCATCTGTGTTTAACTCGCCCGCAGCTGCTCGGCGTGGGCGATGGCCAAAAAGGAAAACCACATGGGATTCATGTCAAAGCTGCTGTCCTTTGGATCCGATAAGGACCTTAAGCGCTACTACAAGATCGTCGACCAGATCAACGGTCTTGAGCCCCAGTTTGAGAAGATGACCGAGGAGGAACTCCGCGGCCAGACCGATAAGTTCCGCGAGCGTTACGCCAACGGTGAGTCGCTCGACGACATGCTCCCCGAGGCCTTTGCCACCGTGCGTGAGGCTTCCAAGCGCACCATGGGTATGCGCCACTTTGACGTGCAGCTCATTGGCGCCATGGCGCTGCACGAGGGCCACATCGCCGAGATGAAGACCGGCGAAGGTAAGACCCTCGTCTCCACGTTGGCCGGCTATCTCAACGCTATTGCCGGCAAGGGCGTGCACGTCGTTACTGTCAATGATTACCTTGCCAAGCGCGACTCCGAGTGGATGGGCCGCATCTATAAGTACCTGGGCATGACCGTCGGTCTGCTCCAGAACAACATGCCGCTTGAGCTCAAGCGCCCGGCCTACCAGGCCGACGTCACCTACGGCACCAACTCCGAGTTCGGCTTTGATTACCTGCGCGACAACATGGTTACCCGTCCCGAGCAGCGCGTGCAGCGCGGCCACAACTACGCCATCGTCGACGAGGTCGACTCCATCCTGATCGATGAGGCTCGCACCCCGCTGATCATCTCGGGCGCTGGCACCAAGTCCGCCAGTACCTACAAGGACTTCGCGCGCGCCGTGCGCGGCCTTGAACGCGGCGAGGACGTGTCGCACGACATGCTTACCGCCACCGAGGACGTGGAGCCCACGGGCGACTTCGTCATGGACGAGGCCAAGCACACCATCGCCGCCACCGAGCGCGGTCTTAAGAAGATCGAGCGCCGCCTGGGTATCGATGACATCTATGCCGATCTCTCCGGCCAGCTGGTCAACCACCTGCAGCAGGCGCTGAAGGCCCAGTACATGTTCCACCGCGACAAGCAGTATGTGGTCACCAACGGCGAGGTCAAAATCGTCGACGAGTTCACCGGCCGCATCATGGAAGGCCGCCGCTACTCCGAGGGCCTGCATCAGGCCATCGAGGCCAAAGAGGGCGTGCTCGTGCGCGAGGAGAACCAGACGCTGGCCACCATCACCCTGCAGAACTACTTCCGTCTGTATGACAAGCTCTCCGGCATGACCGGTACGGCACTCACCGAGGACGCCGAGTTCCGCGAGATCTACAAGCTGCCCGTCGAGGTCATCCCCTCCAACAAGCCCGTGCAGCGCGTGGACCACGAGGACCTGGTGTACCGCACCATCCAGGCCAAGTACAACGCCGTCGCCGACGATGTCGAGCATCGTCACGCCAAGGGCCAGCCGGTCCTGGTGGGCACCGTCTCCATCGAGAGCTCCGAGAAGCTGTCCGCCGCCCTTACCAAGCGCGGCATCGCACACGAGGTCCTCAACGCCAAGCACCATGAACGCGAGGCCCATATCGTGGCCCAGGCTGGTCGCTATGGCGCCGTGACCATCGCCACCAACATGGCCGGTCGTGGTACCGACATCCTGCTGGGCGGCAACCCCGACGAGTTGGTGCGCGAGCGCCTGGAGTACGAGGGCCTGACCATGGAGGACGTGACGCCCGAGCAGCTCGAGCAGTTTAACGCCGAGGCCAAGGAGACTTGCAAGGCCGAGCGCGAGCGCGTGCTTGCCGCCGGTGGCCTGACCGTTATCGGCACCGAGCGCCACGAGTCCCGCCGCATCGACAACCAGCTGCGCGGCCGCTCCGGCCGTCAGGGCGATCCGGGCGAGACCCAGTTCTACCTGTCGCTCGAGGACGACCTCATGCGCCTGTTCGGCGGCGACAAGATGGACCGCGTCTCCAAGATGATGGTCACGGCCGACATGGGCGACGACATGCCCATCCAGCACAAGATCATCTCCAAGGCCGTCGAGAGCGCCCAGCACAAGGTCGAGAGCATCAACTTCTCCATGCGCAAGAGCGTCCTTGAGTACGACGACGTCATGAACAAGCAGCGCCAGGTCATCTACGCCGAGCGCAATAAGATTCTGGACGGCAAGGACCTGACCGACCACATCACCGAGGTCATGCACGACACCGTGTACCGCTGCGTACAGGAGTTCTGCACCAAGGACAGTCACGATGGCGAGCGCGACCTGGAGGGCCTGCGCAAGTGGGTTGTGGAGCTCACCGGCCACATCGATACGCCGAAGTTCCCCGACGAGGATTATGAGGCCCTGGCTGCCGATGTCCTGGCTTACGTAGAGAAGTGCTACAACATGAAGGCCGAGCGCTTGGGCGAGGACCTGATGCGCGAACTCAACACCCAGGTCATGCTGCGCGTCATCGATACCCGCTGGATGAACTACCTGCAGGAGATGGACTACCTCAAGACCGGCATCGGCCTGCGCGGCTTTGGCCAGCGCGACCCGCTGGTTGAGTACAAGACCGAGGCCTACGGCGCGTTCCAGATACTCGTCGATACCATGTATGAGGATTACCTGCGCACAGTTCTGCGCATCGAGATCAAGGCTGCCCCGCGTGCCGTGGAGCACAAGGAGGAGCCCGCGCTCGAGGGCGCGCACTTCTCCGGTCCTGCCGAGGTCGATGGCGACAACGGCGACTCGGTGCTGCGCAAGCAGGCGCAAGTGCAGGCCCGCACGGCTGTCCAGGGTGGTCCGGCTGCCGTCAACAACGGTGGCAAGGTGACCACCTATCGCAAGTCCGAGAGCGACGATCCGTACGTCAACGTGGGCCGCAACGACCCGTGCCCCTGCGGTAGCGGCAAGAAGTTTAAGTACTGCCACGGCAGGAATCGTTAATGGCTGAGGCTTTAGAGGTAACGCCCGCCGAGCTGGACGCGTTTGCGGACCGGCTCGGTGAGGTCGAATCGTATCTCCATTTGGACGAAAAGCGCACGCGCGTGACCGAGCTCGAGGCCAAAAGTGTCGCCCCTGGCTTTTGGGATGACGCCGACGCCGCCCGTGCCACCATGGAGGAGATTGCGCGCACCAAGGAAGATATCGCTTCCGTGGACACCGCACGCGGCGAGCTATCTGACACCCGCGCGGCGCTGGAGCTTGCCGAGGAGATGGGGGATGACCCCGACGCCGCCGCATTGCGCGAGGAGGCTGCCGCTACGGCAGAACGCCTGGCCCGCGCTATCGACGAGCTTGAGCTTTCGAGCTGGTTTACCGGTGAGTTCGATCACGGCGATGCCATTGTGACCATCAAGCCCGGACAGGGTGGCCTGGAGGCCCAGGACTGGACCTTCATGCTCTTTAAGATGTACATGAAGTACTGCCAGCGTCGCGGCTGGAAGGTCACCATCAACGACTGTCCCGCAGCCGAGGTCATCGGCATCGACCGCGCGACCTTTACCGTCGAGGGCAAGGACGCCTTTGGCATGCTGCGCGCCGAGGCCGGCGTCCACCGCTTGGTGCGCATTAGCCCCACCGACGACAAGAAGCGCCGCCAGACCACGTTCGCTGGCGTCGAGGTCATCCCTGTGCTACCCGATGATATCGACATCGAGATCAGTCCCGATGACATCCGCGTGGACGTGTACCACGCGAGCGGCCCGGGCGGTCAGGGCGTCAACACCACCGACTCCGCCGTGCGCGTGACGCATTTCCCCAGCGGCATTGTGGTCACCTGCCAAAACGAGCGCAGCCAGATCCAGAACAAGGCCGCGTGCATGCAGATCCTCAAGGCTCGTCTGTACGAGATTGAGCTCGAGAAGCGCGCCGAGGCGCTCGATGAGATTCGCGGACCCAAAACCACGATCGGTTTTGGCAACCAGATTCGCAGCTACGTGCTCTACCCGTACCAGATGGTCAAGGATCTGCGCTCGGGCGTGGAGACCAGCAATGTCGAGGCCGTTCTTGACGATGGCGACCTGGACCCGTTTGTTATTGGCTATCACCGCTGGGCCACCGGCAACGCCGACGCGGAGACCCCATCTGCATAAACTGCCCGTTTTATGTGGAAATGGATAAAACCCTCCGAGCAGGGTGGTTTTGTATCCAAAGCAAACCCTGCGCAGGGGTGGTTTTTGTTCGGCGAATCGGTAGAATCGAATACAGCAAGAAGTTCGAAGCGCATCCGTTTGGGTGCGCTTTTTTGAGGGAGGTAGCATGGCATATCGTCTGGACATCAAGCGCATTCTATCGATGAACTTCTTTCACGACCTGCCCCAGATTATGTTGGGGTGCGCTCTGGCCGCTATTGCGACCGACCTGTTTTTGATTCCCAACGGCCTTGCTGCCGGTGGCGTTACGGGCCTTGCGACTATCATCCAGGCCCTCGGTGCGGCGCGAGGCGTGTCGCTTCCCGTCGGTATCCAGACCATTGTGATGAACGCCTTGCTGTTACTGGTCGTCATGCGCGAGGGCGGCATGTTCTACGTGGTGCAGACGGCGACGGGCTTTGTGCTGCTGGGCTTCTTTACCGACCTGTTCGCCCCGTTTGTAGCACCTCTGGCGCATGCGGACCTGATGCTTCCCGCTATGTGGGGCGGCATTATTACGGGTATCGGTTACGGCATGGTGCTGCGTGCCGGCGCCAACACCGGCGGCTCGGACACGATTGGCCAGATCATCTCGCGTAACACCTCGCTGCCGGTGGGCTCGACCGTTATGGCAATCGATGTTGCCGTATGCGCGGCATCGGCTCCGGTCTTCTCGCTCGAAAATGCCCTGTACGCAGGACTTTCGATGGTGATTAGCGGCTATGTGATCGATGCGGTGGTCGATGGCGGCAACAAGCGTCGTATGGTACTCATCATCTCGGACAACTTCCCCGATATCGCGGCCGACATCATGTATGGTCTGGGCCGCGGCTGCACCAAATTAAAGGCGACCGGCATGTATTCGGGCGCCGAGAAGCCGGTAATCATGGTCATCGTGAGCCGTCGCGAGCTCAATACGCTCAAGACCATTGTGCGCGAGCGCGATCCTCATGCCATCGTGACGGTTGCCGACGTTACGGAAACCTTCGGTGAGGGCTTTAAGGACATTAACGCGTAGGGTCGACCGCGTTCCATCCAAAAGACGTTCACATTGATAAACCGTTTCATCAGCGGTTCTGCCTGCTCAATTGCTCAAATAATGATAAAAAGTCTGGTAAAGCCATCAGTTTCCAGCATAATGAATGACGTACGTGCATTGCGGCTGTGTTGGGATTACCTTTCCGTGCCGTGCGCATCTTGTCTAAAGAGGATGAAAGGAAGGCACAATGAGCGACGAAGAGCTCAAAAAGGTTGCCAACGAGGTAAGGAAGGGCATCGTCACCGGCGTGCACGCTGCCAAGTCCGGCCATCCGGGCGGTTCGCTCGGCGCTGCCGACATCATGACCTATCTGTACTTTGAGGAAATGAACGTCGACCCGGCCGATCCCCGTAAGGCCGACCGCGATCGCTTTGTGCTTTCTAAGGGCCACTGTGCGCCTGGTCTGTACGCTGTGCTCGCCGAGCGTGGGTTCTTCCCCAAGGAGGATCTTGAGACGCTGCGCCACATCGGCAGCCACCTGCAGGGCCATCCCAACATGAACGACACTCCGGGCGTTGACATGTCCACCGGCTCGCTCGGCCAGGGCATCTCCGCCGCCGTGGGCATGGCCGTTGCCGCCAAGCACTGGGGCGACGACTATCGCACCTACGCCCTGCTGGGCGATGGCGAGAGCGAGGAGGGCCAGGTCTGGGAGGCCGCCATGTTTGCCGGCAACCAGCAGCTCGACAACCTCTGCGTGATCGTCGACCACAACGGCCTGCAGATCGACGGTCCCGTCGAGGAAGTCAACGACCCCATGCCGCTCGCCGACAAGTTCCGCGCCTTCAAGTTCCACGTGGTGGAGCTTGCCGACGGCAACGATTTCGACCAGATCCGCGCCGCCTTTGCCGAGGCCCGTGCCACCAAGGGTCAGCCGACCGCCATTATCGCCGAGACCCTGAAGGGCAAGGGCGTCTCCTTTATGGAGAACCAGGTGGGTTGGCACGGTAAGGCCCCCAACGATGAACAGTTTGAGCAGGCCATGGCAGAGCTCACGGCCGCCGGAGAGGAGCTCTAGGATGGCAGACGTCAAGAAAATCGCCACACGTGTAAGCTACGGCGAGGCCCTCGTCGAGCTCGCCAACGAGCACGATGACTTTGTGGTCCTCGACGCCGACCTGGCCGCCGCCACGCAGACCGGTAAGTTCAAGGCGGCCTGCCCCGACCGCTTCTTCGATGTGGGCATTGCCGAGAGCAACCTGATGGGCGTTGCCGCCGGTATCGCGACCACCGGTCGTGTTGCCTTCGCGAGCACCTTTGCCATGTTCGCCGCCGGTCGCGCCTTTGAGCAGGTTCGTAACTCCATCGGCTACCCGCACCTCAACGTTAAGATCGGTGCCACGCACGCCGGTATCTCGGTGGGCGAGGATGGTGCCACGCACCAGTGCTGCGAGGATATCGCCCTCATGCGCGTCATCCCCGGCATGACTGTGATCGTTCCTGCCGACGACGTCGAGGCCCGCGCCGTGACGCGCGCCGCCTACGAGTGCGACGGTCCGGTGTACATGCGCTTCGCCCGTTTGGCCTCGCCGGTTATCAACGACCCCGAGACCTATAAGTTCGAGTTGGGTAAGGGCATTGTCATGCGCGAGGGCGCCGATGTGACCATCATCGCCTGCGGTCTGATGGTCGGCGAGGCTCTCGAGGCCGCCGAGCAGCTTGCTGCCGAGGGCATCGACGCCGAGGTCATCAACATGCACACCATCAAGCCCATCGACGCCGACCTGATCGTCAAGAGCGCCACCAAGACCGGCCACGTCGTGACCGTCGAGGAGCACTCTGTGATCGGTGGCCTGGGCAGCGCCGTTGCCGACGTCCTGTGCGAGCAGTGCCCGACGCCGCTCAAGAAGATCGGCGTCAACGACACCTTCGGTGAGTCTGGCCCGGGTGCCGAGCTCTTGCACAAGTATGGCCTGGACGCCGCCAACATCGTGGCGACCACCAAGGAGTTCTTGGCCTAGAGCAGCCATCGCTCAATCGGCAACAAGCCAATCGCATTCAAATGCTGACAGGGGCGTCCTCAAAGAGGGCGCCCCTGTTTTTGTTGAATTTAAATTAGAGTCCTGCCAAGCAAAGTTCCCATTGGGGAAACGGGCCCATCCCAACAAAGTGCAATTCAGACCCTTCCAACTTTGTATGCGCAGCATCTCAAGTTGGTGCGTCGGCCCCATAGTAGCCGCAGGCCGGGCACAGGGTTACTCTCCAAATCTTTCCGCAGGACGGAGGAGCCCCTGCCGCGCGAAGCGCGCAGCGGGGGCTCCGACATGTCCGAGGACGATTTGGAGAGTAACCCTGTGCCCGGCCGGTGGGATCCCAAAGCCCGCCATGCTTCTTATGTGCAGCAAAGCTAATGCTGCTAAAATACAAGGCGCTCATGTAGTTTAAACGCACGACGATAAGGAGCACCAGTGGGTAACCACTTCCGTACCTCCGGTGCGGGCGATGATGCCCCCAAGACGCAGACAGGCGTCCAGGGCAGTCGTTTCGCCACTCCGGATTCAGAGGGCCAGCCTGTTGCTCAGGCCCCCGCTCAGCCGGCAGATCAGGCACAGCCGGCATCCGATCCCTTTGCCTACAATCCAACCAGCGATGTCGCGCTTTCCGGCACGGCGGGTTTTGAGCCCGTTCAGGCCGTGACTGCTCGCGTGGAGCAGCCTCAGGCTGGCGCCGCCACGCCGCAGCCTACCATGGCCGGCATTCCCGACCCCATGGCCCCTGCGACGCCGGTTCCTCAGCCTGCGCAGTCCGGTCTCTTTGCCGCTATTCCCGACCCCACGCAGCCTGCTGCCCCGGTGGTCGAGAGCGATCAGGCCGCCGAGGTCGCAAGCCTCGATAACGCGCTCAACAACCCCGACTTCACGTCGGTGTTTGCGCCCATCGATCCGCAGGCCAGCCGCAAGAAGATGGCCAAGCAGGCCGGTGTCGAGCCCGTCATCCTTATGGAGCATGTCACCAAGATCTATCCGGCACAGCCCAACAAGCCTGCACTCGACGACATCAACATCGAGATCTATCCGGGCGAGTTCGTCTTCCTGGTCGGTCACTCCGGCTCGGGTAAGACCACGCTGCTGTCGACGCTCAACCGCGACGTCAAGCCGACGAGCGGTCGCATCCTGGTTGCCGGTCAGGACCTCATGAAGATCAAGAACCGCAAGGTTCCGTTCCTGCGCCGCCAGATTGGCGCCGTGTTCCAGGACTTTAAGCTCCTGCCGCAAAAAACCGCCTACGAAAACGTGGCGTTTGCTCTGCAGTGCATCGGCAAGCCCAAGGGCGTCATTCGCAGCCAGGTGCCCGAGGTACTGCGTCTGGTCGGTCTAGCCGATCAGATGGACTCGCTGCCCGACCAGCTTTCCGGTGGCGAGCAGCAGCGCGTTGCCGTCGCCCGCGCTATGGTCAACCGTCCGCCGCTGCTGATCTGCGACGAGCCGACGGGCAACCTCGACCCGGCGATCTCGCTGGGCATCATGAAGCTGCTCGAGCGTATTAACCGCACTGGCACCACCGTGATCGTCGCCACGCACGACCGCGAGATGGTCGATAGCATGCACCGTCGCGTGATCGCCCTCGAGGGCGGCCACGTTATCCGCGACCAGGAGAGGGGAGGTTACGGCAACTATGGCACCAACTAACGTGGGCTACTCCTTCAAAGAGGCAATCAGCCACTTCTTCCGTAACTGGACTACCTCGCTCGGCGCCGTCATCACGATCTTCCTTTCGCTGTTTATCATCGGCCTGTTCATCATGGGCTCCGCGATGCTGAACTCCGTGATCGGCACCGTCGAGGATCAGGTTGTCATCAACGCGTTCATTAGCGATGACGCCGATCAGGCCGATGTTCAGGCTTTTGAGGCCGAGCTTAAGACGTGGAATAACGTCAAGTCCGTGACCTATAAGGACAAGGACGACGCGCTGGCCGAGTATACGAGCAAGATGTCGGGCAACGCCGACGCCACCATGAGCGCGCTCGATGGCCAGAACCCGCTGCCGGCTTCGTTTGCGATTGAGATGGACGATCCGTCCAAGGTCGAGAGCACGGCAGAGAAGCTCAAGAAGGATGCCGATTTCCAGAAGATCGCGGATGACGGTGACGTCAACGCGAGCGTGCTGTACGGCCAGGAGGAAGTGAGCCGCCTGTTCCAGGTGACCAACTACATCCGCATCGCCGCCGTGGTGCTCGTTGGCCTTCTGACCTTTATCGCATTCATCTTCATCAACAACACGATTCGCCTGTCCATCACGGCGCGTCGTCGTGAGATTGCGATTATGCGTCTGGTCGGCGCCAGCAACGGCTTCATTCGCGGCCCGTTTATCACCGAGGGCGTACTGCAGGCTATTTTGGGCTCGCTGCTTTCCATCGGTGTTCTGGAGCTGCTGCGCAATCTGATGATTCCGCGTCTGCAGGAGAGCATCGGCTGGATGTCGTTTGCCCTGCCGATGCAGTACTACCTGGTGACCTATGCTGCGCTGATTCTGGTCGGTGTGATTATCGGTCTCTTTGGTTCTGCCATTGCCATGCGCCGCTACCTGCGCGTGTAGGCATGCCTGGAATTCATCCCTTCCAACGGGTCGTCTCTTATGGGGCGGCTCGTTTTTTTTGATTCCTAGGGACGGAAGAAAACGGGTCATTGTGGCGCTGGTCTATCTATGTGACCCGCAATCCTGCCGTCCCCTAGGGGTCATTTGGGTAGACTCTTGGGATGTAAACGGCAATCGATAGCAAGGAGGCGCCATGGGGCGCAATAACAAGCATAAGCGCGGTGCCCGCAATAAGCGTGGGCCGGTGCGCAGCGAACGCCGTCCGAGCCTGACCGGGCGCGTGCAGCTCCATGAGCATGGCGCCTATGTCATAACCGAGAGCGGCGACTACAAGGTTATGGGCCGCGGTAAGCGCGAGATCATGGATGGCGATACCGTTGCCGTGAGCATTAAGAACAGCCCGCACGGTGAGCGGCGCGCCGTGATCGAAGGCGTGGTTGAGCGCGCAGCCATAAGCGTGGTGGGTACGTACCAGACCGCTGGTCCGCTCGGTGTGATCGAGCCGCTCGATTCGCGCCTGAAGGCCGACTTCTTCATTCTGCCCGAGGATACCTCGGCGGATCGTCTGGGCGTCCACCCGGGTGATGCCGTTGTCGCGCGCATTTTGACCTACCCGACGCGCCTGGAATCGGGCACCGTGACGATCGAACGCCGCATTGGCGGAGATGACGCGCCCGATTTGGGCGTTCAATACGTGATGGCGCGTTACGGCTATACCGATAGCTATCCCGAGGCTGCGCTGGACGAGGCCGAGGGGCTTTCGCTCGATGTGTCCGCGGCGCTTAAGGACCCGCTTCGCCGCGATCTGCGCGACCGCTTTGTCATCACGATCGACCCGGTCGACGCGCGCGACTTTGACGATGCCATTTCGCTTGAGCGCACGCCCGAGGGTGGCTACAAGCTGGGTGTGCATATCGCCGACGTTTCACACTATGTGGCTTGGGACGGGCATATCGATCTTGAGGCTCGCCATCGTACGACATCGGTGTATCTGGCCGATCGCGTGCTTCCCATGCTGCCCGAACGCCTGTCCTGTGACCTGTGCTCGCTTCGCCCTGACGAGGACCGTCTTGCGTTTACCGTTGACATTGAGCTCGATGCGCAGGGTCGCGTGCGGCATTACGATCCGTACCCCAGCGTGATTCGCTCGCGTGTGCGTATGGACTATGACGGCGCCGAGGCGCTGCTGGTGCGTGCCGGCGCGGTGGAGTATGGGGTGCTGGAAGGCGCCGCTGAGGATGTTGAGGCTGCTGAGGCCTCGCGCGAGGAGGCGCTTGAGCGTGGGCTTGCATGCGAGGAGACGGCCCGCGGCTATAATGTCGACCTCGGTGATTTTTTGGTTGCCGCCAACGAGCTTGCGGAGCTCCGCCGCCGCATTCGTCGCGCGCGCGGCTCGGTCGACTTTGATACGGCCGAGATCCGCGCGCTCTTGGACGAGGACGGTGTGCCCGTGCAGGTCGTGGCCCGCGAGCGTTCGTGCGCCACGTCGCTGATCGAGGAGGCCATGCTGCTCGCCAACGAGTGCGTGGCCGAGTGGCTGGCCGACCGCGACATTGAGGCTTGCTATCGCGTGCACGATGATCCCAGTCCCGATAGCCTGCACGGCGCCGCCGTGGCGCTGGCGCAGCTGGGCATCATCGACGACCGCCGTGCGGCTGGTATTGCCCTGGGAAGTCCCGATGAGCTGCAGGCTGCGGTCGACGCCGCGGCTGGCACGGCCAACGCGCCGCTTGTCAACACGCTGCTGTTGCGCAGCATGCAGCGCGCACTGTACAAGCCGCGCAACGAAGGCCACTTTGCGCTTGCCGCTCCGTGCTACTGCCACTTTACGAGTCCTATCCGCCGCTATCCCGATTTGGTGGTGCACCGCGTGCTCAAGCTGCAGCTGGCCTATGAGCGGCTGGGCGGCAAGGACGCCTTGGCACGCACGCCCCGGCTCATCGGTAAGGGTCGCGAGTCCCTGCCACGCATTCTGCCGCAGATTTGCCGTGCATGCAGCGATGCGGAGCGTGCGGCCGATGCCGCCAGCCATGCGACGCAAAAGATCAAGATTGCCCAGTACTACGAGGATCGCCTGGGCGAGCGCTATGCCGGAACGGTCTCGTGGGTCAGCAGCATGGGCCTGTTCGTACGCTTGGATCTGACGCAGGTCGAGGGCCTGGTTTCAATTAAGAGCCTGGGCAACGAGTGGTTCGAGTTTGACGAGGACGCGCTCACGCTCACAGGTGCCGACACGGGGACCCGCTATGAGCTGGGGCAGCGCGTGGTCATCGAGGTCTCGCGCGTCAATACCACGCGCGGGCACTTGGACTTTAAGCTAATCCATTAGCCAAATCACGACTCGTGGCGGGAGAACGGAGGGCGGTCTTTCGGGGCCGCCCTCCGCGTTTGGATCGTGACTACCTTGCCGTCTGCTCGGCTGCCCGCTTACCTGCTATTTGAGAGGTAAAACCTACCAAAATAAACCTGTCCCTTTTTGGCAGGTTTACAAGAAAGCGGGGATGAGATGGCGACGGTGTACGGTTATGCGCGGGTGAGCTCGCGCGATCAGAATCTGAACCGGCAGCTGGATGCGCTGGGCGCCTATGGCGTGGGCTCGGCGAATATTTATGCCGACCATGCGAGCGGCAAGGACTTCGACCGCCCGCGGTATCGCGAGCTGCTGCACGTCCTGGGAGACGGGGACGTGCTGGTGGTGCTTTCTATCGACCGACTTGGCCGTAATTACTCCGAGATTCTTGAGGAATGGCGACGCATTACCAAGGATCTCGGGGTTGCCATTGTGGTGTTGGACATGCCATTGCTTGACACGCGCGCCAGGGCCAGCGGCGCGCCGGATGTGACCAACACCCTGATTGCCGATATTGTGCTGCAACTGCTGAGCTACGTGGCGCAGGTGGAGCGCGAGAATATCCATCGGCGCCAGGCGGAGGGGATTGCAGCGGCGCGGGCGCGAGGGGTTCGTTTCGGTCGACCTCGCAAGCCGTGCCCTCCTCAGTTTGAGCTGGTGCGCGATAGCTATGAGGCAGGCGATATTACGCGCAGCCAGGCAGCAAAGTGCCTGGGCGTGTGCGTGGGGACGTTCGATCGCTGGATGCGCGAGGCGGGGTAGGGGTTTGCGTCGCTTTGTCGCTTCCTGTTGCGATTCAAATTTTGATACGGTGGCGATGTCATTTGGGGCTACACTCGCTGATATTCAAAAAAAGGAGGTAGGCCCTTGGCGCGCGTAAAACAAATAATCGGATGGACCGCGATCGTTCTGTTCGCTGCAACGCTGGCGGGCATCTGGGTGCTGACGGAGCAAAATGCGGCGGAGACGTCGTTGCTGAGCGAGTCCACCGCGCGTGTGGTGGAGGGTCAGGCTACGGGCGTACAGGCTGCCAATGCCACGGGTGAAGCTCAGACGGAGAACGGAATGACCGGGGGCACCGATTCGGCTGCCTCGAATGTACGGTCTGGCCGACTTGCTTCCATTCGCATGTGGGTGGGCACGAACGTCCGTCGCGTTGCCCATACCGTAGAGTTTTTCTTCGTCGGATTGTTCGCCTCGGTGGTCGTGGTTTGCTTTTCCAGGCGTCCGTGGAGCGTATGTTCCCGTTGCGTGCCCGTGTTGCTCTTTTGCGCCGTCTGCTCCGTTGGCGATCAGGTACATAAGATCTTTGTTCCCGGCAGGCATTTCGACGTTATCGATTTAGGATTCGATGCTGCGGGCTATGTCACCGCCATGCTGTTGGTATTGCTGGCAGCGGCGTTGGTGCGCTATGCGACTCGGCCGATCGGCGTCCATGCGAGGCGCTAGCCGGTAACAAACCCGTTTCTGATAATGCGACCTTGTTGAATTATTTTGTGTCGCGCGTATTTCCGAGCGGTCGGATTTGAGGGGCGAGCGGTAGAACGCTCGCCCTTCGTGCGCCACGATGCGGCACAATGTACCGTAAAAGCTGTTTATATCCGGTACGAATCGTTCGTTGGTCTTTAATTCTTCTCAACGGAGGTGTTTGAGATGGCAAACGGATTGCTTTTGCGGCTTCGCGAGCGTGAGCTCAGCGCGAGCCCGGCGGAACGCAATGTCATCGCATATGTAAGCGCTCATCCGCACGAGGTGGTCGGGCTGTCCGTCCGCGGTCTTGCCGATGCCACGTTCTCCTCGCCCTCGAGCATTTTGCGCTTTTGCAAGCGCTTGGGTTTTGCGGGCTACAAGGAGTTCCAGCGCGAACTGATTGCCGAGCTGGCGCTCTTGGGTGACAAGAAAGACGTTGCTCTCGAGGACATCTCCATGGATGACAGCGTCGAACGTATCGTGGGGAAGGTGATGAAAAGCAACGTGCGCACGATCGAAGCGACGGCGCGAACGCTCGATTACACCGTCTTGGAGCGATGTGCGGCCTATCTTAAGCGGGCACGCGCGGTCAATCTGTTCGGTATCGGTGCCTCTCGTTTGGTCGCGCACGATCTGGCGCAAAAGCTCATGCGTGTCGACAAAGAGTGCCATCTGTACGACGACTGGCATGATCAGCTCTTGTGTGCCAAGAACATGCATGAGGGCGATATGGCAATCGCCTTTAGCTACTCGGGCTTGACGCAAGAGGTGCTGGACTGCACCGCCGAGGCCCAACGTCACAACTGTCCCGTTGTGGCCGTGACCAAAGTAGATGGATCATCCAAGCTTGCCACCATGGCCGATGCCGTGCTCGGCGTCGCTGCGAGTGAGCCCTTGGTCCGCAGTGGTGCCATGGCTTCGCGTATGGCTCAGCTTATGGTTGTCGATGCCCTGTACGCTGCTTACGTTGCCAGCGACTACGAACGAGCGACGCATGTCATTAAGCAAAACTACATCGAGAAACAGGAAAGATGAGGTGAATGAAATGCTCGATTTAACAAAATTCACGACCGAACAGCGTAATCAAAGGTCAATGGACCTCGATACGATGACATCGCTGCAGATCGTCACGACGATGAACGATGAGGATCTTCGTGCCGTCCAGTCGGTCACGAAAGTGCTGCCCCAGGTTGCCACAGCAATCGACTGGGCTGCTGAGGCACTCGAGCGCGGCGGGCGCGTCTTTTACATGGGCGCAGGCACCAGCGGTCGTCTGGGCGTACTCGACGCTTCGGAGTGTCCGCCCACGTTTGGCGTGTCACCCGATCTGATTGTCGGGCTCATTGCCGGAGGCGAGACGGCGTTTATCAAGGCTGTCGAAGGTGCCGAAGACAGCGAGGAGCTTGGCGCGAGCGACCTGCGGGGGCGTGGACTCTCGGACAAGGATCTTGTCGTTGGCCTGGCGGCAAGCGGTCGTACTCCCTATGTGGTGGGCGGCCTTGTGTACGCCAAGGCAACTGGGTGCAAGACGATCGCAATTGCCTGCAACCAAGGGTCGAAGATCGGGGAGAGCGCAGATCTTGCCATTGAACCCGTGCCCGGTCCCGAGGTACTGACCGGCTCAACGAGGCTCAAGGCGGGAACGGTTCAAAAGCTCATTCTCAACATGATTTCGACCGGTGCCATGGTCAAGATCGGCAAGGTATACCAAAACCTGATGGTCGATGTGCAGCAGACGAACGAGAAGTTGGTGGTGCGCGGCCAGAACATCGTGATGGAGGCGACCGGCTGCACGCGCGAGTGCGCTATTCAGGCGCTTGCAGATGCCGGCGGCCACGTAAAAACCGCTATTGTCTCGGTACTGCTGGACTGCGATGCCGAGCAGGCTGCGGTAGCTCTTGAGCGAGCGCGAGGCCATGTCCGTGCTGCGGTGAGTGGCCATGAGAAGAGCAATGCCGATGCCCAATAGGTGCGCGGCGTGAGCTGATATGGCATCCAGACGAGATACCCAATACAAGGAGGAGTTATGACGAACAAAGAGCTGGCTCAAAAGCTGCTGGACCTTTTGGGCGGTAAAGACAACGTGCTCGCAAACGCGGCGTGCATGACGCGCCTGCGCGTGACCGTCAAAGACGCGGGCAACGTCGACACGGAGGGCATTAAGGCACTCGACGGCGTGATGGGCCTAGTCGAGGACGACACGATGCAGATCGTGCTGGGGCCGGGCAAGGTGAATAAGGTGCTCGAGGAGTTCTCCAAGCTCACCGGCCTTGCGAAAGGCGTTGCTGACGAGAGCGTGGTCGACGCTGCGGCCACAAACAAGGCCGCGCAGAAGGCCAAGTACGAGTCCAAGCCGGTTCAGGCCTTCCTCAAGAAGATTTCCAATGTCTTCGTCGCCCTGCTCCCCGGCATCATTGCGGCTGGCCTCATCAACGGTATCTGCAACGTCATTAACGTCTCGACGGCAGGCGCGCTTGCGGGCGAGTGGTGGTACCAGGGCATTCGTTCCATGGGCTGGGCCCTGTTTGCCTATCTGCCCATCTTGGTGGGCTATAACGCGGCGCGTGAGTTTGGTGGCTCCGCTGCGCTGGGCGGCATCGCCGGCATGATGTGTATCGCCAACAGTGCCATGCCCCTGCTTGCGCCTGGCGCGGCCGATCCTGCCACTGCCATTCTGCTGCCGCTCACCAATGCGCAGTACAACCCCGCAGCGGGCGGCATGATCGCGGCTCTTATCGCTGGCGCATTTTTTGCCTGGATGGAGCGTCAGATTCGCAAGGTTATGCCCAACGCACTCGACACGTTCTTGTCCCCGCTGCTGGTGCTCATCATCGGCGCCTTTGCTCTGATGCTCGTCATCCAGCCGGTTGGCGCATGGCTGACGACTGCCATCTTTAGCGTTTTGACCTTTATCTTCGAGAAGTTGGGCGTCCTGGGCGGCTATATCCTGTCGGCAGGCTTCTTGCCGCTGGTTTCCGTCGGCCTGCATCAGGCGCTCACGCCGATCCACGCTATGCTCAACGATCCCGACGGCGCTACCAAGGGCATCAATTATCTGCTTCCCATCCTTATGATGGCTGGCGGCGGTCAGGTCGGTGCCGGTCTGGCGCTGTACTTTAAGACCAAGAACGCCAAGCTCAAGAAGTACGTCGCAGAGTCCATTCCCGTTGGAATCCTCGGTGTGGGCGAGCCTCTGATGTATGCCGTTACGCTGCCGCTCGTTCGTCCGTTTGTGACGGCCTGCCTGGGTGCCGGATTTGGCGGCGCGCTCGCGGCGCTGCTTCACATCGGCACGGTTTCTCAGGGCGTTTCCGGTCTGTTTGGCCTGCTGATCGTCGTTCCTGGCCAGCAGCTCGGCTACGTTGCCGCTATGCTGCTTGCCTATGCCGCCGGCTTTGTCCTGATGTGGTTCTTTGGCGTCGACGAGCAGAAGATCAACGAGTTCTTTGGCGAATAGTTTGATATCGCGAGCCGTGTTGCTCAGGGCTCGCGGCGCGCGGCAGATTTCTTGATGCTATGGTTGTGCCGGCGGGGCTAACTGCTCCGCCGGCCTTTTTTAAAGGAGCGTTGAAACGTGAAAACGGGTATTTCGATTTATCTTTCCAGCCCTCTGCAGGATATTGAGCGGACGATTGAGCACGGTGCCGCGGCGGGTGCGCGCTATGCGTTTACCTCACTGCATATTCCCGAGGATGGGGGAGCGGCGTATGCCGATAAGGTCCGTCATGTGCTGTCGCTGCTTTCCGCCCGCGGCATTGCGCTCATCGCCGATGTGGGGCCGCGCACGTGCGATTTGCTCGGGCTTGAACGCATCGAGGACCTGCGCGATCTGGGGTTGGAATACCTTCGTTTGGACTATGGCTTTAGCGCCCAGCGGGTCGCGGAGCTGTCCGGTGTATTTCGCATTGTGGTCAATGCATCGACGGTGAGTTCTGATGAAATTGCATCGTGGCGTGAGGCCGGTGCCGATGTGACTCGTTTTGCTGCCTGCCACAATTTTTACCCCAAGCCTTATACCGGTTTAGCTCTGGAGGACATTGCTCGGGTGAATCTTCGTCTTGCGGCGCTTGGATTCGAAATCATGGCTTTTGTGCCGGGTGATGCCAACGCTCGCGGGCCGGTATTCGAGGGGCTGCCGACGGTCGAGGCGCAGCGCGGTCGCGCGTCAAAGGTTGCCCTCAACATGCTTGAGCTCGCACATGGCGCCGATTGCGACATTGTGTTGGTCGGCGACCCCGATCTTTCCGATGCGGGCTGGGCGCAGTTTGCTCAAGTTTCCGCCGGATACGTAGACCTGCAATGTGAGCTTGAGCCCGGTTATGCCTATGTGCGCGGGCAGATTCATCACGACCGGCCCGACTCGAGCGCCGTCATCTTTAGGTCTCAGGAGTCACGCACGACGCTTAAGCCGGATTCCGTGCCGAAGGATACCGGTGCCGGCCTGCCGCGAAAGGCGGGGTCGATCGCTGTGAGCAATAGCGGCTATGGGCGCTACGAAGGCGAGCTTGAGATTGCGCGGGTCGATCTTCCCGGTGACGAGCGCATGAACGTTGCGGGCCATATCACGCCCGAGGCAATGGAGCTGCTGCCGTTCATCAAACGCGGATTTGGGGTACGGTTCGTTTAGTGTGTGACCCGTGGGCTACAATTGGCCCATCATGCGAAGGCGCCTCGTGTGGCGTGTGCCTGCGTTGGCCGATTTATATTCGGAGGATTCCCATGACCGTACTGTTTGTTGAATATCCCAAGTGCTCGACCTGTAAGAAGGCCAAGGCATGGCTGGACGAACACGGGGTAGAGTATATCGACCGCGATATCGTTTTGGACAATCCCACGGCTGATGAGCTTGCGACCTGGATTGCTCGTTCGGGGCTGCCGGTGCGGCGTTTCTTTAATTCGTCGGGCATGAAATATCGAGAGCTGGGCCTGAAGGCGCGTCTGGATGCGGGCATGACGGATCGGGAGTGCTACGAGCTGCTGGCGACCGACGGCATGCTGGTTAAGCGCCCACTGCTGGTGGGCGATGACTTTGCGATTCCTGGCTTTAAGGAATCGGCTTGGGCCGAGGCATTGCTGTAGCGGCTGCGGAAAGCACGACCCGTTTTGAGCGCTCAGGATGGGACGTGTTTTCCATCGGCGGGCTCGCTCGGCTCAATCCTTGAGCTGTGCCCATTCGTGCGGACCGTAGACCTTTACGTGCTTGTTGGGCTTGCCGCTCCAGTACTCCTCGTCCATAAAGGGCAGATATGCCTGAACGCCGGGGCAGATAAAGGGGATCCGCTGCTGTTGCAGTCGCTCGCGCTGGCGCTGCTCCAGGTGCGCCTCGGATATGACGGTCGGCATACCGGACAGCTCGACGAGGCTTGCCTGGATTCGCTTAAGGTCGGGGAGTCCCGCGTGCCATGACATCCGCATGATCAAAAAGGATGCACGGCGGTATTTTGCCTGCATCACCGTGATGGCGGGGCGCAGAGTGGGATGGATTTTGTCCCGTTCGGGCCAAAGGTCAGCAGTGATCTCGAGGCCCAGGGTCTCCCATAGGTAATCAAGCTCTTCGTCCATGGCACCTCGATATCTACGTGATCATTGATACTTCGATTGTGTTGCCTGGTGCTATCGTTTTCGCGGTAGAATCTGCCAACGGTTGACGGCTACCGCTCGCGGCGTTTTGCCCTTCGTGTGCAGCGGTCGACTTCACAGGTCCTTCACGTGTTGGCCGTATTTGACTGAATTTCAAAAAAGTCAAAATTGGGGCTTGCGTCACGGCCGGACTTCCCGTATATTTCTTTCTTGCGCAAAGGCACAGCCGAGCGCAGCGATGCAGTCATTGGGATGTCGTCTAATGGCAGGACAGCGGATTCTGGTTCCGTCAATGGGGGTTCGACTCCCTCCATCCCAGCCATTGCATTTGCTACATATGGCCCGTTCGTCTAGCGGTTTAGGACGCCGCCCTCTCAAGGCGGAGATCACCAGTTCGAATCTGGTACGGGCTACCAAAATTGAACGCCCGGGCCTCGTAAGAGACCCGGGTTTTGTGTATTGACCGATATTTAAGGCGCGCGTTGAGTCTGCCGCCCGGACCGAGGAGTTGTCATGGACCTGCCTATCAGCTTGGAAGACATCACGTATGCCGAGAACTATCTGGCGCAGGGCGACCTGGCTACGGCGACGCCGCTGCTTGAGCGTCTGGTGGAGCTCGCCGAGGAGTATATCGACGCTGAGTGCAAGACGGAGGAGAAGCGCCAGTACTTTAGCTTCGACAGCAAGTTTGAGCGCCTGGCCTATCGCCGCGTGGAGAAGGATCCGCGCGAGCTGGTGCAGGTCGAGGTTCCCTTTGACCGCCTGTACTCCGACATGGCGTTTGCTTACATTCGCCAGCAGGATTATGTGAGTGCTCGGAATGCCCTGATGCAGGCCGTGCGTTGGGATCCCATGAACTGCAACTATCGCTTGGACTTGGCCGAGCTGTTCCGCGCGCTCGAGGACAAGCAGGAGTGGGCATCGCTCTCGTTCTCGGTGCTGGAGCGCGCGAGCGACGGTAAGTGCGCCGCACGCGCCTACACCAACTTGGGTCAGTACTTCTTGGAGCCCGAGACCGAGAACATTTCGGCTGCCGTGGGCTGCGCGCGTCTGGCGCTGCGCCTGGCGCCCAATGATGCGCATACGACGCGCCTGCTCAACAAGATCCATACCACCTATCCGGATGCCGCGGACGAGAGTGACGACCATGTGATGGGTGAGCTCGCCCTGCAGGGCGTGCCGACCTCGCCTTCGGCCGAGATCGCCATCTGCCTGATCATGTGCGCGACCGATGCTGCAAGCGACGGCGACAAGCAGGAGGCTACGCGTCTGACAGTCCGTGCCCGCGACCTGGTGGGCGAGGAGGCATGCGCGGCGATTATCAAGCTGGTGCGCGAGAGCGATGCCGAGCTTAATGCCGAGCGCAGGGCAAAGCGCGAGGCTGCGGGCTCAAACGCCGATGGCGCCAAGGAGGCCGGCGATGCCCAGTAAGCGCGAGCGCAAGCTCATTTCCAAGAATCGCTCGGCACATCACGAGTACTTTATCGATGAGACGTTTGAGTGCGGTATTGAGCTGAGCGGTACCGAGGTCAAGTCGATTCGCGAGCGCGCGTGCCAGATTACCGATACCTTTGCACTGATTCGTGGCGGGGAGTGCTGGCTCGTCGGCCTGCATATCCACCCTTATAGCCATGGTGGCGTGTGGAATCGCGATCCCGACCGTCGGCGCCGTCTGCTGCTGCACCGCAAGGAGATCGACTTTCTTGACGGCAAACTTCGCAACCGTGGTTATGCGCTGGTTCCGTTGGAGCTCTACTTTAATACCGACGGTCGCGTAAAACTGCTGCTGGGCCTGGGTCGCGGCAAGAAGCTCTACGACAAGCGCGAGGACATGGCCAAGCGTGATGTCCAACGCGAGATCGACCGCGCCCTCAAGGAACGCAACCGCTGACCGTCCTTCATAAGTTGCGGTGGAATACGGACTGTTTTGCCTGTTTGAGGGGCTATTCAGTCCCTATTTCACCGCAACTGCGGGTGTCTCATCTTTCTTACTGTTCTGACACATATGTTTCAAAGGCGGCGTCCGTTATGGGCGCTGCCTTTTTTGTGGGTACATACATCCATGAGGTTCCAACCCGAGTTAGGGGAGTGATCGTTATGGACAAAACTGCGTTCTTTACCATGCCGAGCGGCCTGTACGTGGTGAGCTCCGCTGCAGACGGGCTGCGCGCCGGCTGCGTCATCAACACGGCGGTGCAGGTGACATCCATGCCGCCGCGTATTTCGGTTGCCGTGAACAAGGACAACGTCACCTCGGGCGTCATCGCATCGGCCAAAGCGTTCGCGCTGACCGTGATCGATCAGACCGCCGACATGCTCTACATCGGTAACTTTGGGTTCCGCACCAGCAGCGATTATGACAAGTTTGCCAAATACGAGACCCGCGAGACGGCTCTGGGCATGCCCTATGTGCCCGAGCACGCGGCGGCCCTGTTTAGCTGCCGTTTGATCGACACTGTGGATGTGGGCACGCATCTACTGTTTATCGGCGAGGTTGAGGATGCCGAGCGCCTGAGCGACGAGACACCGCTCACCTACGATTACTACCATAAGGTCCTGAAGGGCAAGACGCCTCCGAAGGCGGCCTCGTATCAAGGCTAGAAATGTTTTAAAAATACTTGCATTATATTATTGAGAATCTATACTAATAGATGAAGTACATCACCAGTCGCGTTCGAGAGGAGAACATCATGGCTGAGGAGAAGAAGACGTATAAGTTCGTGTGCATCGTTTGTGGTTACGAGGTTGAGGTCGACACGCCCGAGCTGCCCGAGGACTACGTGTGCCCGGTGTGCGGCGTCGGTCCCGATCAGTTTGAGCTCGTCGAGGAGTAGCTCGTCGGCACACGGCTTGTAGCAACACATAGCTCTGTCCAAGGGCCTCGGTCGAATTCTCGGCCGGGGCCCTTTTCCTCCGTCCCCAAGGGATCACGGTTGCTGTTGGCCGATCCTGTCTGTTGTGAGTCCGGTCGACCTTTTGTCTTAATCTGTAACGTCTAACGGTGGAAATTGGGTCCACTTGTTACAGATTGAGACAAACGGAGCTGTCCCTCGGAATGATCTCGATCTGTAACATCTAGACATCAAAAGCGGGTCTTCCTGTTACAGATCGAGACGTTTGCCTGGGTAGGTGCCCCGTCCCATTACATCCCTGTCAACAACACGACATCGAGAATCGTCACGATGGCACCGATCCCTACAAGCAGCGCGTTGAGTGGACGCGAGTTGGCGAATTTGCCCATGACGCGGGGTGAACTGGTGAGCCGTATGAGCACAAAGACCGTAATCGGCAGTTGAAGCGACAGCAGTGCCTGACTCCAGATGAGACCTTCAAAAGGATTTGGGACGACTAGGCACGCCGTCACTGCGCCGACGAAACAGGCCGCCACCCCGATCGAGGAATGTCGGTCGTGTATGTCGTATTCCTCGTCGAACATGCCCGCGGTGATGGTGCCCGCCGCCATACCCGCCGTCACACTACTCGAGAGGCCCGCAAACAGCAGCGCCACGGCAAAGATGGTCGAGCTCGCCGGGCCCAGAATGGGGGAGAGCGTGGCCGCTGCGACGGCGAGGTCGTCTACGACCATGCCGTGCGCAAAGAAGGTCGTTGCGGCCAGGATGACCATGGCCGAGTTGATTGCCCAGCCCACGCCCATCGAAAAGAGCGTGTCGAAGAGCTCGTAGCGCAGACGTTCTTCGATAACCTGCTCGCCTTGGCCTTCGAAGTGCATGGATTGGATGACCTCGGAGTGCAGAAAAAGGTTGTGTGGCATAACGACCGCACCCAGGACACTCACGATAATCGCGGCAGAGCCAGTGGGCATACTGGGCGTGATCCAGCTTGCGGCGGCTTGCGGCCAGTCGACCTTGACTAGTGCAAGCTCGGCCAAAAACGAGAGTCCTACCACGCCTACGAAGGCGATGATCCAGCGTTCGGCATGCTTGTAGGAGTTCGTCATGAGCATCGCCATCGATGCTGCCGCCACGATGACGCAGCCCGCACGCACGGGCAGCCCAAAGAGCATTTGAAGGGCAATCGCGCCGCCCAGGACCTCGGCCATGGCGGTGGCGATGGTCGCGAGATAGGCACTGGCGAGCACCGTGCGCCCGACGAAGCGGGGGAGGTAACGTGTCGTGGCCTCGGCAAGGCAGGCGCCCGTGGCGATACCCAGGTGCGCCGCGTTGTGCTGCAGCACGATGAGCATAATCGTGGACAGCGTGACGATCCACAGCAGCGCGTAGCCAAACTGCGAGCCCGCGGCCATATTGGAGGCCCAGTTGCCCGGGTCGATAAAGCCGACGGTCACGAGCAGCCCGGGGCCGATATGCCGCGCAATGTCTAGGCCTCCGTGACCACCGGTGCGTCGGGAGCCAAAGTGTTGTTTGAGATGGTTGAGCATGGTGCGCTCCTGCGTATGGGCGGCGTGACGTCGCATCTGGGTCGTGCGGCGCCACGCGTCGGATTTGGGTTGGGGCTACTTGTGCGCTTTGCCCTGATTGGCCACGGCGTCGATCTTGGCGGCGATGGTCGCCGGATCGCCGATGTAGCGCTTGTCGAGGACATTGAAATCGGTATCGAAGGTGTAGACGAGCGGCACGCCGGTGGGGATGTTGACCTTGAGGATCTCCTCGGGCGTGAGGTGCTCGAGCTTCATGACGAGTGAGCGCAGGGAGTTTCCGTGTGCGGCGATGAGTACGCGCTTGCCGGCGAGCATCTGGGGGCGAATCTCATCCTCAAAATAAGGCCAGACGCGGGCTATCGTGTCCTTGAGGCATTCGGTATAGGGCAGCTGATCGGGCGCGACATCACGGTATTGCTCCTGGGTGTGGGGATCGCGCGCGTCGTCCGGCTCGAGTGCCGGCGGGCAGACATCGAAGGAGCGGCGCCAGATGAGCACCTGCTCGTCGCCGTGCTCCGCTGCGGCATCGGCCTTGTTGAGACCCTGCAACGCTCCGTAGTGGCGCTCGTTGAGCTTCCAGGATTTGATGACGGGCAACCACTCGCGATCCATTTGGCCGAGCACGATGTCGAGGGTGTGAATTGCGCGCTTGAGACGCGAGGTGTAGCAGACGTCGAAGTCGAAGCCCGCTTCTTTGAGGGCTCGACCGCCTGCTGCGGCTTCTTCGCGGCCCGTGTCGGTGAGTTCTACGTCGGTCCAGCCGGTGAACAGGTTGAGTTTGTTCCACTCGGATTCTCCGTGACGGATAAGGACAAGTTGCATTGTCTGTCGGTCTGCTCGGTGCGCCATAGGGGCCTCCTTGATCTGGCACGGTGTGCGTGCCGTTTGCTTGACGCCGCAAAGGATACCCGTTTTAAGCTTAAAAGTTAACCAAGACTAACAAAATTGTTGTATTTGAATAGGATGATGAAAGGGGGGCTGCTGAAATGTCTCGATCTGTAACAGTTTGCCGCCAAAACCGGCCCTTCGTGTTACAGATCGAGACAAACCAAAACCGTCCCGCAGAAAATCTCAATCTGTAACATCTAGGCGCCAAAATCGGTTCCTCCTGTTACAGATTGAGATGTTTGAAGCGGTGAGCTTACAAGCCGAACTTGGGCGCCTTGTTGCCGCCCTTGAGGTCTGCGGTGTCGAGTCGCATCATGCAAAAGTCTGCGTGGCCCTCGTTTCCAGAATAATTCAAAGGGGTTGGATGCATATGTGCCGGCTGTCCCTGCACTAAAACGTGTACGTCAGCCTCCAAAGATGTCAAATTTCGACATGTTTGGAGGCTGACGTACACGTTTGATAGCAAGACGCTGATGGCCGGCGTGCGTTACGCGATTGTTTCGAAACGGGTGGGAAACACAACGGGCCGGCGATGCTCCTAGTATGCCTATTCAACTGACTGTCTAATATCTAGGGAAGGATCGCGATGCAGGCAGATTCCGCTCAGCAGCAGGGCCTTTATCGCCCCGAATTCGATCACGATGCATGTGGCATCGGCGCGCTTGCCGATATCAACGGTGAGCGCCATCACCAGATTCTGGACGATGCACTGTCCATTCTGGTCAACTTGGAGCACCGCGGCGGCACGGGACTCGAGAAGAACACCGGCGACGGCGCCGGCATCCTGTTTCAGGTTCCGCATCACTTTTTCCGTAAAGAGGCTCAAAAGTGCGGCCAGATTCTGCCGGCAGAGGGCGACTATGGCGTGGCCATGCTGTTTTTCCCGCAAGACGACAAGGGCGTAGAGGATGCCCGCCGCGTGTTTGAGGAGGGCTGCGCCGAGGCCGGCGTGCCGCTGCTCTTTTGGCGCGAGGTGCCGGTCGACCCGCACGATCTGGGTGAGACGGCCCGCGCCTGCATGCCTACTATCCTGCAGGCCTTCCTGGGCCGTCCGGACGACACACCTGCCGGCGATGCCTTTGAGCGTCGCCTGTATGTGTGCCGCCGCACCATCGAGAAGAAGGCCGACGCCGAGTTCGCCTTGCGCGACAAGATTTTCTATGTGTGCTCCATGAGCTCGCGCACTATCGTGTACAAGGGCATGCTTGTGGCCACGCAGATGCGCCGCTTTTTCATCGACCTCAACGACGCCGCCGTCAAGACGGCCGTAGCGCTCGTCCACTCGCGCTACTCCACCAACACCACGCCCAGCTGGGAGCGCGCGCACCCCAACCGCTTTATCATCCACAACGGTGAGATCAACACCCTCAAGGGTAACGTCAACTGGATCCGCGCCCGCGAGCCTAACCTGTACAGCCCCGTGCTACAGCACGATCTTGAGCGCGTGATGCCCATCATCAACCGCGAGGGCTCCGATTCCGCGATTTTGGACAACGTGCTTGAGTTTTTGGTCATGAACGGTCGCCCGCTCACGCGTGCCGCGTCCATGCTGCTGCCCGAGCCGTGGGACCACAACGACAATCTGAGCGAGGAACGCCGCGCCTACGACGCCTACCAGTCCATGCTCATGGAGCCGTGGGATGGCCCGGCGGCCATCGCCTTTACCGACGGTCGCACGCTGGGTGCCGCCCTCGACCGTAACGGCCTGCGTCCCGCCCGCTACTATGTGACGCGCGACGGTCGCTTTATGCTGGCAAGCGAGGTGGGCACCATCGAGGTGAGCCCCGAGAACATCCTGACGAGCGGCTGTCTGGGGCCGGGCCAGATGCTCGAGGTCGACTTTGCCCGCGGGCGCGTCATCTACAACGACGAGCTGCGCGCCCGTTACGCCAAGGAAAAGCCCTACCGCGACTGGATTGCCGAGGAGACGCTGACCGTCGACGCGCTCGATGAGCCCGTTGCGGCAACGCCCGCCGAGGACGCCGAGGTGCCCGCCGCCGTGCGCATGGCTAAGCTCGGGTATCACTGGGATGATGTTGACGAGGTCGTGCGTCCCATGGCCCAGCAGGGCAAGGCGCCGCTTGCCTCGATGGGCATCGATGCGCCGCTGGCCTGCCTGTCCAAGAAGACACGCTCGTTCTTTGACTACTTCTATCAGCTGTTCGCCCAGGTCACAAACCCGCCCATCGACGCCCTACGCGAGCATATGGTCACCTCGACCACGCTCTACCTGGGCAACCACGGCAACCTGCTCGAGGATTCCCGCACGGCCTGCCAGCTGGTGCGTTTGGAGCGCCCGTTGCTCAACGAGGAGGAGTTTGACCGCATTTGCGCCATCGCCCGCGTGGGCTTTAAGACTCGTCGCTTCCGTGCCGTCTACCGCCGCGACGCCGGCGAGGGCGCACTGCAGGCTGCGCTCAAGCAGCTTGCCGAGGACGTTGAGGCTGCGGTCCGCAACGGCGTGAACATCGTGGTGTTGAGCGATCGTGCCGCTGCGGGCGAGGTGCCCGTGCCGTCGCTGCTTGCCGTGGGCTGCGTGCACAACCACCTGATCCGCGCTGGCGTGCGCACCTTTGCCGATATCGTGGTGGAGTGCGGCGACGCCGTGTCTCCGCACGACTTTGCGGCGCTGGTGGGCTACTCCGCGAGTGGTATCTATCCGTACAATGCGCATGCGTGCATCCGCGACTTGGCGGCACGCGGCGATTTGGACGTGACGGCCGAGCAGGGCATCGCCAACTACAACAAGGCCGCGACGGCCGGCGTAGTCTCTATCATGTCCAAGATGGGCATCTCCACGGTGCAGAGCTACCATTCGGCGCAGATCTTCGAGGCCGTGGGCTTTACGCCGGAGTTCGTCAACGCGTACTTCGTCGGCACGGTGAGCCGTGTGGGCGGCATGGGCGTCGAAGACGTCGAGCGCGAGCAGAATGAGCGCTATGACGCCGCGCTCGCCATTCTTAAGAGCCCGGCTCCCGATCAGTTGCCCACACTGGGCCTGACCAAGTGGCGCCCGTTCGGTGGTGAGGATCACCTGATCGACCCCCAGACCGTCTACCTGCTGCAGACCGCCTGCCGTGAGGACAGCTACGACACCTTTAAGGAGTACAGCGCCCGCCTGCACCGCACCGGTCGTGCCGTGCGCCTGCGCGACCTGCTGGACTTTGATGCCAGTGGCCGCACCCCGGTGGCACTCGACGAGGTCGAGCCCGCGCTCAACATCGTCCGCCGCTTTAATACCGGCGCCATGTCGTATGGCTCCATCAGCAAAGAGGCGCATGAGTGCATGGCCATCGCCATGAACCGCCTGCACGGCCGTTCCAACTCCGGCGAGGGCGGTGAGGACCCGCGTCGCGAGACCCCGCTGGCTAACGGTGACTCAAAGAACTCCGCCATCAAGCAGGTGGCAAGCGCACGCTTTGGCGTGACGAGCCGCTACCTGTGCAGCGCCTTCGAGATTCAGATCAAGATGGCCCAGGGCGCCAAGCCCGGCGAGGGTGGCCACCTGCCCGGCAAGAAGGTCTACCCCTGGATTGCCGAGGTCCGTCAGTCCACGCCCGGCATCGGCCTGATCTCGCCTCCGCCGCACCACGACATCTACTCTATCGAGGACCTGGCCGAGCTCATCTTCGACCTTAAGAACGCCAACCCCGGCGCGCGCGTGTCGGTCAAGCTGGTCAGTGAGGCGGGCGTCGGCACCATCGCCACCGGTGTGGCCAAGGGTGCTGCCGACAAGATCTTGATCAGCGGCCACAACGGCGGCTCGGGTGCCGCTGCGCGCGACTCTATCTGGCACGCCGGTCTGCCGCTGGAGCTCGGTCTTGCCGAGGCTCAACAGACGCTGCTGCAAAACGGCCTGCGCTCGCGCGTGGTGCTCGAGGCCGACGGCAAGCTCATGGACGGCACCGATGTTGCCGTCGCCTGCCTGCTGGGCGCCGAGGAGTTTGGCTTTGCGACCATGCCGCTCATCTCGATGGGTTGCCTCATGCAACGCGACTGCCAGCAGGATACCTGCCCGGCCGGCATCGCGACGCAAAACTGCCGCCTGCGTCACGGCTTCCGCGGTAAGCCCGAGCATGTCGAGCACTTTATGCTCTTTGTTGCCGAGCAGCTGCGCGAGGTCATGGCGAGCCTGGGCTTCCGCACCGTCGACGAGATGGTCGGCCATCCCGAGTGCTTGCGCCAGATCGAGGTCCCGGGCAACCGCAAGGCCAATCTGCTGGATCTGTCGCCCGTGCTGGCAAGCGCGACCTGCGAGTTCGGTGCCCACATCCCGGGTGCCGACGGCCGTCACTTCCTGCCCCAGATGGCTGCGGACAGCGAGCTCGACAAGACGCTCGACTCCACGCTGTTCGTGCCCTATACGGCCGATGCCCGTGCCCACTTGCGTCCGATTCGCTTCCGCGCCGATATCGCCAACGTCAACCGTTGCGTCGGCACGATTCTGGGCAACGCGGTGACCAAGGCGCATCCCGAGGGCCTGCCCGCCGGCTCTATCACCATCGATTGCGATGGTTCGGCCGGTCAGAGCTTTGGCGCGTTCCTGCCACGCGGCATTACGCTCAACGTGTGCGGCGACGCCAACGACTACTTTGGCAAGGGCCTTTCGGGCGGCGAGGTGTCGGTGCGCCCCAACCCGCATGCGACCTATAAGTTCGACGAAAACATCATCGTGGGCAACGTTGCGTTCTTTGGCGCCACGAGCGGCCGTGGCTTCATCAACGGCCTGGCCGGCCAGCGCTTTGGCGTACGCAACTCCGGTGCCACCGTGGTGGTCGAGGGTTGCGGCAACCACGGTTGCGAGTACATGACGGGTGGCCTGGCGCTCATCCTGGGCGAGGTCGGGCAGAACTTCGCTGCCGGCATGACGGGTGGCGTGGCCTACGTCTTTGACCAGTACGGCACGCTCGATGCCCGCGTGAACCACGAGAGCGTTGAGCTCAAGGCCCCGACTGCCGGCGAGCTGGCGCAGATTCGCGAGCTCATCCAGGAGCACGTGGACGCGACGCAGAGCCCGCGCGGCATCAAGCTGCTCTACAGCTTTGAGACGATGAGTAAGCACTTTGTGAAGGTCATTCCGACCGAGTATGAGCGCGTGCTGGCGATTGTCGCCGCCGCCGAGGCCGTCGGCAAGACGCATGCGCAGGCCGAGGAGCTGGCGTTTGACATTGTGACCGGTCGCGCGAGTGCCGCGGATGTCGCTCGCTTCGATGTGGCGGGTGGTGTCGCTGGTGCTGTGCCCGCCGCCGCCAGCTCTGTTGCTTCGACCAAGAAGGAGGCGTAAGTGCCATGGGTAAGCCCGGTGCTTTTCTTGATATCGATCGCGTGACCCACGAGCTTCGCCCCGTGGAGGAGCGCAGTCATGATTTTGATCCCCTGTATGTGGAGCTCGATGACGACGCACGTCGCGCCCAGGCGAGCCGCTGCATGATGTGCGGTGTGGCGTTTTGTCAGATGGGCGCGAGCTTTGGCAAGGCACGTCCGAGCGGCTGCCCGCTGCACAACTTGATTCCCGAGTGGAACGAGCTGGTGTACCGCGGCCGCTGGGACGAGGCTGCCGAGCGCCTGTCGCTCACCTCGCCCATGCCCGAGTTCACGAGCCGCGTGTGCCCGGCGCTGTGCGAGGCCGCGTGCAACCTGGGTTCGGTCGATAGCCAGCCCACGACGATCCATGACAACGAGCGTGCGATCAGCGACCATGAATGGGCAAACGGCGGCCCGCGTCGCTTTGAGCCGGCAGGGGAGGGCGCACCCACGGTTGCCGTGGTGGGCTCCGGTCCTGCTGGCCTGGTGGCGGCATGGGAGCTTGCGCGTCGTGGCGCCCGCGTGACGGTGTTTGAGCGCGATGACCGCCCGGGCGGCCTGCTCATGTACGGCATTCCCAACATGAAGCTCGAGAAGGCTGTGGTCGAGCGTCGCGTGGCGCTCATGCGCGAGCTGGGTATTGTGTTCGAGCTGGGCGCCGACGTGAGCGATCCCAAGGTTACCGCCAGGCTCGACGACTTTGACGCCGTCGTGGTGGCTGCCGGCGCCCGTGCTCCGCGTGGACTTTCGGTTGCGAACATTGATGCCCCGGGCGTGGTGTATGCCGTGGACTACCTGACGGCTTCGACCGTCTCGGTGCTCGATGGCGGTGAGCCTGCTATTGACGCGCGCGGCCTGGACGTCGTGGTCATTGGCGGTGGCGATACCGGCAACGACTGCGTGGGTACCGCGGTGCGTCAGGGCGCGCGCAGCGTGCGCCAGTTTGAGTTCTTGCCGGCTGCGCCCGATAAGCGCGCGGCGAACAACCCCTGGCCGCAGTGGCCCAACGTTAAGAAGACCGACTACGGCCAGCAGGAGGCTATCGCTGCGATGGGTGGCGAGATGCGTGCCTGGGGCGTGGATACGCTCGAGGTGCTGCTGGACAAGAAGGGTGCGGCTGCGGGTCTGCGCGTGGTCGATCTGGACTGGTCGGCGGGAAAGCCCGAGCGCATTGCTGGTTCCGAGCACGAGGTGCCGGCGCAGTTGGTGCTCATCGCCTGCGGTTTTACGGGCCCGGAGCACGGTGTGTTCAATGCAGTGAGCGTGCCTGTTGCCACCGCTGGTCGTCCGCTGCCGGTGATGGCTGCCGAGGGCTCGCATCTTGCGGCTCGCACGGAGGGCGTCGCCGCGGATGCCGCGCCGGTGTATGTGGCGGGTGATGCCCGCAACGGCAGCTCGCTCGTGGTGAACGCCATGGCCGATGCCCTGGCCTGCGCAGCCGAAGTCGTCGACGCGCTGGAGCTGTAAAGTAGTCACGGAGATATTCAACAATCGAATCGGCAAGGGCTGTCCCTAACTGCCGGTACAAAAGGAACGTTCCTAAGTGCCGGCAGTTAGGGACGTTCCTTTTCTGCCGGCATTCGGGGACACTCCTTGCGGATTTGCGAGCAGTTTGCTCGTTTGTCGACGTGCGGGTGTTCATTTGTCGAATTCTTGGGCTGTGGTCACCTGTTGTTTCTGTGATGGCTGCGGGCATCTGGCTCAAAAGGTCGGGTTGGCCGTCTATGTTTACCTGCAGTTTTGTTGCGGTGCGCATTTTCTGTCAAGCTTTTCGTCAAGTGTTTGGTCAGCATCTGGTTTGCAGCCGGAGGCCTATTTTGCCCGCGCTGGCCGTGGCTGCCCACCCTCCTCGTAAGCTCAAATTGAGGTCCATCAGTTTGAGGAGGATGCCATGACTGACCACGCTTTAGACCGAGCGCAGCTAGCCGAAGCCATCGGTAACGATATTGCCGACATGGCCCATTTTTGGATGCTGCGGAAGTTTCAATTCCTGGAGCCGGCGCGCGAACAGTTCGAGATTATCGTCGACCCGTGGCTCAGCTATTGTGAGGAACCTTCTCAAAACGAAATCATGGCCTACAACATGGCATTTACCGATTGGCTGCTGTTTGAGCGCCCCTATCGCCATGGCAAAACGCTGCTCGAGCTATATGTTGACGAGCCGCCGGCATCGCTTTCGCCTGCCTCGCTCAAGCGGCTCGAGCAGGTACGCGACACGCAGCATTTCTCGCGCTTTGGCATTTTGGACAAGAATCCTGCGTCCGGCATGGTCGTGCTGAAGGACACGCGCACCGATCATCGCTTTGATGTCTACGATCCGCATATCGTGCAGAAGGAGCACTGGAGTGACGGCGCGATTGCGGTGCGTCTCGCCTGCGTCGACGATGTCTGGCTTACGGCGGGACAGCTCTACCTGTATGACATCGCGCGGCTGAGCGATACGGCGGTCGATGGGCCGGGTGCGGTGCATCCGGAGGACCTGCAGGATGGCTTTGACACCTCGTGCATCAGCTTCTTCTTGCGTCTGGTCCGCGACATCATGGGCGCCCAGGGGCGGTATGTAAAGTCCCTCAACATCTACGAATAGGAATGGGAGTAGGAGATGGGTAGTTGTCGCCTGCCTTGCCTTTTGCCTTTTTGTCTCGATCTGTAACGTTTGGGGGCCTGGAGAACGTCTTACTGTTACAGATCGAGACGTTTGGCACCTGGCTGGGGGAATGTCTCAATCTGTAACATCTACAGGCCAAAATTCGACCTAGCTGTTACAGATCAAGACATTTGTCGGCGGAGGCAACGGTGACGATGGTCCATTTGTCCGATGTGGTGGTGATGGAAGTGCCTAATACCGTTCTCAAACACAAACATACGACTCGCAACACGTTGGCGCGGAATAGGATGCTCGCGCGACTCACGGAGGCGACCGAGCAAGGTGCGCTGCTCGCAACGCATGACAATGCCGAGCTCATGTGGCTGCGGCGTCATGTTGGAACCGACGATATTGCGGAGCCCGAACCGCACCTATTCTGTTTTCAGCATGAATGGGATGCATTGACGCCGCCAGAGCGGGCGCGGTGGACCATCAAGGGGCTTGCTGAGTTTCACTCCGATTGGGCGTTTTGGGGATATGACGCCGCGCTGATATGGGATCTGGAGGTGCCGAATGATCTACTCGGGCCGCGTTACTTGGTCAAGACGGGTTGTTCGGTGGCGTTGAGTACGGGATATAGGCTGTTGCGTCCGCAGATGGCGGGTGCGCTCGAGCGTGTTGATGGCGTGCGGGTGACGTCGTTTTGGCGCACGGTGGAGGATTGTCTGCTGCGTGCGCCGTTCTCCTACGGGTTGGCGATTGCCGATTCTGCACTGCGGGCGAAAGGCGTATCACGTGGGGATTTGTGCGAGCGCCTCCGCGCCGATTGCGAGGGCAGGCGAGGGTATCGCAGGGCACAGGTGATTGCGTCGTATGCAGACGGGCTGTCCGAAAACGGCGGCGAGTCTCGGTTCCGAGCATTCTTTATTGCGTACGGCTTTCCGGTTCCGGAGCTGCAGGTGGAGTTTCGCGACCCGCTCGATCCGAGCCAGGTGTTTCGCGTCGACTTTTTTTGGCGGCTCGAGGACGGAACGTGCGTGATTGGCGAACTGGACGGAAAGGGGAAGTACACCCTGCAGAGCGGCGAGAGCCGGGAGTCGGTCGACCCATTCGTGGCAGAGCGTCAGCGGGAATCTCATCTGACAATGCTCGGGCATAAGGTGCTTCGGTTTACGTTTGATGGGCTCAAGAATCCGGGGAAGCTGGTTGAGAAGATGAGGCTGGCGGGTATTCCGCGACGGCCCGATTTGGCTGAGGAGTGGAGACGTCAGTGGTATGGGCGCTGAGAGGTTTCGTCTCGATCTGTAACGTTTAGAGGTTGTTTGAGCTCGTAATTGTTACAGATCGAGACAAGTCGGTGAAACGTCGACCGAATGTCTCGATCTGTAACATCAAGGGGCCCAATAACCCTGTACCTGTTACAGATCGAGACATTTCCCTGGTGTCGTTGGGGTGGGGCTGCAGCGTATTCCGTCTCTCACATCCCCTCTTCCTTCCGTTAACCGATATGCTCGACTTTAGGTCGCTGCATTAGGTGATAATGGACAAATGTTCAAGTTAATCGTGAGGGAGGAGCTCGATATGGCGTCTGCCGATCGTTCCACGTTGTTTATCAATGCGACCATTCTGGATGGTTCGGAGCATATGGAGCCGCAACCCGATATGGCCGTGACTGTTGAGCGCGGCGTCATCACCTGGATGGGGCCGAGTGCTGTGGCGCAGGCGCCTGCAGGTGCCGAGGTTATCGACCTGGGTGGTGCGTATCTCATGCCCGGTCTCATCAATATGCACGTGCACCTGTGCGGCTCGGGCAAGCCTGTCTCGGCCGGCGATGCGGGAGCGCTGATGAAGAAACTCGATAATCCCGTGGGCCGTGCCATCGTCCGCCGCATCCTCAAGGGCAGTGCCCAGCAGCAGCTGGCAAGCGGCGTGACCACGGTGCGCGGCGCGGGCGACCCGTTGTTTGCCGACATTGCCGTGCGCGACGCTATCGACGCCGGCAAGTATCAGGGTCCGCGCCTGGTAGCGCCGGGAACGGGCGTCACGGTGCCGGGCGGCCATGGCGCGGGCTTGTTCGCCCAGGTGGCAAGCAGTTCCGCCGAGGCAGCCGAACAGGTGCGCGCCCTGTATGCGCGCGGCGCCGATGTCATCAAGCTGTTCGTGACGGGCGGTGTGTTCGATGCGACCGAGGTGGGCGAGCCGGGCGTGCTGCGTATGCCGGTGGAGGTTGCCGCGGCGGCGTGCAAGGCGGCGCACGAGGTGGGCCTGCCGGTTATGGCTCATGTCGAGAGCACCGAGGGCGTGAAGGCCGCGCTTGAGGCCGGGGTCGACACGATCGAGCACGGTGCCCCGATGACGCCCGAGATCCTGGAGCTGTATCGCGGCGCCGCGGGCACGCAGCTCGAGGGACGTGCGCCCAGCGTTACCTGCACTATCAGCCCGGCGCTGCCGTTTGTGTTGCTCGATCCGGAGAAGACCCATTCGACTGACACGCAAAAGAAGAACGGCGACATCGTGTGCTCGGGCATTATCGAGAGTGCTCGTGCGGCGCTGGAAGCTGGCGTTAAGGTGGGCCTTGGCACAGATTCGAGCTGCCCGTTCGTGACGCAGTACGACATGTGGCGTGAGGTGGCCTATTTTGCCAAGTACGTGGGCGTGAGCAACGCCTTTGCGCTGCACGCGGCTACGCAGGTCAATGCCGAGCTCCTGGGGCTGAGCGGCGAGACCGGTACGATCGAGTGCGGCAAGGCCGCCGATATCCTGGTGACGCGCAAGAACCCGCTCGATGATCTGTGCGCACTGCGTGAGCCGACGTACGTGATGTGCCGTGGTGATCTGGTGCGCAAACTCAAGGTGAAGCGTATTCCCGAGGTGGACGCCGAGCTCGACGCGATTATGGCCATGCCTGCCGAGGCGTTGGCCGAGGAGCTTGCCCGCGACGGTGTGGCGTAGACGAGTCAAAGGGACAGCTCCGTTGCCGCATACAAAAAGCCGAGGTCTCAACACGAGGCCTCGGCTTTTTTATCGAACAAATACTTAAGATTTGGGACAAACAAACCTGATTAATTTGTCCCGCGTGCGGGTGCTAGGAGCGGGTTTCCATCTTGGCGTGGCACTTGGGGCAGGTGACGCGGATCTTGCCCTTGCCCTTGGGGACGGAGAGCATCTGGCCGCAGTTGGGGCACTTGAGGTATGCCGTAGTTTTGCGGCCCTTCCACATCTTCTTGGCCGTGCGCTTGGCACGCTCAAAGTCTTCCTTGCTCGTTCCAGCTGCGCGCGAGGTGCTGGCCGCTGCAGTTCCACCGCCCAAGCTGGCGACGAACTTACCCAGGCCGGGGACGTTCGCGGTCGCGGCGACAAAGGCCGCGTTTTCCTTGCGACGTGCGTCGATGTTTTTGGACAGGCCGCGCAGCACGCCAATCACGATCACGGCGATGGCAATCCAGCTGAGCCACTGGATGTGGGCTATCGATCCGATCATCGCGATGACAATGCCGGCAAAACCCATCACGATGGTGAGTTCATCGGCACCATTGCGCCCCTTCATAAAGTCATTCATGCAAATTGCCTTTCGTTCGATATGCTGCACGCCTTTATACCCGATTTAGAGCAAGGGGGACAGGTCAATCTGCACCAATGTGGTGCAAACGTACCTGTCCCCGATACACCAAGATGGTGCAAAGCAGTCTGTCCCCAATGCTCCAATTACTTGGAGAGCTTGTCGACGACGCGTTCGATCTCGGCGAGCTTGGCGGCTTTGAGGTCTTCGTCGCCCGATTCGATTGCCGAAGTCACGCAGCCCTCGATATGCGCCTTGAGCACGTCGGCGTTGATGCGCGCAATGAGCGCCTGCGTTGCCATGAGCTGCGTGGAAATATCGACGCAGTAGCGGTCCTCCTCGACCATCCGCAGGATGCCGTCGATCTGACCGCGTGCCGTCTTGAGCATGCGGGTCACCGATTTATGGTCTGCCATCATGGCGGGTCCTCGTTTCTGGTCGATGGGGTCGAATGCCTCTGGTAGCTGCTACGCGGCGGTCACGGACAAGGCGTGAAACTTCTCGCCGGCGTCCTCGACGGCGGCGGCGAGCTGCTCGGCGGTCACGGTGCCGGCGCACTCCACCTGGATGGTCTGGGTCTCATGATCGGCGTCGGCGTCGGTCACGCCGGCAACGTTGAGCAACGCCGTCTCGACGGTAGCGTCGCAGTGACCGCACATAAGGCCGGAAGTCTTAATTGTGTAACGCATGGGTATTCCTCTCTGTTGTGTCGGCTTTCCCAGGCACCCGACCTTGACCTTCAAGCCGTCGCTCGCGTACCAAAGTACGCGTCGCTCCTCTTTCAGGTCAATCTCGGGCACCTGGAAAACCCGTTCTAAATGGACTTAATGGTGAGCCTATTTTGCCACTTTTGGCTTAAAGGATTTTAAGCGCAGAGCGTTGGAAACAACGCACACGCTCGACAGGCTCATGGCCGCGGCGCCGAACATCGGCGAGAGCTGCCAACCGGTGAGGGGGAAGAACACGCCTGCCGCCAGCGGAATGCCGATGCCGTTGTAGAACAGCGCCCAGAACAGGTCCTGCTTGATGTTGCGGATCGTGGCGCGCGAAAGCTCGATGGCGCGCGCAACGTCCATGAGGTCGCTGCGCATGAGTACCACGTCGGCGCCCTCCTTGGCGATGTCGGCGCCTGTGCCGATGGCAAGGCCCACGTCGGCGCGCGCCAGGGCGGGGGAGTCGTTGATGCCGTCGCCCACCATGGCGACCTTGCCGCCCGCATCCTGCAGTTCGCGCACGTGGCGCTCCTTGTCGGCGGGGAGGACGTCGGCGATGACCTGCGCACGGTCGAGGCCCACGCGGCGGGCGATTGCTTCGGCGGTGACGCGGTTGTCGCCGGTGAGCATGCGCGCGTCGACGCCGAGCTTGCGGAGCGCGGCGATGGCCTCGGCGCTCGTCTCTTTGACCTCGTCAGCCACGGCGATGATACCGACAAGCTCGCTGTTCTTGGCAAAGAACAGCGGTGTCTTGCCCTCGGCGGCAAATTGCTCGGCAAGACCCGCGGGCACGGTAACGTCCAACTCGTCCATCAGGCGTACGTTGCCGGCTGCAATGGCGTTTTGCCCCTCGCGCGCCGTAACGCCACGACCGGGCACGGCGGCAAAGTCCTCGACCATGCGCGCGACAATTCCGCGCGCCTCGCACTCGGCCATAATCGCCTCGGCCAGCGGGTGCTCGCTTGAGCGCTCCAGCGCGGCGGCCAGCTTGAGCAGTGCCTTTTCGCTCATGGCGGGCGAGCCGTCGGCGCGCGTGGCCACCTCAATGTCGGTCACAGCCGGCTTGCCGCGGGTGACGGTGCCCGTCTTATCGAGCACCACGGTGCCCACGCTGCGCAGATTCTCCAGCGCCTCGGCGCTCTTGAACAGAATGCCCATCTCGGCGCCCTTGCCGGTGCCCACCATAATGGCGACAGGTGTGGCCAGGCCCAATGCGCACGGGCAGCTGATCACCAGCACAGCCACGGCAGAGGTGAGCGCCTCGTTTATGTTGCCGGTCAGCGCCATCCACGCCGCAAAGGTCACGGCCGAAATCACGAACACCACGGGCACGAACACGCCGGCGACCTTGTCGGCCATACGGGCAATAGGCGCCTTGGTGGCATTGGCGTCCTCGACGAGCTGGATGATCTTGGCAAGCGACGTGTCGGCGCCCACGCGTGTGGCACGGAAGGTAAACGAGCCCGTGCGGTTGACCGTGGCGGCGTTGACGGTGTCGCCAGCGGCCTTTTCCACGGGGATAGACTCGCCGGTGAGCGCGCTCTCGTCCACGGCCGAGCTTCCCTCGAGTACCACGCCGTCGACAGGGATGGACTCGCCGGGGCGCACGCGCAGCACCTGGCCGGGCAGAATGGCATCGACGTTGACGGTGGTCTCGCTGCCGTCCTCTGCCATGACGGTCGCGGTCTTGGGTGCCAAGTCGATGAGCGCCTCGATAGCGCCGCCGGTCTTGGATTTGCTGCGTGTCTCGAGGTATTTGCCCACGGTGACCAGCGACAGGATCGTGCCGGCGCTCTCAAAATACAGATTGTCCATGCCTGTCATCATGGCCTCGTGGACCTGACCCGCGGCCAGCTGGTCGGCCATGATAAACATGGCGTAGAGCGACCAGGCGATCGACGCGGTGGCGCCGACGGCGATGAGAGCGTCCATGGTCGGCGCGCCGTGCGCGAGCGATTTAAACCCGTTGATAAAGTACGCGTCGTTGACGTAGACGATGGGGATGAGCAGGACGAGCTCGGTGAGCGCGAGCGTCATGCTGTGGGTATGGTCGGTGAAAATGCCGGGTAGCGGCCAGCCAAGCATGTGCCCCATGCCTATGTAGAACAGTGGGATGAGGAATACGATCGAGACGATGAGGCGGGTGCGCATGGCGGAGGCGGCGGCCTCCAGCTTTTTGGTAGGCGACTCCATATGGGCGGCGCCGGACCTGGCTTGCGCACTGCCGTTTGAGCCGGCGGCACTGGTGCCCGCATCGACGGGCGAGGCCGAGTAGCCCGCGCGGTCGACGGCGGTGCAGATATCGTCGGGGGTGACCTGCGCGGGGTCGTAGTCGACCATCATGGAACCGGCGAGCAGGTTGACCGCGACGCTTTGGACGCCGTCGAGTTTGCTCACGGCGCGGTCCACGTGCGCCTGGCAGGCGGCGCATGTCATGCCGCCCACGTCGAACTTATCTTGAGCCATGGCTTCTCCTTTCTGTGGTTCGGTGTTGGAATTGTTAACCTGCCGATACTATACACCCATACCCCCTGGGGGTGTCCAGTACAGAAAAAAATATGACATTCCGTTACAGATGAGAATGGATGGTTGACCGATGGTCCGTCCCTGCCAAACATCTCAATCTGCAACATCTAGCAGGGAAAATGACCTCTAACTGTTACAGATCGAGACATTGCGTCGAGCCACAACTTAACGTCTCAATCTGTAATATCTGGGGACCGTTTTGCCTGCTAGATGTTACAGATCGAGACAAACCATTCGAGGGTAACCCGAACATCTCGATCTGTAACAGTAAGACCGATATTTGGGTCCTAGATGTTACGGATCGAGACAATCTCGGAGCAGATGCCCCGGGCATACAACGTAAAACGTCGGGGCGCCCGCGTGATGGGCGTCCCGGCGCATGCTGGGCAGGGTTTGCGAAGCGGTAGGAGGGAGGAGAAGCCGTCCTCCCGAAACCCTTACTCCTGACGACGTTTCTTGTCGGTTAGGAAGACACCGGCGGCTACGAGCACGACACCTCCGATGACAAACGTCTCACCGGCGAGCGCAGCATTGTCGCCTGTGGCGGGAAGTGCCGAGTTGGCGGCCGTCTTGGCGTTGCCGGCAGACGGCTTTCCAGCAACCGGCTTAGCGGCAGCCTGCGTGATCTTGGCCTGCTCGGCCTTCGCCGCCTCCTGCTCCTGGTGGGCGATCTCGTCCTTCAGGGCTTGCTCGGCGGCTACGCGTTTTGCCTTCGCCTCGTTGTAACTGTTGAGAGCCGCGGTGTAGGCGGGCGTCGCAGCATCAAGGTCTGCCTGAGCGGTATCAAGTGCGACCTTTGCGTTATGTTCTGCCTGCTTGGCGGCGACGCACTTGGCAAAGAGGGCATTGAGCGTATCGTCCGCGTTTGCGTCAGAGCCAGTAGCAATACCGTTTTCGACGTTGATGGACTTGAGCTTTCCAAGGGCGGAGGCAGCAACGTCCGATGCAGCCTGAGAATTCTCGACCGCCTGTTCGGCGTTCGCGATGGCATCATTTGCCGCACCAAGGGCGACTCCGGCCTCAGTCACTGCTGCGTCGGCGTCCTTCTTGGCCGCCTTGGCCGCGGTAAGATTGTTGGCCGCGTTGCTCAGGGCGTCGGCATGGGCCTTCTTTGAAGCAAAGTCGTTTTTCGCCGTGGTCAGATAGCTCGCAGCGTGCTCCGCGGTCGCCACCTTGGCCTCGGCGTTGTCCTTCGCGGTGTCGAGGGCCTGCTTCTTGGCAGCCGCGTCGCGCTCCGCCTTTTCGAGAGCACTCTGGGCAGACGTCTGGGCTGCCGTGGCTTCATCAAGCGTTTGATGGGCCTTGTCAGCCTTTTCCTGAGCCGCAGCAACATCGGCAGAATACTTGGCAAGTTCCTTCTTTGCATCTTGCAGAGCCTGCTGCTTTACGAGAGTCTCTGCCTTGGCGTCATCAACCTTCTTCTGACTCTGAGCGGCTTGCTCTTGCGATGCCTTAAGCTCGGCGCGCTTCTGGTTGACGACCTGCTCTGCGGTCGCCACGTTACTTTGGGCGGCTTTGACCTGGTCTTCGGCTTCGGTAACTTTTCCGTTTGCCTTGGCGAGATTCTGCTCTGCTAGGGCAACAGCGGCGGCGGCACTTGCTACGCTGTCGTTCTTGGCGGCAAGGTTGCTGTTCGCGGTATCAACGCCTTCCTGCTTTTGAGCGACGAGGGTCTCAGCTACCTTTACGGCATTGGCTTTCGATGCCGCTGTGCTGCGCTTTTGTTCAAGGTCCGTCTTTGCGGCGGCGAGTTTTTCGCTGGCTTTGGAGAGGCTCAGCTGATACTGATCAAAGAGATCCTCGAGTTCATCGATCGAGTATTCTTTTTCGTACGAACCGTAATTGTTGTCGATCTCCAAGACGAACACATACGGCCAAAGGGTTCCGCGCGAGTTGATGCCGTATCCCATGGTTTTGGCGTTAGGTTGTACGATATTCAAATAATGGCCGACGGTGCCAAAGTCTGCCCCTTGCTTTTCGAATTCGGTTTTGTGGCTCCAGAAAGTATCCCAAGCATCTTTGGGGGCAACGTTGCCAAGGCCGGCTTTCGCCGCAGCCTCGTCAAATATCTCCTTTTCATCATCGACCCATTGGTGCGCGATGTTTTCTTTAGTGCTGAAGTTCCAGGCGGCATTTTCACAATTGGCGTAATCTGAGTGGCCTAGCGTTTTGTCAGAGTAATTGGAGTCGGATTGAGCGATTGCCATTTGCTCGGCCGTCACCCTAAGCTCACTCAATCCAACGCTTGCACGGTATTCGTTAATCTCGCGCAGCTTGTTAAACGATAGCTTGGCGTTGTCGAGTGACGTGCCGTCTTTTTTATCGCCAATGGTCGTCGGGTTTTTATCGCTCTGCCTATAGATGATGTTTGCAGCGTCGTTGGCGCCGATGAACTGGTAGAAGCCGATGACGCTCTGCGCCTCCGCTGTCGTTGCCTTATCGGTTGCCGCCTTGCACGTATCGTATGCTTTCTGTGCATCGACAACGGCTTGATCGGCGGCCGCCTGGTTTGCCTTGGCAGTTTCGAGCGCCTTGTCTGCCTGCTCCTTCTCGGCTTTTGCCTGGTCGACTTGTTTCTGAGCGGCCATTGCCTTCTCCAGTTCGGCAGCATGTGCCTGCTTTGCCGAGGTCAACTCCGATTGCGCCGCATCGGCTTTCGTCTGGGCTGCCGTTACATCATTTTCGGCTGCTGCGACTGTCTGCTTCTTGGCTTCGAGCTCGCTTTCGGCGCCGGTGAGGGCGTCCTGCTTGGATTCAACGTCGCTATTTGCCCGAGAAAGGCCTGCTTCGGCAGTCGCCTGCTGCTGTTTCGCCTGGTCGAGTGCGCCTTGGGCAGCATCGACCTTTGCCTGGGCGGCGTCATACTCCGGGCCCTCGGCGCCTGCCTTTGCGGCCGCCAAATCGGCTTGTGCGCTGTCGTACGCTGTCTGTGCCGCGACTACCTTACCATCCGCGGCGTTCTTTTTCTGCTGAGCGGAAGCCAACGTGCCTGCCGCTTCGTCGTAAGCGCTCTGCGCGGTGCTCTGAGTCTGCTGGGCATCGGCGAGCGCGGAATCGGCAGTGGCCTTCGCAGCCTTTGCTCGGTTCAGAGCGGCCTGCGCATCTGCGGCAGCCTGCTCGGCGACCTTGATTTCCTCCGGCGTTGCGTTGGCGGCTGCCTTCTGGGCTGCCTCGAGCTTGGCCTGCGCATCAGCTGCCGCCTGCTTTGCGGCATCAAGGACCTTCGACTTGTTCTCGGCGTCGGTCTTGGCTGCATCGAGCTTTCCCTGGGCATCCTTCAGCGTGGCACTGGCGCTGTCGGCCGCCTTGACGCTTTCATCGAGCTGGCGAGTATATTCGGCGCGCGCGGCGGCCTCTGCCTGCGAATTATCGGAGACGGAGACGTCATAGGTGCTTTGTGCCTTGTCGCGTGCCGCCTGCTTTTCGGTATAGGGGGCAGCCACCGTGTCGTAGTCGGATTTGGCGTCTGCCTCGGCAGCCTTTGCGGCGTCGATCGCAGCCTGCAAGTCGGCAATCTTCTGGGCGTCTGCCTTTACTGCGGAGCCTGCCGCCTCGCCGGCGTGGACAGCAAGCGGGGACATGATCGCGTTCTGTGCCGTGGTATCACTCACATCGTTGGCAAATGCCGAGAACGGCGCGAGCAGCGACGAGCCGGTCATAGCGATGGTGGTTGCCGCGGTGACGGCGAGTCGTGTTGCCTTGTGGCCCGAGAATGTGGGGCGAGGCTTGGCGTCGCCTGAGACTTCCGAGTGTTTAGGTGCGTACTTTGTCATTTCTTCTCCCAATCGTTGAAGGGGTACCTACGACAATTCGTACGTTACGACCGTCGAAAGGGCTCCTGTTGCGCAACATTGGCAAGGAAACATCGACGCACTTGAGTCACATTTATGAGGTGGAGTTCTCGGCAAGCTAATGTCTCGGTCTGTAACATCTAGCACCAAATATGACCTCTAACTGTTACAGATCGAGACGGACCGTCCGCGGTCAACTCAAATGTCTTGATCTGTAACATCTAGAGAGGTTTTTAACCCCTTACTGTTACAGATTGAGATGTTGTCTCGCGGGGCTGGGGTTTGTCTCGATCTGTAACATCTAGACCTGTATCTGCCGAGCTAGTGTTACAGATCGAGACAATTGCCGGGGAGGGGTCCCGTCACGGCAAGACGCTCGCCGCCTAGATGCAGAACCCGGGGATCACACAGGTTGGCTTGTTTGGCTTTTCCGCAGGCGTTGCGTACGTAAAGACGTCGCCGTCGTGTCCCACGCGATTCATATAGAGTGTGCCTTCGCTCTCCGATGTGTCGGGACTCGCCGTTCGTTCCCACCAACAGGTGTCCTTGCCCTTCCACTGGCGAACCAACGTCTCGTTCGTGGAATACGGACTTACCTTGAGCTCGCGGAAGAGTTGGTACTCCTTGCCCTCGCCGTTATAGATGTCGGCCAGGTAGTGAAAGTCCTTGGCAAACGAATCGGGCGGTTGCGTACCGCACAGCTCGACCATGGCGGGCAGCCAAAGGGTTGCGGGCAACTCGCTCAGACACGATGCGCTGTTGGCGGCACCCACGTTATTCGAGATCTTTTTGACAGATTTGATGAGTGCGCGCAACTCGTTGGGCAGCAGCTTAAGGCCGTCGCCGTTGAGCCATTCCCGCAGCTCGCAATCTGCCCAGCCGGCGCTTGGTGGTTCAGCCGTAGCGTTGCGTTCGGCAATGCCGGCGTCGAACATAAACGTCAGCCCGGCCTTGCCCGTCCCGTCCAGAAGCTCATCGTGGCGGATGCCCACAAGCTGCGCGCCAACCTGCAGCCCGTTGGTGAGCGTGACACGCTTGGTACACGGATAGGGGATATGCCCATCGGCATCGAGCAGATGATAGCGCCTGGCAATCTCGCGTGCCTCGCTACGGGTCTCGGTGGCCTTAATCTTGAGCGAAATCTCCTGCAGCTGATCCCAAGTGTAGTCGTCAAGTGAACTGCGGATGCCGTCCAGGTAGTCGGGGATGCCAAAGCCATGGGTTGCCGCCCCGATAACGCCGAGCCCCGCAACGGCTGCGACAACGCCACCGATAATAAAGCGGCGGCGGGTCATGGCATCGTGCCGGGCCTGCTCCAGGATCTCTCGCGCGCTCGCCGGCGACGTCGACCTTAAGGTGTGTACCGGAGTCGATGTCGATTGCGGCGTCACTGCCCGCGCCTTCGCGGCCCTCGGATTCGGCATCGGTGAGGTATGCCGAGAGTACCTCGAGCATCTGCTGCTCGGTGGGACGATCGCACTGCTGGACTGAGAGACCCTTCATGATGATTTTGACGAGCGCTTCATCGCCCTCGCAGCGCGGCTCGAGCGGTGCCGGCTTGGTCTTGGTCTTTACGAGATAGAACGAGCCGGTTGCAGCGGCGTCCGTCGACTCAAAGTCAAACGGTTTGCGACCGCTGTAGAGCTGGTACAGAATGCTCGAAAGCGCATAGACGTCGATTGCCGGCGAACGGCGAAGGGCCGCGATGCCTTCGATATCCTGCGTGAGCATCTCGGGCGCGGCGTATGCGGGCGTGGCAAAGCGCCAGATGTCGGCGCGCCGGGTGATCGTGTCGTCGCCGAGAGCCATGGTCGCGGAGCCCATGTCGATGAGGCAGGGGTCAAAGGAGCAATCGGCAATCTGCTGCTCGAGCGTTCGGCTGGTGGTACGGAACATGATATTGGCGGGCGACAGGTCGCGATGGACGACCGGATTCACGAGGCCTTGGGTCATCAGGAGTGCGCGAAGCGCGGCGTTTCCAACGGCGGCGACCATCTGGGTGGTCAGCCCGCCCGAGGCGTCGTGAGGAAGCAGGGGCAGCGCCTGCTTGAGTGAGGTGCCCTCGACCCACTCCATGAGGATGAGCGGGTCGTCCTCGCATGAACCGTAGCCATAGACGCGCGGAAATCCGCGCAGGTGCGAGACGGTACACAGATGACGGTACTCCTCGAACAGCGCGGCGGTGTTGGCCAGGTGAGCGGCCGATTGCTCGGCGGATCGGTCGGGGGCTTGGCCGGAAAGGACGGCGTTGTCCTTGAGTAGCTTGACGGCAAAGACCTCGCCGCTCGTGTTGGTCGCGCGCAGCACGTGCCCGATGTTGCCGTTGTCGCGGTGGGCCGTCTGGAGAATAAGCGTCATAAACCGACGTTTGGCGTCGTCCTCGGCGCTGGGGTCGACCGCCACGGCGGTATCGAACGTATCGAGACGGATGAGTTTGTCGCCATAGGCGCTATCGGTAGTATCCATGGCGTTCCTTTGTCTGGCATGGGTTGCCGCACGTATACGCGAGCAGTGCGGATATCGGTAAAGTACCATGATAGCCGCACTGCCCACGTATACCGCTGAGCATTGTCGTTTACGACGCAGAAGGTAGAAGACGAAAGACGGACGGCGACCGTCTTCCGATCGCCGTCCGCGCTAGTCCACAATGACAAGGAATGTCGTATAGAGACCCAAATGAAGTCTGTCGCTGTTGGCGATTTCTACGGGGGGATAGACTTTGCCGGGCTCGCGTTGGTCGCGCGGCGGCTCAATCACAATATCGCCGTCGCCCGCGCCCGATTCGAGCACTGTGCCGTTGGTCGATCCAAGGCCCTGGGCGTACCAGTGCTCACCCTCGAGCCAAATGCGAAGATGCTCGCGCGAGGCGTCGGCGCCTACATCGGTGATGCTGGGCGAGGTTTTGGGCAAAGAACCAATCACGGTGCCGCGCGGATCGCGTGTGAGGGGATGGATTTGCATGTCGGCGCAGTTGTCGGCATGGGTTCTGAGCAGACCGAGGTTAGGGGCGACGGTGCGTGGCTGCCCCAGGCTGCTCATAAAGCCACGTCCTACGGTAGTTTCGGTGGTGCCAAAGTGCCCGCCTGTCTTGCTGTCGCAAAAGCGCTCGACGGTGGCCACGCCCTGAATGGGATCGGCGAGCGCCCCCGTTGCCACAAAGAGCATCAAGAAGAGCGTGCTTTTTTCGCGCACGGCATTGCCGTCAAAGTTGTCGATGCGATTGAGGGCATTTGCATATAGGCGGCTGTCCAGCTTGTAGCTGGCGAGAGCCGACATCATTTCGTTGGCGGCCGGACCGCGATAGTGCTCGGCGATTGCCCGATAGGCGGACTCGCCGCCGCCGAGCTTGCTGCAGATTGCCGCGGAAAGGTTGAGCGTGGTGACGGTAAAGTCGCTGTAGATGGCGGGCGCGCACTGGTCAGGCTTGCGATGGACGATGTAACGGGTGAGATACGAGCGGTTGGAAGAGCATTTCTCGAGCAGGGTACTGCCGAGATAAGAGTTTCCATTGATGAGCATTCGGGCGATCTCGAGATGTTTAAGACCGCCGAACGAGCGAATATCGTTATAGAGGACCGAGCAAGGCGTCTCTGCTGCCACGGATACCTCCTTTGATTGCTTCCTAGCCAATATGGCGATAGGAATTAATGGCCCCCGGTGGGCGACGTATTAAATGGCTGCGCAATATATAGCTTAACCAAAGCAACATTATAGGCCACATGTTCGAAATTGCAGGAAGACCGAGAGATTTGGTTTGGACTGGACGGAAATCCCCCTCTGTCTTGACCTATAACAATTAGGACCGATTTTACTCGTTAACTGTTACAGATTGAGACGTTTGTGAACCGTGTCGACCGTTTGTCTCGATCTGTAACACGTAGAGGAAGATTTGCCCTGTAGATGTTACAGATTGAGACAATCAGCCGGGCCCACCTCGTCCGCCTCGTCATCTGTGGTTTACGTGGGGACATGCGAAGCACGGGTATACTAACCGGCGGCGAATCTGCTCCATCGCTTAGAGCTGCTGCGTCTGGACGGCGCGTGATAGGGCTGCCAAAGCGATCGCCAGCGTGCTGAGCAACGTCCTCTCTGTGCGCACCCGTTTTTGTATGTATTAGCGCACTACCAAGCACGCCAGCGCGGCCGCATGCCGTGCCCATAGCGCGTGCAGATAAGGAACAACAACATATGCGTAATTCTGTATCCGACGTCACCGACGCCGAGATTCTGGACGAGACCCGCGAGGCCATGACCCAGGCTGCCTTCGATGCCGCCGACGAGGCAAATGCTGCCCAGGCCGTCGAGTCCGCTACCGAGAGCCTGCCCGCCTTTGACGAGCTGGGACTTTCGGACGAGATGCTTCGTGCTATCGAGAACCTGGGCTACACGGCGCCGACGCCCGTGCAGGCCGGTTCGATCCCTGTGGTGCTCGAAGGCCGCGACTTGCTTGCCGCCGCTCAAACCGGCACCGGCAAGACGGCCGCCTTCTTGCTGCCGACTATGAACAATCTGGAGCACATTGCTCCTCCCAAGCCCGTGCGCGAGCGCGGCGGCCGCAACCGTCGTTGCGGTGCTAAAAAGCCCGAGGGCAACGGCCGTGGCCCCGTGATGCTCGTCATCACCCCCACGCGCGAGCTTGCCCAGCAGATCGACGAGGTCGCGAGCAAGATCGCCGACGTCACCGGCCATGTCGCCGTGACCGTCGTGGGCGGCGTGAGCTACAAGCCGCAGACTGCTGCCCTCAAGTACGGCTGCGACATCCTGGTCGCCACGCCGGGCCGTCTGGTCGATCTGATCGAGCAGGGCGCCTGCCACCTGGACGAGGTTAAGGTCCTGGTGCTCGACGAGGCCGATCGCATGCTCGACATGGGCTTTTTGCCCGCCGTCCGCCGCATTGTGCGTGAGACGCCGGCCGAGCGTCAGACGCTGCTGTTCTCGGCGACCCTCGACGAGGAGGCCGTGGGCGAGATCACCGACCTGGTGAGCGACCCGGCTCGCGTGGAGATCGCACCGGCCACGTCGACCGCCGACACCGTCGACCAGTTTGTGTTCCCGGTGTCCATTGAGGCCAAGAACAACCTGCTGCCCGAGTTCCTCAAAAAGGAGGGCCCGGAGCGCACTATCGTCTTTATGCGCACCAAGCACCGCGCCGACAGCTGCTGCCGTCGTCTGGAGCGCAAGGGCATTAAGGCCGCCGCGATTCACGGCAACCGCAGCCAGGCCCAGCGCGAGCGTGCCCTTTCGGCCTTCCGCGACGGTACCGTCGACGTGCTGGTGGCAACCGACGTGCTTGCCCGCGGCATCGACATCAGCGACGTGCGCTACGTCGTGAACTTTGACGTGCCAGCCGAGCCGACCGACTACATCCACCGTATTGGCCGTACGGGCCGCGCCGGCGAGCTGGGCTGGGCCATTACGTTTGTGACCGAGCAGGACGTCGACGAGTTCTACGAGATCGAGAAGCTCATGGACAAGACCGCCGACATCTACGAGGCCGGCGACCTGCATGTGGGTCCCAACCCGCCCGCGGTTGACCCCGAGCGCGACCCTGCGGCCTTTAAGGTGAAGAAGAAGACCAAGCGCGGCAAGTCCAAGAGCAAGAAGAAGCTTGAGCAGGCACGCCGCGACGGCAAGCGCAACGGCGACGATTACGGTGATGTGGCCGGTCGTTCCAACCGCGGTCGCGATGAGCGCCGTGGCGACGGCGAGCGTCCGAGCCGCCCCAAGCGCGGCGGCAAGACCCGCGTGCGCGAGGGCGTTCAGGCTCGCGTGGACGAGGCCGTGGAGAGCGTGGCTCGCGAGGTGGCTGCCGAGGAGCGCGCCGGTGCTGGTGCCGTCGAGCAGGCCCCGCGCGGCAACCGTGCCGAGCGCCGTGCCAAGCAGTTCCAGGGCGAGGCACATCGCCGCCGTCGCGAGGATGAGGATCGCGGCGGTCGTCGTCGTGTTGAGCGCGAGGACGAGGGCCGCGGCTCGCGCGGTGGCAAGCGCGGTGCGGGCGACCGCCGTCGTTCCGGTCGTGATGACGAGCGCAGTGGCCGTGATGAGCGTCGCGGCGGCGAGCGTCGCGAGGGTGCTCGCGGCAATGGCGGCCGCGGCGGCGCTGGTCGTTCTAACGAGTCGCGTGATCGTCGTGACCCGCGTGCCAGCCGCGATCGTCGCGATGACTGGCGCAACTACGACGATACCCGCGAAGAGCGTCGCGGCGGCTATCGTGGTGGTCGTGGCGGCAACCAGGCCGGCTCCCGTGGCGGCCGTGCCGGCGGTCGCGATAACCGTGGCAGCTACGGCAACAGCCGTGGCGGCAAGCGCGGTGGCAGCTCCCGTCGCCCCGGCGACGGCGGCGGCAAGCGCAAGTAAGATGCGCATCGCGCGCTAGCGTGAGACAAGCTAAGGGCCCGAGCAAATAACGCTCGGGCCCTTTTGTTTGCCGTGTCCATCGCTAATTCAAACGTGATGTTCTCGGGAATGCATCTGGGGGATGCTGAGGACCTATTTTCCGCCATGCAGCAATGGGTCCTATGGGGTGCGCCGTGCATTTTTTGGAGTATTCTGCAGTTCGAGTTGTCTGCATATGATTCGACGTCGCCAACGGTGGCCTTCGGATATCCCTAGCGAGCGTTCCGAGTCAGATTTCGCCGTTTTCCGGAGCAGGGGCGCGTCATTCTCGCCATGTCGGGACTTAGAATGATACGGCGCCCTACAGTTTTGCCCACCCGCGGCGGTGCTGGCGCGGTCACGTTGCAGAATACTCCGTTTTTTGCACGGGCCAGGATGGGGTACCTCAGGAGAACGCGGCGGTATCCAGTAAATATATGCAATCTGTACCGGGAATTATGCAAACCGAAAAGGCGGGCAGTATGGGTTGGTGTATCGGGCTGCCTAGCGCACCAAAACGGGGAGCTCCCCCCCCATGCGCCGTATACTCTGTCTGAATGTGAAAACGGCTTGACGTGTTGCCTGGCGTAGGGAGAGGGTGCCTCGATGAGCGTATTCGAAATTGTGTTTAGTCCGACGGGCGGAACGCGGAAGGTGTCTGGCCTTGTGGCCGGGGCGCTGGACAAGAATACCGTTACCGTCGATTTGACCGATAGCGGGCTAGATTTCAGCGCTGTGTCGATGACTAAGGACGACGTGGCCGTAATCTCTGCGCCGGCGTATGCCGGTAGAATCCCGGCTGTGGTGGCTGACCGGTTGGGCATGGTGCGCGGCAACGGGGCTCGGACTGTTTTGGTTTGTGTATACGGAAACCGCGCGTTTGAGGACACGCTCGTAGAGCTGGAGGACGTTGCGAAGCGCGCCGGATTTAGGGTGGTTGCAGCGGTTTCTGCTATTGCTGAGCATTCCGTTGCTCGTCAGTTTGCTGCTGGGCGACCGGATGCGCAGGATGCGGCGCAGCTCGCAGAGTTTGCGCAGCAAATTCAGCAAAAGCTGTTGGCTGAGGACGCATCCGAGCCCTCTATTCCCGGCAATCGTCCTTATAAACAAGCTGGAGGTCATCGCATGGCACCCGAGGCAACAGAGGATTGCGCCTCCTGCGGTGCATGCGCCGCGGCGTGCCCCGTTTGTGCTATCGACAAGGGCGACCCCAAGCGAGCAGCTGGCGAGGCGTGCATCTCCTGCATGCGCTGCATCGCCGTATGTCCGCGAGGCGCTCGCAAGCTTGATCCCAACAAGCTATCCGCTGTTTCCCAGATGTTGAGCAAGGTTTGCGTCGTGCGGAAGGAATGCGAGCTCTTCATCTAGCGCATACGAAATTGGTGCGTTGGGGACAGGTTAATCTGCACCAACCTGGTGCAAACAAACCTGTCCCCAACGCACCAGAGTGAGGAGTGCCCCTGGGTGCCGGCAGGAAAGGAACGTCCCTAAGTGCCGCCTAAATACCGTTTATCGAAGAAAAAATACCGCTCACCGGTCATAATGATTGTTCTGGCTTTGGGCTTGTCTACAATATCTCCCGTAAAAAGAAATGCGGAAGGTTACCGAGTCCCTCGGACGTGGGCCTAACCAAAGTCTTTGAACGGGTGTGTCTCTATGGATGCATTCGTTTGATTTTGGTTGGGCTATATTTATGAAGGGACATGCCACCATGGGTTTCTTTTCTCGCCTTATGGGTGGCTCGGACAAGCAGGCGACTGCGACTTCCGAGTTCGAGATTCTCGCCCCTGTTTCCGGCGAGCTTGTTAATCTAGAAAATACCAATGACCCCGCTTTTAGCAGTCGTGCAGTGGGCGATGGCGTTGCCGTGGTTCCCCAAGAGGGAACGGTGTGCGCTCCTGTTTCCGGTACCGTTGCGGCGCTGTTTCCGACTGAGCACGCGCTGGGCATCATGTCCGACGACAGCTCTGCTCAGGTGATGCTGCACATCGGAATCGACACTGTTAAGCTTGAGGGCAAGGGCTTCCATGCGCTTGTTGCCCAGGGTGACCATGTCGACGCGGGCCAGCCCCTCGTCGAGGTCGATTTCGACGCGGTTCGCGCTGCCGGCTTCGATCCCACGGTCTTCGTTATCGTGTGCGAGCGTTCGGAGAACTCGACTCTTCGTGAGCATGCTTCCGGCCCTGTTGCTGTTAAAGAGCCTGTCGTCTGGCTTTCCGAGTAAATTCTTGTGGTGGGTACCGTGGTTATCAAGCGAGTTTTTAACAACAACGTCGCAATGGTCACTTCGGACGATGGCTCCGAGCTCATCGTCATCGGTCGAGGCCTCTGCTTTGGTCGCCATGCCGGCGATGCCATCGATGAGACGTCGGTCGAAAAGACCTACGCGTTGCAGGAGGGAACTTCTCAGGATTCGCGTACGATTGACCGCTTGGCACATCTTTTGGAGTCCATCCCCACCGTCAACCTCGTGATTTCCGAGGACATCGTTCAGATGCTTCGTCGAGAGCTCAATGTCGATATCAATGACAAGATTCTTATCGCTCTCGCAGACCATATCAGCCTCGCCCTCGATCGCGAGCGCAAAGGCGTTTCCTGCGAGAATCCGCTGCTGCTCGAGATCCAGCAGTTCTATCGCAAGGAGTACGCGCTTGCGGGCCGTGCCCTTCAGATTATCAAGGACTATTTGGGCATCCAGATGAGCGAAGAAGAGCAGGGTTTTATTACGCTGCATATCGTCAACGCCACCATGCCGCAACGCTCCGACCGTCTAATCATCTCGGTCCAGCTTGTTCGCGACGTGCTCGCGATTGTTTCCGAGCGCTATGCCACGACCCTCGATGACACCTCGCTGCCTTACGAACGCTTCGTTCGTCACCTGCAGTTTTTCGCTCAGCGAGCACTCGATCCTACGGCCGGGCAAATCAGTGGCGACGCGCTGTTCCGAATCGACGAAACGGCGTATCCGTGCGCATTCTCGTGCGCGGATGCCATAGCCGCTCACTTGTCGTCTACCTATAACGTTGTCGTTACCGATGCCGAGAAGAGTTATCTCGCATATCACATTGTTAATCTGCTTGGAGAACCTGGTCTCTAGGCATAACGTGCCCACACATCGATTGATATAAGGCAGGACTTACGGTCTTGCCCAGGGCACATCTGTCTTAATTTGCGGAAAAGGAAGGGGAGTACCGCTATGACCGCAAAAAAGAAGTTCAATTTCAAAGCGCCGTTGGAGGTGTTCGCGAAGTCGATCGTCCAGCCGATGATGTATCTCTCGGTTGCCGGCATCCTGCTCATCGTGGGCATCATTCTGACCAACAAGACCATCTGCGCTTTGGTCCCCGTACTGGGCTCCGGTCCGTTCCAGCTTGTGGGCGCCGTTGTCTATCAGTCGCTGATGTTTATCATCAACAACCTCTCGATTCTGTTCTGCGTTGGCATCGCCGGCGCCATGGCAAAGAAGAACAAGGGCCATGCTTCGCTGATCGCCCTGATGTCGTTCTTCCTGTTCCTGCAGGCTAACAACATCGTGCTCAACGCCACCGGCTCTCTTGCCGATGCGAGCGGCATGCTCGGCCTTACCGGAACCGGCCAGGCCACCGTTATGGGCATTCAGGTGCTCGATACCGGCGTGTTTGGCGGCATCATCCTTGGTTGCATTACCGGTGCCGTGTTCAACAAGTACTCGAACAAGCAGTTCCCCATTGCCCTTTCGATGTTCTCGGGCGTTCGCTGCCCGTTCCTGATCATGATCATCATCTCCTGGATCATGGGCGCTGGCTTCTGCATCGTTTGGCCTCCGGTTCAGGGTGCCATCTCCTCCGTCGCCGGCATCATTAAGGAGTCGGGCAACATCGGTCTGTTTATCTACGGCATGCTCAACAAGCTGCTCGTTCCCACCGGTCTGCACCACCTCATCTACACCCCGTTCCAGTTCTCCGATGTGGGCGGCACCCTTACGCTGGGTGATCAGGTTATCGCCGGCGCCTATCCCATCCGTGTTGCCGAGATGGCAATGACGGGCCAGCCCTTCTCCGATAGCACCTACTTCAACAGCTATACCTTCAACAACCTGTGGCCCTACATCGGCATCGGCCTCGCCTTTATCTTCACTGCTTACAAGGGAAACAAGGACAAGACCAAGGCTGTCATTATCCCGCTGATCATCACCGCCGTGCTCTCCTGCGTGACCGAGCCCATGGACTTCCTCTTTGTCTTTGCCGCTCCCGTGCTCTTTGTCGTTCACTCGGTTCTTTCCGGCATCTTCCTGGTTCTGCTCAAGGTCCTCTCCGTGCCCGCTTCGACTGCAGGCGGCATCATCAACATCGTGGTCTCCAACCTGGTCCTCGGTGTCGATAAGACCAACTGGCCGGTTATGCTGGTGCTCGGAGTCGTCAACGCCGCGCTGTACTTCTTCCTCTTTACCTTCCTTATCAAGAAGCTCAACCTTCACACCCCTGGTCGCGAGGAAGAGTCCGAGCTCGCCGAGTCCGTTGCCGAGGGCGAGGCCGCCGCGTCTGTCGCGGTGAAGCAGGGCGCTGTCGCCGCGGCTCCCGCAGAGGGCGTCGATGCTGGCATTGCCGACCTGGTCGCAGGTCTTGGCGGCAAGGACAACATCGAGGAGCTCGAGAACTGCTTTACGCGTCTTCGTGTGAACGTTAAGAACCCGGACCTCATCGATGAGAACCTCATCAACCACGTGCCCAACAGCGGCATCAACCGCAACGGCAACAATATCCAGATCATCTTTGGCATGAAGGTCGCCGAGATGCGCGACAAGGTCGAAAACGCAATTGAGAAGGAGCAGTAAACAATGATCATTACTCTGTGTGGTGGCGGATCCACCTTTACCCCCGGCATCGTCAAGTCCATCGCTCTGCGCAAGGACGAGCTCGACGTTGACGAGATTCGTCTGTACGACATCAACGAGGAGCGCCAGCGCAAGATCGGCGTGCTCGTGGACTGGATTTTGCACGAGGACCTCGGCCTGGACATCAAGCTCACGGTGACCACCGACAAAAAGACGGCTTTTACCGACGCCAGCTTCGTGTTTGCCCAGATGCGCGTGGGCGGCTACGCCATGCGCGAGCAGGACGAGAAGATTCCGCTGCGTCACGGCTGCGTGGGTCAGGAGACTTGCGGTTGCGGCGGTCTTGCCTACGGCATGCGCACCATCTTCCCCATGGTCGAGCTGATCGATGACGTTGAGAAGTACGCCAAGAAGGACTACTGGATTCTCAACTACTCCAACCCTGCCGCCATCGTCTCCGAGGGCTGCCGCGTGCTGCGCCCCAACGCTCGCATCATCAACATCTGCGACATGCCGATCGCGATTATCGACGTGGTTTGCGCCGCGCTCGATATCGAGAAGAAGGATGTCGAGTACGATTACTTTGGCCTCAACCACTTTGGTTGGTTCACCTCGATCCGCCACAAGGGCGAGGAGGTGCTCCCGCAGCTGCGCGAGTACATCAAGGAGCATGAGATTCTGCTGCCCGATTCCTACCTCAAGGGTATGGGCTCGCTCATGGCAAAGAAGCCCGAGGAGGCCACTGACGAGCACCCCGAGCAGAACCGTCACACCAAGGGCAGCTGGTACTACGTCTGGAAGGGCGAGTACGAGATCATGGAGTGCTTCCCGGAGTACCTGCCCAACACGTATCTGAACTACTACCTGCAGCAGAAGGAGTTCGTCGAGCACTCCAACCCCGAGCGCACCCGTGCTAACGAGGTTGAGGAGACGCGTGAGAAGAACCTCTTTGATGGTATCGACCATTACGAGAAGACGGGCGAGATCGACGAGAGCACGTTCTATGCGGGCAGCCACGGCGACTGGATTGCCGATCTGGCTATCGCTCTGAAGAACGACACCAAGCAGCGCTTCCTGGTCATTTGCGAGAACAAGGGCGCCATCCCCAACATGCCCTACGACGCTATGGTCGAGCTGCCTGCCTACATTGGCAAGAACGGCCCCGAGGTCATCAGCCGCGACAACATTCCGCTGTTCCAGCAGGGCCTCATGATGCAGCAGCTGAACTCCGAGAAGCTCATTGTCGAGGCTACGATCGAGGGTTCGTACGAGAAGGCGCTTGAGGCCTTTACGCTCAACAAGACCGTGCCGTCGATGAAGGTCGCCAAGGAGGTTCTCGACGACATGATCGAGGCCAACAAGGGTTACTGGCCCGAGCTTAAGTAAAAGCAACAGGGTCGCTGGCCGCATGCCTGAAGCAATGCCCCGCCCACGTGATTGCGTGGGCGGGGCATTGTCGTTTGGTAACGCGTTTTATCAAATATGGCATTTATCTGCGATAATGTTCATTTTCACCGCTGATGGTGACATTTCATACCGCCTGCCGAACTGCGTGGAGACCTAACAACTTTTTAGGTCAGTGTTGTGCGTGTAGCAATTTCGCCCGGCCTCGCCTCCGGGCTGCCATGTGAGAGGGGATCTTATGGCTCGACTGCACGTAATGGAACGCAGCCACGCTCAGGCCGTCATGGACGACCTGCATGATGCGCTCGGACGCCGTCTGGCGGTGAGTTCGCTCGCCCCGTGTCCCGTTGAGTTTACGGCGGCGCTCGTCAACCTGTGCTCCACCCAGAGCTGCGGCAAGTGTACGCCCTGCCGCGTGGGCCTGAGCGCGCTGAGCGATCTGCTCGCCGATGTGCTCGAGGGCCGCGCCGACGAGTCCACGCTCAATCTGATCGAGCGCACCGCCCGCACCATCTATCTTTCGAGCGATTGCGCCATCGGTTACGAGGCCGGCGCCATGGCGCTTACGGCTATCCGCGGTTTCCGTGACGATTTTGAGCACCACATCCGCGAGCACTCCTGTGGCTTTGACCGCGAGGCCCGCGTCCCGTGCGTCTCGGGCTGTCCGGCGCACGTCGACATTCCCGGTTACATTTCGCTCGTCGAGGCCGGCCGCTATGCCGATGCCGTCAAGGTCATCCGCAAGAATAACCCGCTGCCGCTCGTTTGCGGCCTGGTGTGCGAGCATCCCTGCGAGATGCATTGCCGCCGTGGCATGGTCGACGACCCCATGAACATCCTCGCCCTCAAGCGTTTTGCCGTTGAGCACAGTGACCTCAACGACCACAAGCCGCATGTAGTGGACAACACCGGTAAGCGCGTCTCCGTGATCGGCGGCGGCCCGGCTGGCCTTTCCTGTGCCTACTACCTGACCGTGATGGGCCACAAGGTGACCATTTTTGAGCAGCGCCACCACTTGGGCGGCATGCTGCGCTACGGCATCCCCAGCTATCGTCTGCCGCGCGAGCGCCTGCAGGCCGAGATCGACTGGATCTTGAGCGCCGGCATCGACGTTGAGCTCGATCACTCCGTGAACGGCGAGGAGCTCGCTCGCCTGCGCGACGAGTTCGATGCCGTCTACCTGGCCATCGGTGCCCATAGCGACAAGAAGCTCGGCCTTCCGGGTGAAGAGGCGCCCGGCGTGGAGTCGGCCGTCAAGATGCTGCGCGCCATCGGAGACGACGAGCTGCCCGACCTGAGCGGCCAGCGCGTGTGCGTCATCGGCGACGGGCACCGTGGGCGAGCGCATCTATCAGGCGAAGCTGCTCATCGAGACGGCTGACCTGCTGGCGTGGACCGTGCTGGTCGTGGCGGCATCGTGGGCATGCGAGCGCGTGCTGGTGTGGTTGCTGCGGGCTTCGGGGCCCGTGGCGTGGCGAACTGCCGTGCGGGCGCATGGGCATGGACTGCGCGGGCGTACAGGGGCTGCGAGCGATGGTGCTGCAGCGGAGCTTGCGCTTGCCGTGGGCGATCGCGCGCCTTGGGCGCCGGCGCTCGACGGGCTGGTGCTTCATGTGCCCGCCGGTGGACGCACCTGTGTGATGGGCGCTTCGGGCGTGGGCAAGTCGACGTTGCTTGCGCTGGCGGCGGGGGAGTGCGCACCGTGCTCCATGGTGTTTCAGGATGTGCGCCTGGTCGAGGACGCTTCTGCCTTGGATAATGTGCTGGTGTGCGCCGACGCGCGCGTGGATGCCTCGAGTGCCGCAGCCCTGTTGCGCCTGCTGGTACCGGGGATCGATGTGCATGCACGCGTGGCTGAGCTCTCGGGTGGGCAGCGTCGTCGCGTCGAGATTGCCCGAGCCCTGCTGTGCCCGGGCGGCGCAGTGATTCTGGACGAGCCCTTTACCGGTCTAGACATCGCTGCGCGCGACGCATGCGCCGAGGTCGTGCTCGACTTGCTCGACGGCCGCATGCTGTTGCTTGCCACGCACGATGCCGCTGACGCTCGGGCCCTCGATATCTCGGATATCATCACGCTCTAAAAGCCATTTCAGGCGCTAACTCAACAATAAAATGATTCGTTTTCTTCTGTCTCCATGGGGTCGGGTATGGTATTCTATCTACGGGGTAATACTTAGGATTACCAAGTAATACCAACGCCGTAGAACAAACTCCAGATGCGGGCCAATCGGGTTGCCTTCACAGCCCGTCGCCCAGCCGCGTGGCCCGCATCCATCCGCACCACCGTCGTTTCAAGAAGGAAGCGCCATGGCAGAACACATGACCCCGGTTGTCGCGAAGGTTTTGCCCGAGGAAAAGGCGGCCTTCGCGGCGGCAACCCAGCTCGTGGGCACCACACCGTCCAACGCCATCCGCATGTTCATCGCCGCTTTCAATCGCTGCGGCACCTTCCCGTTCGACATCTCGCCGAGCGGGGCTTTTGGCGCTGCGCCCGATTCTCATCAACAATGACTGTCCCAAACTGCCGGCACTTGGGGACGTTCCTTTTCAGCCGGCAGTTAAGGAACGTCCCTAAGTGCCGGGTTTTGAGGAGGTTGGCATGCTCAATGCGATGGCGTGGGCGCTTGCCTGTTTTGGCGTTGTCGCTGCCGATATAGCCCTGAGCGTGGTTCTGTTTTCAGTTCTCGATGCCGTGTCGGTGCTGACGGGTTTCCCGATCGACAACCTCGATATTCAATGGTTCCAGGCTGCCGCTCAGACGGCGTCATTTTTGATGGCGCTGCTGTGGTGGCGTTATCTGTGGCCCCGCTCCTTCATGGCACGCCGGCAAGGCGAGCGCCCGCTCGGTGGGGGAGCAAGCGCGGCATGGAAGCGCATTGCCTGCGTTGTCGTGATCGGCCTATCCATGCAGGTGGTCATTAGCTACCTATGCGACGGCGTGCTGTCGCTGCTGCCCGAGGTCGCGGCAGACTATAGCGAGCTCGTCGAGGAAACGGGCATGGGCGATACCAGCCTTCTTGCCGTCCTGACCACGGTGCTCGGCGCTCCGTTTTGCGAGGAACTGCTGGTGCGCGGCATCATCTTTGAGTTTTCGCTGCGTGCGTTTAATCCACAGTGCCGTTCGCTCTGGAAGCGCCGGCGCCGCGCGAACGCGCAAGACGGCGCCATGGTGCCCTGGGCGGCCCCAAGCACGTGGGGTATCGCCGCGGCGATTGTGCTGCAGGCGGCCATTTTTGGCTTTATGCATATGAACTGGGTACAGGGCTGCTACGCCGGCGCCGCCGGCCTCATCTTTGGCTGGGTACTCGTGACCACCGGAAAGCTCCGCTACACGATCCTGCTGCATTTTGCCTTTAACGCCGGGTCGTATCTCATGACGTTGCTCTGGTTTGTGAACACGCCGTTCGACGTGGCAATTACGGTCGCTATTGCCGGCGTCATCCTCGTTGAGGCAATGCGCTCACTGCGCCAAGCGTGCCAGCAGAGCGCTGCGACCACATCTACCGCATTCCCGCACTAGTTGCGGCGTCCGCCTCCGTTGGCACCCTGACGTCCCTGAGCTGCACGGTTGCGCCCGGCAGTGTTCTGCGCGCGCGACATGCCGCTGTGCCCCTTGCTGCCCTTGGACCCCTTGCCGGCGGCGCCACCGTGGGCCTTGCCGCCCTTCTTGCCGGTGCCGTGTCCGCCGCCAGCAGATGTCTCGCCCGGGCGTGGCGGCACGGGGCGAATCAGGCAATGCTTGGTGTAGCCGATCAGGTCGCGACGGCCAGCCTTTTCCAGTGCCTCGCGTACCAGCTTGTAGTTCTCGGGCTTGCGATACTGGATGAGCGCGCGTTGCATGGCCTTCTCATGCGGGTCGCGCGCCACATAGATCGGTTTCATGGTGCGCGGGTCCACGCCGGTGTAGTACATGCAGGTCGACATAGTGGACGGTGTGGGGTAGAAGTCCTGCACCTGCTCGGGCATGTAGCCCATGTCGCGCACGGCCTCGGCAAGGTCCACGGCTTCCTTCATCGTCGATCCGGGGTGGCTCGAGATCAGATACGGCACCACGTACTGCTTGAGTCCGTATTCGCGGTTCAAGCGTTCAAATTTACGGCAGAACGCGTCGTAGACGGCTCGGCTCGGCTTGCCCATCACACTCAGCACCGCATCGCTCACGTGCTCGGGTGCCACGCGGAGCTGGCCCGAGACATGATGCTCCAGTAGCTCGCGCAAAAACTCGTCCGAGGCATCGGCCATGGTGTAGTCAAAACGGATGCCGCTGCGGACGAAGACCTTTTTGACGCCCGGCAGCTGGCGCAGGTCGCGCAGCAGCTGCGTGTAGCCGCTTTCGTCGACCACCATGTTCTTGCATACGCTCGGCCACAGGCAGCGCTTGCTCTTGCACACGCCGTGCTTGAGCTGTTTGTCGCAGGCAGGGCGGCTAAAGTTGGCCGTCGGTCCGCCCACGTCGTTGATGTAGCCCTTAAACTCGGGATCGCGCGTGAGCAGCTCGGCCTCGCGCATGATCGAGTCGTGGCTGCGCATCTGCAACACGCGGCCCTGGTGGAAGGTAAGGGCGCAAAACGAGCACTCGCCAAAACAGCCGCGGTTGGAGCTAATGGAAAACTTGATCTCGGCAAAGGCTGGCACGCCGCCCGCCGCGTCGTAGTCGGGATGCCAATCGCGTGCGTAGGGGAGTTCGGCAACCTCGTCCATCTCGTCGGTGGTGAGCGTGGCCGACGGTGGGTTCTGCACCACATAGACGCTGTTGGGGTAGGGCTCTACCAGACGATGCCCGGTGATGGGGTCCATGTTCTGCTGCTGCACGTTAAAGCTGCGCGCGTAGTTGAGCTTGTCGGCGGTAAGGTCGTCCCAGCTGGGCAGCAGGTCGTAGTCGTAGACCTCGTCGAGCGAACCCGTGCGGTAAACGGTGCCGTTGATATAGGTGATCTGATCGACGGGCAGCCCCGCGTCGAGCGCGTCGGCGATCTCGACGATTGCGTGCTCGCCCATGCCGTAGATGAGGATGTCGGCGCCCGAGTCGAGCAGCACCGAGCGCTTGAGCTTGTCCTGCCAGTAGTCGTAGTGGGCCAGGCGGCGCAGGCTTGCCTCGATGCCGCCGATAATGATGGGAGCGTCCTTAAACGTCTGACGGATGAGATTGCCGTAGACCGTGACGGCACGGTTGGGGCGGTGACCTTCCTCGCCGCCGGGGGTATAGGCGTCGGTGTGGCGGCGGTGCTTGGTTACCGAATAGTGGTTGACCATGGAGTCCATGTTGCCGGCACTGACCAAAAAGCCCAGGCGCGGCTCACCGAGCACGCTGATGCTGGCGGGATCGGTCCAGTCGGGTTGGCAGATGATGCCCACTTTGTAGCCGTGCGCGTCGAGTACGCGGCTGATGATGGCCATACCAAAGCTGGGGTGGTCCACGTAGGCGTCGCCGCAGATGTAGACGAAGTCACACTGGTCCCAACCGCGCGCGTCCATATCGGCGCGGCTGACGGGGAGGAACTTATCGCGGCCCGGGCGCCAGGGACGGGCGGGCGCTGCCGGGGTATGAGCGGCGTGGCCGCCCTGGGCCTTGCCGCCGCGCTTTTGCTGCTGGCCCTGTTTGCCCTGCTGACTGCGCTGGTTATTCTGAGCGTGCTGAGGCTTTTTTGCCACGATCCCTCCCGGTGTTTGTATGCTGCACGTAATTGTAACCAGTCTTTTTGGGACGGGGCTAAAATGACTGGTGGAGTACATGGGCTGGCGGATCGGCGCGTCGGTGCGGGTGTCGGCACCGTACCCACCGTTTGTTTCCAGACTGTGTATCTGCGCGCTGGAGAACCCGTCTCGCGCACACTCCATATTGTCAATGGGTTACAGTATGAACGGTGGCTATGTTTCCGCCAACGCACGAGAGGGTCGTCAACAAGGAGGATGCACGACGATGCAGCGTGCCAAACAGATATCGGAGTCCATTGAGCTGGGCATCATCTTGGCGCTCGCCGGTGGCTTTATGGATGTGTATTCGTACATTGGGCGCGACCATGTTTTCGCTAACGCGCAGACGGGCAACATCTTGCTGGTGGGCGTGAGCATCTCGGAGGGCAATTGGGCACTTGCGGGGCGCTACTTCTTCCCTGTGGTGTCGTTTGCCGTGGGCATTATGCTTGCCGACCTGGTACACGAACGGTTTGGCAGCGTGATTCACTGGCGCCAAGTGACGGTGTTCTTTGAAGCCGTCATCTTGCTGGGCGTGAGCTTTATCCCCGGCGGCGGTTACAACCTGCTCGCCAACTGCCTCACCTCGTTTGCCTGCGGCATGCAGGTCGAGAGCTTCCGCAAGATCCACGGTCACGGCATCGCTACGACCATGTGCATCGGCAACTTGCGCAACGCGCTGCAAAACGTGGACGATTACATCATCACCCACAGGCGCGGCTTTTTGGAAAACGGCCTGCTGTACTTTGGCGTGATCTTTACCTTTGTGTTTGGCGCTGTGTTGGGCAACTGGTGTATTGAGCGCATGGGCCTGCACGCCATCGTCGTGGCGAGCTTGCTGCTGTTTGTCGCGTTTGCCATCATGTTTATCGACCGCGAACGCGACTTGCACAGGAAATGGGCCCGCATCATAGCTGACTGGCAGACCACGAGTCTTAAGCGCTAAGGTGCATGTTTGAAATGACAAGATTTGGCGTCAGCAAAGTGTGCTGCCTGAGGCTATAGAATAAAAATGTCATCTTTCTAGCTATAATTATTAGTTGAGGGGATGGACATATGCCAGAGCTTTTTATTCAACATAAGACGACAGTAATCAAGTTGATGGCGCTCTGCATTTTATCTGCCCTGGTGGAGCTGTCTGTTGTTAAAGCTGAATCGTTGATAATAGACTATGGCCTGCTTCGCTCTAATTATCGTAACGTTTTATACATTGGGTTAGGCCTGCTAGTATTGCTCTCAGTTGAGCTGGTGACAAACCTGTTCAGATCAAAATATGCGGAGCAATTGGCTTCCGATGGCGCTAACTGCTTCTATAGATTGCTTGCTCGCCATGCTTTAGAGCGGCCCTTGGTTTTAGCAAAAGACAGTGACTACCTGTTATCGCGCATTGAAGAGGCTGGGAACCTACAGCCGATGATTGGAATATTTACAACTGCGTTTCTTCCGTGCCTAGTGACGGGTTTGGTATCGTTTGTGGCGCTATCTAATATCTCTTTGTTGCTTTTGATTCCTGTTTGTGTTTCGGCATTGTTTATTTCGCTTCTATATCCGTTCGCTCTTAGTAAGCTATCGACTAAGAGCGAAGAGGCATTGGAGGCCCAGGCGAGGGGTTCTGCTTATTTAGCCCAACTAATAAATTGTCGACTTTACATTCGTATTTCTCGTTCAATTAACTTGGAATTACTTCGCTATAAAAAGATGCTTAAAGCCTGCAGGAACTCTCGAGTTGAGGAGAGTGTCTTTGCGAGATTGGCAACTGAAATAGTTGACGCTGGCAACATCATTACTGGCTTGCTTTCAGTCCTGCTGCTTATTTTCCTTGTGTTAAAGCGCGGGCTGACGGTCGGGATTGCGGTGCAGAGTTATCAACTTGTACTTCTATGCTATTCTCCTTTTCCTCTTGTTCTGAATTGTTGGGCTCAGCTTCAGCCGTCGTTTAGATCGTTGCACCGTGTCTTGGAATTACGACGTCTTTTGGAAGCTGAAAAACCTAATTTGATATGCTTCGATCACGCTGATCGAATTAGTTGGAAAGGAATCAGACTCTCGTTTTCGTCGAACGAAACTAATGAGAGGATAACAATTCCGGATTGCACGATACAGGCACCTTGTCTGGTTTTAGTAAGCGGCCCTAATGCATGTGGTAAATCTTCATTTCTGGAAGTATTGAATGGATTATTGTCGCCAGTTGCTGGCAGACTTTGTGTTAATGAGTCTACTGTTATTTTCGATGGTTCGACTTTAATCCAGCTACCCTGCGCAACTATGCCGCAAAGACATTTGATAATGGGGGGAACTTTCAGGAAGGCTCTTTACTATGGTCTTGTAGATATTGACTCTGAAAAACTCATCTATCTTTTGAAGGGTTTTAGCCTCGATAAATTATTTGAAGCAAATCCCATCATTGGAGCTAGGGGACACAATTTGTCTGGCGGAGAACTGGCTTCTCTATTACTCTGTAGGGCCTTTTTGAGCAGTTATTCTATTATCATTTTGGATGAGCCTTGCAACAATTTAGATAATGCTTCGATATCCTTTTTGAAGGTGGTGGTTGCACAGGAGATGAAAGAGCGAATCGTCATCATTGCGGATCATGGACATGGTTTCGAACAATTTGCAGACTATGTAATACAGTTTCAGGAGCCAGAAAAAACTATCTAGCTCCTGAACGTTGCTACGAACTGCTTTTTGCGCTTTATTCGAGATGCTCTTCAATTCGAGCCCTCAGAAGGGCAATAGCTGTGGGTATTCCAATTGCGGCGGCTAATTCGGCTTTATCCAAAACCTGTATGCTAAAGCACGATTGTTTATCACATTGAAGGACGATAACTGAAGATAGCTTCACTTCCCGTTGGTTGAATATATCGTAATCTCCAAATAGGAAGTTACCTTTTATTGTGTAATTCGGTATGTTCGTTACGCACTTCATCTCAAGTCTGTTTAGGCCATAATCGAACACCGCAACTTCTTTGTGTTCGATGACGAGCGCAACCCTGGGCATGTTACTAAAACCACCGTCGACGACAGTAAAGAGTTTTTCATTTGCATCGTCATAAACGGTATATTTTAGACTCAATAGCTGTCCTAGTGGACCCGTGAACCCATGTCTTTTGATATTGAGGTTGTCTCCAGCTGGGTTGGTGAGAACTAGAGCATGCGGATAAGGGTTACCTTCAATTGAGATTCGATATTCGTTTGTAGCCGTCTTGCTCGATTTAGGACCAGTAGCCACCACGCGTCATCGCCTCGATCGAATTGGAACCGACTTCTGCTTCGTGCGGAGAATTGCGCAGTATGTTGCAGTACATGCAGCTGCAATAACCGCATGGGCAATTTCTAACAAAATGAATGACGCTATTTGCTGCATGCATGTTAAATGGACGAATACTTCTCATGATTTGCCTCCCATTGTTCGATTGTTTCTGACTGTTCTATTACCTTCTTCACCTCCTCAACACTGTTGAACCCTAGGTTTTCAATCGACGAGTACTCAACGTAAACAGAAAACCTGCTTTCAAGATAAATTAGAAGTCGAACTAAATCTGATGAGGACAAGTTGAATGGCGGGTCGGTCAATTGCTGATTTCTTAGATTTTGGTCAAATTGAGTCAAATCCAAATCTCTAATATTGCTTATCGCTTTTTCGATTTCTGCGTAGATGGTTTCATCTTTACAATATGCTGTCATTTCAGCACCCCAATATCGAAATCAAACAACTCGTTCTCGATTGTTTTGCAGCATAGTAATGATTCTTCTGGATCTAAGCTGGCTGAGAAACAGGGCATTCCTCTTAGTCGAAGTTCCCTTGCTGCTTGAATGGCTTTATCGCTAGATGAATAGCTTATTTGAAATCTATGCGTCTCCAACCCTTCCGTGGCGTCAAGTACTTCGTTTGTAATTTCAAATTGAACTTTCTCTGCTTGCGTAAGCGTTTCAATTATGGGCATGAGCCCAAGCATTATGTCGTAGTCGGCTATCGTGTATGGGATATTGATAATGGCCAAGTCAGGGCAGAAAGCTCGACATGCAGCAATCGATCCTAATCCGTAATCTCCGAAAATGTGGTCGTCGTATTTCATAAGCACATTGGGCGTTTCTAATAGAGCTAGGTCGGATTTATCATTCTCAATGATGAGATTGATCTGCTCATTCATTTTGATGACGGCGGATTGGCCACCATCAAAACTAAGGGTGTTACAGCCCCAGATTTCATTTAAAGGATTGAAGCTCAAAGCGCATAGATTGGGATGGCGCTTTCTCATCTCGCTAACGATGCTACTAAACGTAATTGTTGAATCGGCGGGTGTATATAGATTCCCGACAACAATTTTTGGTATCAGGGCTAATTCCTGCATGTCGCTTTTGCTAGACTCGATTTGTTCAGTGGCGAGTTGGCTGACAACCTTCTTATTTACAGAATGAGCATAGGTTTCAGCGTGTTTGCTAAATTCGATGAGTCCTGCGGCGCTTTCTTTTGTCGATAAAACGACAACCAGGTCTGATTCATCGATTGTCGTTGCATAGTTAATTTGATTTCTTATGCCAATTTCTTTGCAATTAACAAGGTTGGCAACATCTACGCCGTCCGGTAGAATGCCGCATGGCGTTGATACCCGGATATTGTAGCCAATTCCTAGCAATCCAATTAGAAGAGGATAGTCAGCTCTCGTGAAAGATATAAGTCCAATTGTCTTCATGATTTTTATCGCTTGTTCCTTTTAAGAGCCGTTGTAATGGACACTTCGTGTCTATGAAGCTCAAAGCGAAGTATTTTCTGATTAAGTCGATCAAAGGCAATTCGTTTTGAGTTGTCGCATGCTGCTCGCTTGTAATCAGGGCTAATTACTCCTTTGCAATCTGCGCTTTTAATGCATTGAGTACACAGCTGAAATGCCCAACATTTTTTACATGAATCGCTGGTCAGCTTTGAAACATTAATCATCTTTTCAATTTGACCTAAATCAAATCCTGAATCCAATGTACCGATATACATGTCTTTGGTTGTTTCGCTGACCCTTTCGCAAGGAAGAAGCGCTCCTGCTGTTGTCACAAATAGACGCGTAACTCCTGGCTCGCATGGACCACCGGGTATAGCTTTTGTTGGGATGTTCGAAGGTGCAAATCGCTTAATGTTTTGGTTGATGCTTGCAAGCGTATATGAAGCGAGCCTATCGCTGCGGTTTCCTTTTTCGATCTTGCGCTCGTCCATAATTCTTGCTTTAAATAAGGCGTAATTCAGTTGACTTGAGAACTTGTCATTGTAGGGGGCGATACGTCCGTTGCGTTCCAAGTAGTTGAATTGAACATCGCAAGCCTCGATATCCTTATCATTTATAAAGGAAGAGACTGTTTTATAGATGTTGTTCGTGTCGACTACGGCATTAAAATGAATATATTTGTTGCGTTCAGGATGGTTGTCTAAAATCATATGAACATTGTCTATAACTGCTTGGTATGAGGACTCACCATTAGCGTAATGCCTAGACTTATCATGGATTTGCTGCGGCCCGTCAAGACTGATTAGCAAATAGAATTCATGCCCAGAATCGAAGAAGAATTTAACCATATCTTCAGATAAAAGAGAGCAATTGGTTGTAATTCGAAATGAGATGTGTTTTCCTTCAAATACCTGTTCTGCATATTGAGTAATTAGCTTAATTTCACTAAATCGAAGGAGAGGTTCTCCTCCATAAAATGCTACGACCGGGTTTGGGTTGTCAATCGAGTGCATCTTAAAGAATTCGATTGCATGTTTGGCCGTCGAAACAGACATAGAGTTATGACTGTGGGTTCTGTTGTATAAGGAGTTTTCGGAATAGATACAGTAATCACATCGGAAGTTGCAAGATTGAGTCAGCCGAAGGGTTATCATCCGTAAATTTCTTTCCAGCTTAACTTTCAAAAGGTCAATTGACGGATAAGCGACATCCTGCAATGGCGAATCACAGCAGTAGCCACATGATTGTAGTAACTGGAATTCTTGGTCTGATTTATAGGAGTCGGGGCAAACTTCGCCTGCTTGGACTTCTGAGATGTAATTGAAGAGATCTTTGCTTACTGCAAGTATCTCGTTTCGATTGGCATCATAAATGTAGTGGCCCAAGAGGGTCTTTATGGGTAGAATTAACATCTCTACCGCCTCTTTCATTTCACTAATGTTATTTTAGTGAACTAAGATGTTTACTATAAGGTAATCATTTATAAACGTATTGTCAAACATATATTGCTAAAACAGAAACAATTTATAGACTGAGTGGGTCGTATTCTTTGGGCGATTGCTCCTATAATCTAGCCTTCGCTGCTGTCGGGAGGGAAGGGCTAAGGCCCCGTTAGTATGTTGAAACGCTTTAACACCTTTGACGTTCTCACGTGCTTTTTGTTTCAAAAGCGTTAGGATGGGGCTTATAGCGCGGGGCATAATGGATGCTCCGCACACGATGGGAGGCTATCAATGGCTAATCGTTTCGTTCTCAATACCATCTCTTATCATGGTTCCGGCGCCATCAAGGAGATCCCCGGCGAGCTCCAGCGTCGCGGCTACAAGAAGATTTTCGTCTGCTCCGATCCCGATCTGGTCAAGTTTGGCGTTACCGCTAAGGTGACCGACGAGCTCGACGCTGCCGGCATCGCTTGGAGCCTCTACTCCGAGATTAAGCCCAACCCCACTATCCAGAACGTCAAGGACGGCGTCGAGGCCTTCAAGGCCGCCGAGGCTGACGCTATCGTGACCATCGGTGGCGGCTCCTCCATGGACACTGCCAAGGCCATCGGCATCATCATCAACAACCCCGAGTTCGCTGATGTCCGCAGCCTCGAGGGCGTTGCTCCCACTAAGAACCACGCCGTGTTCACCATCGCCGTGCCGACGACCGCCGGTACCGCCGCCGAGGTGACCATCAACTACGTCATCACCGACCCCGAGAAGGTCCGCAAGTTCGTGTGCGTCGACACCAACGACGCCCCCGAGGTCGCCGTCGTCGACCCCGACATGATGGCCTCCATGCCCGCCGGCCTGACCGCTTCCACTGGTATGGACGCTCTGACCCACGCCATCGAGGGCTACACCACCAAGGGTGCCTGGGAGCTCTCCGACATGTTCCACTTTGAGGCTATTAAGCTGATCAGCGAGAACCTGCGTGACTCCGTCGCCGAGGCCAAGTCCGGCCAGCCCGGCTCCGGCCGCGAGGGCATGGCCCTTGGCCAGTATGTCGCCGGCATGGGCTTCTCCAACGTTGGCCTGGGCATCGACCACGCCATGGCTCACACCCTGTCCGCTCACTACGACACCCCGCACGGCGTCGCTTGCGCCATGCTGCTGCCGATTGCCATGGAGTTTAACAAGCCGGTTTGCGCTGAGCGCCTGGCCAAGGTTGCCGTTGCCATGGGTGTTGACACCACGGGCATGAGCACCGACGAAGCTGCCGACGCCGCTATCGCCGCCGTCAAGCAGCTTTCCGCCGACGTGAACATCCCGCACGTCTGCGAGGCCATGAAGGCTGACGAGATCGAGGTCCTGGCCAAGGACGCCATGGCCGACGCCTGCTTCCCGGGTAACCCGCGCGAGGCCACGCTCGACGACGTCATCGAGCTCTTCAAGAAGATCTGCCCGGCTGCCTAACCCAGTTTGGTGGTCCTTCGCCCGTAGGCGTATGGTCTTTTGACTTGCCGCTGGCCCCGCCGTGCTACGCACGGCGGGGCTTTTTGTGCTGCGTCAATGTTCTGAGACGGGCAAAACCAAGGCGTACTGCCCGCTACGGATAGGTGGTGCACTTCCCAGCGTGCATTTTTGGGAGTATTCAGCAGGCTCTGAAAAATGCATAACGTTGTGAATGGGCCGTAGTGGCCCGCAGGCACCATCGACAGCCATTGCGGACGGACTATCGATGAGCGGAGGGGGCCGTCGCCGCGTTTTTGGGTTGCAACGACCTGTAACCTTGCTGCGGCTGCGTCGTTCTGTCGTTCGTGATGGGGCTGTTGGGAACTGCGGTGCTGAATACTCCGTTTTTTTGCACGGTCCGGGGTAGGGTACCTTGGGATGAAAGAAATTGATGCCTCATATTTATGCATATACCGTTATTCTTTATGCAAGATTTGGATTGATAACCGGGCGTATGCACAAAATCAGTGCGGGGACGTCTGGGGGCAGCTTGGCTCCCAGGGCCTTGCGCGTGCAGAACGGTTAAAATCGGGACTCGGTCTTAGTTTTACTTGGAAGGATGCATATGGCTTCTGATATTGCTTCTTTAGAGGGGACGCTCTCCTATATCGCGGGACAGCTTAAGACGCTGACTTCTATCGCTTCGCCTACGGGCTATACCCGTGCGGCGACTGATTATCTGATGGAAACGTTGCGCGATATGGGCTTTGGGCCTGAGCGCTCCAATAAGGGCAACGTGCTGGTTGAACTTGGCGGCGAGGGCGAGCCGCTCGTGTTGGCGAGCCATGTCGATACCCTGGGCGCCATGGTGCGCTCCATTAAGGACAATGGTCGCCTGCGCCCCACGACCCTCGGTGGGCACCAGTGGTCCACGGCCGATGGCGAGAACTGCACCGTCTACACGCGTGACGGCAATGTCTACACGGGCGTGGTCCTCAATACCGAGCCTTCGGCGCATGTGGCCGATGAGCCGGTCAAGACCATCGAGAAGAACATGGAAATCCTGCTCGACGAGAACGTTGACAGCAAGGACGATGTGCTCGAGCTGGGTATTCAGACCGGCGACATCATCGCTATGGACCCGCGTACCACGGTGACGGAGAGCGGCTACATCAAGAGTCGCTTCCTTGACGACAAGCTGTCCGCGTCGATTCTGCTGGGCTTGGCGCGTGCCGTCGCCGCTGGCGAGGTGACGCTTTCGCGCAAGGTATCGCTGCTCTTTACGGTGTACGAGGAGGTCGGCCACGGCGGTGCCTTTGTGCCGGCCGACACGCGCGAGATGATCAGCGTGGACATGGGCTGCGTGGGCGACGACCTCGGCTGCACCGAGCGCATGGTTTCGATTTGCGCCAAGGATTCGGGCGGTCCGTACAACTACGACCTGGTAACCACGCTGTCCAACATCGCCCGCGAGCTTGAGCTCGACTACGCGATCGATGTGTACCCGCACTACGGCTCCGACGTCGAGGCTACGCTTTCGGCTGGCTACGACATTCGTCACGGCCTGATCGGTCCCGGCGTGTACGCGAGCCACAACTACGAGCGCAGCCACATCGACGGTGTGCGCAACACCTTTGAGCTGGTTCGCGCCTACGTCCAGCGCTAACGATGTAGCGGCCTCGGCTGACACAGCAGTGCCGACCGAGGCCGTCCTCTCTAAGTTGCGGTGAAATAGGGACTGTTTAGCGGCCTGAAACGCTTAAACAGTCCCTATTTCACCGCAACTTATGAAGGGGATGGGACTACTTGATAGCTGCCGTAACGGTGCCGCCGCCGAGGACGATGTCGCCGCGGTAGACTACAACGGCTTGGCCGGGGGCGATGGCTCGCTGTGGCTCGTCAAAAGTTAGCAGCATTTGCCCGTCTTCGCCACGTGTAAGGGTCGCCGCCTGGTCTTTCTGGCGGTAGCGGTACTTGGCGCCCACGCGAATGCCGCCGGCATCGAGCTCTGCCTCCATGCGGTCGGCGGGGGCGCTCCAGATCCAGTCGTTGGCCGTGAGGGCAGCGGCGGTCAGGTCCTCGGCCTCGCCCAGATGCACAATGTTGTTGGTGGCATCGACGCCCGTTACGTACACGGGATGCGCCATCGCGACGCCCAAGCCCTTGCGCTGGCCGATGGTATAGCGCAGCGCGCCGTTATGGCGTCCGACCACGCTGCCGTCGCGCCACACAATGTCGCCCGGTGCAGCGGCATGTCCGCAGCGGCGCTCGATATAGCCCGCGTAGTCGCCGTCCGCGATAAAGCAGATATCCTCGCTCTCGGCCTTCTTGGCGTTTATGAAGCCCTGTTCGGCGGCAATGCGGCGCACGTCGCGCTCTTTGTCCAAGCCTGCCAGCGGAAAGATCGTGCGTGCCAGACGCTCTTGCGTGAGCGAATACAAAAAGTAACTCTGGTCCTTCTTAGGGTCCTCGCCGCGGTGCAGCTGCCAGGTGCCGTCGGACGCCTGACTCGTTTTGGCGTAGTGACCTGTGGCGATGTAGTCGCAGCCCATATCGAGTGCCGCATCGAGCAACGCGCCAAACTTAATGTGGCGGTTGCAGATGATGCACGGGTTGGGCGTTAGCCCCTCCTGATAGGCAGTCACGAAGCGCTCGATAACGTTGCGGTCGAAGGCCTGCTGCAGGTCGAGCACATGGTGAGGTATCCCCAGGCGATTGGCGACGGCCTTTGCATCGGCGATGTCGCGGTCGACCTTACTCATGCCCGTGGCGGAGTCGGGTGCGGGGCAGGTGAGGCGCATGGTGGCGCCGACGCATTGGTAGCCCTGGCTTTTGAGCAGATACGCGGTCACGCTGGAATCGACGCCGCCGCTCATGGCGACGAGCACGCGCTTGTTGTGCATGGGGAGGTTCTCCTTGGTGGCATGTGGCCAAAAAAGAAAAGCGGCGCGGGAGGCTGGTTCCGCGCCGCAGACATTGTAGCAAGTTCGGGCGTCTCGTGGGACACCCTGATTGGATGGGCTCAGACTGCCGGGAGAGAGGAGACCGGCTCGTCCGTGGGCTCAACCTATGGGCGACAGGCCCTAGTCCTGGAAGAGCGCCGTGGACAGGTAGCGCTCGCCGGTGTCGGCAAGCAGGGCCACGATGGTCTTGCCCTCGTTCTCGGGGCGCTTGGCCAGCTGCAGCGCGGCCCACACGGCGGCGCCGGACGAAATGCCCACGAGCACGCCCTCCTTGTGGCCCACGGCGCGGCCGGTCGCAAAGGCGTCGTCGTTCTCGACGGGGATGATCTCGTCATAGACCTGGGTGTCGAGGACGTCGGGCACAAAACCGGCGCCGATACCCTGGATCTTGTGCGGGCCGGCTTGGCCCTTAGAGAGTACCGGGGAGGTGGCGGGCTCGACGGCGACAACCTGAATCTCGGGGTTCTGCTCCTTAAGGAACTCACCCACGCCGGTCACGGTGCCGCCGGTTCCAACGCCGGCGACGAAGATGTCGACCTCGCCGTCGGTGTCATCCCAGATCTCGGGGCCGGTCGTGGCCTTGTGGATGGCGGGGTTGGCGGGGTTCACAAACTGGCCGGCGATGATGCTGTTTGGCGTCTCCTTCTGCAGTTCCTCGGCCTTGGCGATGGCGCCCTTCATGCCCTTGGAACCGTCGGTGAGCACGAGCTGTGCGCCATATGCCTGCATAAGCTTGCGGCGTTCGACGGACATAGTCTCGGGCATGGTGATGATCACCTTGTAGCCGCGAGCCGCCGCCACCGAGGCGATGCCGACGCCGGTGTTGCCACTCGTGGGCTCGATGATGGTGTAGTCGCCGCCGCGCACGAGCTTGCCGGCCTTCTCGGCCTCGTCGATCATGTTCTTGGCGACGCGGTCTTTGACGGAGCCGGCGGGGTTGAAGTATTCCAGCTTGACGAGCACGCGGGCCTTGAGGTCCTCATCGGCCTCAAAGTGAGTGAGCTCCAGAAGCGGAGTGTGGCCGATAAGCTGATCGATGGACGTGTAAACATTGCTCATGGTGAACCTCCAAAGTGTTCAAATGACTGGATACCGTGTGGTTTTACGGTGTGTGTAGCAGCGAAACCTACAAACCTTATGGGTTGTTCGTTTTGCTGTTGGCAAGCATAGTAGACAGTAAAGCCTAGTAACGCAATAGGAAATAGAAGATTATTACGAGTCGATTAACCATCTTGACCGGAACGGGTATTTTCAAAACCAATATTTCGGCTAGAATTTCTACGGACTAAATGACCGAAAGGCAGCACTATACATGTTGGTTTCTACTAAGGGCAGATATGCCCTGCGCGTTATGGTCGATCTGGCCGAGCACCAGGCAGCCGGTCGCATCCCGCTCAAAGAGATCGCGGCGCGACAGGGGATTTCCGAGAAATATCTCGAGAACATTTTGGCTACGCTCGTGCGCGCCAACATGCTCTCGGGCATGCGCGGCAAGGGCGGCGGCTATGTGCTCACGCGCCCGCCCGAGCAATACACGGTGGGCGAGATCTTGCGCCTGACCGAGGGCAGTCTGGCGCCGGTCGCCTGCCTGGATGGCGACTGCAAGGGCTGCTCGCGTTCGGATGAGTGCCCCACGCTCGACGTGTGGAAGAACCTGGACAAGCTCATCAACGACTACCTCGACGGTGTGACGCTCGATCAACTTGTCGCTCCCAACCATGGCTACGACTACGTCATCTAACCCACACCTGCATTTGGGGACGGGGTGGAAATGGTAGATTTTCTCGCCCTTTGAGACTTGGCAAATAAGAAGGCCGCCCATTTTTGCGATGGGCGGCCTTCGTTTTGGGCTGTTGAGACGGACACGGCCGGAATGGCCATTTTAGTCCTCGGCGATGCTGTCGAGGATGCTGCGCGTGATGGACACCAGGATGCTGCCCATAAAGGCCGATCCAAAGCTGGCGATGGAGATGCCGACGCCCAGCAGGTTGACCGACAGGTAACTCGCGAGCTCAAGCATAAAGCTGTTGACGACAAGCTGGAAAATGCCCAGCGTAATGATCGTGAGCGGCAGCGAGATGACCGTGAGGAACGGTTTGACGAACGAATCGACAATGTTCAGGAACAGTCCCACAAAGGCAAAGCAGACCCAGGTCTCGGCAAAGCCGAAGGGTTGGATACCGGGGACGAGGAACGTGGCGATCGCGATGGCGATCGAGGTGAAGAGCCAGTTAAGCATAAAGCGCATGGCGTGAATCCTTTCTTGCGCCGGGATTGCTGGCGTCGCGTGAAGCGGCTTACGGCGGCGACCTGGATGGTTGCGCGGGCGCGCCGCGGTGTTTGGGCGCCCATTGTCTCAAATATTCGTGGAGCTTACGTGCGCATTCGGTTTCTAAACGGCGTTCGTCCTGAAAAACGTGCCGCTGGCAGAGAGTCTTGGCACTTTAGTTTGGTGGTGTGCTACACTGCTACGGGCAAATGGCCCATGCATAGTTTTATTGCATATTACGGGCGAACGATGCCCGATGTCAGTATCAACTTCGATGCCTTATGGCGGGTTTGGCGGTGATCGATGAACATCGAGAACATGTTTGACAAGCCTGATGTCAAGCAGCTGGTCCACGCATTTAGTCTTTTGGATGACGAGAAGGATATCCAGGCGTTTTTAACCGATATCTGCACGCCGCGCGAGATTTGCGATCTTTCGCAACGCCTGCAGGTCGCGCGTTATCTGGATGAGGGCGAGCCCTATGTTGAGGTTCAGGCCCGCACGGGCGCTTCGTCCACCACGGTGAGCCGTGTTTCCAAGGCGCTCAACGGCGAGTACGGTGGCTATCGCAAGATCCTCATCAAGCTGGAGGATGGCGAGTAGGCCAACGGCAACAAACGAATCAGCTGGAGCCGCCCCTTCGGGGGCGGTTTTTGTGTGTCGATAATTGATCCCTTGGGGACGGAGGAAAACGGATCATCGAGGGGATCTGGTGCATTGGGGTCAGGTTGTCCGTGCGGGCGGGTAGGATAGATGCGTTGAATATTGCGAACAGTTTGAGTGGAGGGCCATGCCTGTTCGAATCTATACCACAAATGCCGGCACGGATTTGATCGATGCCGAGGCAGCGCTGCTGGCCGACCTGGTTGCCCGCCACGGGCGCGCTGTTCTGTTGGCGCCAACATTTGCCGAGCTCGACCTGTGCCGTCATGATGCGGCAGAAGCTGGGGTTTCGCTGGGTATCGACTACAAGACGCCTACATCGTGGCTCCGCTCGCTGTGGGAGCTTATGGGCGATGGCCGCAGCTTTGTGGATAACCTTCAGCGGCAGATGCTGTTCTCGGGCATGATCGACCGCCGCGACGACGCTGCTCTGCAGCCGCTCTCGCGCAGCCAAGGCACGGTACGCATGCTTGCGCGTATGGCCCGCGACGTGTTGCCGGGCGTGGCGGGGACGGGCGACGAACGCTGCCGCGATGCCGCCGCTCGGCCCGAGCCCAAAAGCGACGCCGAGGCCCGCGTGTTCGAGTTGTTGAGCGCCTATGCGAGCGGCTTGGACCGTCGAGACATGGTCGAGCCCTGCGAAGCCGCCGGTATGATGGCAGAAGCCCTGGCGAACAACCTGCCGGGGTGTGTCCGCGCCATCTGCGTCCGTGGTGTCACGTCGTTTACGCATGGCCTGCTCGAGCTGTTGTCGGTCGTGGCGAACAATGGGGGAGAGGTTGTCGTGCTGCTCGCTTGCGAGCAGGCGGCGATGCGCGAGGACCTGGCCGCCGCTTTTGATGCCCGCGGTGTTCTGTTTGAGGCCGCCCCGTTGGGGGAGGACGTCGGCGCGCCCGAGACCGCTTCTGCGCCTGCTGCCCAGCCTATTTTTATAGAGGTGGCCGGCCCTCATGCCCGCGCCCGCGCTTATGTGGATGCTCTTGAGAACCTGGTCACGGCATGTGAGGAGTCCGTGTCGCGCGACGGCGCCGCGACGAACGCCGACCCCGCGCGCGTGCTCGTAGTTTCCGCCCGGGCGCCCCAGCTGTTCGGCGAACTCGCTGCCCGTTTGGCGGCGCGTCACATTGCGGCCGAGACGGCTGAGTTCACGGCGTTTTCCCAGTCCATTGCGGGCAGGCAGTTTACGGCGCTCGCCAACCTGATCGAGCGTATGAAAGCCGCCGACGAGGGCACCGCTTCCAAGACCGAGTGGTGGCCCGCTCCAGAGCTTACCGACTGGATTTATAGTCCGCTTTCGGGTGCCGACGCCGCGAGCGCCCGCGGCTTCGACAAGAACATGCGCCTGTCGCGCAACAAGACCACTGCGGGCGTCAAGAGCTTGCTGCAGAGCGTGCAGGGCCAGGTGAGGGGAGCCCGCAAGGCCGCCAGCGACGATAACTGGTTTAAGAACGTGCCATGCGTGGTCTCGGACGTGTTTCAGGCGCTGTGGCGCGACAAACCCGTGACGGCGCTCAAGGCCATGCTCGCCGTTGCCGAGGCGCTGCCCGATCGCGCGCTAGGCGGCCTTGACGGCCAGGCTCGTCGCCAGGCAGAGATGGCTTTGCTGCGCCATGCCATCGACATCCTTATGAACGATGCTCGCGCGCTCGACGTGTCGCAGGCCGCGACCGTGCCGGTTCTCGACGGCGTTCGAACCAAAGTGGACAAGCGCAGTACCGCTTACGATTACGAGACCTACGAGGTCGATCGCACACCACGGGCACAAGTGCGCTTCGTGTCGCTTGCCGATGCGTCGGCTCTGCGTCCTGGCGGCTACGATGCCGTGCTGTTTGCCGATGTCGACCTGGACAGCTATCCGCTTTCGCACGAAGAAGGCCCGCTTGCCACGTTGACAGCCGAGCTGCGCCGCGACGGCGTGTCGTTGGAGCCCGCAGCCCTGCTGCGCGTGCGCTTTGGCCGTGCAATGCAGGCGGCGAGCGGTCCGGTCGCGCTCGCCCGCGTGACACACGATCGCCAGGCACGCGAATGCTACCCGGCAGCCGTATGGACCGAGCTGCGGGCACATGTCGAGGCCGCTGGCGCTGCCAAGCCCACGCGCGTGGGCGAGGGCGATATCATCGCCGACTTTGATTCCGCGGCAGGCGAAGGCCTTAGGCGCGAGCGCGTGACCTGCGAAGCTCCTCAGCATCTGAGCGATGAAGCCATTCCGTATCTGGTCCTGCGCCGCCGCGATGGCGAGGGCGAGGATGCACCGCTGGTGCCGCGCCTGACGTCTGCCTCGCAGATCGAGGCCTATTCGACCTGCCCGCTATGCTGGTTCGTCTCGTACCGCGTGAAGCCCCAGTCGATCGACGCCGGCTTTGGCAATATGGAGAAGGGCAACTTTGTCCACGACGTGCTGGAGCATCTGCACGCCCGTCTGCCCCATGAGGGCATGGAGCGCGTGACGCCCGAGAACCTGTCGCGCGCTCAGGAGCTGCTGCGCAAGGTCTTTGACGAGACCTTGGTCGAGCATGCCTCCAAGCGTGGCAACGAGGGTCCGCTCGTGCCGCTCTCCCCGGTAGAGGAGCGCCAGGTGGCCGAGATCCTGCCGCAGCTGGAGGGCGTGCTTGCCTATGAAGCCGAGGCGCTGACGCCTTTTGCTCCGCACTACCTGGAGTTCGCCTTCAACGAGCTCAAGGTCGAATATGCCGGTTGGCCGCTCGGCGGTCGCATCGACCGCGTGGATGTGGATGCCGAGAATCGCGCCGTGGTAATCGACTACAAGCATCGTTCGGGTGTCGAGGAGTTTAAGCTCGCCGACCCCACGGTGCGCGACGAGGAGACGGGCGAGGCCCCCATCGACGATCCGCGCTGGCTGCCACCGCATACCCAAACGCTCATCTACGCGCAGGCCATGCGTCGGGCGCTGGGCCTAGATACCCGTGCTGCGCTCTATTTTTCGACCAAGGGCGGCAAGCCGGCGTTGCGCGGTGCCGCGAGCGCCGAGCTGCTCGAGGAAGAGCGCGGCGACGGTCGCATCCCGGGCCTTAAGAAAGGTTTCCCCGGCGAGGGTGGCAGCATGGACTTCGACGCCCTGCTCGATCGCGTTGAGGCCGGCATCGCCGAGCGCCTGCGCGAGCTCGAGGCAGGCAACGTTGCCGCCGTCGACCCGACGTCGGCTCAGGCCGCGCATGCGCGCTGCTCGTATAACCACCAAGGAACGTTTGTAAGGAGGGACGTGTAGACCATGGATCTTTCGACCTTGATGCCGCAACAGCTGCAGATCGTCAAGACGCTCGACCGTCCGCTGTTTGTCTCGGCGGGCGCCGGTTCGGGCAAGACCTTTACCCTCACGCGCCGCATCGTCTATGCGCTCTCGCCCGAATCCGGTCCGTTCGTTGAGCATCTGGACCAGGTGCTCGCCATTACCTTTACCAAAGATGCCGCGGCCGAGATCCGTGACCGCGTGCGCCGTGCGCTTATCGACGAGGGCATGGACGAGGAGGCCCTGACCGTCGACGATGCGTGGATCTCGACCATTCACGGCATGTGCTCGCGTATCCTGCGCGCACACGCGTTGGAGCTGGGCATCGACCCCGAGTTCACGGTGCTCACCGATACCGACGAGCTCATGGACCAGGCTGTTGAGCATGTGCTGGCCCGCGCGACGGCACCCGATGCCGCCCCCGAGCTCGCCGCATCGCTCAAGGCCCTCTATGCCTGGTATCCCATGGCGGGCGAGGGCGGTCCCTTTGGCGCCGGCACTACCATCAAGGGCCTGGTGCGCGAGCTGCTGGAGCTCTCGAGCCAGCTGCCGGGCGGCATGGACGACGTGAGCGTGGCGCGCGGCCAGGCCGATACCTCGGCGCTTGCCGATGCCTATCGCGCAGCACTGGGTGCGAGCAAGGCCGCGACCGAGAAGGCACAGGTGGCGCTCGATGCCATCGATGCATTCGAGGCCAGCGGCAAGACCATGGCCGATGCGGCGCGACTCATGATGTCGTGCACCATGCCGCGCGCGAGCAAGGCATTCCCTAAGGAGCAGGTCGAGCTGCTCAAGGCCGAGGCCGCCGATGCATTTATCAATATCGTGCTGGCCTGCGGTGGTCCCGCGCTCGATGCACTGGTGGGCTTGGCCCGCTCTGTAGAGGCTGAGTATCGCGCGCTGAAAGCTGCCCAGTCCGCCCTCGATAATAACGACCTGCTGCGCATGACCTACGAGGCCCTGCGCGATTACCCGGCCATCCGAGCGGCATACGAGGGCCGCTTTAAGATGGTCATGATTGACGAGTTCCAGGATACCGACCAGATGCAGGTCGATCTAATCCGCTACCTGACGGGTGCGGGGGAGCGCGCGCTGTGTACCGTGGGCGATGCACAGCAGTCGATCTATCGCTTCCGCGGCGCCGAGGTCGAGGTATTCCGTCGCCAGGAGCGCAAGGTGGGCTCGTCTGCCGCGCCCGAGGCGACTGCCGTGACCGACACCCCCGCCGGCGAGCTCGTCAAGCTCGTGCGCAACTTCCGCAGCCATGACGAGGTACTGCGTTATGTGGCACGCGTCTTCGACGGCGATGACGGCGGCCTGATGCAGGGCTTTTTGGACCTTGAGGCGAGTGACGGACGCAAGGACACGCTGGTGGCAGACGCCTCGCGTCGCCAGGCCCTCTTTGTTGCCGGCGGCAGCACGCAGGAGCGCACACAGGCCAAGGCCCGTGCGATCGCCGAGCGATTCCGCGCGCTTGCCGATGCCGGCCAGCCCCAGGGCGGCATGGTGCTGCTGCTGGGCCGCATGACCAATGCCGACGTCTACGCCCAGGCCTTCCGCGACCAGGGGCTCGACTGCGTCATCGCGGGCGGCTCGGTCTTTTCCCAAGCCGCCGAGGTGCAGACGGTGCGCGCCCTGGTTTGTGCACTCGTCAATCCGGCCGATACGGCGCAGGGTCTTATGCCACTGCTGGCCTCGCCGATGTTTGCACTCGGCGCTCAGGAGTTCCTGGCGCTGGCGACCAAGCTCGATAGCGAGACGGGGGAGACCTCGCGCCGGAATATCGACGCGGGCATCATGAGTGATTTCGACGTGCCGGGTCTGCAAGATCTGCCGCTCGTGACGCGCGCCCGCGAGGTGCTGCGGTATGCGCTTCGTCGCGTGGGCCGCGATTCGTTCGCCGCCATCGCGCGCGACGTGGTCAACGCCTCCGGCTGGTTTGTGCGTCTGGCACAGCGCGGTCCCGAGGGCAAGGCCATTGCCGCCAACGTGCTCAAGGCGCTCGACGCCGTGGCCGAGGCGGAGGCCGAGTTCGGTAACTCGCCGCGTTCCATCGCGCTGGCCTTCGACCGCTTCTTGGCGGGCAAGGAAGCCCCGGGTGCCCTCAACGAGGAGGGCGACGGCGCGGTGCGCATCATGACCGTGCATGCGTCCAAGGGTCTGGAGTATCCGGTCGTAGCGGTTGCCGAGTGTTTTGGCGTGCGCAAGCCGTCCGGTGCGGCTCATATGGGGCGTGTCGAGGGCGGAGCGCAGGTCGTGGCACTGCCAGCTCGTTTTGATGGCGTTAAGCTCGCCGATGGGACCTTTGTGAAGGGCGATGACGTCAAAAAGCAGTTTGAGCATGCGTTTAAGGGCAAGGGCACGTCGCTGTGGTTGCCGCCGGAGCTCATGGAGGATGTCTGCGCGACGGGTTCTCCTGCCGAGGCATTTGCTCGCCTGCGCAACGATGATCTGCAGCTTTCGCTCGAGGAGCGGGCCCGCTTGCTCTACGTTGCCATGACGCGTGCGCGCGAGCTGGTGATCTTGGCGATGGATGCCGGCGTGAGCCGTGGCAAGGTGACGGCGCCGACCTTCGACGTCGAGACCGATCTGACCTACGATGTGCTGCGCCGTATTTTGCCGACCGACGCTCTGGACATGCCGCAGCTCGATACCGACCGCCTGGTGTTCGACAACTCCCAGCCGGGCGACTACGAGCTCATTTCGCTCGCGGGCTTTACCTTTGGCGAGCAGGCGTTTGAGGCCAACGCTTCGCTGGATGCCGAGGGCAGGCTCGTTCGCGGCGATGCCGATACAGATGCTGCCGACGATTCGGCCACTACAATCGTCCCCGGTCCTGCCGACCCCAAGCCCGATTCGTTTGAGCTTGTGTATCCCCAGGCAGTGGGCGTGCGCATGGGCATCTGTACGTATCCGATGCGTGACTCGTATAGCTACTCGTCAATCGCCGCGGCACTCCATGCCGAGACGGAAGACCGTGCCGCCGAGGCTCGTGTTCCCATGGACGAGTCCGGCGATGATGCAGAGTCGGATGGCTCGGAGATGACGGATGCAGACGTGGCTGCTGTCGAGCCCGTCGGCAATCCCATGGCCTTGGGTTCGGCCTTCCACGCCGCCTGCCAGTGGCTCATCGAGATGGGTGCCGATGCGTTGCCCGCTGCGCGTGCCGATGCGCTGGCGCGCCTGTGGCGCCTGACGCCAGAACAGCGCGAGCGCTTCGACGTTGCCCTGGATCGCTGGCTCAAGTCGTCGGTTCGTGCCGACCTGCTCGTGTGGCCGTGCATCCGTGCCGAGGTGCCGTTCTTCTCGCTGGGTTGCGAGGATGAGGACATCGCCCGCTACGGTGCCTATGCCGAGGGCGCCATCGATGTACTGGCGACGAACCCGGCGGATTCGTCACGCGCGCTGGTCATCGACTACAAGACGGGCGGCACACCGGACGAGACGCCGGAACAGCTACTCGAGAAGCACGCCCTGCAGGCGCGCGTCTACGCCGATGTGTTGCACAAGGCGGGCTTTGCGGCCGTGACCGTCAAGTTCGTCCGCGTGGAGCAGGCGAATCCAGCCATCTTCGTCGAACCCGCCGAACCTCAAGTAGTCACCTACAATCTCTAGCCCTCAGATAACTTGCGGTGGAATAGTTCCTGTATTGCGGCCCAGGTGGCCCAAGCGGGAACTATTCCACCGCAACTGCAAGAGGAGCCGTGTTGGTTTGGCTAGGTTCGGGTGCTGTCCGTGCCGTGCGGTAAAATCGTTCAGTCAGAACACGAACCCGCATCGGAGCTCATCACATGGCATTCGTCCATCTGCACAATCACACTGTTTTCTCCATGCTCGACGGCGCAACCCGTATCCAGGATATGGTCAATCGCGCTGTTGAGCTGGGCATGCCCGCCGTGGCCATTACCGACCACGGCTACATGTACGGCGTGCCCGACCTGGCGCTGGCCTGCGACGCCGTCAATCACAACACGCCCGAGTACAAAACCTGGAGCCACGACAAGGCCTTCTTGGAAAAGGATCGCCGCGACGAGCTGGTGGAGCCCGACCCCGAGGCAAACCCGCGCGAGCATGCCCAGTACGTCAAAGACATGGCCATGTGGGACGAGAAGGGCAACATCGACGAGCTCAAGCCGCCCCTGGTCATCAAGCCCATCTTTGGCTGCGAGGTCTACTTTACGCCGGACGAGACCCTTGCCCGCGACCACAAGCCCGAGCTCTACCATATGATCCTCCTGGCCAAAGACCAGGAAGGCTACGTCAACCTGATGCAAACGGTCTCCGAGGCCGCCGTGCAGGGCTTTTACTACAAGCCGCGCGTGACGCTCGACAACCTGCGCCGCCATGCCAAGGGCATGATCTGCACGAGCGCCTGTATCGCGGGCATCATCCCCAAATACATCGACCGCGGTGACATGGAGGGCGCCATCAAGTGGGCCGAGACCTTCCGTGACACCTTTGATCCCGGCGACTTCTATATCGAGATTCAGGAACACGGCATCACCACCGACAACGGCCTGACCGACGAGCAGATGGACCGCACGCTCATCGACATTGCTAAACAGGTGGGCGTCAAGGTCATCGCCACCAACGACTTCCACTACCTGCGCCGCGAGGATGCGCCCGTGCAGGACGTCATCATGTGCATTGGCATGAACGCCAAGGTCGATGACCCCAACCGCATGCGCATGACCGGCTCGGAGTTTTACATGAAGACCGAGGAGGAGATGCGGGCAATGTTCCCGTATTGCCCCGAGGCCTGCGACAACACGCTCGAGATCGCCGACAAGTGCTACGTGGAGCTGGACTGGGACTCCATCATCCTGCCGCGCTTCCCGTTGCTCGACCCCGGCGAGACGCACGAGAGCCAGTTCCGCCGCGAGTGCGAGAAGGGCCTGCGCCAGCACTACGGCGACGACTGGGCCACGCGCGAGATCGGCGGCGTCAACATCAAAGAGCGCTTTGAGTACGAATACAAGGTCATTTGCGACAAGGGTTTTGCCGCCTACTTTTTGATCGTTGCCGAGTACGTGCAATGGGCCAAGGACAACGGCATCGGCGTCGGCCCCGGCCGTGGCTCGGCCGCCGGCGCTATCGTCGCCTACGCCATGAACATCACCGCGTTCGACCCGCTCGAGAACGGCCTGATGTTCGAGAGGTTCCTGTCCCCGCAGCGTACCGAGATGCCCGATATCGATATGGACTTCGACGATGAGCGGCGCCTCGAGGTCGTGGAGCACGTTCGTCAGCTCTACGGCCCCGAGAAGGTCACCCACGTCATCACCTACTCGACCATCAAGGCCAAGCAGGCCATCAACGACGCCGCGCGCGTCTTGGACTACCCGGTCTACATGGGTCAGCGCCTGTCCAAGATGGTCTCGAGCGACCCCAAGGTCAAGCTCAAGCAGGTGCTCGACAAGCAGCCCGGCAAAGAGGATCTGTTTAACCCCGATTTTGCCGAGGCCTATAAAAAGGACGACGACGCCCGCCGCATCATCGACACGGCGCTCTCGATCGAGGGTCTCACCCGTGGCGAGGGCGTGCACGCGTGCGCCGTTCTGATCTGCCGCGACCCCGTCAACGAGCACGTGCCCACCAAGCTCGATACCAAGGGCGGCGTCGAGATTACCCAGTACGAGGGCCATACCGTTGCCGACATGGGCCTGCTCAAGATGGACTTCTTGGGCCTGCGTACGCTGACGGTTATCTCCAAGGCCAAGGCAAACATCAAAAAGAACTTCGGCATCGACATCAAAGAGGAAGAGATTCCCTTTGACGACCCCGAGATCTTTAAACTCATGGGCTCCGGCCACACCGCCGGCGTCTTCCAGGTCGAGTCCGCCGGCATGACGGCCACGATCAAGAACATGAAGCCCACCGAGTACAAGCACGTCGTGGCATTGATCGCTCTGTACCGCCCGGGCCCGCTGGGCGCCGGCATGGTCTCGTCCTACATCAACCGTATGAACGGCAAGGAGCCGGCCGTCTCCTACGACGACCGCCTGGACGACATCCTGGGCGAAACCTACGGCACCATGGTCTACCAGGAGCAGGTTATGCTCATCTCCGTCGAGATGTGCGGCTTCTCCAAGGGCGAATCGGACTCGCGTATCCGTAAGCCCGTGGCTAAGAAAAAGATTAAGCTGCTCACGTCGACGGTGCTCCACTGGGAGGATGGCTCGGACGAGACCACCTACGACCACTGGATGAACGGCGCTATCAAGAACAACTACACGCGCGAGGTCGCCCAGAAGATTTGGGACGATGTTCTCGAGTTCGCATCCTACGCCTTCAACAAGTCGCACTCCGCCGGCTACGCCATCCTGGTTATGCAGACGGCGTGGCTCAAGGCGCACTATCCGCACGAGTACATGGCGGCCGTTCTGACGTCCTATACGGGTAAGACCGACAAGATCGTGCACTACGTCTCGGCATGCCGTCACGACGGCATCCCCGTGCTTTCGCCAGATGTCAACGAGTCCGGTACCGAGTTCACGGCTACCAAGGAGGGCGTGCGCTTTGGTCTGGCCGGCATCCGCGGCGTGGGCACCGGCGTGGCGCAGGCGATTATCGCCGAGCGCGAGGCGGGCGGTCCGTTTAAGACGCTGCACGACTTTGTCGAGCGCGTGGACTCCAGCCAGGCAAACCGCCGCGTGATCGAATCGCTCATCAAGGCAGGCGCCTTCGACTCCACGGGGTATCCGCGTCGCCAGATGATGCACTTTGTGGACAAGAACAACCCCGAGAACATCATCGATGCCGCAGTAAAGCGCCAGAAGGATCGCGCGAGCGGCCAGACGTCGTTCTTCGATATGTTTGGCGACGTTGAGGGCTCGGGCTTTGAGGTGAGCGTGCCCGATCCGGATGGCCAGGAGTGGGACCGCCACCTTAAGCTGAGCCAGGAGAAAGAGGTTCTGGGCATCTATGTCTCGGACCACCCGCTGCGCCCGTTTGAGTATGCACTTAGCAAAGCGCGCGACTTCTCGTTCTCGCAGATCGACACCGGCTATGAGGTGCAAAACCCCACGGGCGGTACCATCAACCAGGAGATTCCCGAGGGCAAGGCGCTGTGGTGGGCCGGCATGGTCTCGAGCGTGTCCAAGCGCGTGACCAAAAACGGCGACCCCATGGGCATCGTGCAGCTCGAGGACATGGAAGGCGAGGCCACGGTCGTGGTGTTCCCCAAGACCTACAAGGAGGCCGAGGGGTATCTGTACGGCGAGGTCGATCCCGAGACCGGCGCGCAGCTGTCCGACGCGTTTGTGCGCATTAAGGGCAAGCTCGAGCGCTCGGACCGCGGCGACCAGATCATCGCGCAGGAGATTGTGCCGCTGGAGCTTAGCGAGGAGAAAAACAAGCCCAAGGTCTTTGAGGTCATGGTGCCCAACAGCCGCTTTAGCCAGGGCAATATGGCGCGCCTGGCCACGGTGCTCACCACCAACCCGGGCGGCGACCGCGTGGAGATCTTTATTGAGCAAGTCGACGGGCGCGTGCTGCGCGCTGAGGTGCCGGCCAAGGTCAATGCACGCTCGATTCCGCTGCTGGCAGAGGCAAAGGCCATCGTCGGCAACCAAGGCCGCGTGACGGTTATCTAAGCTACCCCGGGTGAGATTGGAGGAAGTGATGGCGCAGGGGACGTTTGTGCAGGCGCTTCGCAAAGAGGCGGCGTTGAGCGGAACCTTTATGAAGGGGCGTTCGCTCATGCTCAACGGCGCCGTTCTGTCGATCGAGGACAGCGGCTCGCGCTTCTCCAAAAACGTGACGGTTGAGGGCTCGGTGCGCGGCTCGCGCGGCGACCTGTACAAGACGCACGTGGCGCTTGACATGGACGAGCACGAGGTGATCGACTACGACTGCGATTGCCCCGCTGCCTATCGCTACCCCGGCATGTGCAAGCACGCCATCGCCACGGCGCTGGCGTACCTGGACGCCAGCGGTGCCGAGCCCGTCGAAGGTTTGCGCACGCCGGTCCGCACGTTTGCGGCTCAGCCCAAACAGTCCGCGCGTCCCGCGCCTACAACGCCCACGGTCAACCCCAACTTTCCCTTCCCAGCACCTGTCCCCACGAGTCCCAGCCTCATGGCGGCGCTCTCCGATCTTTCGAACGCGCGCATGGATGAGCTGGCGAGCATGCGCCGCAAGCTTGCCGGTGCCGTTGGTCCCGACGCCCCCAAAGCGGCGTTGGAGCCCTCGTTGGTGCCGTACTACAATCCGCTGTTCGCCGACCGCTTTAGCTGGGCGCTCGAGTTCCGCATTCGCTGCGGTTCGGTGTCCTACGTGGTCAAGGATATCGACGGCATGGCCGATGCCTACGTGCGCGGCGGCACCTTCTCGTACGGCAAGAAGCTCACGTTTGTCCATACGCCCGAAGCCTTCGAAGATGTGTCGACAAAGCTGCTCAGCCTTGTCTTGACGACAGTTGCCTATCTCGATGACATCACAAGCTCGCGTTCGGCGTCGTACGACTTTGCCCGCAGCGGTTTTGTCGCCGAGCGTCAGTTGCCGCTGTCCGAGCATAGCATCGTATATGTGCTGGACCTGCTGCGCGGCCAGACCATCTCTTTTGAGCCCGCCTGGTCGCGGGGGACGACGACGCATCGCACCTATGACGTGGCGGTTGAGCTGTCTCCGCAAGGGGAGGACGAGGCGTCCGCTAAGCGCCCACCGCTCCTTGCCGCCAAAATCGCGCCGGCGGCTGGTGGTAGCTACGATCTGCGCCTGCCGGCCGATGCATACTGCTTTGCTTCGGGCGACGTAGCTTATCTGGTCGACACCCGCCGTGCGCGCCGCACCGATGTGGCGTTTGCCCAGCATGCGGCGCCGTTCCTATCGCGCTTGCTGCCCTGTCGCACGCCAGTCCATATCGCTGCCGACCAGGTGGGGGAGTTCTGTCGTATGGCTCTGCCCATTTTGCGCGACTATACCGACCTTACCGCGCCCGCTGCGCTCGATACCGTGGCGCCCGAGCCGAGCTTTGCTATGGCAATCGGCGTCGACGATGGGCTCGTGACCTGCAAAATTACGGTTACCTACGGCGACTGGTCGGCAGACCTCTTTAGTCTGGGCGCTCCGGGCAGCCCCTTCGAAGAGCAGCGCCCGGGCGTGCCGCCCCGCGACGAGGTGGCAGAGTTTCGCGTTATGGATACGGCGGCCCTGTATTTCGACTTTTACGAGGGCGGTCTGGCGTTTGAGGAACGCGATGACGAGAGCTTGTTCTGCCTGCTGACCGAGGGCCTGTCTGCCCTGTCCGAGTTGGGTGAGGTTATGCTCAGCGACCGTCTGCGCCAGATTTCGGTCCGTCCCGCGCCCAAGCTTTCGGTGCGTGCGACCGTCAAGAGCAACCTGCTCGATGTTGAATTGGGCGCGAGCGGTCTTTCGGCGGCCGACCTTGCCATCTATCTGGACTCGTACAAGCGCCACCAGACGTTTGCGCGCCTTACGTCCGGCGACATCATTCGCCTGGACGAGGGCGCCCGCGCCGCGTTTGGCCTTGCCGAGGACCTGGGTGTCGATGCTGTCGACCTGCTCGACGGCGTGTCGCTCCCCGCGTCGAGTACCCTGTTCGTCGATAGCATGCTTGCGCGCACGCCGGCGCTTGAGGCCGATCGCGACGCTGCGTTCCGCCGTACCGTCGAGCGTCTGGACACGCTCGGCAAGATGGACTTTACGGTGCCGGTCTCGCTCAAGGCCACACTGCGCGGCTATCAGGTCGACGGCTACCAGTGGCTCGGCTCGCTCGAACACCTGGGCCTTGGCGGCATCCTGGCCGACGACATGGGCCTGGGCAAAACGCTCCAGATGATCGCGCATATCCTGGCGCGCGTGGAGGCGGGGGACACCAAGCCCACGCTCGTGGTATGCCCGGCCTCACTCGTGTACAACTGGACTGCCGAGCTGGAGCGCTTTGCGCCCTCGCTCGATGTGTGCGCCATCGTGGGCGCCAAGGCGCAGCGTCGCGTACAGATTGCCGGCGTGGCCGAGCATAACGTGGTCGTGACGTCGTATGACCTTATGCGGCGCGATATCGACGAGTACGTCGAGCAGGACTTTGCCCGTGCGGTGCTCGATGAGGCCCAGTACATTAAAAACCCGCTCACCCAGGTGGCGCGCGCCGCAAAGCGCTTGCCTGCCGGCGTGCGCTTTGCCCTGACGGGCACGCCCATCGAAAACCGCCTATCCGAGCTCTGGAGCATCTTCGACTTTTTAATGCCGGGCCTGCTCGGCACGCGTGAATCGTTTGCAAAGCGCTTCGAAAGCCCGGTCGAGCATGCCGAGGGCGACAGTGCCGCTCGCCTGCAAGCGCTCGTGTCGCCGTTTGTGCTGCGCCGTGTCAAGGAAGACGTGGTGGCCGACCTGCCCGAGAAGATCGAGGATACGGTCATGGCGCAGCTCACCGGCGAGCAGCGCAAGCTCTACCTGGCCAACCAGGACCGTATCGCCCAACAGGTGCAGCACCGCGAGTCATCCGAGTTTAAGAAAGACAAGCTCAAGGTGCTCGCCGAGCTCACCAAGCTGCGCCAGATCTGCTGCGACCCGCGTCTACACTACGAGGATTACAAGGCGGGGAGCGCCAAACTCGATACGTGCATGGAGCTCGTGCACGGCGCCCACGACGGCGGACATCGCATCCTGTTGTTCAGCCAGTTTACGGGTATGCTCGATATCATCGGTAAGCGCTTGGCCAAGGAGGACATCGTCTTCCTTAAGCTCACGGGCGCTTCGTCTAAGGAGAGCCGCGCCAAGATGGTCGCGCAGTTCCAAGCGGGCGAGGTTCCGGTCTTTTTGATTTCGCTTAAGGCGGGCGGCGTGGGCCTTAACCTGACGGCTGCCGACGTGGTCATCCACTACGACCCGTGGTGGAACGTGGCGGCGCAGGACCAAGCGACTGACCGTGCACACCGTATTGGCCAGCAACATACCGTGACCGTGTACAAGCTCATCGCCAAGGACACGATCGAGGAGCGCATTATGCAGATGCAGGAGTCCAAGCGCGATCTGGTCAACAGCGTGCTCGGCGGCGACGGCATCTCGTCGGCACTGTTCACGCGCGAGGATGTCCTGGCGCTGCTCGGCGGCGACGGGCGTTAGCCGCGCGCGGGGTGGGACTGCTGGAGTGGGCAGGACGGTCGACGCATTTTGGCCCGACCGCTTGCCTGATCCGTTATGTGTTCATTTGCAATGCCGTGGATGGTTTGTCTGCCTTTGGGCATAAGAACCATCAAGAACATTGGCACATCAGCAAAGGAGAACATCATGGCGAAATTCTTTAAGGACCCCGACGGTAAGCTCATCGCTGCCCTTGGCGACGGCGTTGCGACCCCTGCCGGTTGCACGGAGCTGACCGCAAACACTGAGGACGCGGCGCATGAGAAGCACGTGCCTGTTGTCGAGACCGAGCGCGACGGTCACGTGATTCGCGCCCGCGTTGGCTCGGTCGAGCACCCCAGCCTGCCCGAGCACTACATTGAGTGGATCGCCCTTGAGGCCGAGGGCCGCTTAGAGGTCCATTACCTTGAGCCCGGCATGAAACCCGCGACGTTTTTCGCGGGCGGCTCCAAGACCGGTACCGTCTATGCCTACTGCAACCTGCACGGGCTGTGGTCCGCGACATTCTAGGAGCGCGCCCCCGCTCGGGGTATCATAGCTAGCATATGCACATGCAAGCGCCGGCTGCATTATGCGGTCGGCGCTTTTACTACGATTTCGATGGTTTACGACGGAAAGGGCTGAGCCATGAAGCTCGCGCTTGCACAGATCGATATGCGCCTTGGGGATGTTGAGGGCATTTGCGGCCGCATCGAGGACCAGGCTCGTCTGGCCCACGAGCGCGGGGCGCGCGTGCTGTGCGTTCCGGCTCCGCTCTTTATGGGCGCCATGCCCGGTGGCCTGGTGGGCGCTGCCGACTTTGAGCACGACGTGCTTGCCGGTTTGACTGGTGTCGCCGAGCGTATCCAGGAGCTTGACATGATCTGCATCGTGCCCGCGGCGGTTTCGTTTGAGGGCCAACCGCTGCTCGACTACATGATGCTCAAGGACGGTCATGTGGTGCCGGCGCGTTCGAGCATTGCCCTGCAGCGTGGCGAGAACAACGACACGCGTTGGGCGCCGCCGGTGTTCGACGTGGACGGCGTGCGCATCGCCGTGATTTTTGACTTGGACCGCGAGCTCGAGATGTTGCCGACCGGCGTCGACCTCATCGCGTATTTCCAATTCAACGCGTTTGACATGACCGACCGCGAGACTGCCGCCATTGCCGCCGTTCGCAGCGGCGCCTACCGCAAGATCGCATCCAAGCGCAGCGTGTGGTTTGCCTGCATGGCGCCGGTCGGTGCCTATGACGAGTCGGTGTATACCGGCGGTTCGTTTGTGCTCGACGACTGCGGTCGCGTGGTGGCCCAGGCGCCGTGTTTTGAGGAGAGCCTGCTGGTTCAGGAGATTCAGCGCGGCGTGATGCTCGATGCCCTGGAAGATCACGAACTGCCCGAGTTCCGTTCCGAGGAGTGGTTGTGGCAGGCGCTGGTGCTCGCCGTGCGCGACAACGCTCGGGCCCACGGTGCGTCGCGTGCTGTGGTGGCACTCGAGGGTGACCTGCCGTCATCCCTGCTGGCGGCGCTGGCCGTTGACGCTCTGGGTCCGCGTAACGTAATTGGCCTGGTGCTGGGGCGCAACCGTATCTTTACGCCGGCGCAGGAGGAGGCCGAGGCTGCCCGCTGTGCCGCCGTCCGCGCCATTGCCGAGCGTCTGCACATTCGCACTGTCGAGCGCGATGCACCGGATGCGGCGCGTGTGCTCGATCGCGACGTGTCGGCGGGCGATGCCGAGCGTCTGCGCTCGCGCACGCTGGGCCTCATGCTGGAGGACACGGCGCTCGAGCTGGGTGCGATGGCGCTGAGCCCGCTGTCCAAAACCGAGTACGCGTTGGCGGCGCCGGCGCTTTGCGGCGGTTACCAGGGCGACTTTGCGCCCTTTGGCGATGTGTACCTGTCGACGCTTGAGTTTGTGGCGCGTGTGCGCAACCGCACGTCTGCCGTGGTGCCCCAAGAGCTCGTGACGCTCAACGCGGTGGAAGATTGTATGGAGCGCGTGCTGGCGCAGGCGCTCTCGACGCTCGACGGTCCGGTCGATATGCTCGACCGCGCGGCACAGCTGCTCGGCGGGCTTGAGCCGGGTGAGGTCGATGGCGCGCTCGAGGCGCACGTGGACCGCAATCGAGCTTTCGACGACATCCCGATGGCCGCCGGCAAGCCCGAGGCTTGCTCGCTGCTGCTGATGCTCGTGCGTCAGGGCGAGGCCGCCCGCCGCATGCTGCCGACGGCGCCGATCGTCTCGGCCCGTTCGTTTGTTGAGCGCGCCTGGCCGTACATGCTCGCGTGGTCCGACCTGGGGCTGAGCGGCAAGGAACGCATGACGGTCGATGCGCTGGCGCGCGCCGAGGTGAACCGCTTTGCCGACGAGGATACAAGCGAGCGCATGCGTGGCGAGATGATGGGCATATTGGGTGACCTGTTGGGCATTTCGCCCGAGCAGATGGAGGAGCTGCGCTCTGAGGACGGTCAGCGTCGTTTACACGAGGGAATGAAAAAGTTCGAGGGCGAGGTTCAGGACGCCATCGATAAGATGATGGGCGGTCAGGGCGGCTCGCAAGGTAGTCCCCAGGGTGGCCCGATGCCGCACCCGCCAGTAGATCCGAGGCAGTTCCCATTCTTTAGCCAGAACTAGGGCAGAAGCAATCTTGCTTTAAGCATCTTGGCCCCGTTGTGTTATTCTAGAACAGACGTTCGTGAATGATGCGCGGGGCCTTGTCTTGCGCTGTGCTTGTGGCGAGGGGAGGTTGGCTTGGTTATCTTGGGCATCGACCCCGGTTTGGCTCATACGGGTTGGGGGATTATCGAGGAGCGGCGTGGCGAGGTTCGCTGCCGTGCCTACGGCTGCATCGAGACCAGTGCCGGAAGTCCGCTCGCGGTGCGCCTGTCGCATATCGCCCATGACCTTAAGGATGTCGTCGAGCGTTATCGACCCGACACGGCTGCTGTCGAGAGCATCTACTTTGGCGCCAACGTTCGTTCGGCCATCCCCACGGCGCATGCCCGCGGTGCTGCGCTCGTGGCGCTTTCGGAGTGCGCGCTCGAGATTGGCGAGTACACGCCCATGCAGATCAAACAGGCTGTGGTGGGCACCGGCGCCGCGGACAAGCGGCAGGTCGCCTACATGGTACGCACGCTCACGCAGCTCGACCACGACCCGCATCCCGACCATGCCGCCGATGCCCTGGCTTGCGCCATATGCCACGTAAACCTCAGCCGCACCCGCGCCCTCACCGGTGGCGAGTTCTATCAACAGAGAGGAACCGGATACTGATGATTTCCCAGCTCCACGGAACGCTTGTCGAGTCCACGATGAGTTCTGCTGTCGTCGATGTGTCGGGCGTTGGCTTTGAGCTCGGCATCTCGGGCAGCACTGCGGCCACGTTGCCGACGCCCGGCGGCGAGGTCCGCCTCTACACGCGTATGCAGGTGCGCGAGGACGCCATGACACTTTTCGGTTTTTCCTCAAAGGATGAGCGCACGATGTTCGACCGGCTCGTGTCCGTCTCGGGCGTTGGCCCGCGCTTGGCGCTCGCCGTGCTTTCCACCTATACCGTGGGGCAGCTGTATTCGCTGGTGATGGCCGAGGACGACAAGGGCATGGCCAAGGTACCCGGTGTGGGCAAAAAGACAGCTCAGCGCCTGATCCTGGAACTCAAGAGCACCTTTGCCAAGGATAAGGGCTTTGTGCCGGTCGACGTGATTCCCGGCCAGGTTGCGATGCCGGTTCCCGCCGCCGCTCCTTCGGCGATTGATGATGCCCGTGCGGCACTCCTTTCCATGGGCTTTAGCCCGCAGGAGACCGATGTTGCCCTGAGCGGGTATGATGGTCAGAATATGCGTGTCGAGGATCTGCTCGGCGCGGCGCTTAAGCGACTCGGAATGGATGCGTGATGTGGGAAGCCGATGACTCTCAGGACCTGTGGGCGACGCCCGGCAACTCGCCGGCGGCATCCATGGCGCACGGCGAGCGCATGGTGGGCTCGGAGCTGACGGCCGAGGACCTCGATGTCGACCGCACTTTGCGCCCCCAGCGCCTGGACGACTACTGCGGCCAGGAGCACATCAAGCAGAGCCTGCGCGTGTTGATCGAAGCGGCGCAGAGCCGTGGCGAGACGCTCGACCACGTGATTTTCTCGGGTCCTCCGGGCCTGGGCAAGACCACGCTGGCCACCGTTATCGCCAACGAGCTGGGCGCTCAGATCAAGACCACGAGTGGCCCTGCCATCGCACGCACGGGCGACCTGGCGGCCATCCTTACTAACTTGCAGCCGGGTGATGTGCTGTTTATCGACGAGATCCACCGCCTCAACCGTTCGGTCGAGGAGGTCCTGTACCCCGCGATGGAGGACTTTGCCCTCGATATCGTGATTGGCAAGGGTCCGGCGGCGCGCTCGATTCGCCTGGATATTCCCAAGTTTACGCTGGTAGCGGCAACGACCCGCTCAGGCATGTTGACAGGCCCGTTGCGCGACCGCTTTGGCATTTCATATCGCCTGGATTACTACACGGTCGAGGAGCTCGCGCAGATTGTGACGCGCTCGGCGACTATCCTGGGCGTGACGATCGACCACCCCAGTGCACTCGAGATCGGCTCGCGTTCGCGCGGCACGCCACGTCTTGCCAACCGCCTGCTCAAGCGCGTGCGCGACTATGCGCAGGTGCGCGGCAACGGTCCCATTGAGCTCGATATCTGCCGTCAGGCACTCGAGTTCTTCGAGATCGACGAGCTCGGTCTGGACTGGATGGATATTCGCATTTTGGAGACGCTCGCCAAGACGTTCTCCGGTCGTGCCGTGGGACTTACGACCCTTGCCAGCGCGGTGGGCGAGGACCCGGGCACGCTCGAGGATGTCTATGAGCCCTATTTGCTGCAATGCGGGTTGATGATTCGTACGCCGCAGGGCCGTCAGGCAACCCTTCGCACCTTTGAGCACCTGGGGATTGAACCTACCGTTTAGGGCGCTTTGTTTTGGCGGGCTGTTGGGCTATCGCTGGGCATCGGGTAAACATATCGCCGTTCATCGGTTATGGGCGTTTTACTATTGCGCGCCCGTGCTATGCTGAATTGGTCTTTTTCTCATTCGGTAACGAAAGGACCGCCCATGCCTACTGACATCGAAATCGCACGTTCCGTCACGCCGCTGCCCATTACCGAGGTGGCTAAGAACGCCGGCGTCGACGTAAAGCACCTGATTCCGTACGGCTTCGACAAGGCTAAGGTTGACTATTCACTGCTCAACGAGCCGACCGATCACCAGGCCAAGCTCGTCCTCGTGACCGCTATCAACCCAACGCCTGCGGGCGAGGGCAAGACCACCACGACCATCGGTCTGGCCGATGGCCTGCGTCGTCGCGGCGTCAAGAGTGCCGTGGCCCTGCGCGAGCCTTCGCTCGGCCCCGTCTTTGGCGTTAAGGGCGGTGCTGCCGGCGGCGGCTGGGCTCAGGTCATCCCCATGGAGGATATCAACCTGCACTTTACCGGCGACTTCCACGCTATCGGTGCTGCCAATAACCTGCTGGCCGCCATGCTCGACAACCATATTCAGCAGGGCAATCAGCTCGGTATTGACGTTAAGCGCATCACTTGGAAGCGCGTCGTCGATATGAACGACCGTCAGCTGCGCCACGTTATCGACGGCATTGGCGGTAAGGCCCAGGGCGTGCCGCGCGAGGACGGCTTCGATATCACCGTCGCCTCCGAGGTCATGGCAATCCTGTGCCTGTCTACGAGCATCAGCGACCTCAAGGAGCGCCTGGGCGAGATCGTCGTCGGCTACAGCTTTGCCGGCGAGCCCGTCCGTGCCCGCGACCTTAAGGCCCAGGGTGCCATGGCCGCGTTGCTTAAGGACGCGCTCAAGCCCAACCTGGTGCAAACGCTCGAGGGCACGCCCGCGTTTGTCCACGGCGGTCCCTTCGCCAACATTGCCCACGGCTGCAACTCTATCATGGCCACGCGTATGGCGATGCGCTTTGGCGATGTCGCCATTACCGAGGCCGGCTTCGGTGCCGATTTGGGCGCCGAGAAATTCCTCGACATCAAGTGCCGCATGACGGGCGTTCGCCCCAGCGCCGTCGTGATCGTCGCGACCGCTCGTGCGCTGAAGTACAACGGTGGCGTCGCCAAGGCCGACCTCAACGAGGAGAACCTCGAGGCGCTCAAGGCTGGCATGCCCAACCTGCTGCGTCACGTCGACAACATCCAGAACGTTTATGGTCTGCCCTGCGTGGTCGCCATCAACCGATTCCCGACGGACACCGAGGCCGAGCTTGCGCTCATCGAGTCCGAGTGCCAGAAGCTCGGCGTCAACGTTAAGCTTTCCGAGGTCTGGGCCAAGGGCGGCGAGGGCGCGCTCGACCTGGCCGATGAGGTCATGCGTCTGATTGAGCAGCCGAGCGAGCTCAAGTTTGCCTATGAGGACGGCGCTGATGTCGCTGATGCCCTCGAGGCTGTTGCCACCAAGGTCTACCGCGCCGACGGCGTCGACTTTACGCCGGCTGCCAAGCGCCAGCTCGCCGAGCTGCGCGAGAACGGCTTTGGCAACCTGCCGGTGTGCGTGGCCAAGACGCAGTACAGCTTTAGCGACAACGCCAAGGCCCTGGGCGCTCCCGAGAACTTCCGCATTACGGTGCGCGAGCTCAAGGTTTCCGCCGGTGCCCACTTTGTGGTCGCACTGACTGGCAGTGTTCTGACCATGCCGGGCCTGCCCAAGGTCCCCGCGGCCGAGAACATCGACGTCGACAACGACGGCAACATCACCGGCCTGTTCTAAGCTCGCTGCGCATAGCTGCTTGCTTGCCCCGCCGCGCCCACAAGGCCCGGCGGGGCTTTTTGATCCTTAGGCCCGCGCATGTCTTGTAGATACCGGCGGGCTCCGTCCATCATAGGCTTTTGCGCGGGTAGAATGCATGGATAACTTGAGGCTCACGCGCGACGGAAAGGAATCGTTGCATGGATCAGGACAAGACAACCGTGATGGGCGGCTACGGTTCCGCGCAGGCTGGCGATAGCGCCGATGCAACCCGCGTTGTTCCCAACCCCGGTTATACCGACCCCGCCGCGACGCAGCCTTCTGTCGAGCCCACCCGGGTTATGGGCTATGGCGACACGGCGCAGGATTCTTACGCTGCATCTTCGCAAGGCCCCTATAGCAACGCAGCTCCGGACCCGTTTGATTACGCGCCGCAGGATTCTTATGCCGCCTCGACGCCGAATCCCTATGATGACCTGCCGCAGAATCCCATTCCGCAGCCTCAGCAGACGACGTATATGCCTCGCACGGCGCAGCCTCGCTACGAGTCGCGCCAACCGTATCGCGAGTACCCCAAGTCGATTCCGCAATATGGCGAGGACGAGGAGAAGAAGCCGTCGCGTTCGTCGAGCGTGATCAAGAAGATCCTCATCGTGCTGGCGATCTTCTTTGCGCTGTCGGTTGTGTTTGCCATCGTGTCGGGCATGCTCAACAAGCGAGGGAGTTCAACGGCCGATACCACTGCCGAGCAAACTGAGTCCGCCTCGTCTAGCGCCGTCGATCTGAGCGATATCCCGGGGCAGTACTGGTCCAACGCCAAGAAGATCCTCAAGTCGCGCGGCGCCGATCTTTCGAATGCCGTGGTCCTGACTGATGATGGCTCAACGCCCGTCGTCGATGCCAACTGGGTCGTTACTTCTGCCTACTATAACGACAACGGCAACCTCGAAATTCAACTCACGCACAAGAACAGCTCGGGCAACTCGTCCGACGGCCAAAGCGGTACCGACAGTTCGAGCTCCAATACGCTGGAGGACTTGAGCAACAAGGCACAGGAGTTGGGAGACAAGGCGCAAGAGCTGGGCGACACGGCACAAAACCTGGGCGATACCGCGCAGAACTTGGGCGGCATGGCGACGGATGCCTGGAACGCCCTGCAAAACGGCATCTCGGGCGCGCAGGGAAACTAGCGGACGAGCGGAGCGGGGCTACAGCTGCTCGGCCGGACGCTCGGGCGAGCTAAAGCCCGAATCAAACGTGACGACGCATGAGACGTCGGGCCGGCGCTCGTGCACGATGCGCGTGACGAGCTCCAGCAGCTCCTCGTCGGATATGTCAAAGCCGTCGGGACGCACCAGGTCAAACGAAACGAACCCGTCGTGCTCGTGCAGGTCGTGGATGGAGAGCGCGGGATCGATCTGCATGACGCCGCGCTTGACCCAGCCGCGCAGGTCGTCGCCAGTGGTGGCGATGGGGTCGCAGTGCAGCGTGATATCGATGCCCATCTGGCGCTTGATGTCGTGCTCGATGGTGTCCAGAATCTCGTGGTGCTCAAATGCGTCGCCCTCGCCGGGCATCTCCACGTGGGCGCTGGCAAACTGACGACCGGGGCCGTAGTCGTGCACCATCAGGTCGTGTGTGCCCAAAACCTGCGGATAGGACATGATCTTGTCGCGGATTGCCTGGACGAGCTTGGGGTCGGGCGCTTGCCCCAGCAACGGGCTGATGGCGTCGCGCACTAGGCCCATGCCGCTGATGCAGATGAAGATGCCCACACCCAGGCCTGCCCAGCCGTCGAGGTCAAAGCCTGTCGTCTGCGAAATAAGCGCCGCCACCAAGACCGAGCCCGAGGTGATGACGTCGTTTTTGGAGTCCTGTGCCGTGGCGATGAGCGTCTCCGAGTCGATGCGGTCGCCCAGCGTGCGGTTGAACGCTGCCATCCAGAGCTTAACGAGCATGGACAGAACAAGGGCGGCCATGGAGAGCGCCGAATACACGGTGGGGGAAGGCTTGATGATCTTAGTGACCGACTCGAGGATCAGATTGATGCCGACGGCGCAAACCAGGACGGCGACGAACAGGCCGGCTAGGTACTCATAGCGACCGTGGCCATAGGGGTGGCCTTCGTCTGCCGGGCGGCTGGCAAGGCGGAACCCGAGCAGGCTCACGATGTTGCTCGAGGCATCGGAGAGGTTGTTGAAAGCGTCGGCGATGAGGGAGACGGAGCCGGCGAGCAGGCCCGCGATGCCCTTGGCCAGGCACAGGGTGATGTTGAGGCCAATGCAGACGAGGCTTGCGGAAAAGCCCGCGTTGGTGCGGCAAGATGCATCGACCGGCTCGCTCTCGCTGCCGGGAACAAGCGTATGTACCAGCCGATTTACAAATAGCATAGCGGTCGTCCTCACAATCATGTTTAAGGGGATAGTGTAGCTCGCGCGGGGGCGCCGTGCACCGATGCTCAGAAAATGCAGCAATAGTCTGCCGGTGCTAACGAGCGAGCCTTCTCGTCTGCCTGGGTGGTCCATTTTGGGCCACATGGGTATGGGCATGTGCCTGCTTGCTCGACATACTTAATGTCGACAGCCCCTGTGCAAAGGAGGACGTTTCCATGGACGAGATGTTTGCCATTAAATGTCAAAACTGCGGCGGCCCTATGTACTCGCACCAGGCTAAGCGCAGCTTTGAGTGCGCCTATTGCGGCACGGTCGTTCCGTGGCAGGCGGACGTCGGAGAGCCCAAGAGCGCCCTGGGCATTCGCCATACGCCGCTGACGGTGGTGGATGGACTGCTCAAGCTCACGCATGTGTCGCAACTCGAGCGCCCGGAGGACCCGGACTGGTATTTCTTCAATTCGCACTGGCGCAATCAGTCGGTCCTGGAACATCTGCTGTGGGAGGATCGCGGCACGGCGCAGGAGTTCCAAGAGGCCACGCATGTGAGTATTCCTTGCCCCTTCTGTGGTGCGTCCTTTGAGGGCGAGTCGACCCAGCGCGTGTTTGAGTGCCCGTCCTGCGGCAACAAGATCGGCATTGCCGACCTGCTCAAGCCGGGGACGTTTAGCAAGCGTCTGACCATGGGCGTGGGTGCGGAGTATGTGCCGGATCAGGGTATTCCCTGCGAAATCTCGCCGCAGCAGGCACGTGCCAACGCGCTGCAGCTGGTGCGCCAGTACCCGGATGCCTTTGCCGGGCACGACGTGGAAGATGCGATCCAAAACGACATGATGCTCTTCTATTTCCCCATGGCGCTGGCGGACCTGCGCATGATGGCGAGCTTCCCGGGCAAGGGCCTGAGCAAGGAAACCCTGGTGTACTACGAGGTGCTCGACTGGGCATACCCCAGGGCAAACTACCTGGACGTTCGCCTCATGGGCATTTTGGAGCCGTGGGACTTTGCCAAGGTCGGTCCGTTCGATCCCGCCATGCAGGAAGGCGACTTCCGCGTCGTCTCCGTCGATGCATCTACCAAGGACCAGGTGGTCATTGATAAGTTGGCGCTCGACGTTGCGGGCAACGATGCCGAGGCCGTACTGGGGCTCAATAAAAAGAGCATCCGAACCTGGGCGCGCAAGGCCCGCAAGCATAAGGATGGCCTGGTGATGGTGCCGGTCTACTTTGTCGATCGTCCGGCGACGGACAGCCGCGATGGCGAGCAGGTGCGCATTGCCGTAAACGGACAGACGGGCCGCGCGGCCGCGGCGGTGTTTAGCGACAAGCGCGAAACGCATATCGTGGCACCGCTCAACCCGAGCCTGCATCTGTCCGGTGAGAGCACCGTGCATGCCACGCCCATCGAGGTCAAATACGTTAAGTCGCCGTTTCTGTACCAGATCGTGCGCCGTGGAGGCGGCGAGCAACCGCGCCAGGTTGCAGCGGTTGCCGAGGGTTCCTACCGAGAGGAGAAGCCCAAACGCAAGGGCTTGTTCGCTGCGATCTTTGGGAAGTAGGGAAGCGCAGCATGGGACGGCTCGCAGGCATGCGGGCTGCCGTCCGGTAGTTTGGCAGGGGGTAGATGTAAATAAACGGTGGAGCGGCTGCAAAAGAGCCGCCTCGCTGGGCAAAATCAGGTTGTGCCGCGGAACCCGCTCCTCAGTTAGTCACACTTCGGAAGCGCGGGCAACGCAGACGCAAGTGTCTTAAGGGCCGGCTGCAACCGGCCCTTTTCTGTGGCAGCCAATGGGCCCACATCAGACGAAGGTCGCGTTTTTGCTTGTCAGGTCACGCTCGCCAGCCACGGCTAGAATGTCGTTGCCGGCGTCCATGACCGGTATTGTTTCGTAGCGTGCGCCTCAACCGCGGGTGCGCCTGCGACGGCTGCGGTGGTTTCGGTCGCAACGTGCTGCTACCCTTGCGTTTCGCCATTAGTCGCTTCGTTGATGGCGCGGTACTCGGCACTCAGCTCGCGCGCCAGCTCTTCCTTGCTTGGAAGATACGGCAGGTATTTGGCGGTAAACACTTGGTCGTTGTCTTCGGGCAGCGTGTACTCGACGATCGAATCGCTTTTGTCCGCGCAGAGCACGATGCCTATGGGCGGATTGTCGCCTTCGTTCATGAGCTCACGCGTGTAGTAGTTCACATACATTTGCATCTGGCCCAGGTCCTGATGCGTAAGGTCATCGGTCTTAAGGTCGATGAGCACGAAGCAGCGCATCAGATAGTTGTAAAAAACAAGGTCAATATAGAAATGGCGTCCATCAAAGGTGATGCGCTTTTGGCGCGCCTCGAAAGCGAAGCCACGGCCAAGCTCCAGCAGGAACTTCTGAAGATGCGTGATGAGCGCCTGCTCTAGATCGCTCTCGCGAAACGTAGCATCGTCCGAGAAACCTAAAAACTCCAGTACATATGGGTCGCGGATGATATCCTCGGGGCGACGAGCCGGGGCGCTCTCTTGGATTTCCTGGGTGACGGCCTCTTTGTCCTTGCTGGCAAGTAGGCGCTCGCGGAACATGGTGTTGATCTGGCGTTCGAGCTGACGCGTGCTCCAGCGAGAATCGGCGCATTCGTTCATGTACCAGGTGCGAGCTTCGGGGTCAGGAATGCGTATTAACCTGCGGTAATGTGTCCAGCTCAATTCGGGACGCAGTGAGTCCCGAATTGGAAATGCAAGATAGAACTGACGCATTTTGCGCAGCTCTCTTGCTTCAAAACTTTTACCAAAATCCTTGGTAAGTCTGATTGCGAGGGCCTTGAGCAGCGCCTCTCCATACTTGGCGCGCCCCTCTCCGCCCTGTTCATCAACAATACTCTTGCCGATCTCCCAATATGCCTCAACCATCGCAAAGTTAACGGCGGTATAGGCCTTGTCGCGAGCGGCGTTGAGAATCGAGGAGACCTGCTTGTAAAAACCTTCGGGCACGATTGCCGATTCTCCACGGTTTACCAGTTCGCCCATCACTGTCGCCCCACTTTCCTTTTGTGGAATGCGTCTTTATCGCATTTAGTTTAAAGCCTCGCGCGGACACGAATTGCTGTGCTGTCTGACATCTTCGCATGGGGCCTTGCGGTGACTAAAATGTGACCATAGAGGCAGTTTTAGCGAATCCCACGGGAGTGACGCGTATGGACAATAACACGCTGCTATTCCAGGACAAAGGTTCGGGTAGGTATAAAGACGTCAAGATCTACCCCAACCGTATTGAGGTGCTCAAGAAGGGCACTTTTGGTGGCAAGCACACCGAGATTGTCTATCTTAAGGACATTACGGGGGTCAACAGGATCAAGGGCCGCGATGTTTTTCTGCGTAACAGGCTGTTGACTGCTTGTGTTTTTAGCCTGAGCAGCCGTGCGAAGGCCCAGGAGTTTGTTAACGCGCTGAACATGGTGATGTAGCCTATGGCGGCGTTTGGGCCAAGGTAAAAATCGGGGGCACAGAACGGTGTCCTGCGCTCCCCATTGAGTCGATGTGTCTAAAAGGCCGGCTTGCCTATTCGCTACCGTCCCCAGCGTTTTCGCGGTCGTTGGCAAGCATTGCCGCGCCGGCGACCGTTGTCGCTACGGCGGCGGCAGCGAGCCCGGCGGCAATGCCGGAGCCGTCGCCCGTGTCGGCGAGTTTTCCGCCCGAGTTCTTGCCCTTGTTGCCCTTACCGTTCTTATCAGCGCTGCCTGCGTTGGAACCCGTGCCACCGTCGGTGCCGGTGCCGCCTGCACTGCTCGAGGCCGCTACGGTAAAGCTCGCGGCTCCGTCATTAGCAAGCTTGTAGTTTTGCGCCGCGTCGCCCAAAAGACCGTTCGCGCGCACCCAGTACGTTCCCGCGGTAAATGCCTCGCCCTCGACCATTGCCGTGCCCGGAGCGCCGTCCGCGTCGTGCACAAACTCGAGCTGAGCCGTGCAGGCATCGTTTTCGAGTTTGCCCTCGAGCAGCGCCGCGACCTTTGTGCGCACATCCTCGCCGGCCTTAAGGCCTTCGAGCCCCTCAAAGTGGGGTGTCAGTGCGCGCGGATCGATATCGATGGGCACGGATCCCTGCAGCCCCGTAACGGTCTCGTTGCCCAAGGCGTCGACATCCACGTATTCGATGGTAAACGCATGGCCCGAAGCCGCCACGTTGAGTACGTTGCTGCTGTCGACAAGGCGGAAATGGCCCTCGCCAACGGTCTTGCCATCCTGGAGCGAGGCATCGCTCAGCGAGTCGCCGTACGTCATGCGCATGCGGGTCGGGAGGCAGCACGAAGCCGACTGCGTGTGCTTCGTATCGTAATTGTAATTGCGCTGGTAGATGCTCCGGGCCAGCGCCGCATCAACAAAGTCGGATGCGATGATGCCAATGTGCTTGAGGTAATCTGACTTTGTATCCTCGGTGCCGCTGGGATTGATGTACGGGCTCTTGTACAGATGCTCGTTGACTACTCGTGCCGAGGTAAAAGGATTGCCTCCGTGCGACAAGCCCGTGCAGCTGGTGTAGTTGATAGACCAGCAACGCTCCTGGACTTGCACCTCGGCCCCGGCATCGTCCACGACGTCCACCTTGTTGCACGTGCGCCCGGTCGTTTCCTTCAGCGCATTATCGACCCAGCTGAGCTTGTCGGTTCCCGTGAGTTTGTACTTGTCCTGGGCATATACCTTGGTGCAATAGGGCTCTTCATTGCCCGTTTCCCCTATGGCTTCAAATCCCCGCGCGTCTTGGACGAGACACATCGACTGCCCGGAATGCGCCTTGATCTTGTCATCCCATTGGGTGAGGTCGAGGCCCCACGTGTGGCCGCTTACGCTGTTGCCGGCGAGCCCAAATCGACGCAGCAGGACGATCTTTCCGCGCACCTCGCCCAGCGTGGGGACGTGGCTCGACGTGTAGAACAGGTTGGGGTTATCGGCCATAACCTTGGCGAAGGCCGTCGTTATGCTTTCGTCGGTAGCCTCATCGTTGCCGCGCGATGCGAGCATGATGAGCGCTTCTGACGGGTTTTCGTTCAAAAACGTTTTGAAGTACCCGATGACATCGGAGAGATGCAGATAGTTCCCGTCTTTTTTGAGTAGGTAGAAAATCCCGTGGTCGATGCCGGGGTCATCGCCCTTTCCGAGCCGGATATCAAAATAGCGAATGCCTTCGAGCAACTGCGTGGGAATGTAATCCTGCTGGCATTTTACTTGCGAGGATTGGGGCTCAGTGTCGTTGTCCACGCTGCAGGTGCCCGAATCGTGCGTACCCGGGATGCTCAGCTCGTCGAGGAACTTGTTGTCGTCGACGTATTTCATCCAACATGGTCCGTCGACGTAGCTGCTGTACGTGATCCAGTCGAGGCTGCTAACCGTGGCATCGTTCTTTTTCATGTCGTAACCGATAAGTTCGAGCTCCCACGGAATGCTCTTACTCTTATGGCAGATCTTATTGTTGTCCTGGTCTTCGCCGTTCGATTCTATTGCCAGGTACTTAATGTCTTTTTTCTCGGTTTCTTTCTCGACCGTGCGGTCTCGGATGATATAGGTTCCGTTTGATTGACGCTCGAACGCAAAAGCGCGGCTGGGCTTGTTGTCATACTCGCCGCCCCATACGTGGATGACCTTTCCATCTTTGTCAGAGTCGTCGTCGACCGACCAAATGCTGTAGCCCGTCTTTTATGCTCTTCGAAATTGAGCAAGGTGCGGATAGCATACCAGTTTGTATCGTCATTCTTGGTCGTTACGTTCTCAAGGATGAGCTTGCTGGACGTGCCGTCGTTAAACAGGTGGCAGACGTTGCCGCGAACGTTGCCGTCTTGGTTGACGCTCGCGGTGCGAAAATAGCCCGCGGGGCGAAGGCGAATGACGAAATTGTCGAGGCTGTCCGACGGTGCGGGTGTGTTGTCTGCAAATGCCGCTCGCAGGGGAATGCCCGGCGCTGCGGTTTCGGGCAGGCTTGCAAGTGGTGACAACGCCGCAAGCCCTAGGCCCAGCGTAAACGCTCGGCGGCTGATGGCATGGTGTTCGGTCATAACTTCTCCATTCGCAGAGTGCGGTTATGCGATAGTTTTGGTCACTATACTGCCCAGATGTTTAAAGATGCTGGTTTAATTGTCTGCGCGGCGCAATAAATCGGTGGGCGGACGTGTTGGGGTGTTTGTCGTTTTCGTACTGTTGCCACATTTGGGGCGGTTCCGGCGTCCGGCATCCTCGCGTTCGTCGGCTACAGGCATAAGAAAGGGAGGGTCGGTTTACCGGCCCTCCCTGGGTACGAAGCGCTGGGGTACCGTCGCTTGTTTGCACTGCGACCGTGTTTCCCGTTGCGCTCGCCAGTCGCTTAGCGCTTGATCTCGATATCGTCGAGCTTGACGTCCATGGCCTCGGTCTTGGCCTCGGCGATGTCGTCGGCAAATTCCAGAGACTTCATCATGGTCTCGACGGCGTCCTTGTGCTCCTCGACGTTGTCGATACGCACATACACACTGCCGCCGTCAACGTCGGTGAAGTATTCGGTCGTTACGCCGCCCGAGTGTGTATAGGAAGCGTTGCGCCAAGTCTTGCCGTTGTACTTGACGGGGTCATTCTCGGTCCACTCAAAGCTGGCATTCCACTTTGCCTCGTAGTCGAACAGCTCGTCGGCGTTCTTGTCAGGATCGAAGACGGGGATGAAGCGATCGCTGGCGTGCTCGCTCTCGGTGAACTTAAACTGGGCCCTGTCGGCGGTGTCGCCGGCAACGTCGGTAATCTCGACGCCCTCGGGAACCTCGACCTTAAACCAAATGAAGTCGGTCCTCATATCCACGGCTGGCTTTTCTGCCCCGCCGCCACCGCCACTTCCGGTAGCGTCGCCGCTGCCACCGCAGCCCACCAGGGCAACTGCGGCAAAGAGACTGATGCAGAGGGTGAGAATCGCAAAGGCCTTCTTTTTCATGGTCGTGTCCTCCTCGATCTGTAACCGCCCATGGATTACCTGTCTTTACTGTACGCGTGGACGGCTCGCTAGGGTGGGCCATGTGTCCCATTCTGAGGGCCGGATTTGCGCCGTTAAGTGGCAATATGTTCGGGCGCAAAAGAGGGGAGGGCTGGTGCTGTCGGCCCTCCCCGGGTTGGGCGCCCGTTGTTTTAATGGGGCGCATGTGCGCGGGTGCGCGTAGGCGCGTGCGGGTGTCCCGTTACTTGATCTCGATGCTCGAAATCTCGACTTCGCGTGCCTCGGAAACTGCCTCTTCCATGTCATCGGGGAACTCGATGGAGTTGAGGAGTGCCTCGGCTTCTTTCTTGTGCTGGTCGAAGTTCGAGATGAGGACGTAGACGCTTCCCGGCTCAACATCGGTAAAAAGCATGGTTGAGATGCCGCTGTTGTCCTCGTATGTTCCGACGAGCCACGTCCTGCCGTTATACTCGACGGACCCGCCATCCTTCCACTGGAACGTATCCCCCTTCTTTTCCGCCTGGTCGGCGTGGGATTCCTCGGCCGTCAGCGCTTTTTTCCAAACGGGGATAAAGCGATCGGCCGAGGCGTTCTCGTCTTCGGGGAAGGTGAGCTGGACCCTGTCGGCATTCTTGCCGGCAGAGTCGCTTACGCCGACGCCCTCGGGCATCTCGACCTTAAACCAGATGTAGTCGGTCTTCTTGGCGACGGGGGCCTTTTCCTTGCTCTCGCTCTTGGGGGCGCTGCCGCCGCCCGATGCGCTCCCGCCGCAGCCCACAAGGGCGAGCGCGGCAAAGAGGGCGATGCAAAGGGAAAGGATCGATAGGGTCTTTTTCTTCATGGTGGCGTCCTCCTTGTCTGCCAGGGACATCGTGTGCCGCGGATCGCTGGGGCGGCGGTTACGCATGCGCATGATGTCTTTGTTTACTGTGCGGTTATTCTTCCATTCGTCGTCCGGTGCCGTGATGAGCTTGCCCCAACATAGGGCTCCTTACCTATATGTATGCCCCAGTTGCCGCTGCCCGGAAGTCTCGAAAGGTGGGCCATGTGTCCCATGTTTGCGGTGCCGACGCCTATCGTTCGTCATAGAAATCCGCGATGGCCAGGTGCGCTGACGCTTATGTACTTATGGGCTAGACTTAGCACCATTATGTGATCGATGCGGTCGGTCGGCGGTTTCCACCCGACCGATGTATATGACTTGAAGGTGCATGCGTATGAGCCAAGAGATGATGGACAAGACCTGCCGCGGGTTTGCCGAGGCGCTTGCCGCGCGCGAGCCGGTTCCCGGCGGTGGCAGCGCGAGCGCCTTTGTGGGCGCGCTGGGCGCCTCGCTGTGCGGAATGGTTGCCCGCTACGGTGCGACTAATCCCGCGCTTGCTGATCGTGCGGATGACCTGACGCGCGCGTTTGCCCAGGCTGATGAGCTGGCCCAGGAGCTTGTCGAGTTGGTTTCCGAGGACGTTCGTGCCTACAGGCGGGTGTCCGCGGCGTACGGTATTCCGCGTGACGATCCGGCTCGAGCGACCGCGATTCAGGATGCGCTGCATGTGGCCGCTATGCCGCCGTATCGCATTATGGATGCCTGCGGGCGTGCGCTGGCGCTGCTCGAGGACATGGCCGACAAGGGTTCGCGTCAGCTGCTGTCCGATGTGGCGTGCGGCGCCGTGTTCTGCCGTGCCGCTATGCAGGGCGCGAGCTTGACGCTCTTTGCGAACACCACGTCTATGAAAGATCGCGCTCGTGCTGAGGAGCTCGAGACGGCGTGTGATGAGTTGCTCGACACATGGTTGCCGCGCGCCGATGCGCTGGCGCGCCGCGCCTCCGACGCTGCAAGGAAGAGAGGATAGCCATGGCTGAACTGCTGAAGGGTGCTCCCGTTGCTCGCGCTTTGACCGAGGAACTTGCTGCTCGCTGTGCAGCCCTGCGCGAACGTGGCGTTGTGCCGACGCTGGCCATTGTTCGTGTGGGCGAGCGCGAGGACGACCTGTCCTACGAGCGCGGTGCCCTCAAGCGCTGCGAGAAGGTTGGCATTGAGGCTCGCCGCGTTTTGCTTTCTGCCGATGTTTCGCAGGACGAGCTGTTGGCGGCCATCGAGGACATCAATACCGATTCGGCTGTTCATGGCTGTCTGATGTTCCGCCCGCTGCCCGCCGGCCTTGACGAGAACGCCGTCGCCGCAGCGCTCGATCCCGCCAAGGATGTTGACTCCATGACGCCGGCCTCGCTGCTTACCACGCTTTCGGGTCGTGGCGAGGGCTTTGCTCCCTGCACGGCCGAGGCCGTGTTGGCGTTGCTGGACCATTACAGTGTTGAGCTGGATGGGGCCAAGGTTGCGGTCGTCGGTCGGTCTCTGGTGATTGGTCGTCCCGTTGCCGCCATGCTTACGGCGCGCAATGCGACCGTGACGACGTGCCATACGCATACGCGCGACCTTGCTGCCGAGTGCCGTGCTGCCGACATTGTGGTTGCCGCCGTTGGACGCGCACGCACGATTGGCGCGGATGCGGTCCGCGAGGACCAGACGATCATTGATGTGGGCATTAACTGGGATGAGGACGCTGGCAAGCTGGTCGGGGACATCGATTTTGATGCTGCGGAGCCGGTCGTTAACGCCATCACGCCCGTGCCGGGCGGCGTGGGCGCCGTGACAACGGCGATTCTCGCCAAACACGTGATCGAAGCGGCCGAGCGCGCATCGAAATAGGCGTTTTTGCACACAGGGGTCCCGAGGGGTTCTGAGGGGTTGTGATTTCGCCCTTTTTGCGCCGAAGCGATACACTGTTGCCGTTTGATTTCTTCGCTCAAGGAGGATGCGCATGCCGTGCACAACGATTCTGGTCGGTAAGAACGCAAGCTACGACGGGTCGACGCTTGTCGCCCGCAACGAGGACTCGTCCAACGGGGTGTTTGAGCCCAAGCGTATGCGCGTGGTGCATCCCGACGAGCAGCCGCGCGTCTACACGAGCGTCCTGAGTCACCTGACCGTTGAACTGCCCGATAATCCCATGCGCTATACGAGCGTCCCCGATGTTGTCCCGGGCCACGGCATCTGGGCCGAGGCCGGTTTCAACGAGCTCAATGTGGGCATGTCTGCAACCGAGACGCTCACCACCAATGAGCGCGTTCGCGGCGCCGATCCGCTCGTGGACTACGTGCCCGCCAAGGGCAACGAGGGCGAGGACGGCTATGTGCCGGCGCAGCCTGGTGGCCTGGGCGAGGAGGACATGGTGACCCTGGTCCTGCCGTATGCCAAGTCCGCCCGCGACGGCGTGCGCATCCTGGGCGACCTGCTCGAGCGCTACGGCACCTACGAGAACAACGGCATCGCCTTTAGTGATGTGGACGAGATCTGGTGGCTCGAGACTATCGGTGGTCACCACTGGATTGCCAAGCGCGTGCCTGACGACGCCTATGTGACCATGCCCAACCAGCTGGGTATCGACAGCTTTGACCTGGATGACGCCGAGGGCGCCCAGGCCGACCACATGTGCTCCGCCGACTTGCGCGCCTGGATGGCCGAGTGGCATCTGGACCTGACGCTGGGCGTCGAGGGCGACGGCCCGGCTGCGGTCTTTAACCCGCGCGAGGCCTTTGGCTCGCACAGCGACAGCGACCACGTCTACAACACGCCGCGCGCGTGGTACATGCAGCGCTGTCTCAACCCCGGCGACGTGTGGGACGGCCCCGATGCCGACTACACGCCCGAGAGCGACGACATTCCCTGGAGCCGCGTGCCCGAGCGCAAGGTGACCATCGAGGACATCAAGTACGTGCTCTCGAGCCACTACCAGGGCACGGAGTACGACTGCTACGGCAGCAAGGGCACGCCCGCTACGCGTGGCGCATATCGCCCCATCGGCATCAACCGCAACAGCCAGCTCGCCGTGTTGCAGCTGCGTCCCTATGCGCAGCCGGCCTATCGCGCCGTGCAGTGGATGGCGTTTGGCTCCAACTCGTTTAACGCGCTGGTTCCGCTGTACGCCAACGTCGAGACCATGCCCGAGTACTATGCCGACACGCAGGCTCGCGTGACGTCCGAAAACTTCTACTGGGCCAACCGCCTGATCGGCGCGCTGGCTGACGTCCGCTTCCATGAGTGCGGTCGCGCGGTCGAGGATTATCAGGAGAAGGTCGGTGGCATGGGCCACAAGCAGATCCATGACATCGACGCTGCCGTAGCCGCTCTGCCCGAGGCCGAGGTGTCTGCCGAGCTTGCACGCGCCAACGAGGAGTTTGCCGAGCGTGTTCGCGTAGAGACCGATGCTCTACTGGGCAAGGTGCTCTACACCACGAGCTGCGCCATGAAGAACTCTTTTGCGATGAACGACAACGTGAGGTAAGGGTTTCCCGTCGATCGAATAGCGCTAAAACGCTTTGTCGCTTTCGCTCAATCTTGGGTACAAGAACGCCAATGCAGTTGTTTGTGATTGGAGACAACCATGGTTATGAAACTCGATCAGCTTGTTAACGGCGCCATTAACGTGGGCTTTGGCGCTGCCGTCGTTGCTGTCGAAGGCGGCAAGAAGGTCCTCGACGACCTTAACACCAAGGGCGAGCAGGTCCGCAAGGACGCAGGCGCCCCCGATATCGCCCGCAGCGTGTCCGATATGTTCGAGCAGGCCGGTGGCACCATCTCCGACCTGACCGAGCGTCTGGGCATGCAGGGCGAGACCGCGGCCCAGCGCGTGCTCGACGAGCTCATCCTTGCCCGTGTCCGCGTTATGACCGCCCCCGAGCGCACGGCCTTCCTGGCTCATGTGCGCGACATCGTCGATTCGGTCGAGGACAACGTGACCTCGGTGCCCGTCGAGTCCGTTGAGCCCGACGATGCGAAGGATACCGAAGAGGCCGAGTAGCAGCGCAGATGGCAGATTCCACCACCGATTACAACAATCTAGATCCCTTGGGTGACGAGGCGGCGGTTGTCGATGAGGTCGACGCCGCCGTCTCGGGCGCTCGCAAGAAGCCGCGCGCTGTCGATATGGTGCCCGAGGAGCCCGACGCGATGGCGCCGGACGAGGAATACCAGCTCACGCCGGCGGGCCGTCGCGAACGTATTGGGCAGATTGTTCGCCTGGTCAAAAAGTACCGCGTGTGGGATAACCTCACGCCGGTTCGTTTGCGCCGCCTGCTCGAGGAACTCGGCCCCATGTTCGTCAAGATGGGGCAGATTTTGGCCAACCGGTCCGAGATTCTGCCGCAGCGCTTTTGCGACGAGCTGCGTCGTCTGCGCTCCGACGTGGAGCCGGTGCCGTACGAGGTCGTACTCAGCTGTCTGGAAGAAGAATACGGCCTGCGCCTGGGGGAGATGTTCGATGCGATCGACCCCAATCCGCTCGGTAGCGCGTCGCTCGCACAGGTGCACCGCGCTCGTCTGGTGACGGGCGAGGACGTGGCCGTCAAGGTGCAGCGCCCCGGTGCGCAGCAGGTTATGGCACAGGACATCGATATCATCCGCTCGGTGGTGCGTATCGTTTCCAAGTTCGTCAACACCGATCAATTCGTTGACCTGCACGGCGTAGTCGAGGAGTTGTGGACCTCGTTTCGCGAGGAGACCAACTTTTTGGCCGAGGCCAAAAACCTCAACGACTTCTACGAGTTCCATAAGAGCGTTCATGGCGTGACGTGCCCTAAATCCTATCTGGACCTGTGCACCGAGCACGTGGTGGTTATGGATTACGTCGACGGCATTTCGATCGCCGATCCTGAACACTTGGTGGCCGAGGGCTATGACTTGGAAAAGATCGGTGCCGTAATCGTCGAGGACTACTCGACGCAGGTGCTCGATGACGGCTTTTTCCATGCCGACCCGCATGCGGGAAACATCATTCTCAAGGACGGCATCGTTTACTTTATCGACTTGGGCATGGTCGGGCGTATGTCGAGTCACGACCGCGGTATCGTCAAGGACATGATTTTCGCCGTGGCCGAGGGTGACGTGCCCAAGCTCAAGGATTCGCTCATGCGCTTCGCCGTGACGCGTGGCGATTCGGCCGAGCTCGATCATTCAGCGTTTTTGTCCGACCTTGACTTTATCGTGGCTGACTTTGCGGGCCTTGACCTGAAGGATCTGGATATCGGCGAGTTTTTGACCTCGCTGTTAAACCTCGCGCGTAAGAATGATGTTGAGCTGCCGAGCGTGGTGACGATGTTCGCCCGCGGTATGGTGACGCTCGAGGGTTTGCTGACCGAGTATATGCCCAACGTCAACATGATTCAGATCATCCAAACGCACATTAAAAACGAGAAAAGCACCTATGCGCGTGTGCGCGATATGGGGCGCGATCTTGCCGCGAGCAGCTATCGCGCGGCGAAGGGCTCACTCGAGGCGGCTGAGTACCTGGGGCTGGCTTCGCGCATGCTTACGCGCGGCCAGCTTAAGGTGAACACGCAGATCATGAGCAGCGATAAGGCACTGCGACAGCTGGGCGGAATTATCGACCGCATGTCGATGGCTATCGTTATCGCCGGCCTGTTTATCGGTTCGTCGGTGGTGTACTACGCACGCATCGAGCCGGTTGTGTTTGGTATCCCGGTCATTGGCTTTATGGGCTACGTGAGCGCGCTGGTGCTGGCGCTTATGCTGGGCCGCAATATCTGGCTCAACAGCCACGGCGGCAAACACTAGAGGCTGCGACCGTCACCGCATTTTCCTATCGCAAACAATAGCTTTTACCTTGGGCTTCGCCTGTGTGCGGGGCCCTTTTGCGTGATACCATTTTGACGATAATAATCGATGGCCTAGATGGTGGTGCGGAGACGCACGAACGCGCGGTTTTCCTGCGCGTTTGGGAGAATCGGGGTGCAAGTCCCCGGCTGTACCAGTAACCGTAATTCCTCTTGGCTCGGGATGTTCGCGTCGCAGATCGGACGACGCGCCTGAGCCGTTAAGGTTAAGTCGGATCGCCTCCCATCTTGCATGCGGCTGCGGCGTATGCCGCCGGTGTGCATAGGGCTCTGGAGGGAAGGGGGACCCCGATGGGGGAACTCGAGCGTAACATGCGCGATGACGTGGGGCAGCCGCTGGGCAATGCTCCAAGTACAGACAATGGGGGACAAATGGATATGTTTGAGGACGAGCGCGAGCGCGCCTTGCTGCATCGCCGTGGCGCGATTGCACGCGGCGTAGCCAAGCGCGGCCTGGTGGCATTCCTGGCCTTCGCGATGGCCTTTGGCACCACGCCGGCTCAGCTGTGGGCCGAGGGCGCCGAGGGCATTGCCGAGGCTGTGGCTCAGGCTACGACGCCGGGCGAGGACGCAGCGCTTGCGGGCGGTGCCGCTGAGCAGAGCGGCGCCGAGGTTTCGGATTCTGGGAGCGCGCCTGCAGCTAGTGCCGCCGCAACAAAGGCAGCAACTGGCGACGAAGGCTCGGCGACGGGGGAGAGCCCTGCCGCGAGCGAGCAGTCTTCAGCGGCATCCGCTGGCCAAGCAGGATCTGCCGCCGCGGCTGCCGTTCAGACAGAGAACCCGACAGAAACCGGCGATGTCGCCAAGAAGCAAGTCGAGGTCTCGTTCTCGATTATCGGCACCGATGCCGACGGCAAGGCTCAGACCTGGGTGGCACCTACGCAGCTCAAGCTCGACGAGGGCGCGACGGCTGCGGATGCCTTCGTTAAGCTGCAGCAGAAGACGGGCTTTAAAGCGGATTACGAACCGAACACGGCATACGGCTTCTACCTCAAAAGCATCACGTCCCCGACAGATGGCCGCACGCTTGCCTACGATCCGACGACTCATGCCTTCTGGCAGCTGTTCGTCGACGGCGCGTCTTCCTCGGTTGGCGCGAGCAGCGTTAAGCTCGCCCCGGGGCAGAAGATTGAGTTTGCCTTTACGGGTGGTAGCGCATCCCCTGTCGTTAAGGACCAGCTTGCTGCGAATGTGACCGTCATTGGTCGCGATGCCCAGGGCAAGACTCAGACTTGGGTCGATAACGCGCAGTATGTGGTGACGTCCGGTTCGAGCGCACTTGACCTTACGAAGGTCGCGCTTGAGGCGAATGACATCGACGCCGTTGCTGCTGGTTCCTTCATTCTGAGCCTTAAGTACAACGGTGTTGAGCTGGGTACGCCCCAAGATTATTCGACCTATTGGCAGCTGTTCATAAACGGCAAGTCGAGCGACTACACTGCAGACAATGTCACCATTCATGCCGGCGATACCGTTACGTGGTTCTACGGTGGCTGGGGCGACAAGTTGCCGTCCGATTCCGTCCATGCTTCCGTTCAGGTCCTTGGTAAGGACAAGGACGGCAAGCAGCGGGTTTGGGCTTCGACGGGCCAGACGAGTCTCAAGGCGGGCTCTACTGCTAAGGACCTGTTGGAGCAGACTGGTCTTAAACTCAAAGCTACAGAAGAGTCTTGGGGTTGGTACCTTAGGGGCATTACCTCGCCGCTTGACGGTAAGACCTATTGTGGCTCTGATGCTGCGACCAATAGCTATTGGCGCTTCTACGTAAAGGGCAAGTCCGACGCAAAGTACAAGTTCGCCGACGTTGGCGCTGGTGCCTACGAGCTCCATGAGGGTGACGCCGTCACCTTTATGTATGCTGGCGACAGCGATGCCCTCCCTGGTCAGGTGCTTGGATCCGCCGATATCATCGGCCCCGATGTCAACGGCAACAATACTCGCTGGGGCTCGGCAAGCAATGTTTCCCTGCCCGAAGGCTCTACGGCTCAGGACCTTATTGAGACGGTTCTGAAGGCGAAGGGCATTGATTACAAGGCCTCCCAGAGTGGTGCATACTGGTCCATTACTTCGCCGTTCGAAGACAAGTCTTACGGCTATGATGGTGCGACCGGTAAATACTGGCATCTGTATATCAACGGAGAGTCCTCATCTCTCTGTGCCAACCAGGTCACGCTCAAGAGCGGCGACAAGGTTACATTTGCCTACACCACCGAAAAATCGCCCATGCCCGATCCCGACAAGATTGTCGTGGACCCGAGTGCGACGACTCCTAATTGGGATGCCGAGTGGGCCGGCTACGGCAACAGTGGCAACGGTTCGACCGTAACGGATGCCAAGACGCCTGCGCAGGCCGCCGGTCTTAAGTGGGCCTTCGATTGGAAGGCCGAGTCTGGCCAGCAGTATGCCAACTGCAGCGAGCCTGTCATCGCTAACGGCTTTGTGTACATCGCGACCGAGAACGAGCTCATTAAGATCGATTCGTCCACGGGCAAAAAGGTTGCCTCTGCGCCGCTTGCCTCCAAGGTGAGTTATACCTCTCGTCCGATCTACACCAATGGCCTTATCATCGTTCCGCTCAACGGCGGTGCGGTCCAGGCGATTACTGCAGACAAGCTGATCTGCAAGTGGCTGACGCCCGGTTTGACGGACTTGACGCAGAGCTCCTGCACCGTCGTTTCGGACGGCGAGTACGTCTATGTTGGTACGGTCGATATTTCGTATGACGAGAATTACAACGCGACCTACGGCAACGGCTCCTTTATGCGCATTAAGATTGCCACGGGCGAAGTTTCTTGGCAGAACATCGACCCTGCCGAGGGCTATTACTGGACTGGTGCGGCTTTGACGGATAAGTATGCCATCGTTCCTACGAGCGCGGGTACGCTTAAGTGCATTGATAAGACGACGGGCGATGTCGTTTCGACCATGAAGCTCGGCGCTCTCGCGAACGCCGACTGTGTCGCCGATCCGTCCAATGGTTCGACCTTCTATCAGATGACGCACGATGGAAAGCTCCATGTGATTTCGCTTTCGGCGAAGGGCGTGCTGAGCGAGCAGAAGACGGTCGATCTGGGTCTTACTAATAACATGAGCGCACCGGCGGTGGCTGGCGAAAACTTGATTGTCGGCGGACAGACGGCTACTGGCTCTGCTCTGGCTCTCTATAATCTGAAGACCGGTAAGACCACGATGGTCACCGCTGCTGACGGTAAAGAACTTCCGGCCGGATTTAACGGTATTGCTGCTACTCCGCTGGTGAGTGTTCAGGGCGGCAAGACCTATGTGTACTTCACCGTTAACAGCGCGGATAGCAAGGATTACGTCAACTACTCTGCTGGTGGTGGCGTGTATCGCTATACACTCGGCGATGCAGAGGCGACGCAGATTTATGATGCGGCTGGCCATTACCAGCACTGCGACTCTCCGGTCATTGCCGATGCATCTGGCAACCTGTACTACATCAATGACTCGGGCACGCTGTTCAAGCTGGGGGCCGTTGAGTCTTGGACGGTTGCCTTTAATTCCAACGGCGGGTCTGCTTGCGACACTAAGTTTGTTGCTACGGCCGATGGCAAGCTGGTCAAGCCGGCCGATCCGACACGCGATGGCTACACTTTCGGCGGTTGGTATACCGATGAAGCCTGCACGCGGGCGTATGACTTCGCCACGCCGGTGACGGCCGATCTGACGCTGTATGCCAAGTGGACCAAGAATGCCACCAACCCTGGCGGTAATGGCGGTTCTGGCACTAATGGTGGCAACGGTGGCGCTGGCAACGGTTCCGGTGCTGGCGCTGGCACTGGCACGGGCTCCGGCTCCGGCACGAAGGGCCAGCAGGCTGGCGGCGCTGTCGCCCCGGGCCAGAAGCCGGTGACCAAGACGACGGTGTCGACCAAGACCGAGACCAGGGACAACAAGTCCGACAAGAAGGACTCCGATAAGTCCGATAAGAAGGACGAGAAGAAGTCTGACAAGAAGTCTGACAGGAAGGACGGCAAGTCCGACAAGAAGTCCGATTCCAAGTCCGATACGGGTGCTGTTTCCACGACCACTGCTAAGAAGTCCTCTAGTGCTTCCGAGCAGGAGACTGGCACCAATCCGCTCGCCATCGTTGGCATCGCCGCCGGCGTGATTGGCCTCGCGCTCATCGCCGTCTTCGTGCTGACCAAGCGCGGCAAGGGTGACGGTAATGCCCGATAAGCCCAAGGAGACCAGCGGGCAACAGCCCGACTCCTCGTTTATCCAGCTCGATGATCAAAAGCAAAAGGGCGCCGCTTCGGCGGCGTCCACCTCTCGTCGCAAGGCGCTCCTCGGCGTTCTGACTGCTGCATGCACCATTCTGATCGTCGTCTCGCTGGGTTTCGTCCATCCTTCCACAAGCGGTGCCTGGTCCATCGACTGGATCATTCAGTCCGTGACGGGGGAGAGCGTCGTTTCCAAGGATGACAATGGGTCTGGCTCGTCTACCGCTTCGGGCGAGGCCAGTTCCAAGGATTCCAAATCTTCGGATGCTGCAAAAGATGAGTCCAAGGGCTCGAACGACGCCAAAGATGATTCCGAGTCTTCGGACAAGGAATCGGACAAAAACTCGGATAGCAAGAAGTCCGAGGACCAGGACGGCAAGAAGTCTGGCGATAAATCCGCTGCCCAGAATACGGGAGCCGGCGATACTTCCAAGGTGTCTGGTGGTGCTTCTTCGGGCGGTGGCCAGTCGTCTAATGGAGCCTCATCCTCTAATGGTGGAAACGCCTCCTCGGGCGGCCAGAGCGGCTCGCAGGAGTCCAACTACGTTACGGTGACGGTTTCGGTCACATCGAGCGCCGTGGGCAATCCTGTGTCCTCTGGTGGCACCTTTACCTTTAACGAAGGCGCTACCGTCTACGATGCCCTGTGCGCGCTGGGCCTTTCTGTCAACGCACATGGCTCGTCGTACGGCACGTATGTCTCCGCGATTGGTGGTTTGGCCGAGAAACAGTACGGCGGCACGAGCGGCTGGATGTACTCCGTCAACGGCACAACGCCCATGACGGCCTGCAGCAACTACGTTCTCTCCAATGGCGACAACGTTGTTTGGTATTACGTAACGGGCTAGAGGCCTCGACATAGCGCGCCAGACGGGCGGTTCGGACCAACATCCGGACCGCCCGTTTTTCATGCGAATGGGACTGGGTCGCCGGGTCTCTCTGCAAACAAAAAAACTGGTTGGAACGGGAATTCCAACCAGTTATACATTCAAGCAAATAGTGAATCGACTACGACCGTGCGCCCTCGAGGAAGAAGCGGCGGCTGAAGTAGTTGTACCAGGTGACGAGGAACGTGGCGATGGCCTTCATGGCCTGGTAGCCGATGCTCAAAAACGTGACGCCCACAAACATGTACAGGTCGTTGAGGCCCAGGCCGATCACCGACAGGATGGTGAAGATCGTGAACTCGCGCTTACGGCTCATGCCTTCGCGGTGGTCGAACACGTACTTCATGCTGAGCCAGTAGTTGACCACGACGGACGTGATAAACGAAACCGTGGTGCTCATCAAAAAGTCAAGGTGGAACAGCTCGACGAGCGCAATGAGCATGCCCCAGTCGATGCCAAAGGAGATAAGACCCACGACAGCAAACTTGAGGAACTGCTTGGTATGAGGTTGTGCCAGCGCCTTGCGCACGTAATCACATCCAATGCGTTGATGAATCGAGCAGAGGATACTTTAGAGCTTTTACAAGGGAAACGTAAGGTCTTTGCCAAGAACTATATGAACTCGCCAAATTTTCAAGAGCTAATCCGCAAACGTTGAAAATTTGCCCGTAAACGAGCGACACCCACGGACGATACTGCGCTGAGTGCGCGTCGTCCGTGGGCGCCGTAATGCTGCAGGGGTTTCGAGCTATTTTGTCTCGTCGCCCTCCAGGAAGATTTTTCGGGTCACAAAGTTGTAGACCATGACAAGCGCGGTGGCACAGATCTTGGCGATATTGGCCTCGAGTCCCAGGCCGGCGTTGAGCGCCAGCACGATGCCATCGTTGAGCACCAAACCGATCACGGACAGCACGACAAAGATGATGAACTCGCGGCGGCGGCTCATGCCTTCCTTGTGCGCAAACACGTATTTCATGCTTGCGAGGTAGTTAAAGATGAGTGAGATGATAAAGCCGCTGGTGTTGGCGATTAGGATGTTGAGGCCCAGACCGTAGTGGAGCAGATTCATAATGCCAAAGTCGATAACCGTGGCAATGACACCGACGACGCCAAATTTCATAATCTGCGCAAGGAGCTTTTGCATGGTACCTGCCTTAAGCTGGCGCCGAAGCGCCGCGGGGATGACAAACTTAGCAAGTTTAGCCAATCCCCGCGGGTGGTGCTAGGCGCGCTCCTCGATAGCACCGTTTCTATATGCATCGAGCAGCTGGCGCAGGTCCTGGATCTGGCTGCGAATCTTGGCGCCAGTATCGGTGTCGCTCACCATGCGGCGACGGTCTGCTTGGTCAAAACGGTTGGTCTCGCTCTCGATGTCCACGTTGCGCGTGAGTGCCTCGGCAACCGTCGTAAAGGCCCGGTGCGACTTGAGGCGGCAGCCGCGCGAGCTCGAGATGAGCGTATAGCCGGCGATGCCCGTCTTGGGATGGTAAGCGCGGCAGAAGCCGCCATCGATGACCAGCAGTTTGCCCTCGGCGCGGATGGGCTGCTCGCCCTTGGTGGTTTTAACGGGCGTGTGGCCGTTGATGATGTGGCCGGTCGGCGAACATGCCATGGGCGCGACGCCAAACTCGCGCATGATATCATCGCAGACCGAGGGCGACTTGGTAAGCGTAAAGTATGGGTCCATCGGCTCGACCCAGGTGCTCTTATCGGCGATATAGGCGCGCTCAAAGGTACGCACCAGGCGTCCGCTGGCGGGCGAGTTAAAGCCAATCCACAGGTACCACATCCAGTCGAGAGCGTCGCGGTCGCCCACGCGCCAGGCGCGGCGGGCGATGTGGTCGCAAAAATCGAGATAATCGCGGCCAGCGTGCCAGGTGCCCAGACAGTTCATGCTGCTAAAGGTGCCGTCTTCGTTGAGCGGAACGCAGCCGTGGAAGAGCAGGTTGCCGTTGGCGACCTTGTACATCGAGCCGTGGGAATAGAGGAAATCGATATGGCGATGCAGGTGATCGGCGGTGACAAACTCGGACACGAGCTTGTCGATGATGTGCTGCTCCTGAGACGTGAGCGTGTAGGGGTCCGCCGGGTCGACGGTGGGGAAGTCGTTGGTCGTGAGTGGCCACACGCTGCCGTCGGCGAGCGTGACCGTGCCGGTGTCGTGGTCGATCTTGTCGAGTAACAGACGGTCGGTCATGTCGAACTCGGGGTGGAGCTGGATAATCTGGCCCTCGAGCTTAAAGAGCAGCACGTTGATAGCCTTGATCAGCGGGGTGATGGACTCACCGGCGGTGTAGGTGGCATCGGCAAAGGCGACAAGCTCACGCAGCGAGATACCGTAGTCATTCTCGAGGATCTCGTAATTGTCGTAGCGTAGGTTGTTGCGCAGCACCGTGGCGATGCAGGCGGGCTCACCGGCGGCGGCGCCCATCCACAGCAGATCGTGGTTGCCCCACTGGATGTCGAGCGAATGATAGGTGAGCAGGCGGTCCATAATCTTGGCAGCGCCGCCGCCACGGTCGAAGATATCGCCCACCAGGTGCAGGTGGTCGACGGCCAGGCGCTTGATGAGCGAAGCGAGCGACTCGATAAAGTCGTCGGCGCTGGCGGTCTCCAGGATGGACTCCACGATGCGCTCGTGATAGCGCACGCGATAGTTGTTCTCGTCCGGGTGCGTGTGCAACAACTCGTCGATGATATAGGCGTAGTCGCGCGGGATGGCCTTACGCACCTTGGAGCGCGTGTAGCGGCTTGAAAGCGAGCGAGCGACCATGATGAGCTGGTCAAGCATCGTCTTGTACCAAGTTGGCGAGTCCTCGCGCTGGCTGCGGACCAGCTCAATCTTCTCGCGCGGGTAGTAAATGAGCGTGCACAGCTCGCCCTTTTCGTCAAAGGAGAGCGTGTCGCCAAAAATCTCGTCGACATGCTCGCGCACGACGCCCGAGCAGTTGTTGAGGATGTGCATAAAGGCTTCGTACTCGCCGTGCACGTCGCTCATAAAATGCTCGGTGCCCTTGGGTAGGTTGAGGATGGCCGAGAGGTTGATAATCTCGGTAAATGCGGATTGTTCGGTGGGGAACTGTCTCGACAGCAGGCGCAGATACTTGAAGTCTTGCGGGTTGCGATCGAATGCGACCATGAAACACCTTCCGATGGGGCTGGTAAAACTGATAAACAGCGTCAAACGTTTATCAGTATGCGCCGCTTTTGTTTCGATTTTGCGCCAGCGGCTGAATTTTCGGCTGAACGGTTTGGTAAATCGATTTAGTTGAGGTAGATATGGCGGTTGAGTGGAGACGACAGAAGATGTTTTCTCAGATATTTATGCGTGGGACGGTGGAGACGATGGTGGTAAAGATGTTCGCTATTTTTGGTTCGATTTGGTAAATAGTGGACATATGTACCGTATGTAGGCTCACTGTGCGATAATTTGCGCAGCAATGAGTAAGGAGCCTCATATGAGTGATTTTGTCCTGACCTGTGAATCCGCCGCCGACCGAACCCGTGAGTTCTTTGCGGCGCGCAATATCCCTGTCGTGTGTTTTCATTACGAGATCGACGATGTTGTCTATACGGACGATCTGTATCAGTCGATTACGCCGGACAAGTTTTTTGCCCAGATTGCCGCGGGCGCCATGCCCAAGACGTCTCAGGTGAGCGTGGGTGAGTACGAGGAGTTTTGGGAGCCGTTTGTTGCCGAGGGTAAAGACGTGCTGCACCTGACGTTGTCGTCGGGTATTTCGGGCACGTATGGATCGGCCTGCGTCGCGGCGCAGATGCTTGCGGATCGCTATCCCCAGGGCGGCAAGGTGCGCGTCATCGATTCGCTGGGGGCGTCTTCGGGCTTTGGTCTGTTGCTGGAATATGCCGCCGACGTGCGCGATAGCGGGGCTTCACTCGACGAGACGGCTGCCTGGATCGAGGAGCACAAACTCAACCTGCACCACTGGTTCTTCTCGACCGATCTGTCGAGCTACCTACGAGGCGGTCGCATTTCGGCTGCGAGCGCGATCATCGGCACGGCGCTTAAGATTTGCCCGCTTATGACGGTCGATTGCGACGGTAAGCTGGCACCGCGTGAGAAGATTCGCACCAAGAAGCGCGCGATTTCCGAGATGGCTAAGACCATGATGGCACACGTGCAGGGCGGTACGGATTATTCGGGTAAGTGCATCATGTCGCACTCGGCGTGCCGCGAGGATGCCGAGGCAGTTGCGGCGCTGATTGAGGAACAGGTTCCGCAGCTTAAAGGCAAGATTGAGATCAATGACATCGGTACTCTGATTGGCTCGCATACCGGACCTGGTACGGTGGCGCTCTTCTTTATGGGCGACAAGCGCGTGGATTAATTTGCCCCATCACATCGCTGCATGATTGTTCAAACGAAAACGGCCCGCCTCACGTTTGTGGGGCGGGCCAAGATGTTTTTGCTAGCGTTTCTTTCCGCGGAAGAAAAAGCCGTGCAGTGACGGCTTGAGGCCGCGGTTGGCGCGATGCTCTTCGACGCGCTCGTGGATCGATGCGACGCGCTCGATGACTTCGTCGGGAATCGGCACGTCGGGATTCATGTTCTCGACCTGGCTGACTTCGGCGGCGGCGACCTGGTCGATAATGGGCACATCGTCGCGCGAGATGACAGGTGTGGCGTCTTCCTTCATCTTGCGATAACGCTGCATCATGTCGGTCTGTAGCTGCTGGGCCGAAGGCGGCGTCCAGATGATGGCGTTGGCGCCGGCGGCGATGGTTTCGCGGATGCTCTCGGGCGTCTTGCCGCCCGGCGCGATGAGCGGTAGGTTGGGATAATGCTCGCGCAGCTCGCGTAGGACCTGGGGCGTGTTCTTGCCGGCGGCGATGTTGAGAATCTTGGCTCCAGCGCGCACCTTGGCGTGAGCATCGTCGTCGCAGCGAACGACCGTGGCGATGACGGGGATGTCGGCGATGTTGGTGATGTGCTCGACCATCTCGGCAGTAGCGGGGGAGTTGACCACGCAGCCCGCCGCGCCCTGCATCTCGGAGACGGCTGCCATCTGCACGGAGCGCTTACCGGTCGTAGTTCCGCCGCCCACGCCTACGAAGACCGGGCACTCGGCGACGGTCAGCAGCGCCTGCGTAATGGCCGGCTGCGGCGTGAAGGGGTAAACGGCAAAGACGGCATCGGCGTTGGAGTTGCGGATAACCGCGACATCGGTGGTGTAAATGAGTGACTTGATACGGCGGCCAAAGAGCGTGAAGCCGCTGGCCTCCTCGATCTCGTCGGGCATGCGGAGGGCCGCCTTGCGCAGGCGTCCGTCGATGGGCAGGGGCTCCATAGGGAGCAGGCCGTTGGGCGTGACGGCTACCTGGGGCTCGGTGAACTCGCCTGCGAGCTCGACCTCGGAGAAATCGACCGAGGCTACGATGTCCTCGTGAACCTCGGCGGGCACATCGATGGGAGTTTGGTCGTTTGCCGCGGCAGGCGTGTCGAAGGAGCTAGTGCCGACGAAGGCGTCGACGCGCTCATTTAGATCGTTGAGGGTATCCATGGAGGCTCGATTCTATGCGATGGTGGCCGGCGCGATGCAGCCGGAATTGCGAATGCTAAATCGTTTGACGAGTTGATTTTTCCCCGCCGCGCCATCCGTTAGACCGAAGGACAGGCGAACGTGAAGGAGCTGTGGTGGCGGGGATCGAGGTGCTATCTTGAAAGTCCCGTTTAAAAGAGAGGTGACGCGGTATGGAATTGACAGCAATGTTTGGCTCGATTGGCCTGTGTGTGGGCGCAATCGTTGCCGCCGCGGTTATCTACTTTGTGGTCACGGCCATTAAGGGCAAAAGGGCCGAACGCAAGGAGCGCGCGATGCTTAAGCAGCATCGCGACCAGCAGGGCAAACGCGCACGGAGATAGCTTGTTGAGTTTTTGATCCGTGCGCTAGCTGCGTTTTCGGATCAGGGCAATGTAGAAGCCCTCAAAGTCGCGGCTAGGCGGAATGGTCAGCGTGCCGGGCATACCGTTGGCGACGGACGAGACATGGCCGGCGGCGATGGCCTCGGTGAGAGCGTTGCTCTCGATATGCGGCTCCTCGCCAGCATCCTGGGCACGGCGCGTTTCGCTTTCGCTCGGCGTGCCGTCGAGGGGGATGAGCTCGCAGTCCATGTGCTTGTCGAGGGCCTCTTGCAGGGCGTCCTCGTTTTCCTGCGGCAAGATCGAACAAGTGGAATAGACGAGCGTGCCGCCCGGTTTGAGGGCACCCATGGCGCGGTCCAGAAGCGCGCGCTGCGAGCGGGCGCACTTGCAAAGCAGCTGCTCGGTGAGCCCGCGCAGACTTTTCTCGTTGCCACTGATGACGGTGCCCGTGCCGGTGCAGGGAGCGTCGAGCAGGATGCGGTCAAAGCGGAAGAACTCGTCGAGCTCGCGTGCGTCGATGCGCATGACGGGCACGTTTTTGGCACCCTGGCGATGGAGGTTCGACTCGAGCTTTTCGGCGCGGGGAATGCTCATCTCACAGGCGGTGAGGTGCGCCTGTCCCTGGGTGAGGGCGGCGATCTGCGTCGTCTTGCCGCCGGGGGCTGCGCACATGTCCAGGATGTCCTCGCCTGCCTGGGCGCCCAGGACCAACGGCGGCATCATGGATGACAGGCTCTGCAGGTAGATCTTGCCGTCGCGGTAGATGTCGAGATCCCACAGATCGGAAACCTGGGCCTCGGGCAGGATAAAGGCGTCCGGATACCAGGTAACGGTTTGGTGCGCGATGCCGGCCTCGTCGAGTGCGGCGGCGATGTCCTCGGCGGTCGCCTTGAGCGTGTTGGCGCGCAGTGTGACTGGGCGTGTGGCCGCGGCGCCAAAGCCCTCGATCATGAGCTCGGCATCGGCGGGTGCATAGGCGCCTGCGACCGTGTCGACCATAAAGCGCGGCAGGTCGGCGGCGGAGTGTTGGGCGGCAAGCTGGTCGGAAAGCTCGGTAGCGGCAAACTGCCTGAGCTTGAGCTCGGGCTTAACCTGCTTTTTCTGCTTACGACGACGCGGCTTGGACATCCGTCTTCCCTTCCACCTAAATGATTATTCTGGGACGGGGATTAAAAAATCATTCCATGACCCCCGTCGCAAAAAGACTGTACTGTGGCGCCCGGGAATGATTTTTTAATCCCCGTCCCAGAATAATCATTCCCGGGCGCGTTTCGTTTCCTTAGTACTGGCTCTCGTGCTTGCTGAAGAAGTCGAAGCGCGGGGGCAGCGGCTTCACGCGGTGCTCGCCGGGCTTCTCGCCCAGGCTCTCCACAAACTCGTCCGTGGTGGCAAAGATGTTGTCCCAGCTAAAGAAGGCGACCGGGTCGACGTCGAAGTACTCACAGATGAGCTCGCAGCCGGCCGGCACAATACCGTGCATCAGGACGGTCGCTACGCGCAGCTCGGTAAAGGCGTCGACGAGGGCCTGCGTCATGGCGGCATTGGCCGGCTCGCCCTCGAGCTTGTTGGCGGCCTTGGAGGCGTCGCTCCAGCGCTTGTTGGCGGCGCGCAGGTAGTCGTCGCACACGGCAAGCGCGCGGTGTGTCTCGAACTTGTACATGGCCTGCTCAAAGGCAAGGGTTGCCTGCTGGGCGGCTTCGACCACGGTGTCAGAAGCGGCACCGGCGGGGATGCAGCCGTTGCGGTAGGGGCTCTCGTCGCCCTCCTTGACGGCGACGCCGTAGAAGCAGCTGCGGGCCAGGCGGTTGAACACGCCGGTCAAAAGGGCGCTCTCCTTAAGGGCAGGATCGATGACGCGCTTGTCGTCGCAGGCGCGCACCTCGTTGCCGTCCTTGTCCTTGCCGGTCACGCGCGTGTCATATGCCTTGGGGCTAAAGCTTACCGGCTTCTCGGACAGGCCGAGCGACAGCCAATGCGCGCGCATCTGCTCGCAGGTGTAGTGGTTGAGCAAGTCGTCTGCCGGCGGGGGAGGCGTCTGCGAGGACGAGCTGGCTTTTTTGCCCATGTAGAGCAGGTGATAGCAGGCGCTGACGGTGCTCTGCGTAAGGTCCCAACCCAGGGCCTCCCACATGGCGGTCTGCGCGATGCAGTAGAAGTAGATGTTGTCCTGACCGATGAACTGGTAGATCTGAGCGTCGTCAGAGCACCACCAGTCGCGCCAGTCGAGCGAGCTGTGCTGGTAGGTGGGCGCGGGCACCTGCGTGGAGTCGGCAGCGGGCTCGCCCATGAGGGCGGCATCCTGGGCGGCGACGCCCTCGGTCACGCCGGCGGCCTTGGCATCGCGCGCGAGCACGGTACGCGTATAGCTGATGGGCGCCCACAGGCTCTCGGGCCAGCACCAGCAGGTGACGTCGGAGACGCCATCGACCTCGGGCACCGGAACGCCCCAGTCGATGTTGCCGGTGATGCGGAAGGGCACGAGCGCCTTGCCGCTGCGGAAGCGCACGCCGCCGTTGGCGAGCACCGCGTGGGCGTTGTCGCGCTCCTTCCAGCTGGGGAAGGTGACGGTAAAGCTGCTCTTGTTGCCCTCGGGCTCCAGCACGGTGTGCTCAGGAAGCTGGTCCTCGACGGCATCGAAGGCCTCGCGGAACTTGTTCTGGATGTAGAGCTGGGCCGGCAGCAGCCACTCCTCCATAGTCTTGGAGACCACGGAGCGAACCTGCGGGTTCTGGGCGAGCTTGGCGGTATAGGTCTTCATAAAGTCGAGGTAGGCGGGCAGGTCGAAGTAGAGGTTGTCGACCGGGCGCAGCTCGGGCACCTCGTCGGTGAGCTGGCTCTTGGGCGCGATGAGCTCCTCGGGCTCAAACTGGTGACCTAGGTCGCACTCGTCGGCATAAGCCTTCTCGGACTTGCAACCTTGGATGGGGCAGCGGCCGATCACCTGGCGGCCGTTGAGGAACGTGCCGGCCTTGGCGTCGTAGAACTGCAGCGTGGAGCGCTTGGAGATAGTGCCCTGCTCGTGCAGGCGCTCGATAATCTCGGCGGTCACCTCGTTGTGGATCTGGGCCGCCGGCTCAAGGCCCGAGCCGCCGTAGATATCGCAGCTGATGTTGTAGTTGTTGAGGGTCGCGGCCTGGCGGGAGTGATTGGACTCGACGTACTCGCTAATGGACTTGTCGTAGCCCTCGTTCTCCTTGAGCTTGCGGTAGCTCTCCATGATGGGTGAGCCGTAGCAGTCGGTGCCCGAGGTGAAGATGACGTTCTCGCGGCCCAGACGGTCGCGCAGGAAGCGGGCGAAGAAGTCGGCCGGGACAAAGACGCCACCAACGTGGCCAAAGTGAAGGCCCTTGTTGCCGTAGGGCTCGCCGGCAGTAACGATGGCGCGGCGAGGCCAGCTGGGACGGTCGTTCATGGAGTATTTGGATGCCATGGGACTCCTTCGCATATGGTGAGAGCGCGGCCGGGCCCGGGGCTCGGCGACGCAGTGGTCAATTCGTGCATATCGTTCGACATTATCGCACATGCGGGCGGGTGCGTGGCAGGGGCGCTATCCTAAGATGCTATGAATGAGATTTCCAACATACATGCGTTTGAGGACGAGGATTTTCTGCACGCTTGCTTCGTGTGGGGGATGGTCGTGCTTGGCGCATTTGCTGTGTGCCTGGTGCCGGTGTTTATGCTGCTGGGCGGGCCTGCAGACTTGGATGCTGCTGATACGGGCGGCTGGACGGCAGTCGTGGGCTGGATAGTCGGTTTGACTGCGGTTTCGGCGGCGTCATTTGCCGTGCACGAGCTGGTGCATGCGGTGTTCTTTAAGCTGTTTGCGCCCGCCGGTGCTCGGGTGACCTTTGGGGCAAATCTCGAAACCTGCATGATTTACGCCTGCGCCGAGGGCGTGGTGTATTCGCGCCGGCGGTACATGGTCATTTGCCTAGCGCCGACGGTTGTTGTGACGACAACGTTTGTCCTGGGGCTTGCGTTCTCGGGCTATCCGCTGCTGTGCTACCTGGCGGCTGGTTTGCACTTGTCGGGCTGTGTGGGCGACTGGTATTACGTGCGGACCATTTTGCGCGACCGCCGCATTGTCGCCTGCGAGGACACGTCCTTTGGCGTGCGCTTTTTTGGTCAGTAGTCTTTTTGGGACGGGGCTATTTTGACTACTTTTTGGAGATGGGTATTTTTGACTGCTTTACGTCAAAAGTAGTCAAAATAGCCCCGTCCCAAAAAGACTACTTATTGTGGGGGAGGGGATGTTGATGAAGCCGTTGTTGTTGCACGCCTGCTGTGCGCCGTGCTCACTGGAGCCGGTTCGCCTGCTGCGTGAGGAAGGGTTTGAGCCCACGATTTGCTGGACCAACCCCAATATTCAGCCGCGCGAAGAATGGCAGCGCCGCTTGGACGAGCTGCGCCGGTGGTGTGCCGATGGCGACATCGAGCTCATCGAGGCGGGGGAGGACCGCGAGCGCTGGGAGGCCGGCGTGGCCCCGCTGGGCGCCGATCGACCCCGTCGCTGTCGCGCGTGCTATGCCCTACGCCTGGCCGAGGCCTGCCGCGTGGCCCGGGAGCGCGGGTTCGAATATGTGGGTACGACGCTCGCCGTCTCGCCGTATCAGCTGTTCGAAACCTGCAATGATGTGTTGGAGCGTCTGGCCGCCGCCCGCGGTCTCACTCCGGTGATTCGCGATTTTCGTCCGTATTATCCCGAGGCCACGCGTCGCTCGCGCGAGCTTGGCATGTATCGGCAGAACTACTGTGGTTGCCGCTTCTCGGCTGTCGAGGCGGCCATGGACCGCGCCCGTATCCGCGACGAGCGCAAAGCCGCCAAAAAGTAGTTCATTTGGGACGTCAGCCTGCTAGGATGTAGAGCGGACTTTAGCTATATAAGGAGTATCCGACGTGTCTATGCGTACCGATGATTTTGACTACAACCTTCCTGAGGAACTGATCGCCCAGGCTCCTGCCGAGCCGCGCGACTCCTGCCGCCTGCTGGTGGTGGATCGCAAGGGCTCCCAGGCGGGAACGCCGCTGGAGCACGGCGGTACCGTCGAGCACCGCATCTTCCGTGACATCATCGACTATATCGAGCCGGGCGATGTGCTCGTCATCAACAAGACGCGCGTGATGCCGGCCCGCCTGATCGGTCGCAAAGCCGGCTCGGGTGGCGTGGTCGAGACGCTGCTGCTCAAGCGCCGCGAGGATGTTGACCCGCTGGGTCACGTTTGGGAGTGTCTGGTCAAGCCGGGCAAGCGTCTGAAGCCCGGTGCTCAGATTGAGTATCGCGCCGGTGGCGCCCATGCGCCCGAGGGCGCGCCCGTGGTGCTGACGGCCGAGGTCATCGACTTTGTCACCGATAGCCGTGGCGGCCGTCTGGTGCGCTTTGAGCCGGCCGGTTGCAATGCTGCCGGCGAGCCGCGCACGCTCGACGAGGCCATCCACGCCGCCGGTCACGTGCCGCTGCCGCCCTACATTACCGATTACGAAGGCGATCCCGAGAAGTACCAGACCGTTTACGCCATGAAGGAGGAGCACTCGGCTGCCGCTCCCACGGCGGGTTTGCACTTCACGCCCGAGCTCATGGCGGCTATCGAGGCCAAGGGCGCGAAGTTTGCCGCTGTCGAGCTCGAGGTCGGTATCGATACCTTCCGTCTGGTGGAGGAGGACGACCCTACGCAGCACGTCATGCACACCGAGCGCTACCACGTATCGCAGGAGGTGGTCGACGCCGTGCATAAGGCTAAGGCCGAGGGGCATCGCGTGATCGCCGTCGGTACCACGGCGGTGCGCTCGCTCGAGAGCGCGTTTGACGCGGACGCGCCGGTGTCCGATCCGGCTGTGACGGCGCGCTATTTTGAGGGCCGTGAGGACGGCGCCGACACGCTCGGCCGCGGTGACATCGTGGTGCGCGAGAACGCGACGACGCAGCTCTACCTCATGCCTGGCTCGACCTATCACGTGGTCGACGCGCTGATCACGAACTTCCACGTGCCGCGCTCCACGCTCATGATGCTCGTAAGCGCGCTTGCCTCCCGCGACCAGATCATGGATGCCTACGCCGCCGCCATCGAGGAGCGCTACCGCTTCTTCAGCTTTGGTGACGCAATGCTCATTCAGTAGGTTACGGCGTTTTCCAAACGCCGTAACCGGCCGACGCTGCAAACGCCCCTAAGCGGTAGTCGTTGGGGACGTTCTTAAATGACTAGTCAAAGGGGACACTCTTGCGGTGCTCGGCACCTGGGTAGTCGTTGGGGACGTTCTTGAATGACTAGTCGTTTAAGAACGTCCCCAATGACTACCTTGCATCAATCTAATAAGTTGCGGTGAGATAGTTCTTGAATTGGCCTTTTTGAGGGCTCAACAGGAACTATCTCACCGCAACTGCGTTGGGGCGTTTTTTGGCAGCTGGTTTACTTGCTCATGAACAGCCAGATTGCGATGATCACCAGAATCACGGCGATGATGCAGGCGATGGCTCCGGTGAATTTGACGCGTGAGTCGCGGGTTCGCTTGCGCACGTCGTCTTCGTCGGCCTCGAGTTGGGCAACTTCGCGCTCGGTCTCGGTATGCTCGGCCTTGTCGCGTGCCAAGGACCCGGCAAGCGATTCGGTGATCTCGGGATGGTCGTGCACCTCGGTCGCCTGCTCGATAATCGACTGCGCATGCGCGGCATCTGCCCGGGCGTTTGCGATGGCCTGCTCTTGCTCGCGGCGTGCCTTGTCCTGCGTGGCGATCTTTTCGCGCAGCTCGCGCTGACGCGTCGCGGCGGCAGTTTTTGCGGACTGCAGCTCGTCGCGCGCGGCATCTGCCTCAGCCGTTACGGCCTGGTGCGCGCGTTTAGCGTCGGCGATGGTGGCCTGTGCCTGCTCGACGGCCTGCTCGGCGGCGGCAAGTGAATGCTCAAGATCGGCGGTCACGCGCGGAATGTCTTCCTCGGCCTTGCGGAGGGCGTCGGCAGCGTCGGAGATTTGCATAGACAACTCGTTGGTGCGCACAGTGTAATTGGCGGGATTTGCCGAAGGGTTGCGCTGCAGCTCGGCATACTCGCGACGCAAGGTTTCGAGCTGTGCGCGCGTAGCATCGGCGGTTTGTCGTGCGGCGGCGACACCGGTATCGCGCTCAGCCTTCACTTTGTCGCGGATGCGCTTGGAATCTTCGAGTCGACGAACCAGGCGGTTGCCGGTTTCGCGCGAGCTCGCCTCGCGGGCTTCCACGGCGTCAAGTGCAGCCTTCAGGCGGAGCTCGGTCGCATCGTCCTCTGCCTTCATTTGCTCGAGCTGGCCCTTGAGCTCAGTCGCTTTGGCAGCATGGGCGTCGCGGTCAATCTCGGCGGCCGCAGCGGTCTTTTGTGCCGTGGCGATTGCCTGGCGCTGGTCGGCGATGATCTGATCGTAGCGGCCTGCGATGTCCTGGCGCGTCTCGAGCTCCTCTGCCTGGTCGGCGATGCGCTGCTCAAGCTCGGCTAAATGGGCGCGGGCATCGGCGAGTGCCTTCTTGGCGGCGTTCATCTCGCGCATGGCCGACGCGCCCTGGGCGATAAAAGTGCCCACGGCGTTAGCGGTGTTTGAGACGGCGCTCCCCAGGTCGCGGCTCGTGGCGGGAGCATGCGAGGTGGTTGGGTGTGCGGCCTTGGCGGCATTCGCATCGGCAGTCTGCGGCGCGGCGATATTGCCGGTGCCGCCTTCGATCACAGAAAAGCCCGCTGCGTGCGGGTCGACCGCGTCGGCGCCGATCGTGGGGTGCTCGAGTTGCAGGAACGAGGGCATGGTGCTGCCCTGGTCGGCAACCGGGGTCTCGCCGGGCACAAACGTCGAGGCGGCCTCGGCTGCTTCCTCTTCCTCGGCGTCGATATCGGCATCGGCGACAGCGTCCTTCATCGCTTTGACGGCATCCATCATGGAGTCCATGACGGCGTCGAGCTCTTCTTCCGAAGACACCTCGATGGGGCCTGCTACTTGCGGAGCGTTCTCGGCCTTGGGCTCAGTATCGCTCGGGTTCGGCTGCTCTAGCTGCTCTTCTTTGTCTTGCTCTGCGGCGACATTTGCGTCTGCGGCCTCGCCTGCGGCGGCAGGAGCCTCCTCGACGGCGGCATCAATGCTGCCATCGCTGCTGGTAGAAGTATCGCAGTCGTCAATGGTGTCTGCGGAATCATCAATATACTGTTGAGTCTGGGGGTCCAGCTCGTCTGTCATAGGCATGTGCTCCTCATCGTTGTTTGTCACCCTATGATAAAGTCTCGCGCCGACATCCCGCGCCCCGCAGCAAAGTTTCAAAACGTGTTCGATGACTCGTCGCGTTAACAAAAACTCGGCCGCTCTATCCAATTTTTACTTGACATTCCCTTCGCCGAAAGACGTTGCGCCGTTCGCCCGCCATGGGCTTTATTTTTCACTTGAAGAAGCTAAAGTTGCATTTCAGCTTTTGGCGCGTTTATTTTGGATGCGCGCAGTCGGCGGGCGTGCCCGTCGCGATTTTGAAAGGACTTCGTATGGGACTTTTCACTGGTAAGACCGTGATCGTCACCGGCGGCGGCAAGGCCACGCTCAAGGACGGCTCCGCTGGCTCCATCGGCTACGGCATCGATATCGCTTTTGCCAAGGAGGGCGCGAACCTCGTCATCACCGGCCGCAACGTCGCCAAGCTCGAGGCCGCCAAGGAGTCTCTCGAGGCTGAGTACGGCGTCAAGGTTCTGCCTGTTCAGGCCGATGTTTCTGCCGGTCAGGACAACGAGGCCGTCGTACAGAACGTTATCGACAAGGCGATTGAGGAGTTCGGCCGCATCGACGCCGTCGTCAACAACGCCCAGGCCAGCGCCTCGGGCGTGACCATCGCCGACCACACTATGGACCAGTTTAACCTGGCCATTTACTCTGGCCTGTATGCCACCTACCTGTACATGCAGAAGGCCTATCCGCACCTGAAGGAGACCAAGGGCTCCGTGGTCAACTTTGCTTCGGGCGCCGGCCTGTTTGGCAACTACGGCCAGTGCAGCTACGCCGCCGCCAAGGAAGGCATCCGCGGCTTGACCCGCGTCGCCGCCAACGAGTGGGGCAAGGACGGCATCAACGTCAACATCGTGTGCCCGCTTGCCTGGACTGCTGCGCTCGAGAACTTCCAGGATGCTTACCCCGAGGCGTTCAAGGCCAACGTCCACATGCCGCCGGCGGGCCACTACGGCGACGTCGAGAAGGAAATCGGCCGCGTGGTCGTTCAGCTTTGCGGCCCCGACTTTAAGTATATGAACGGCGAGACCGTCACCCTCGAGGGCGGCATGGGCCAGCGGCCTTAGGGGTTACGGCGTTTTACCAAACGCCGTAACGGGCCGACGCTGCGCGGTCACCAGGGCGACAACTTGTCATTCAAAGAGGGCGGCATGACCAGAAGGTCTATGCCGCCCTCTTTTCATGCCAATTTGTTCGCCCTGGCGACCGCTCGCTGGCGTTGCCAGAGCATCGGCGTTGCCTTGGCTGTTGGAAATGATCCCAATGACTATGACCCCTTTGCACCAGTTTCTGTCGAGTCGGTGCTCCTTGCGGGTTGCCCGTATAATGGTTTGCGTATGAACCGCAACCAAGGAGTTCCAGTTTATGGACCAGAGCCTTTTTAAATTCGACCTGATCGCCGAAGACCCGACGACGCACGCGCGCGCCGGCGTGCTGCACACCCCGCACGGAGACATCGAGACGCCGATCTTTATGCCCGTGGGCACCAAGGCAAACGTCAAGGGCATCCCCACCGAGACCGTTAAGCAGCTCGGTGCGCAGATTGTGCTCGCCAACACCTACCACCTGTCCATGCGTCCCGGCGAGGACACCATCGCCGAGCTGGGCGGACTGCACAAGTTTATGAACTGGCACGGCCCCATCCTCACCGATTCGGGCGGTTTCCAGGTGTTTAGCCACAACGACGCCGTCAAGCTCACCGACGAGGGCGTGCGCTTTATCGTCAACGATTACGACGGCCGCCACGTGTTCTGGACGCCCGAGGACAACATGGAAATCGCCATGAAGCTCGGCTCCGACATCTGCATGCAGCTCGACCAGTGCCCGGGCTATCCCGCCACGCGCGCCTACGTTGAGCGCGCCGTGGAGCTGTCGAGCATGTGGGCCGAGCGCTGCTACAAGGCTCACACCCGTGATGACCAGGCGCTCTTTGGCATCGTCCAGGGTGGCATGCATCTGGACCTGCGCCTGCGCTCGCTGCGCCACCTGGAGGAGTGCGGCGACTTCCCCGGCTATGGCATCGGCGGCTACTCGGTGGGCGAGGACCACGAGACCATGTTCGAGACGCTGGCGCCGCTGGTTTCCGAGTACATGCCTAAGCACAAGCCGCGCTACCTCATGGGCGTCGGCAATCCTACCACGCTCGTGCGCGGCGTTGGCGTGGGCATCGACATGTTCGACTGCGTGCTGCCGACGCGCACCGGCCGCATGGGTACGGCGTTCTCCAGTGAGGGTCGCCTTAACTTCCGCAACGCGCGCTTTGCGCACGACGACGGCCCCATCGACCCCTCCTGCACCTGCCCGGTGTGCACGGGCGGCTACAGCCGCGCGCTCATCCGCCACATGGTCACGCAGAAGGAGATGCTCGGCGGTATTCTGCTGTCGATGCACAATATCTACTACCTGCTCAACCTTATGCAGCGTGCCCGCCAGGCCATTATTGAGGGCCGCTACGGTGCGTTCGTGAGCGACTGGATGAACAGCCCTGCGGCGGTGGATTACTAAGAGCTGCGTGGGCGCTTACAGAGCGCGGGCAACGGCAAGGGGCGAGCGCCGGCCGGTCGTCACGTTCGCCTGCACTGTCTGCGCAACCGCTGACCGATAGCTTGCAAGCGCTTGATGCATCGTGGGTACCATACCGAATGGTTGATGTTCGGGCGGGTGTTTGGCGCATGGCGTCGACCCCGCCCGTTTTCTTTTTCTCGATAGGAGTACCCATGATTAAGAACGAGAATGCCGAGGGCGAGCCTGCCTACGACGAGACGTACCGCCGCGGTCCCGTGGTCATGCGCGGCCCCATGATTCCTAAGGACAACACCTACGCTAACCTGCTGGCGCCCGAGGACTCGACCGACTGGCTGCATGCCGACCCCTGGCGCGTACTGCGCATTCAGGCAGAGTTTGTCGATGGCTTTGGCGCGCTGGCCGAGCTTGGACCTGCGGTGACCATCTTCGGTAGCGCCCGCACGCCCAAGACCGATCCGCTCTACAAGGCGGCGCGCACGGTCGGGCGCAAGATTGCCCAGCGCGGCGTGGCGGTTATCACCGGTGGCGGTCCCGGCATCATGGAAGCGGCCAACAGGGGAGCGGCGAGCGTCAACGGCAAGTCAGTTGGTTTGGGCATTGAGCTGCCGCACGAGCATGGGCTCAACAAATATGTGAACCTCGGTATGGACTTCCGTTACTTCTTTGTGCGCAAGACCATGTTCGTCAAATACAGCTCAGGCGCCATCGTGTTTCCCGGAGGTTTTGGTACGCTCGACGAGATGTTCGAGGTGCTCACGCTGGTGCAGACGCACAAGGTCAAGCGCATGCCGCTCGTGCTGGTGGGCAGCGAGTACTGGCAGGGCCTGTTCGACTGGCTCAACGGCCCGGTGATGAGCGCCGGTATGATCAGCCCGCTCGATCCGGATCTGGTACACATTACCGACGACCTCAACGAGGCCGTCGACATCGCCCTGAGCGGGCTGATGTAGAGTAGCTAAAATGGGACGGGGCTAAAAAGACTGGGCTGAAACGTTTGATACCAGTCTTTTTAGCCCCGTCCCAAATGAACTGCTTCTAAGTTGCGGTGGAATAGGGATTGATTGGCGGCTGAAGAGCCAAAAACAGTCCCTATTTCACCGCAAGTGGTAAAGGTGCCCCTAGTGGATGGGCTGGTAACGGGGGCAGTAGCTGATGGCGATGGCGTCGACGCCTACATGGGTGGCGATGGTGCAGCCGATGGGGCCGGTGCCGGCGTCTACGTAGTCCTGGCCTGCGAGCGCTTGGTTGACGAGCTCCTGCTCCTCAGCGGCACCGGTTGTGAGCACGCGTACGCTTGAACCCGGGTGTTCTGCCAAAAATGCGAGGCAATCGGCCATGGTGTTGGCGACGATGCGCTTGGCGCCGCGGCCCTTCTTGATGGCCTTGATCTCGCCCGATTTCCACTCCGGCGAAACGGCCAGGCGAATGTTGAGCATCTGCGTCAGCTGGCCAGCGAGCTTGGGCGCGCGGCCGTTCTTGACCAGGTTCTCGAGCGTGCGCGGAATCAGCAGCAGATGGGCGTCGGGCAGCGTCGCGCGGATCTGAGCCTCGGTCTCGTCTAGGCTGCGGCCGTCCTCGCGCATGGCGAGCGCGTACTCTACCAGCAGACCCTCGGCGCCCGAGCCGGTGCGCGAATCGATGCAGCGCACGTCGAGCTCGTGGGTATCGGTCACCTGGCACGCGTTGGCGTAGCAGGCAGACCACTCGCTGCATAGCGAGATAAAGATGGCGCTATCGTGGCCGTCGGCGAGCACGCGGTCAAAGAGTGCCTTGAATTCACCGGCACTCGGCTGCGAGGTGTGCGGTAGCTGCTCGGAGCCTGCCATGCGGGCGACGTATTCCTCGGCGGTGATTTGCACCTGGTCGAGCAGATCCTCGCCCTCGATAATCACATGCAGTGGAATCACGTAAATGCCGAGCTCTTGGGCACGGGCGGAGGAGATGTCCGACGTGGAGTCGGTTATGATGGCAAAAGACATAATTGCACCTTTCGTTGGGGCGTTTGCGCGCCGCCTTCTGAGAGCAAAGTGCGACAAGTATAGTAGAGTCATTCCACATTGCTAGGTTCAATTGTTGAATAGTCAACAGTTTGAAGTGTCGGTGTGGTAATCATCAACTGGGGAAGAGGGATGCCGATGGAGGCACTGGAGATATGCAAGCGGCCGGTCGTGCTGTTTGATTTCGATGGCACGGTGGCCGATACAGGCCGGGCGGTGATGACCTCGACGCGCAAGACGCTTGCTGCGCGCGGGTTTTCGGAAGCGCAGATGGGTGACCTGCGCCGTATGATCGGGCCTCCCCTGTGGAAGAGCTTCCACGACTTTTATGGCTTCTCGCGCGAGGAATCGCTTGTGGTGGCCGACGAGTACCGTGCCTTTTTCGATGAGCTGGGGCCGGATGAGTACCCCGTGTTCGATGGAATCTCCGAGCTGCTCGACAGCCTTGCCGCGCAGGGGCATCGCATGGCGGTCGCGACGTCTCGCATGGAGGCGAAGTGCATCGATATGGTGCATGAGCTGGGGCTTTGCCAGTTCGAAGCCGTGATTGGCATGAACCCGCCGCAAGGGCGCGAGACCAAGGCGGATTCGGTCCGCGATGCGCTGGCGGCCCTGGGCGCGACCGCGGACGATGCCGTGATGATCGGCGATCGCTTCAACGATGTGGAGGGTGCGCACGCGATGGGCGTGCCGTGTATCGGCATCTATTCGGGCGCGGCGGCGCCGGGCGAGCACGAGGCCGCGGGCGCCGATGCGGTGGTGCACTCGGTGGCCGAGCTTGCTAAACTTTTCGCAATATAAGTATGTGATGTGAGGGGCGGGCACGCTCGCCGCTCATTGGTAAGGAGGTCCTCCATGAATCAGGTGGAGCAGAGCGTTACCGAGTATGTCGACGAGGTCTGGGAGGATGCCGTCGCCGATATCGAGCAGCTGGTGAGTTATCCGTCCGTGGCCGTTGCTGCCGATGCGGAGCCCGGCGCGCCGTTTGGCCGCCCGGTCCGTGACGCGCTCGATTGCGCGCTCGGCATCGCGCAGAAGCTCGGCTACCAGACGAGCGACGACGAGGGCTATGTGGGCATTGCCGATATCCCTGGCCGCGGCGACAAACAGCTCGCGACCATCTGCCACGTGGACGTGGTTCCCGCCGGCCCCGGTTGGAACACCGACCCGTTTGCGATGGAGCGTCGCGAGGGCTGGCTGCTGGGTCGCGGCGTTATCGACGACAAGGGTCCGGCGGTGCTGTCGCTCTACGCCGGCGCCTATCTGCTCAAGCACGGCATTACCCCGCGCTATACCTTCCGCGCGCTGCTGGGCTGCGATGAGGAAGTGGGCATGTCCGACGTTCACCATTATCTGGAGAACCACGCAGATCCCGACTTTCTGTTTACGCCCGATGCCGAGTTCCCGGTCTGCAATGCCGAGAAGGGCCAGTTTGGGGCGACGTTTGTGAGCCCTAAGATCGATGGCGGGCGCATTGTATCGTGGAGCGGTGCCGAGGCGAGCAACGCCATTCCGTCGCAGTCTATCTGTGAACTCGCGATTGCCGCCGATGAACTGCCGGCGCCCGTTGAGAACGCCGACTGCCTGGAGATCACGGCGCTCGATAACGGGCATGCGCAGATTTTCGCCCACGGCATTGGCGGTCATGCTTCGATGCCCGAGGGGACGATCAACGCCGTCGGTCTGATCGTGACGTACCTGCGCGAGGCCGAGGACGCGTTTGGTGCGCGCGACGAGCGCCTGCTGACGCCTGCAGAGCACGAGTTTGTCAAGTTTCTGGCCTTTGTGCACGCGGATGCCTATGGTCGCGGCTTGGGAATCGATGCGACGAGCCCGGCGTTTGGCCCGCTCACCTGCAACCCCGGCGTCATCCGTGTGGCGGATGGCCACATCGAGCAGGTCATCGACGTGCGTTTCCCAGACAGCACGAGCGCCGATACTATCTGCGAGCAGCTCGAGCCGCTCGTGGGCCGCTTTGGTGTGACGTATCGCGTGGGCCGTGCCAAGGTGCCGTTCTCAGTTTCTGCCGACGACCCGGCCGTGAAGGCGCTGATTGACACCTATAACGAGTTTACGGGCAAGCATGCCGAGCCCTTTGCTATGGGCGGTGGCACGTACGCGCGCAACTTTGCCCGTGCCGTGTCGTTTGGCCCCGAGGAGACCGGCCTTGAGCTGCCCGCGTGGGGCGGCCAGATGCACGGCCCCAACGAGTGCGCCAACGAGGAGCAGCTCAAACAAGCGCTCAAGATCTATATCGTGGCAATCCTCCGTTTGAATGAATTAGAGCTTTAAGGTTTCGCGGTTTCCCAATTTAAGTTGCGGTGGAATAGTTCCTAGAAAGGGCCATTTGATGGCCAAGCGGGAACTATTTCACCGCAACTTTGTTTTTATTGGTGTAAAAGGCGCGCCATGCTTGGGTGGGGATTGTTATTCGTTTGTAAAGCCGAGCCGCGCTTGCGGTAAGGGTCTATCAGATGCCTGTAAGAAACCGCAGTTGGCGCGGACGTTGCCCGGTCGGGGCCGTATCTTTCCAAACAGCAAAGCGGGCGGGGTGCCCGCGAGTCGCATGTATGAAAGGAAGATCATGCTCGATCAGGCTTATTCTCGTCGTCAGTTCCTCGGCCTCGCTGGTGGTCTTGCCAGCATCGTCGGCCTCGGTCTCGTTGGTTGCGGTGGCGCAGGCGCTTCCAACGCTGCCGACAAGGGTAGCGCCGCTGCTGCCGAGTCCGTCTCCGGTGAGGTGAACTACGACGGTGCCTCCTCGTTCCAGGCTCTCGTCGAGGCTGCTGCCGAGAAGTTCATGGATGCCAACCCCGACGTCTCCATCTCCGGTTCGGGCAACGGTTCGGGCAAGGGCCTTACCGCTGTTGCCGCCGGCACCGTCACCATCGGTAACTCCGACGTCTTCGCCGAGTCCAAGCTCGAGGCCGATCAGGTCAAGAACCTCGTCGACCACGAGGTCGCCGTCGTGGGCATGGGCCCCGTCGTCTCCAAGAACGTGACGGTCGACGATCTGTCCTTCGAGCAGCTCAAGGGCATCTTCTCCGGCCAGATCACCAACTGGAAGGAGGTCGGCGGCGACGACGCCACCATCGTCGTCCTCAACCGCAAGGCCGGCTCCGGTACCCGCGCTACCTTTGAGGCCGCCGTCTTTGGCGACGAGGCCGTCGACTTTAAGGGCGACGCCGAGCTCGACAAGTCCGGCGATGTCCAGACTCAGATGGCCAGCACCGACAACGCCATCTCCTACCTGGACTTCTCGCACTTCGATGACTCCAAGTTCAACGCCATCAAGGTCGAGGGCGTCGAGCCCAAGAGCAAGAATGTCACCGACGACTCCTTCAAGATCTGGGCGACCGAGCACATGTACTGCTCCAAGGGCGCCGACGAGGCTACCAAGGCCTTCCTGGAGTTCATGCTTTCCGACGACGTCCAGGGCAAGCTCGTCGAGGAGCAGGGCTTTATTCCCGTCTCTGCCATGAAGGTCGTCAAGGACGCCAGCGGCAAGGTCTCTGCTAAATAAGTAATCGCCCCCGGAAAGGTTTGCAATGGCAAAACAGCTGCCAAAGCGCGACCTTGAGAACGTGGGCCTGGGCGTCACGGGCGCGTGCGTAGCGCTCGTGACGCTTGTCGTTGCCGCGCTCATCTTTATGGTCGCCCAAAAGGGCCTCTCGGCTTTTCTCAAGGACGGCGTTTCGGTCGTCGAGTTCTTCACCGGCACCAAGTGGGACCTGGCCAACACAGCCGAAAACGGCCTGCCCTATACCGGCGCCCTGCCCCTGATCGTCACCTCGTTTGCGGTCATGGTGCTCTCCACGCTCATCGCATTGCCCATCGCCATCGGCTCTGCCATCTTTGCGGTCGAGATCCAGCCTAAGTTTGGCTCCAAGGTCTTTCAGCCGCTTATTGAGCTTTTGACCGGCATTCCCTCGGTCGTCTTTGGCCTGATCGGTTTTCACGTGGTCGTCGGCCTTATGAAGAGTGTTTTCCATGTGAGCACGGGCCTGGGTATCCTGCCCGGCGCCGTCGTGCTGGCTGTCATGATCCTGCCGACGATGACCACGCTTTCGGTCGATGGCCTGCGCGCCGTGCCCGACAGCTACCGCCAGGGTTCGCTCGCGCTGGGCTACACCCGCTGGCAGACCATCTGGCACGTGGTGCTCAAGTCCGCCATGCCGTCGCTCATGACCGCGGTCATTCTTGGCATGACCCGCGCCTTTGGCGAGACGCTCGCCGTGCGCATGGTTATCGGCGGTATCGAGGCCATGCCGACGTCGCTGCTGTCGCCGGCTTCGACCATCACCACCACGCTCACCACGTCCATGGCGGTCTATGCTGAGGGCTCGGCCCAGGACGATGTTCTGTGGGCGCTCGGCCTGCTGCTGATGGGCATGAGCCTCATCTTCATCCTGATTATCCACCTCATCGGCCGCAAGGGGGCGAAGGCTCGTGGCTAGCACGCGCATCCACATCGACGAGGCGAGACTCGGGCGCGTCCAAAAGCAGGACCGCATCGCCACGGGCGTGCTGACGGCGATCGCCGCCATCGTCATGCTCATCGTCGTCTCCATGGTGGCCTACATCCTGTTCGAGGGCATCTCGACGCTGTTCCAGCCGGGATTTCTCACGCAGCCCGCGCGCGCCAACGGAACCCAGGGCGGCGTACTCTACCAGCTGTTCGACTCGTTCTATCTGCTGCTGATCACTCTGGTCATCTCGGTGCCCATCAGCCTGGGCGGCGCGGTCTTCCTGGTCGAGTACGCACCCGACGGTCCCGTCCGCGACATTGCCTCCACTGCCATCGAGACGCTGTCCTCGCTGCCTTCCATCGTCGTCGGCATGTTCGGATTCCTGGTGTTCTCGGTGCAGCTGGGCTGGAAGTACTCCATCATCTCCGGCGCCGTCGCGCTCACCATGTTCAACATCCCCATCCTGGTGCGCGTGATTCAGCAGGCGCTCGAGGACGTGCCGCAGGCCCAGCGCGATGCATGCCTGGCCATGGGCCTCACTCGCTGGGAGGCCACGCTGCACATTTTGATTCCCGAGGCCATGCCCGCCATCGTGACCGGCATCGTGCTTTCGGCCGGCCGCGTGTTTGGCGAGGCCGCGGCGCTGCTCTTTACCTCGGGCATGAGCTCGCCGGTTCGCCTCAACTTCTTGAGCTTTAACCTGTCGAGCCCCACTTGCGCCTGGAACGTGTTCCGCCCCGGTGAGTCGCTCGCCGTGCACATCTACAAGATCTATGGCGAGGGCAGCCCCGAGGCACAGCAGATCGTCTGGGGCACCGCCGCACTGCTGATGATCTGCGTGCTGCTGTTTAACGTAGTCGCCCGTATCGTGGGCAAGCAACTGGCAAGGAAGATGACGGCCGAATGAGCGAGATGAATGCAACGCCCGCAACCGAAGCGACATCGTCCGAGACTCAGGATTTTCTGTCGAGCGTGGGGGAGAGCGAGAAGCGCGTGCGCGTAAGCGGCAAGGCCGTGAGCGACGAGGTCGTGCTCTCCACCAAGGACGTCAACGTGTACTATGGCGACCACCATGCGCTGCACGATACGTCGCTCGACTTTCACAAGGGCGAGATCACGGCGCTCATCGGGCCTTCGGGCTGCGGCAAGTCGACCTTCTTGCGTAGCCTCAACCTGATGAATCGCGAGATTCGCGGCTGCCGCGTGGAGGGCGAGATCAACTACCGCGGGCGCAACGTGAACACCAAGGCCGAGAACACCTATGAGCTGCGTCGCTCCATTGGCATGGTGTTCCAGCAGCCCAACCCTTTCCGCAAGTCCATTCGCGACAACATCACGTTTGCGCCTAAGCGCCACGGCATCACCGACCGTGACGAGCTCGACCGCATGGTCGAGGAGAGCCTGCGCGGCGCGGCGCTGTGGGACGAGGTCAAGGACAAGCTCGACAAGAGTGCCTATGCGCTTTCGGGCGGTCAGCAGCAGCGCCTGTGCATTGCACGCACGCTGGCGCTCAACCCCGACGTGATTCTGTTCGACGAGCCCTGCTCGGCGCTTGACCCCATCTCGACGCTGGCGATCGAGGACCTTATGTCGTCGCTTGTGGCAGAGCGCGCCATCGTCATCGTGACGCACAACATGGAGCAGGCGTCGCGTGTGTCCAACCGCACGGCGTTCTTCTACATGGGCGATATGGTCGAGTACGACGAGACCGACGAGATTTTCCAGCGGCCCAAGGATAAGCGGCTGAATGATTACCTCACCGGCATGTTCTCCTAGTCCGGGACATGCTTGAGGCCCGCGGTGGCCACGGTCGCCACGGGACTGATTGGAGGGGCGGGTCATCTCTTGCGGGAGATGGCCCGCCTTTTTGCTCTGCGACCGAAACGACCACCACAAAGGGGACAGGCACCTTCGTGGTGGTTTGGGGTGGGGCTCGCTGCTATCATGGACAACGTTGAATTTCTACGAAGGAGCAGGGCATATGGCGATTCTTTTGGGATGCGATTCCGTCAGCCTAGAGTTTCCCACCAAGCATATTTTCGATAGCGTAACGCTCGGCGTGGGCGAGGGCGACCGTATTGGCATCGTCGGTAAAAACGGCGACGGCAAGTCGACGCTGCTGAGCGTGCTCGCCGGCACGCTGGAGCCCGACGATGGCCGCGTGACGCATCGCCGCGGCACCACGATCGGTCTGCTCGGCCAAAAGGACCAGCTTGTCGACACCGACACCGTGCACCATGCCGTCGTCGGCGACACGCCCGAGTACGAGTGGGCGTCGAGCCCCCGCACGCGCCAGATCCTCGCCGGCCTCATTAGCGATGTGCCCTGGGAGGGCACGGTGGGCGAGCTTTCGGGCGGTCAGCGCCGCCGCGTGGACCTCGCGCGCCTGCTGATCGGCGACTACGACGTGCTCATGCTCGACGAGCCCACCAACCACCTGGACATGCGCACCATCAACTGGCTCGCGCGTCACTTAAAGGCCCGCTGGCAGCGCGGTCAGGGCGCCATGCTCGTGGTCACGCACGATCGCTGGTTCTTGGACGAGGTCTGCACCAGCATGTGGGAGGTCCATGACGGCCAGGTCGATCCCTTCGAGGGCGGTTACTCGGCATACATCCTGCAGCGCGTAGAGCGCGACCGCATGGCCGCCGTCACCGAGGAGCGTCGTCGCAACATGGCGCGCAAGGAGCTCGCGTGGCTGAGCCGTGGCGCCCAAGCCCGTTCCACCAAGCCCAAGTTTCGCGTGGAGGCCGCCCGCGAGCTGATCGCCGACGTGCCGCCTGTGCGCGACGAGCTGGAGCTCAAGCGCCTCGCCGTGAGCCGCCTGGGCAAGCAGGTCATCGACGTGGTCGACGTGGACGCCGGCTATGCGGATGCCGGCGGCGCGCCCAAGCAGGTGCTCTCCGACGTGACCTGGCTCATTGGTGCGGGCGACCGCTATGGTCTTTTGGGCGAGAACGGCGCCGGCAAGTCCACGCTGCTCGACGTGATTCAGGGCAAGATTGCGCCCCTGCGCGGCCGCGTGAAGATCGGCCAGACGGTGCGCTTTGGCGTGCTGTCGCAGCAGCTCGAGGAGCTCGAGCCCTACATGGGCGACACGATCCGCGAGGTGCTGAGCAACTATAAGAAGTATTACGTCATCGACGGCAAGGAGACCTCTCCCGAGAAGCTTTGCGAGCGCCTGGGCTTTACGACGCAGCAGCTCTGGAGCCGCATCGGCGACCTTTCGGGCGGCCAGCGCCGTCGCCTGTCGCTGCTGCTGACGATTCTGGACGAGCCCAACGTGCTCATCCTGGACGAGCCAGGCAACGACCTGGATACCGACATGCTGGCGATTGTCGAGGACCTGCTCGACGGCTGGCCGGGCACGCTGATCCTGGTGACGCACGACCGTTTCCTCATGGAGCGCGTGACCGACCAGCAGTGGGCGCTGCTCGATGGTCACCTGACGCATATGCCCGGCGGCGTCGACCAATACCTGCGCCTGTGCAACGCCACCGCCGAGGGCGAGCCCGTGGGCGCGCCGAGCGCCAAGACCGGCACGTTCGACACCGGCGCCGCAGCGGTTGCGGCCGAAAAGCCCAAGACGAGCGGGCAGCCCAACGGTCTTTCCAACGCCGAGCGTCAGAAGCTCCGCCGCGAGGTGAGCTCGCTCGAGCGCAAGATGGAGACGCAGCGCGCTCGCGTGGAGGAGGCCGAGGCCGCCATGGCCCAGGTCGATCCCACCAACTACACGGCGCTGGGCGAGCAGCAGGCAAAGATCGACGAGGCCCACGCCGCCATGGACGAGCTTGAGATGGCGTGGCTCGAGGCGAGTGAAAAGCTCGAGGGCGAGGAGTAGACGAGGATGATCAAAGCCGCGTTTTTCGATATCGACGGCACGCTGTTGAGCTTTAAGACCCACCGGATTCCGGCGTCGGCGCAGCAGGTGCTCGACAGTTTTCACGAGCAGGGGATTGCGTGCGTGATCGCCACGGGCCGTCCGACCTACCAGATGCCCGATTGGCTGTTCGACCTGGGCTGGGATGCGTACATTACGCTCTCGGGCCAGCACTGCTTTGATGCTGAGGGTGTTTACCGCAGCTGCCCGATCGATTCGGACGACGTCGCGGTGATTGTGGACCAGGTGGCGCAGGGGCGCTATGACTCGCTGTGCATGCAGGGCGAGAACTCGTTTGTGAACCGCCTGTCCGAGCGCGTGGTGACGGCCGGCAGCAACGCGGGAATCGTCTACCACGAGGAGCCGTTTGAGCACGCATTTGACGCGCCGGTTTACCAGTTTTGCGCCTTTGTGGATCCGGCTGACGAGCATATTGTGACCGATGCGGTGTCGCATTCGCTCACTACGCGCTGGTGCGATCTGTTCTGCGACATTATTCCCGCTAACGGCGGCAAGGACCTGGGCGTGGCGGCGACGCTGGAGCGCCTGGGCATCGATGCGAGCGAGGCGATCGCCTTTGGCGACGGCGAGAACGACCTTTCGATGTTCTCGGCCGTGGGCACAAGTGTGGCCATGGGCAACGCGCAGGAGACCGTGAAGGCCGCAGCGTCCTACGTTACAACCGCCGTAGACGACGACGGCATCTACAACGCCGCCAAGCACTTTGGCCTGCTATAGCTGAGGATTCAGCACTTGGGGACGTTCCTTTTCTGCCGGCAGCTGGGGACACTCCTTGCGGGGCGTGTCCCCATGTTGTGTTCGCCTGGCGCGTTTTGTGAAACACGGCTAACTTTTTAAACAACGTAGTAAGACATGGGCAACTTTTGCGGTAAAGTAAGCCAAGGAAAGTATCCAAAGGCTAACTAACGATCATCGCGAAAGGCGGCCCATGGCCCTACGTGAATCTGGAGAAGACTATCTCGAATCTATTTATGTGCTCTCGGAGCGCCAAGGCACGGTGCGCTCAATCGACGTCGCCGAATACCTGGGTGTGACCAAGGCGAGCGTCTCTAAAGCCATGGCGACGCTGGAAAACAGCGGCTATGTCGAAATGGGCAAGCGCGACGTTCATCTGACGGAACGTGGTCTGGAGGTCGCTCGCCAAATGTGGGAGCGCCACTGCTTTTTCGTGCGGTTGCTCGAGGAAGCCGGTGTTTCGGCGGATGTCGCGTCGCAAGAGGGTTGCCACATGGAGCACTGCCTGAGTGAGGAGAGCTTCGAGAAGCTGAGGGCGATGTTGGGACGGGAAGATGCGGCCGGCGCAACAACGGAAGCCTAATTGACCCCCAGGAGCGCGGAGTTCGCGCAAAGCGCGAACCAGCGAAAGGGGGATAGGGGATTCGAACAACAACGAGTCCGACGCAGTCCAAAGTGGAGCATTCGGTGCGCGACGCCATCACAGCTGAGCTATCTCTTCGTTCCCAAAGAGGCGCGCCTCCCGGGCCAAAGGCGCGGGACAGCGACCGGGACCAGTGGCCCCACCAACTAAGTCCAACTCAGACAAGGAACCCCGCCAGCAAGCGATGCCCAAGAACCGCCAGCAACGTTACCGCAGGCCGGGACCGGGCTTGGTTTTGAAAACATTCCGCAGACCAGAAGTGCCCCCGTTCGTAGCTCCGAAGGAGCAGAACGGGGGCACTTCATTGGTCGAGGACGTTTTCAAAACCAAGCCCGGTCCCGGCCGGACAGCCCACGAACGCTACAGGTTCTTGACACCCATCGCGCGCATGGCGTTCAGGATGGCGATGATTGCCACGCCTACGTCGCCAAAGACCGCAAGCCACATGTTGGCGATGCCGAGCGCCGCAAGCACCAAAATCAGCAGCTTAATACCCAGCGCGAAGATGATATTCTGCCAGACAATCGACATGGTCTTGCGCGCCACGCGGATCGCGCGGGAAATGTTGGACGGCTTGTCATCCATCAGCACGACATCCGCCGCCTCAATCGCAGCGTCGGAGCCCATGGCGCCCATGGCAATGCCCACATCGGCGCGCGTAAGCACAGGCGCATCGTTGATGCCGTCGCCGACAAAGGCGAGCTTGCCCTTACCGCTTTCGGCCGCGAGCAGCGCTTCAACACGCTCGACCTTGTCGCCCGGCAGCAGCTGCGCATGGAACTCGTCGAGGCCGAGCTGCTTGGCCACCGCAGCAGCCACTTCCTCGCGGTCGCCCGTGAGCATAACGGTGCGCTTGACGCCGGCGGCGTGCAGGTCGCGGATCGTCTGCTCGGCATCGGCCTTAACGGTGTCTGCAATCACGATGTGGCCGGCGTACATGCCGTCAACGAGCACATGCAGAATCGTTCCAACGACCTCGCAATCGGGCGCTTCGACTCCGGCCGCGGCGAGCATCTTTGCGTTGCCAACGACGACGTGCTTGCCGTCGATGGTTGCCGTCACGCCGTGGCCCGCGTCGTTGGCGGAGTCGCTCACGCGTTTGGGGTCGACCTCGCCCTGGTAGGCGGTGCTTACCGACTGCGCGATGGGGTGATCGGAGAACGACTCCGCAAGGGCTGCGACCTCAAGCAACGACTGCTCGGTATAGCCAGCCTCGGGGTGCACCGCGACCACCGAGAAAGTGCCGTTGGTGAGGGTGCCTGTCTTGTCAAAGACGACGGTGTCCACGTCGGCGAGCGTCTCGAGGTAGTTAGAACCCTTGATGAGAACGCCCAGTTTGGAGGCGCCGCCGATGCCGCCAAAGAAGCTCAGCGGCACGCTGATCACGAGCGCGCACGGGCAGCTGACGACCAGGAAAGTCAGGCCGCGCAGAATCCAGTCGGACCAGGCACCGGTGACCAGGCCGCCGCCAAGGGCGAGCACCGCGGCCGCGCCGGTGACGGCGGGGGTGTAGACGCGGGCGAAGCGTGTGATGAAGTTCTCGGTGCGTGCCTTCTTTTCGCTGGCATTCTCCACGAGCTCCAGGACGCGCGCGACGGTGGACTCGCCAAAGGGCTTGGTGGTGCGCACGTGGATGAGGCCCGTCATGTTGATACAGCCGCTGATGATATCGTCGCCGGACTTGGCGGGGCGGGGGACTGACTCGCCCGTGAGCGCGGCGGTGTCGAGCTGGGTTTCGCCCTCGACGATGACGCCGTCGATAGGCACGCGCTCGCCGGGCTTGACCACGATCACGGTGCCGACGGCGATGTCATCGGGAAAGACCTGTTCGAGTGTGCCGTCGGCTTGCTCGACGTTAGCGTAGTCGGGCGCGATGTCCATCATGGCGCTGATTGACTTGCGGCTTTTACCCACGGCATATGCCTGGAACAGCTCGCCGACCTGGTAGAACAGCATGACGGCGGCGCCTTCGGCCATGTGCGGGTCGGTATCGGGGAAGAGCACCATGGCAAACGCGCCGATGGTTGCGACTGCCATAAGGAAGCTCTCGTCGAAGGCCTTGCCGCGGCGGATGTTACTGAATGCCTTTTGCAGTACGTCGTAGCCGGCAATCAAAAACGGCACGAGGAACAGCACAAAGCTGGCGTAGATGTCGCCCGGGGTGCCGAATGCGGCGGCGAGGGTGCCAAGCTCATCGAGGGCGTACACCACGGCAAAAATGCCCAGCGCTACCAGGATGCGGTTGCGCTTATGCTCGAGTGACTCTTTTTTCTTGCGCTTCTTCTTTTTCTTTTTGGGGTCGGCGGTGACCATGACTCGTATCCTCCCATTTGAATGTATGAACACTCGCTCATATAATTTCGCGAGCAAAGGCCGCGGAAAGCGCGGCCTTGCGGGTCAGCGTATGCGCAGGCTAGAGAATGATCTCGCAGTCCGGCTCGGCGTCGGCGGTGAACTCCACGACACGGTCGAGGACCTCCTCGAACTCGGCGTCGTCGGCCTCGAGCGTCAATTTCTGGGTCATAAAGTTGACGGACACGGATTTGACGCCCTCGAGTTTGGCCAGCTCGTCCTGAAGCTCGCGCGCACAGTTGGCGCAGTCGATCTCGTCGAGCTTAAACTGCTTTTTCATGGTGGGTTCCTTTCTCTGTGTTGGCGACCTGGGTGCCGATCGCGTTGGTACCGTGGTTGGTTGCTATTCGCAGATATGGCTCATGCCCTGGTTGAGCATGGTGTAGACATGATCGTCGGCAAGCGAGTAGAGGATGTTGCGGCCGTCGCGGCGGAACTTGACCAGGTGCGCCTGCTTAAGCGTGCGCAGCTGGTGCGATACTGCCGACTGCGAGGTTGCGGTCGCCCCGGCGATGTCGGCCACGCAGAGCTCGCGGCCCATGAGGGCATAGAGAATCTTGATGCGCGTGGTGTCGCTGAAGACCTTGAACAGGTCGGCCAAGTCGTACAGCAACTCCTCGTCGGGAAGGTCCTCGGGCGAGCAGGTGGTGGGGATCACGGGTTCGGTGGCCTCGATGTCAGTCTTTGTTTCATCAGCGTGGTCGCTCATTGCAACATCCTTTCATATGAACATGCGCTCATATAACTTGCTTCCGATTATATGAGCGCATGTTCATATGTCAATAACGTTCAGGTAATTCGTCGTACAAAATGATGAGGAAAAGCGGACGAGATCCCGGACTAAGCGGTTTTGATTAGCGATGCCGGGGTGGGTGCCCCTGCGCCGTGCAAAAATTGGAGTATTCTGCAACGATAGGGGGTCTGTTAATCTATCGCGGGCCAAATAATGTAGTTCAAGAGCTATCTTAGGGTGTTAAACCGATGAGTTCTTCCTCAAATGTTGCCTAACGTTCTCACGCAAGAGTGATTTCGCTTCACATTTGGATCCACTCGAGGGTGATGGACACCCGACCCTGCTGAATACTCGCAATTTTGCACGTCGCTAGGGTACCCACCTTGTTAGTCGGCCTAGTTTCCGGCCCCGAAGACCCTGCCCTCGGGCGTGAAGCTGCTTGTTTGGTTGAGTGATGGGCTGCCTGGTTCGACGATTTGCATGTCATCGATTGCCGGAGCCTCGTTAATCGTCGGATCGTCCAATGTGATGCTTTCGAGCATTGCTTTTTCGAGATCGATTCGTTGACGCTCTTCGGAATCCTGGCGAAGCTCCTCCTGGATTCGTTTCTTCTCCTCAATAAACCTTCTGAGCACAAACAGTCTCAGGTCCTCTTGCATGATTTGAAAGTCTTTTGGCAGACGCGAGGGGCGTATACCTTCTTTTCGTTGGATTGCCTCCATGACCCTAACGAAAGAGCTGGCATGCACAAAGGAATAACGGCTGACGGTGATGATTCCGTACCCCATGGACGCAAGCGCATTCTTGCGCTCCTCGTCGATAGCGCGGTCCTCTTCGGCGTCGTGATAAAACCCGTTGTATTCAATATCTGTTCGAGATTTCTTCAGATATGCATCCATAAAGAACTTTTTGCGTCTCGTGAGATTTTTTGCGGCGGCGGTGACCTGCACCTCGTAATCGGTCTCAATTCCCTTAATACCAAGTCCACCTTCGCTTTTGGGCAGCGTAAGCATCATGACAAAGGCCGTTTCCATGGGAGAGCGGCATCCATCGCGTACACATTGAATAGCCTTTCGGGCAAGGGCCAAACCGTCGCATCTGGTAATGGAATTAAAGAACTGCTTTAACCTCTCGGTTGAGGTAAGTGGGAAACGCTCGGCATAAGAGGTAGAAGAACCGGTTCCAAGGGAATAGGCGCCGCACAGTTCAAAGTAGTACTCCACTAGTTCGCGAAAAGGGAGATAGGTGGCGGCCTGAAGTGCACAAAGCTCAACGCCAATAATGTAGATGTCATCTTCTAGCTCTATAAAACGCGAGCATGAGAATCGCTTTGACGAAACGTGGCATTGACAGTTCATCGCGTAGCGCGCGTTCCTGCGATCAAACACCATTACCTCGAGGGGATCGTTTGCGTCGCGGGCAACATCATGTTTGGCAAGCCATTCTTTGGCCGCGTCGAGGAGCGTTCCGGTGGGGCACGATCCGTAAATTGCGGCAGGGCTGCAGGACTCGATGCCTTTCGCAGACACCGAATGCGCGGCCTGATAGACCGCTTTTGCCGTGGTATGTGACAATACGATACTCATGGTATATATCGTGTCAGCTAATGCCGTGTTGATGGAGCTGAGTGGAAAAGTCGTTTTAGAGGTCTAACCAAATGCTGTCCAAAAGCTTGACGCAATTATGAGTTGGTATGCCCTAGATAAAAGTTTTCGCAGCTTAGCTATAGCATATAACTACTCAACTGCCGCACATTTGATAGTGATGCATCACCATCCGATAACGAATTACGTGTCGGGAATTGGCCGAAATCGTTCAAAATGAGGGTTCAGAATTTGTGATGGCAGATTTATTTGTGGAACGTAGGGCGGCCTCGCTGCGGGGGGGGGTTCCCGCTGCGAGGCCGCTCGTGATCTACGCCGGGGTTTGTCGCAGGCGTTTCTACTTGGCGAATAGGTTCTTGAGGTTGAACTCGGCTTGGACGGTGCGGAGCATGAGGTCGGTGTCGTCCAGGCCCAGATGCTGCTCGTTGGCGTCGGCGGCGAGGGTTCCACGGCGGCGCGCCCAGTTCTCGAGCGCGGCGGGGGCGGATTCGCGGGGGAGCGAGCGGACGTCGGCATCCAGGCTGCGGCAGATCTGGCGCGAGTCGATGACGATAATCTTACCCGCGCGGCGTGCCTCGGCGTAACCGTCCAGGTGAATCTTGAACCAGCTGTCCTCAAAGGCGGCGTTATGCGCCATGTACGGGTACTTTTTCATAAGCTTGAGCAGCTGCTTTTGCAGCTCCTTGTTCTCGCGGAAGGGCGTTTTGCCGTCGATGTCGTCCCAGGTAATGTGGTGGATATTCGACAGCGGCACCTCTTCGCCGCGGTAGATGTCGGGCAGGCCACAGTAGTGCGCCTCGGCGTCGTGCGGGATGGCGTCGCTGGTGAGTTCCATGATCTCCCAGCCGACGTTGATGATATAACCGCGTTCGGGTGCACGGCCGGTGGTCTCGATGTCGATACCGAGCACGTTGCCCTGGATGGGCTTGCGGGCGTAGGCCACGCCGAGCGCGTCGCGGTCACCGCGGATCTCGCGCATAACGGACGCGGCGGTGCGCTTTTGCATTTTGCCGATAGCGGCGCAGGTGTCGGCGTCGGACAGACCGCGCGAGAGCGTCGCGGGCGTCACATTGCGCAGGCGTGCCTCGCCAATCTGGTCGCAAAGGTCGCGGTTGCGGTCGGCCAGGTCGCGCACGGTGGCAAAGTCGAAGCCGGGGTCGTCCTCGGCAGTAAAATACTCGGTCTCGAGCACCTTGAGGGCCTCTTCGCCCTTCTGGCGCTCGGACTCCATGGCACCGTGATCGCCATAGATAAACATAGGGATAAACGGCTGACGCTCGTATTCAAGTGCTTGCGAAACGTTCATAGGCTGCTCCTTGGACGGGCCGCGTCGCGCGGCTCGGGGTTACTGAGTTATGGCGAGATGATAGTTTACCATGGGCAACTATTGGCACCACGCCTAGGTCAACTACAATACCCTAGTTGACCGCTAGGACTTTTACAATGCTGCCGAAAGACACGAAAGGTTCCATCCGTCATGGATTTACTGATAGATATTTTGCTCGACGCCGGCAAGGACACGCTGTCGCTGGTGCCGTTTTTGTTGGTGACGTATCTGGCCCTCGAGACCCTGGAGCACGTCGCGGGTGACAGCGTTAACGGCGCCATCAAGCGCGCCGGTGCCGCGGGCCCCGTGGTTGGCTCGTTGCTGGGCATGGTGCCGCAGTGCGGCTTTTCGGCCATGGCAGCAACGCTGTACGCCGGCCGTGTCGTGACCTTGGGCACGTTGGTGGCGGTGTTCCTTTCGACCTCCGATGAGATGCTGCCGCTGTTGCTTGCCGAGCAGGTGCCCGTGCAGACCATGGCGATGCTTTTGGCTTCGAAGGCACTGATCGCGCTAGCCACGGGCTTTATCGTGGATGCCGCCATTCGCGGCCTGCGTCGTAATGCTCGCGCTCATGCGGCGATTCGCCGTACCGTGCTGAGAACCGCGGCCAACCCGGCCCACGTGAACTGCGCGCACGACGACCACACTGGCGGTGACATCATCGACGAGGTGGCCGAGGCGGGCGTGAGCGCCGACCACATCCACGAGTTATGCGAGCGCGACCATTGCGGTTGCGATGATGATGAAGATGAACATGAGCGCGACCACGGACACAGCCATGATCACGGTCACACGGGCGAGCATGAGCACCACCACGGCCACAGCCACGACCACTCCCACGAGGGCGCGCCCGTTCTGTCGATTAGCCGCAGTGCGATCTCGCACACCATACAGGTATCGGTATTCATTTTTCTGGTGACGCTGATTCTGGTCACCGTGCTCGAGACGTTCGGCGAATCGGCGATTGAGCAGTTCCTGCGCGGTAACGAGACGCTTGCGGTTCTGGGCTCGGCGCTTGTCGGCCTGATTCCCAACTGCTCGGCCAGCGTCGTCATCACGCAGCTGTATCTGGAAGGTGCGCTGCAGCTGGCACCGATGCTCGCCGGCACGCTTATCTCCGCCGGCGTGGGCTACCTGGTGCTGTTCCGTACCAACCGCAGCGCCCGCGAAAACGTCGTGTTCCTGATTATGATGTACGTTATCGGCGCGGGCTGGGGTCTCATCCTTTCCGCCTTTGGCCTCTAAGTAGATGTTTGGGATAGGCCGTAAAAACTGGGGTATATCGTAAAATCTACCGCCATGACTTGGGCGTTGGATGCGCGTCAATCGCCAAAACAAAAAGGTAGATTTTTAGGCATGTCCCAAAAATCTACCTTGGTTAGCGCAGTAGCTCGGTGAGGTTGCGTTTAAAGCGGACGCGGTCTTCGCTGGTAAATGCCGCCGGTCCGCGAGTGCGTCCGCCGGCGCGGCGCACCTTCTTTTCCTCGTGGCGAATAAACAGCTGCATGTCGATGGTCGCTTTGTCGTAGACGCGCCCGCGCACACCGATGGCGGCGGCATCGCGCTCGAGCACCATGCTCGCCAAGCCAATGTCCTGCGTCACGACCACGTCGCCCGCCTGCAGGCGTTCGACAATGGCAAAGTCGGCGCTGTCGGCGCCCACGCTCACATCGAGCGTCGTGACCCAAAAGCCGCGTCGCGCGTGCTCAGCATCGCGCGGGTCGTCGCGGCGAATGTGCCGTTCCAGGTTTTGCGTGCTGTTGCCGGCGATAACAACGGCGACGCCCGCCCGCCGCGCGCAGTCAATCGACTCGCGCGTGACCGGGCAGGCGTCTGCATCGATAAAGAGCGTTCGCGGCATCTAGTGCACCAGTTTGCCAAATTGAATAGCGCGGACAATGAGCGTTACGCCAAACACCAGCAGCGCGGCGCCGCTAAAGATGACGAGCATCTTTGCCGACCACAGCGGATAGATAAACACGAACATGCCGGCGATGATGGAGAGCGCGCCGCTCAGGATGGCGAGGGCGCGGTTGGACGAAAGCTCGGACTCCAGAATGGACATGACACCTTCGACAATCCAGCCAAAGCCGGCCACGATAACCACCATCGTGGTGAGCGTCGCGGTCGAGAAGGCCTGGTTGCGCAGGATTATGACGCCGCCCAAGATAATGAGCAGGTTGGAGATGATGCTCGTCACGCGCCAGCCGGTGGGCAGCAGCGGCTCAAAAATGGCAGTGAACAGCCTGATGGCAGCGGTGATTACAAAGTAAAAACCCAGGACAGTCGTCAAAAAGACGAGGGACTTGGCGGGTGCAAAAAGCAGCGCGATACCAGCAATGAGCGCCATGACGCCCGTGATGGCGTAAATCCAGCGTACGGCCTTGACGGCTTTGCCCGCCATGCTTTTCTCGTCAAATCAAAACTGGCTCGATTTTTGGTCATCGTTCTTAAAGATGCCCATAATGTCTCCTTTCCGTGCGGCGTAAGCCTTGATCGTTACAACCAGTATCGCCTAAAGGCGCTGGCGTATGGGTCGGGGAGGGCGAAACGTAACCCAAAGGTCCCGAATTGTTTCCGTTGTTCCCCACGTCGCGATTTTCTATTCAACAGGTGTAGAACATTGCAGCCCTGTTCGTTATTGCCTACGTTTTAGGTTAGATTTTCCTAAGAACAATTGCCCGAAATTGGGGGTCCCTATGAACGAAACAGTTCCCGCGGCGCCGGTAAGCGCTGAGTCGATGGCAAAGCAGGGTTGCGAAAAGCTCGGCTTGGACGCGTTTGATGCGTTGGCTCGCCGCGCCCGCACGTGCCGCCGCTTTGACGAGTCCATGCGTGTGCCACGTGAGTTTTTGCTTGAGCTGGCGGAGCTGGCGCACCTGACCCCGTGTGGTGCCAATGCTCAGCGTCTTCGTTTTCATGTGGCGAGCGGTGCCGAGGATTGCGCGCGCGTATTTGATGAGCTTGCATGGGCCGGCGCGCTCAAGGATTGGCCGGGTCCTGCCGAGGGCGAGCGCCCGACCGGCTACATCGCGATTCTGGCCGAGCGCGCCGTTCCGGGCAAGCCCGCCGCTCCCATTACCGAGGTCGACACGGGCATTGCCGCGCAGACGATGATGCTCGCCGCCCGCAGTGCCACGCCCGAGGTGGCAGCCTGCATGTTCAAGGCCTTTACGCCCCACGCGATCGATGCCATGGGGCTCGATAACGACAAGTATGAGCTCAAGCTGATCATGGCGTTTGGCGTTCCAGCCGAGACACAGGTGATTGATGCGATCGATTCCAACCCCGACGGCTCCATCAATTATTGGCGCGACGAGGCGCAGGTGCACCACGTACCCAAGCGTTCGCTCGCCGACGTGCTGGTGTTGTTGAGCGGCACCGCGGTGTGATCCGGCGGTGAACCGCCACAAAGGTGCCTGTCCCCTTTGCGGTGGCGCGAGAGGAGGGCGTGTGGCAGATTTGTATTTGGTGCGGCATGGGCAGACTGAGCTCAATGTGCAGAATATTTTGCAAGGTGGGCACGATTCGCCACTTACGGCGCGCGGGCGCGAGCAGGCGCTGGCGACGCGCGCGGCGTTTGAGGCGCGTGGCGTGACCTTTGACCGTGTGTATTCCTCCCCGTTGGGCCGGGCGCGGCGTACGGCTGAGCTAATTGCTGGTGAGGGCCGCTCGATAGAGCTGGTCGATGATCTACGCGAGTGGCATTTGGGCTCGCTGGAGGGTACATCAAATCGCGATATGCCGCCGCAGCCCTGGGGTGATTATCCGGTCGCGTTTGGCGGCGAGTCGGAAGTGCAGCTCCAGTTGCGTATGGTCGCGGTGCTGTCGCGCATCATGGCCAGGCCGCAGCACGACTGCGTGCTGGCGGTTTCCCACGGCTCAGCCTGCCAGGAGTTTCTTGAGTATGTGACTGGCAGGGGAGAGCTACCCGACAACGGAGCCGTGCTTCATTTTGGCTATTGCGACGGGGCGTTTTCGCTCCTTGATTGGTAACGAACGAAAGGACCCCTATGAATAAAGACCTGTATCTGGTTCGTCATGGGCAGACAATATTCAACCTTAAGCGCATCATTCAGGGTTGGAGTGACTCGCCGCTCACGCAGTTGGGCTGCGACCAGGCGGCGCGCGCCGGCATGTTTTTGCGTGCGCGCGGCATTGAACCCGACCACGCCTACACCTCGACGCTGCGCCGCACCGAGCAGACCATCGCCAACCTGTGGCCGGGTCTTACCTACGAGCGCCTAGACGGTCTGCGCGAGTGGTTCTTTGGCGATTTTGAGGCTGAGCGCGTGGTGCTCATGCCCGAGCGCCCATGGCGCGACTTCTACCGCCAGTTTGGCGGCGAGGGACAGATGCGGGTGCGAGAGCGCATGGTGGCGACGCTGACCGAGCTTATGCAGCGTCCGGACCATACGTGCGTGCTCGCGGTAAGCCATGGCTCGGCAATCAAGGAGTTTTTGGATCACGTGAGGGGAGCGGCGGCCGACGAGCACGAGCGCGTGCCGGGCAACTGCTCGGTGCTGCACTTTGCGTTTGACGACGAATCCGACACGTTTGAGCTGGTCGAAGTCTTTACGCAGGAGGATTACGCGCGCGAGCTGGGGCTTGAACCGCTTGTGGCTACTGCAGGTCCGCAGCGCGGATAACGCGAGCGCGGCGGCGCGGGTCGCCGGCATAACTTCTCGACGCAAAAGGGGCGGAGATGCATGTACCTGCTGCATCTCCGCCCCCTGTTTGTTGAGCTGCCGATTTTTGTGTTGGGCGGTCTGGTCTTGCTAGAACCGCGCGACCTGGTGCGTGAACAGACCTGTCGGAACCTGCGGCGCGGCGCCGCTGACCTGCGCGGCGGGGAAGAGCACGGCAACGGTAAAGTTGAACGGCTCCTTGCCGGTGTACGTTCCGGCGGCACGGGTCTCATCGGCCAGCAGCTGCGACGCCCCGGTCAGAGCGGCGGCGTAGGCGGGGTCGTCGGCCAGTGCCGGCTCCGGTGCTTGGTCGAGCATAGCGCGGATGGCCCCGACGGCGTCCTCGCGCTTGACCTCCCACGCGCGGTGCGTAATGCCCGCGGGGTCGGTGACGGCGTAGAGCGACGCGCCCTCTTTGGCGGCGCCCAGGATGATATCCATGACGGGCGAGGCCTCGTAGGCGAGCGACACGGGGCGCGGCTGCACCTTGAGCTCGGCGATCGCGCGCGCGGCGGCGAGTGCGTCGACGCTCTCGGCGGCGGCTTCGTCGCTACCCGTCAGCACGTTAACCGGGCAAATCGCCACAACACCCGTCACGCGCCCCGGCTCCCCCGAGCATTCGTACACGTAATACGCCGCACCGGGGTCCTTGAGCATCAGGCCATCGGCAAGGGCTCCGCGCAGAGCATCGTTGCCGCTCAGGATGCTGCCCATTGCAGGCAGCGCCTCGAGCACGCGGTCCTGAGCCGGGCGAATGCAGGGAAACGGAAGTGCTTTCATGGGCGGTCCTAACGCACGAATCGGTTTGTTCGCGGCTTATTATGCCCCAACTTGCCCATTCGCGTCCCAGAGCACGTTATCGGCGAGCGCGATGAGCACGTTCTGGCAGCGAACGATATCGGCGTGGGGCACATATTCGTTGGGCTTGTGCGCGAGCGCGAGCGACCCGGGACCGTAGCTCATGCAATTGCGATTACCTGTCTTGCCGGCAATGACGGCGGTGTCGGTGTAGCCGGTAAAGAAGCCGACGGTCGTGTCCGCGTCCGTCACGTCATCGGCGGCACGCTTGAGCGCTGCTAGAAGGGGAGAGTTCGGGTCACGCTCGATGGCGGGGCGGTCGCCCGTCACGGTATAGATGCCGCGGCAACCGGGAACTGCGGCCTCCGCTGCGGCAATGGCCTGCTCCACCATCCGGACCACGGCCGCGGTGTCGGTCGGCGGGGTCAGGCGCATGTCGACCCAGACCTTGGCATGGTCTGGCACCACATAGGGACGATAGCCGCCCTCGATCTGCCCAAACGTAATGGTCGAGGGCCCCAACTCACTGTGCGCGGGCAGCGCCGCAAACGCGCGGCGAAGCGAGCATACGGCCTCGGCCATGGCGGCGACGGCATCCGCGCCCTTCCAGGGCTGGCTCGCATGCGCCGTCACGCCAGTCATTTCAATTTCGAACCACGTACGCCCCTTGTGCGCCACCTGGATCTGTCCGTCGGTGGGCTCGGTGTCCAGCACCCATTCACGCGAGCCGACCCAGCCAGCATCGATCGCGGCCTCTGAGCCACGCATAAAATCTTCCTCGTCGACCGAGCAGATGAGCGAAAAGCCGCGGCGGGGCAGCGCGCCATCCGCCACCACGTGCTCGAGCGTATGGACCAGTGCGGCAATGGCGCAAGCCAGTCCGCCCTTCATGTCGCAGGCGCCGCGTCCATAGAGTTTGTTGTTGCGCACAACCGCCCCGAGCGGCGGCGTGTCCGCGTCCCAGCCATCGCCCAAGGTTACGGTATCCATATGGCAGATATAGACGAGTCGCGGCTCGTCGCTTTGGCCCGGCACGGTGACCATGAGGTTGCGGCGCCCGGGGAGTACTTCGAGCTCTGCAGTCTGCACGGCATCGAGTACCGGATGGCTCAGCTGCGCCAACCGTTCCTCAACCAACGCTTTGATATAGCGTTCAATCTCGCCCTCATACGCACCTGGGTCGGAACTGTCGATCCGCATGAGTCCTTGCGTAAGCCGCCAAGCAAAATCTGTATCAACCATAGGCACCTCACAGATAGTTAGGTAAACATACAGATTGTATGCCAAGAAGCGGCTCGGTGCATTTAATGGAGTGCTCACAAAAACGGGGCGCCTCTCGTGCGAAAGGCGCCCCCGCGGGCATTCAATGTCAGTGACGGGTAGGCCACATGGGGAGCTGCCCGTCAGATCAGCCGGCGCTATTTGATCACACGCACGCGATACATCGACGGAATCTGCTTGAGCGCCTCGATGGTGCTGCTGTCCAGGTGCTCGTCGGTGTCGAACATAGTGTAGGCGTTCTCGCCAGCGGACTCGTTGGTCATACGCTGCACGTTGGCGTTGTCCTTGGCGAGAATGGCTGTGATCTGGCCGATCATGTTGGGCACGTTGGCATGCAGGCAGGCAATGCGGCTCGCGGCGCGCGCCTTGCCCATGCTGCAGGCGGGGTAGTTGACGCTGTGCGCGATGTTGCCGTTTTCCAGGTAATCCTTGAGCTCGCTGATGGCCATGTCGGCGCAGTTGGCCTCGGCCTCGCCGGTGCCGGCGCCCGAGTGCGTGGTGATAAACGTGTTGGGCATCTTGATGGTCTTGGGCGTGGCAAAGTCGCAGCTAAACCAGCTGAGCTTGCCCGCGCGCAGGGCGGTATCGACGGCGTCTTCGTCGATGATGGTCTCGCGAGCGTAGTTGATGAGCACGGCGCCCGGTGCCAGCAGGTTAATCTGCTCGGTGCTGATCATGCCGATGGTATCGGCCTTGCTGGGCACGTGCACGGTGAGGTAATCGCAGCCTCGGCAGAGGTCCTCGAGCGTGCCCACGCGCTGCACCTCGCGGCTCAGCACCCACGCGTGCTCGACGGAAATGAACGGATCGTAGCCGTAAACGTCCATGCCCAGGTCGACACAGGCGTTGGCGACCTTGGAGCCTACGTTGCCCAGGCCGATGACGCCGATGCGCTTGCCCTTGAGCTCGCGGCCCACAAAGGCCTTCTTGGCCTTTTCGGCATCGACCTGAATCTCGGGGTCGTCGGCGTTGTCACGCACCCAGTTCATCGATTGCACCACGCCGCGGCTCGAGAGCACCAGCATGCCCAGGACGAGCTCCTTGACGGCGTTGCTGTTGGCGCCGGGGGAGTTAAAGACGACGACGCCCTTCTTGGCGTACTCCTCGACGGGGATGTTGTTGACACCGGCGCCGCAGCGGGCGATGGCGCGGATGCCCTCGGGCAGCTCGTAGCCGTGCAGGTCGGTGGAGCGCATCAGGATGGCGTCGGCCTCCTCGGCGGTGCCCACAAACTCGTAGCCCTCGCCAAACTCGACTTTGCCGTCTTTGGTGATGTCGTCGATGGTCTTAATCTTACGCATGGAAAAACTCCTTAGCAGGTTTTGATCTAAACAGGGTGGTTTGAGATGGCTGGTCGGCCCGCGCGTTGCGGGCTAGTTAGATCGCGGGCTCAAACTATGCTGCGCTTCGAAGTCCTTCATGTACGAGTCCAGTGCCTGCGCGTCTTCCATGGTTACGGCGTTGTAGACGCTGGCGCGCATGCCGCCCACCAGGCGATGGCCCTTGACGTTTTGAATCTGGTGCTCGGCCGCGCCTGCGACAAAGGCCGCGTCGAGCTCGGCGTCGCCGGTACGGAAGGTGACGTTGGCGATGGAGCGGCTGTCGGCCTGCGTGGTGCCATGGAACAGCTCGCTGTGCTCGAGCAGCTCATAGAGCAGATTGGCCTTGGCCCAGTTGCGCTCGGCCATGGCGGCAAGTCCGCCGGTCTGCTCAACCCAGTGGAACACCTTGCCGCATACGTAGATGCCAAAGGTGTTGGGCGTGTTGAGCATGGAGCCTTTGGCGGCCTGGGTCTTAAGGTCCAGGTACTGCGGCGTCTGCGCAAAGGCCGGACCGTCGGCGATCAGGTCATCGCGCACGATAACCACGGTGACGCCCGCGGCGCCGGCGTTTTTCTGCGCGCCGGCGTAGATGAGCCCGTAGCGCTCGACGTCGAGCGGTTGCGACAAAAAGCAGCTCGAGACATCTGCGACCAGCGGCGCGTCTCCGCAATCGGGTAGCTTGTGGTACATGGTGCCAAAGATGGTGTTGTTCTGGCAGATGTAGACGTAGTCGAGCCCGTCGCCCGCGGCCTCGGCGGCAATGCGCGCGTTGATGTCGGCCATGGCGGGTATGCGGTCGAAATTGGTGTCCTCGGAGCTCGCGAGCAGCACGGCCTCGCCGTACTTGGCGGCTTCTTTGTATGCCTTGTTGGCAAAGTTGCCGGTCACGATGTAGCCGGCGCGGCCGCGGCGCATGAGGTTCATGGGGATGCCCGCAAACTGCAGCGTGGCGCCGCCCTGCAAAAACAGGACGCGGTAGTTGTCGGGGATGCTCAGCAGGCGACGCAGGGTTGCCTCGGCGTCGTCGATGATCTGCTGGTACATGCTAGATCGATGGCTCATCTCGAGCACGGACATGCCGCAACCGCGGTAGTCCATCATCTCGTCGGCGATCTCGGCAAGCACGCTTGTAGGCAGTGCGGCCGGGCCAGCTGAGAAGTTGTGCACACGTGCCATCTTCTAGTTCCCCCTTGTAGTCGTTTGGACGTTCGGGATACTTTAGCACAGTGGAGCGCCAGGCGCGACCGCATCACAGCAAAACCCGAGTGCGCCACTATGATTTACAGGATGGTTACATGGAGGAGCGCGGTCGCTAGGTCTATACCACCGGGATATACCGTGAAAGGTACTCTTTGAGCGCGGGGTTGCACACATAGAGATACGTTCCTAGCATGCCGCGCGTCATGAGGACGTAGTAGGCGTTGACGATAATCTTTTGCAGATCATCGTCGCTTGCCTTTTTCTTGGCAACGGCATCTTTGAAGTTCGCTCTGTTGACGTAGACTGCATCTTTGTCCGAATCGTAGTAAATGTCGGGACCCAGAATTACGAATCCGTAGTTGAGATCGTAGCCTTGTACCGTATGAATGCATCCGACTTCGCTGACGGCGTTGGCGGAGTTAACCCAATCCTTCTGGGTCGAGTTCCAGCGTTTGGGAATGCCCTCGATGACGATATCGAACGCATCTTTATTGCTCTTGCTTTCCCATTTCCAAGCAAAACCGGCTGTCATACGGGACAGCCCAACTTCTTTTTCTTTGGCCTGCTGTAGGGAGCAGAAATCTTCAAACCGGTCGACTATGCCAAACTGGTACCTGGGGATATCACTGTCAGGATCGCCGGCTTGCGAGTCGTAAGGCTGAGAGGCGAAGAGCTCATCAAACTTCATGCCGGCATGCATGTACGCTTTGTTATCAAGCAGGTCGTAGACGAAATCGAGGTACTCATCGCCGCCACGCACACGCATTTGGGTACTCAAGTTGAATTCTTCGGTCTCGATGCCAGCTTCTTCGAGTTGGTTGAGTCGCTGCTCAAGGCCATCTCGGTTGAGTCCCGATGCGCGGACTTGCTGTTTGGGGTCATAGAACAGGTACGCCTTGTCGCAGCATTTGAAAATCCAATCCACCTGGTTACTCGTGCGCGGCAAGTTGAGTCGTTCGCATGTGTTGTAGAAAGCTCCGATGCCGGCGCCGGCGGTCAAGTAGTTTCCCAGTCGGTGCGCCTCGTCGACAAGCAAGATGTCATACCGATCGTTTTTGGTAACATCGCTGGGGCTCAGGATATCGCCGGGCTTTAACCCGGGAAGGAAGTGCGTGAGCTTTTTGAGTGTCTTGCTCAGAGACTCCATGGGTGTCACGAAGCCGACCCGCAGGCCGGAAAGGTTCGGCTCATTTTTGATTTTGAACATGAGACTGATGGCGAGGATTGTTTTGCCTGTTCCCGGCGCGCCGTTCACGACGGTTACGCGCTCTTTCTTGGGACCGCCGTGTTTAATGTCTTCATGCTCTTGCTCGAGCCGCCTGTAAATCGCCTCAATCGTTTCGTATTGATCGGGCGTGAGCGTTTTGAAGGGCGAGAATTTGAACAGGTCAGTGTTCTCGAGCTCTTCGATGGGGTGAATCGCATAGTTTTCTTCGCGTAGTTTTGTCCATAGCGTTCGGAACTTCTGGCGGTACTGAGGCCGCTCAAAGTAATCGAATTGGGCATAGCCATTGTTGGCATTGGTGACTTGGTATTTTTCATCGGCGCAGAACAGCTCGATAAGACGATTCTCGAACTCGAACGTTGCGGATTGGTTGAAGGTGGGATTGTCAATCAGAAGGGTCCGGTCGAAGTCTTTGTCCGCGTTTGCGGCGTGTTGCTTCATGCGGCGTCGATAATTGGTCGTTTGACCGATGTACGCCGTTTTGTTTTTGCTGTTGGTCAGGATGTAGAGAACAGGCCAGCTTTCGTCGTGGTGCGACCCTGGCTTTGGCGTGCCAAAGTCCTGCAGCGATTCGCTTGTCTCGAAGGGCTGGGGCAGGGGGAGCGTGTATTGCCGAAGGGCGAACTCGTTACTCATGGTGGTCCGCCTTTCTGTATTCGTCAGATGATGCGTCGACGGGGTAGCGCTCGCCATTGCGTTTGAGCTTGGACGAAAGCGCCGCTGGTAGGTCGATTTCATTTAAATCTGCGAAACGCAGAAGGAAAAGGAGCGTGTCGGCGACTTCGTCTTCGATGGCTTGGCGTTGCTCGGTTTCTTCGAACATTTCTGCAATGCGTTCGTCGCTCATAAAACGAAAGAGCTGAAGGAGCTCGGAGGACTCAGTTGCCATGCCGATGGCAAGCTCTTTTGGCGTGTGATATTTGCGCCAGTCGCGTGCATCACAAAAGTCCCTGACTTGTTCCGCCATGGCATCGAGCTTATCCATCGTCCGTAACCCCCCCTGATGTTCATTGTTTTATTATGGCCGTATCTGGGATTTATTGCACATCATTTGGGGCGTGCGGTTTTTCGGTCGCGATTGGTCGGTAGGAAGTTTCACCATGAAGATCGAAGTTGATGCAGATCGGCTGCGCGAGAGCCTGCTCGACCGCGCGGGGAGTGCGGCGGGCGTGGGCTTTCCGGCCGCCATGCTCGACGTAGTGGATATCGAGGATGAGTCGCCCCAAGAACTCCTAGCTCGAGCCGAACGCGAAGGCCTCGACCTCCGAGACTTTGCCGTCGACGATGAGGGCGACGGTTATGACACGGACGAGGACTGGTAGCCGCGATTGAACTTCAACCCCATCCCCTTAATAACTTGCGGTGAAATAGGGACTGAAATGGCTGTTCAGAAGCCTATTCAATCCCTATTTCACCGCAACTTATGGGTGGGGATGGCTACGACGCCAGTGTGGCGATGACGGCTTCGTCGCCGGCGTATATTAGGGTGTTGCCATCGGGAATGATCGTCTGGCCTTCGCGCTTGAGCATCACCACAATAAACGGATGCTTGCCTTGCGGCACATCGCGCAGGCGCTGGCCGGCCAGGCGACCGTGGGGCGTCACGGTGACCTCGCGCAGCGTAACCTCGGCACGCTCTTCAAACGTCGGCGCGGCCATCACCAGCAGGTCACCTTCCTCGATGACGGTATCGCCGTTGGGCAGCACCGGGTGCGCACCGTCGCGCAGCACCAAGACCACCAGCATATCCGTGGCGCTGCCAATGTCCGCGAGCGAGCGACCAGCAAACGGATGTCCAGCGCCTACCTTGAGCTTGACGAACGACATGCCGTCCTCGTCGCGGTAGTCGTTAAAGGTGCGGCGCACGTCGCCGGTCGCATCGATCATATCGAGCTTCTTCGCCACCGCCGGCAGCAGCGAGCCCTGCACCACAATGCTCGACACGGCAATCACAAATACCAGGTCAAACAGGTCGTGTCCGCCGGGAACGCCGGCCACCACGGCAAAGAGGCTAAAGACGACCGAAGCTGCTCCGCGCAGGCCCGCCCAGCTTACGAGCGCGACCTGGCGGGGGTTCGTCTTAAAGGGCGCCAGGAGCACGCCGACGGCGATGGGACGGCTCACGAAAAGCATAAACGCCATGAGCGCCAGGCCCGGCAGCAGCATCTGCGGCAGGCGTGCGGGCGTTACGAGCAGGCCGAGCAAGAAGAAGATCGTCATCTCGGCCATCTCGGTGAGGGTGTCAAAGAAGTGCGCCATCTCGACCTTGCCGGTGATGTCGCTCGCACCCAGCACAATGCCAGCCAGGTACACGGCCAAAAATCCGTTGCCCCCCAGGTAGCTCGGCAGCGCGTAGGCGACGATGGCCACGGCGAACAAAAAGATGGTCTGAGCGCCCTCGGCCGTTGCGTGCGCGCGTTCAATCAGGCGGCCCGCCGCCCAGCCGATGGCAAGGCCCAGGCCCGCGCCCAGGATAATCTGCTTGGCCAGCAGTGCGGGAATGTTGATGTCGCCGCCGGCCGCGAGAGTGGCGAGTACCGCGGTGAGCATGTAGGCGACGGGGTCGTTGGAGCCCGATTCCACCTCGAGCAGCGAGTCGGTGCCGTCCTTTAGCGATAGGTTGTGCTCGCGCAGCACGCTAAAGACGCTGGCCGCGTCGGTCGATGCCACGACCGAGCCCAGTAGCAGGCCGCCGATCCAATCGAAGCCCAGCGCGAAGTGCGCAAACGCGCCGGTGATGCCGGCGGTGGCGATAACGCCGAGCGTGCTCAGCAGTACCGCGGGCGCGGCGACGGGCTTGGCGCGGTCGATGTTGGTGTTAAAACCGCCGTAGAACATGATGAACAGCAGCGCCGTGCTGCAGACGGTTTCGGTGAGCGCGTAGTCGCTAAAGTCGATGTGTGCCGGCCCGTTGACGCCCAGCAGCATGCCGAGCGCGATAAAGATGAGCAGGGTGGGGAAGGGGAGCTTTTTGCCGACGGGTTTGATGGTCAGGCACAGAATGATGACGAGGCCGATAAAGAGAAGTATCTGGTTCATGGATAGTGTCCGCTCCTGGGTGGTTGGCGTGGCACGGTCAGTTGTCTGCGGTTATTTGTACCCAAAGGTGGTGGGTTTATGGGGGCGGATTGCGGGCGTGCGCATTTTCGACACGAGGCTGCGGCGTGTGCGACGCTGGTCGGGGAGCAGCTGCCGGCGATGCACCGTGAACGGCGCGCGTGGGCGCATGGGCGCTAACGACCGTTGGCGACGCGTGGCCCTTTCCAGCTTTATTGCAACGGAGTACAATGGGTAACGTTTAAGTTCAACTTGAAGTTTTAGTTGCGGTACCGGGCTTCGGCCGCAATGCAAGGAGAGGCGTACCATGGCGATCTATGTGACATCTGATGCTCACGGGCACGTGCGTGCGCTTGACGAGGCCCTGTCTAAGATCTCGTTGACGTCCGACGACACGCTGTACGTGCTGGGCGACATGATCGATCGCGGGCCCGATCCGGTCGGCGTTATTAAGCTCGTGCGCTCGCTGCCCAACGCCCGCGTGCTCAAGGGCAATCACGAGCAGATTATGCTCGATGCCATCATTGGCCAGGATCCGCTCGATGCCGAGACCTGGGATATCAACGGTGGCTGGACGACGCGCGAGCAGCTCAACGACATGGAATTTGAGGCATACGAGGAGCTCGTGCGATGGATGGCCGCGCTGCCGCTCTACGCAGTGGTCGAGACCGAGGAGCGCCCGTATCTGCTGGTACATGCTGGAATCGAGATGAAGGCGGCGCGTGCGTTTTTGCTTGAGCATGGCGTCGATTGTGCCGATGGCGTCGGAGCGGTGGGTGCCGATCGCGAGCTGCTGCAGCAGATGCTCGCGGTGCAGTCGTCCGATTACCTGCTATGGATTCGTCACGGCTATTGGGATGTGCCGACCGGGCTGCTTTCTGCCGAGGGCAAGGGCCCGGTCGTGGTGAGCGGTCACACGCCCACGGTATCGCTTGGGCGCTATTGCGAGGTTGGCGGCCTGGCAGGGCTCGATGAGGAGTCGGGCCGCGGGCAGATTGTGCGCCTGGGTGGCGAGGATACCGCTGGTGTGCCCGATCGCATCGATATCGATTGCGCCGCCGCCACCGGCTCCGAGTTTGGCCGCGTGGGCATCCTGCGGCTCGATGATGGGGCGGAGTTCTACGCGAATATCAACCCGGGCGAATAACCTTGTTCCGCCGTTCTACCGAACGGCGGTCACGTTGACGCTGCGCAGCCCCGAAGCACCCCATCTTGTCGCTCAAACCGTCGCTCGCGTACAGAAGTACGCGTCGCTCCTCTTTCGCGCCAACCTGGGGCACTTCGAGGCTGCTCGCTGTCGATGCCAAAACATCGATGATTATTCTGGGACGGGGATTCAATAATCATTTGGCTGCTCGCTGGCTAAGTGAGTAGACTTTTTTGGAAATGCCGAGCACCCAACATATTTGCCTCTATAAAACCGCAGGTCACAGACTTGTGCTTTGTCGGTGTGGTCGGGGATTCGGTAAAAGGCTACTCACTTAGTTTTGCGTGATGCTTATTGTTCGCACCGAGACCCCAACTGGGGTGATTCCATCGCAAACTCCGGTTACCGGGGGCAGCTAATTAGGCGCCGTATGGGTTGCGGTCGCGTTCGATGCGTTGGCGGATATGGGCGTACTCGATAATCAACAGTACCAGCAGTAGGGCCATGATGGCTAGGTAGCTCACGACGGCGCCCATCAGGCCGAGCAGATTGATTAGAATCACCGGCAGCACCACGCTTACGGCGAAGCAGATCAGGTAGACCTTGGTGGCGTCGCCGGCATGGCGCAGCACCGTGATGATGGCGTAGATAAAATCGATGGCCGCGGTGACGCCGCCGGCGACGACCATCAGCAGCGCCAGCGTACGGTAGCGCTCAAAGCTGAGACCGTACATAAAGCTCATGAGGGGAATACCGGGACCTGCCATAAATGCGGCGCACACGCCGGTGATGACCACGATCAGCGCCATAACGGCAACAATAATCAGGTCAAAGCGACGACGCTTGCGAGGATTAGCCCAAATGCTCGACAAGCGCAGGAGCTGCGGTTTATAGACAAATCCAATGCTCAACAGAATAGCCTGGGCTGGAAAAAACAGGGCATTAAAGTACAGCTGGTATTTGTAGGCCAGTGTGCCTTCCATCACAAATTTGGGCATGCTCTCGATAAGGTTGAACAGGAACAATGCACCAAAGAGCGGAGCGCACTGGACAAACAGGTGGCCGACCTCGCGCAGGCTCACGCGGCGCGATTTTTCGGTCTCGAGCAGGGCGAGCGGCGCGGTGACCAGCACGAGCGAGGCGATCGCGGCGATGCCCATGGCCATGGCCGCGATGGGCATGCTGCGCGTGAGGAACAGCGCCACGCTGAAGACCGCCATGACGCCGGCGGAACGTAGTGTTTGGCTCATGCCAGCCAGGTAGAGCTTGTCGGCCTGCTGCAGGCGGCCTTCGTACACGTCGGCGACGCCGTCGATGACCTTATACAGGTAGACGCCCAAGCCGATCGTCGCCATTTGCGCGTCATAGCCGCGGGCGCTGCTGTACATGAGGCCGCAGCCTAGGGCGAGCGCTCCGCAAAGCCAGCGGTTGAGCTGGTAGGAGGCAAAGGACGTCTTCTCGTCGATATCCGAGACCTGGAAATTGCGCACGCCGTAGTTGCACGCGATCATGATGAGCGTGCCGGTGACAAAGGCGATGGAGAATTTGCCTGCTTCTTCTGCGCCCACGAGCTGCGTAGACACGATGGTGAGCAGCGGAAACGCCAAGCCCCACACGGCGGTGCCGAGGGTGTTCCAAAGATAGTCGCGACTGGTGGCGTGCTCCTCGTATTCCGCTTCCTGCATGGAGAAGCCGCCGCCGTAGACGGCGCCGAGCAGACGGTTCCACCAAGCGTTGACCATGCGGCGAACGGGGCCGGGCTCCCGATCGTGTTCGCGCCGGCGACGGCGCGTGGCCTGGCTGCTGTCGGGGCCGCCGGCGTTGCGCTGACTCAGCTCCTGGATGCGTGCGAGCTCTTCGGCCGTGTGGGAGGCAGGGAAGAGACCGTTCTCGATGCGGCCGCCCTGGGCCTTCGCGGCGCCGTCTTTTGATACAGCGGGGTTGGAGATGCCGTTGCGGCGGGCGATGGCGCGGCGAATGCTATCGGGGAGCGTGATGCTCAAAGCGGGGTCCTTTCTATTGCTGCGCTCTAGTATAGACGCGACGGTGTTCGCTCGTGTTTTTGAACGGATTGTTCGATAATTTCGGCGGCGCCATTCAGTAGTCGGCACTTAGGGACGTTCTTTATGTGCCGGCACTTTGGGAACGTCCCTAAGTGCCGGCATCTGGGGACACTCCTTGAATGTTGTCTGTTCAAGAGTGTCCCCAATGACTAGTCGTTTAAAAGCGTCCCCAATGACTAGGCCGCTTGCCTGCGATTTTTGACCGTTGGGCGGGCTTGCCGCCCTTGCCGCAAAAACGTTTTTGCATATCGGGTACAACGGGCTTTACGTGAGTAAAGTGCGCGCCGCGTCCATGTGTCGCGTTTTTAAAGGAGGCCCCATGCCTGGTGTTACCCCTGCAGAAGTTTTGTCCAACTTCGGTATTACGCTCGTTGAAGATCCCGCCGAGAATCAGCCCCGTCTGCTGGTCGATCTACCCGCCGCGGAGCTCGTCGAACACGCTATCCGCCGCGAAGAAGGCCGCATGGCATCCAATGGCGCGCTGGTGATCGAGACAGGGGAGCGCACTGGCCGTTCGCCCAACGACCGCTTTATCGTCGACACGCCCGACGTGCACGACAAAATCGCCTGGGGCGCGGTCAACCGCCCGCTGTCCGTCGAGAGCTATGAGGCCATCAAGGCCGGCATCGTCGACTATCTCAACGAGCGCGACGTGTTCGTCACCCGCGGCATGGCGGGCGCCGACCGCAACCACACGCGTCGCCTGCTCGTTGCCTGCGAGCGTGCCAGCCAGGCACTCTTTATTAAGCAGATGCTCGCCCGCCCGCTTGCCCGCGAAATCGCGCGCACCGGCGAACCCGACTTCTGCGTGCTCGCAGCGCCCGGTTACCAGTGCGACCCCGCCATCAAGGGCCTCAACTCCAGCGCCGCCGTGGTCATCAACTTCCAGGAGCGCGTGATTCTGGTCGCTGGTACCGGCTACTCCGGCGAGATCAAAAAGTCCATCTTCAGCGTCATGAATTACCTGCTGCCCGTCGAGGACGACGTACTGCCCATGCATTGCTCGGCCAGCATGGATCCCGTCACGCACGAGACCGCGGTGTTCTTTGGCCTGTCCGGCACCGGCAAGACCACGCTTTCGGCCAATCCCACACGCCTGCTGATCGGCGATGACGAGCACGGCTGGTCCGATATGGGCATCTTTAACGTCGAGGGCGGCTGCTATGCCAAGTGCGAGGGCTTGGATGCATTTCATGAGCCCGAGATCTTTAACGCCGTCCGCTTTGGCGCCATCTGTGAAAACGTGGTACTCGATGAGAATCGCAAGCCCAACTACGACGACGTCTCGATCACGCACAACACGCGCGTGGCCTATCCCGTCGAGCACATTCCCAACGCGTGGACCAAGGGCATGGGCACCACTCCGAGCGTCGTGCTGTTTTTGACCTGCGACGCCTTTGGCGTGCTGCCGCCCATCTCGCGCCTGACGGCCGACGCCGCCATGTATCACTTTGTGACGGGCTTTACGGCCAAGATCCCCGGCACCGAGGTCGGCGTCACCGAGCCCACGCCCACGTTCTCCTCGCTGTTTGGCGAGCCGTTTATGCCGCTCGACCCCATGGTCTACGCTAAGATGCTCGGCGAGCGCATCGCCGACGGCCGTACGCGCGTCTACCTGGTCAACACCGGCTGGATTGGCGGCGGCTACGGCGTGGGTCATCGCATCGAGCTTGCCTACACGCGCTCACTGGTCGCTCGCGCCCTCGATGGTACCATCGAGGACAGCGAGTTTGTGCACGACGACATCTTTAATGTCGACATTCCCACTACGTGCCACGGTGTGCCCGACGGCATCCTAGTGCCGCGCCAGTACTGGCAGAGCACTGCGCGCTACGACGAGGCCGCGCACAACCTGGCGGTGATGTTCGAGGAGAACTTCGAGAAGAAGTACTCGCACCTGCCCGAGTCTGTCAAGGCCGCCGGCCCGCATGCCCAGGTGTCCGCTGAGGCCCGTCATCGCGGCCGCGGCCTGCTGGGACTCCGCCACTAGCGTCGCCTCAGACCCAAAACCACCACAAAGGGGACAGGCACCTTTGTGGTGGTTTTGCTTGGGCGGATGACTCAGGTTACAATACGCCTGACATATCGCCCCCTTCTCCGGATGGGGGCAGCGTAAGCGCTCTTGTGGCGGCACCGTAGGACTTTGAAGGTGGCCGCTGTGAGGGCGCTTTTTGCTTAGACGCCCCCGCTCGGGCGCACGCTATGAAGGGAGAGCATATGAAGAGCTTTATTGCCGAGGATTCATTTTGGGAGCTGTTTCCACAGGCGGCGATCGGCGTCGTGGTCGTAAAGGGCATGAAGCCCGCGGCGCAGATTCTCCAGGAGGACGTGGATGCGATCGCCGCGCTGCTTGACCGCGCCAACATCGATGCGGAGCGCCACCTGACAAGCGATACCATCAGCGAGAATGCGCCGGTTAAGGCATGGCGCGAGGCGTATCGCCTGTTCAAGACCAAGAAGGGCGCGCGTTGCTCAGTTGAGAACCTGCTCAAGCGCGTGCTCAAAGGCAAGCCGGTCGGCCACATTACGCCGGCGGTGGATATCTACAACACGATTTCGTTGACTTATGCGTTGCCCGTTGGCGGTGAGGATTTGCATGCTATTGAGGGCATTCTGCGCCTGGCGGTGACCGACGGCGGCGATGCGTTCTTGCCGCTTGGCGAGGAGGTAGATGATCCGACGCTGCCCGGTGAGCTTGCCTATATCGATGATGCGGGCGCCGTGTGCCGTTGCTGGAACTGGCGCGATGGCGTTCGCACGGCGCTGTCCGACGATTCGGCCGACGCATTTCTGGCGATTGAGTGCGTGGAGCCCGAGCGGATGGGGGACTGTCAGGCCGCCGTCGATCGCTTAGCCGAGCTGCTTGAGCGCTATTTGGGAGCGACGGTTGTCGTTAAGACGCTTGTGACCCGCGACAATCCCTGTATGGAGCTGTAGCGGCGTCTGCGGATCATGTTCACCGGTCAAAACCACCACAAAGGTGCCTGTCCCCTTTGTGGTGGTTTTTATGTTGATGGGTCAACAAATAGGGAGTGCAGGAGTGGCGGTCGTTAAGTACGGTTAAGATGTTTACCCGTAAGCATTATGCAAGCGAAAGGCGGTCGTCTCCCATGCAGCAGAACGACGAGACACGTTTCGAGGACTTTGTCGGACTGATCAGCGGGCTCTACAAGGAGATCCAGCGCATTAAGACATCCGAGGGCGCAAGGCTGGGCCTCAAGGGCTCCGACGTGATGTGCCTGTACTATCTTGAGCGCAGCAAGGACGGCCTGACTGGCGCTGACCTGGCTCGCATGGCAGGTGTGACCCGCGCCGCCGTCTCGCGTACGCTCGCGCATCTGGAGGAGGGCGGCTACGTCGAGGTCGATGATTCGGGCGATGCCGCCGTTAAGTATCGTGCTCCGGTGCGCCTGACCGCTCTGGGCGGCGAGAGCATGAGCGAGGCGGACCGCATCATTCGCGAGGTGCTCGATACCACCGGTAAGGCTATGGGTGTGGAGCAGCGCGAGCAGATGTATGCGTCGCTACGCACGATTCTCAACACCCTGCGCGAGCTGTAGGGCCGCCAAGGCTTTTGCTTCCAATTAACAACTGCATAGTCCTGTTTGAGCGCGTATACCGTGCCGGGGCCTTGCTGTCAAAATTCCCTGCGCGGGACCTGCGCAAGAAAGGATTCGCTATGTCCATTCGTATTATTACCGATTCTGCGAGCGATATGTCGCCGGCTGAGCACCCCGCTCTGCGTGTTCTGCCGCTGTCCGTCACCTTTGGCACCGATGTGTACATGGATGGCGTCGACATCGATCACCAGCGCTTTTACGAGATGCTCGTGGAGCGCGATGAGCTGCCTAAGACCGGCCAGGTCAACCCGTACGCGTTTTCGCAGGCTATTGCCGAGGCGCGTGAGGCCGGCGATGAGGCAGTGATTATTACCGTGGGCGCTAAGCTTTCGGGCACCAATCAGAGTGCCCGTACCGCACTTGCCGAGGCGCCGGGCGGCGATGTGTATGTGGTGGATAGCAATAACGTTACCCTGGGCGAGCGCGTGCTGGTTGAGTACGCGCTGCGTTTGGTGGACGAGGGCCAGGGCGCGGCTCAGATCGCGGCGGCTGTCGAGGCCGTGCGCGACCGTGTAGTCGTCATCGGCCTGCTCGAGACGCTGGAGTATCTGGTGCGCGGCGGTCGCCTGTCTGCTGCTGCCGGCGCCGTGGGCACGCTGCTCAACGTAAAGCCGGTCGTGGCTGCCGAGGACGGTCTGATCGTGCAGCTGGGCAAGGCGCGCGGTTCCAAGAACGGACGCAACCTGCTCAACCAGAAGGTCGAAAAGGCAGGCGGCATCGACTTTTCCATGCCGCTGGCGCTCGGCTATACGGGCCTTTCGGATGCGGTGCTCAAGAAGTATATCGAGGACAGCGCGGCACTGTGGGCTGGCCACACCGAGGGCGAACTGCCCGTTCACACCATCGGCGCCACCATCGGCACCCATGTAGGCCCCGGCGCCGTAGCCGTAGCCTTTTTCCAGCCCGTTAACTAGCCCACCTGCCAAAACCACCACAAAGGGGACAGGCACCTTTGTGGTGGTTTATGCTATTCCGGGTGGAAGGGAGCGAGCAATGGCGTCTGAGGGCTTTTTTGAGCGGGTGTACGAGGTAGTCGAGCAGATTCCCGAGGGGATGGTCGCCACGTATGGTCAGGTGGCGTTGCTTGCTGGACGTCCACGAAGTGCGCGGTACGTGGGGTATGCCCTGCATGGCAATCCGCGCCCCGGCGAGATTCCCTGTCACCGCGTGGTGTTTGCCGATGGCCGCATTTGCGAGGGCTTTGCGTTTGGCGGCCCCGATGCTCAGCGTGAGCTCTTAATGGGGGAGGGCGTGACGTTTACCGATCCCATGCACGTCGACCTGGGCGCCTGTCGCTGGCCAGCGGGGTTCTAGCGGCTCTGCCGTGGCGAAAACCACCACAAAGGTGCCTGTCCCCTTTGCGGTGGTTTAGTTTACTGGGGCTAACTTATGGAGAAGCTATGGCGGGCGATATTGATGCTGAAAAGTAAACCACGGTGAACTATATTGTATTCAGCAACGGAGTAGGCAATAGGCGATGAAAAAGCCTGCCCTGTTGAGTTTGATTCGCATTCCTCCCCTCTGTGCGATTCAACGGTGTACTTCGGGAACAGGCCCGCTGGCAACTAACTACCAGCGGGCCTGTTCCTGTTTGTCGGAGGAGCGCAATGGGCAGAGCCGAACCGGTCGGGCACTAAAAAGGCGGACGCCGTAGCGCCCGCCCTAAAGCAATCGAAAGCTCTAGCCAGCAGATCGATCTAGTACACCATGCCCATGGCGTCCTGAACCTCGGCCAGGGTCTGCTCGGCGATCTCGTTGGCGCGACGGTTGCCCTCGTGCAGCACGTCCTTCACATAGTCCAGATCGTTCTCATAGCGCTGACGACGCTCGCGGATCGGCGCGAAGTACTCGTTGACGGCCTCGGTCACGTACTTCTTGAGCTGGCCGGAGCCGCCCATGCCAATCTCCTCGGCAATCTCGACTTCGGAACGGCCGGTGCAGATGGCGGCCGTCGAAAGCAGACCGGACACGCCGGGGCGGTTCTCGGGATCGAACGTGATCATGCGCTCGGAGTCGGTCTGGCTCTTCTTGATGCGCTTGGCCGTCTCCTCGGCGGTCATCGAGATGTTGATGGCGTTACCGTAGCTCTTGCTCATCTTGCGACCGTCCAGGCCCGGCAGCAGCGGGGTCTCGGACAGCAGTGCGTCGACCTCGGGGAACACCTTGCCGTAGCGGTTGTTAAAGCGGCGGGCGATGGTGCGGGTGAGCTCTATGTGCGGCAGCTGGTCGCGACCGACGGGCACCACATTGCCCTTGCAGAACAGGATGTCGCAGGCCTGATGCACCGGGTAGGTGAGCAGAAGGCCGGTGAGCTCGTGGCCCGAGGCCTCCATCTCGGCCTTTACCGTGGGGTTGCGCGCCAGCTCGGCCTCGGAGACTAGCGACAGGAACGGCAGCATGAGCTGGTTGGCGGCGGGCACGGCGGAGTGCGCGTAGATCATGGTCTTGTCGGGGTCGATGCCGCAGGCAAGGTAGTCCATGACCATGTTGTACACGTTGTCCTGGATGTGCTCGGTCGTGTCGCGGTCAGTGATGACCTGGTAGTCGGCGATGAGCACGTTGGTCTTGGCGCCCATGTTCTGCAGCTCAACACGGCCCTTGAGGGTGCCGAAGTAGTGACCCAGGTGCAGACGGCCGGTGGGGCGGTCGCCGGTGAGCATGGTGAACTTTTCGGGCGTTTTGGCCAGGCCCTCGCGAATGGCGTTGCTCTTTTGCAGCGCGACTTCGTAGCTGTTCTCGTTTGGCATGATTGCTCCTAACGTATGTTCATGGGTCAAGATGATAACGCGTTTATTACAGGGGCGAGGCGTAAGTAAGCGAAGGGCGGGAGAGGGGCGGCTTGTGCGATGGGTGTCGGGCTGCGCTTGGCCAGCGGCGCCGGGGCACATCCTCGGCAGTTTACCCTAGAGCTTGTGGTGGCGCTCTTCTTTACGTTCCTCGGCTGCCTGCTCCTCCTGTTTAAAGGCGGGATCGTCGGGGGTTACCAGCTCGTCTTCGTGTGTGCGCTTGTTGTAATGGTGGCGTAGCACAGGTTCAAACAGGTGCAGGTGCTTGGCGAAGGCCGCCGAGCCAATGGCGAGCACGGTAAAGATGAGCACGCGTATGGGGACCTCGACCTGATTGATGGCGGCGGCGCCGGCCGAAAGCATAATGCACCAGGCGTAGATGAGCAGTACGGCTTGTTTTTGGTTGTAGCCCTCTTGAATGAGGCGGTGGTGGATGTGGCCCTTGTCGGCCTGCCCGATGCTAATGTGGGCGCGCTTGCGGCGCACGATGGCACTAAACGTGTCGATGATGGGCACGCCGGCCACGATGAGCGGGATGATGAGCGAGGTGAGTGCGGCGGTGCGGCTCACGTTGAGCAGTGAGATGGAACCCAGCGCAAAGCCCAGAAGCAGCGACCCCGAGTCGCCCAAGAAGATGCTCGCGGGGTTGAAGTTGTAGCGCAAGAAGGCGAGGCACGAGCCAAAGAGCGCGATGGAGAGCGCGGCGGCGTCGATGCGGCCCGAGAGCACGGCGACCGAAAACATGGTGAACGACGCGATGCCGCAGATGCCCGTAGCCAGGCCGTCGAGGCCGTCGATAAGGTTGATGATGTTGGTGAACGCCACTAGGTAGACCACGGTGATGGGGTAAGCGAGCCAGCCGAGCATGATCTCGCCGGGGGCAAACGGGTTGACGATGACGCCGATACGCAGGCCGCCCACGCAGGCGATGAGCGCGGCGAGGACCTGGCCGGCCAGCTTTTGCTTGGGCTTGAGCTGGAAGACGTCGTCGATCGCGCCGGTCGTAAAGATGACGGTAAAAGAAAGCGCAAGTATGGGGTAGCTGATGTGCAAGAGGGGATGAGACACCAAAACGGGCGGCCAGCCCAGGTACCAGGTGCCTAGGATGTGAACAATGCAGGCGACGACGAGGCCCAAAAAGACCGCCGTGCCGCCCATGCGCGGGATGGGCTTAGTGTTGATGCGGCGCTTGGAAGGATAGTCGACGGCGTCGAGCTTGATTGCCAGGCGCTTGACCAGGGGCACCGTAAGAAAGGTCGTGATAAAAGCCGCGACCGCCACGCATAGGTACGGTATGAAGCTCGTGGAGGAAACCATGAATCGATAAACCGCCAAGCGTCGAAGGAAAAGGTCAAAGGATGCCACGCCGCAAAGGGTATAGCTGACCCATGATACTCGACCAAGGCGGGTGTGAGGAATTGCACGGGGCGATAATCACGCGCTTACCAGATATTGGGATGTTGTCGATGGCTTGTCGGGATGCCGGTGGGGATCCATGTGGACTGTAATGGTGATTTTCGGCAAAAGAAAACCACCCCCCACGTTACGAAAATGAACCCACCTAAAACAGGTGGGTGCCCTCATCGACTGTTCCAGCGTCCTTAACAACGAAGGATACCTGTACTAGGTACGACTGTGTGGGCTCCCTAAATAAACGCGACGGTTCACCCAGTTGCTCCGCGGGGGGCGGAATAACTACATCATAAAGCGGCACTTTGTCGATTCCAGTCTTGACATTACAAAAATCGTGTCGGACGATTACGGCGCCTTAGGGACGGAGCCATCTACGCGGCCTGGCCCTTTACATTTGAGCTGCTGAATCGTTGTTTTGGAGCATGTTTTTATGCCGACGTCGTTGACCGAACTTTTTTCGCCCGCCTGCCATTTGTGTCCGCGCCGTTGCGGTGCGGCGCGCGGCGAGGGCGCGCGTGGCGTGTGCGGCGCCGACGACACGCTTAAGGTCGCCCGCGCGGCGCTCCATATGTGGGAGGAGCCGCCCATTTCGGGCGAGGCCGGCTCGGGTACGATTTTCTTTAGCGGCTGTTCGCTCAAATGTATCTACTGCCAAAACCACGAGATCTCGACGGGCAATTTCGGTCTTGAGATTACGCCCCAGCGTTTGGTCGAGATTATGCTGGAACTGCAGGACCAGGGTGCGAACAACATCAATTTGGTGACTGCGACGCACTATGCGCACCTGCTGCCGGCTGCGATTGCCGCGGCACGGGCGCGCGGGCTGGTCATCCCGATCGTCTACAACACGAGTGGTTACGAGCGCGCGAGTGCCGTGGCGGCGCTGGGCGATCTGGTCGATGTGTGGCTTACCGACTTTAAATATGCCGATGCCGGGCTTGCGCAGTCGCTTTCTCATATTAAGGACTACCCGCGCGTGGCCGTGTCGGGTCTGTCCCAGATGGCGCGCGAGATCGAACGCCGCGGGGGAGAGCTGATGGATGAGGGCGGGCTCATGAAGCGCGGCATGATCGTGCGTCACCTGGTGCTGCCGGGGCATGCCGACGATTCGTGCCGCGTGTTAGACCTGGTGTGGCAGACGGTGGGCGACGTGCCGATCTCGGTCATGAACCAGTACACGCCCAATGCACTCATGCGCGAACAAGGCGGCGACCTGGCGCGCGCCGTGACGCGCGAGGAGTATGAGCAGGTGCTCGACCATGCCGACGACCTGGGCTTTAC
>CABUTR010000002.1 GCA_902494555.1 uncultured Collinsella sp.
CCGGCAAGAAGATGACCGCGCTCGCCGACAAGGTCGCCGACGAGGGCTACGACGCCGTGTTCCTGATGGGCGTCGGCGGCACCTGGGACGAGCTCATGCAGCTCGAGTACCTCATGAACAAGTTCGGCGACCGCGACCTCGAGGTCTACCTGATCCACGCCGCCGAGTGGAACGCCATGGGCCACAAGCGCATGACCGAGAAGTCCGTCGTGCTCACCGCCTCCGAGTCCGGCACCACCCCCGAGGTCCTCGAGGCCGTCAAGAAGATGAAGGACATGGGCGTGCGCGTCTACGCCATGACCAAGCCCGAGGGCCCCATCGGCCAGGCTGTGGGTGCCGAGAACTGCGTCGCCATGGCTTCTGACCATGGTTCGGGCGGCTGCGAGAAGGGCTACTACCTCGCCGACTGCTTCGGCCTGCGCCTGCTCAACCGCCGCGGCTGCTTCCCCAAGTTCGACCTGTTTATCGAGCAGACCAAGGACATCTGGAAGGACATGCTCGACATCCGCAAGCGCTTCGAGCCGCGCGCCGAGGAGCTCGCCAAGAAGTACGCCCTGGCCCCCTACACCATGTTCATCGGCTCCGGCGCCCTGTGGGGCGAGACCATCCTGTTCTCGATGTGCATCCTGGAGGAGATGCAGTGGAAGCGCACCCGCTACATCACCTCGGCCGACTTCTTCCACGGCACCCTCGAGCTCGTGGAGCCCGGCGTCCCCGTGTTCCTGTTCATGGGCGAGGACGAGAACCGCAAGCTCGACGAGCGCGTTCGCGCCTTCCTCAACCGCGGCGTGACCGGCGACACCGACATCAACATCATCGACACCGCCGAGTTCGCGATCCCCGGCCTTGACGACGAGTTCCGCGTCATCGTGTCTCCGTGGATCCTCTCCTCGCTGATCACCGATCGCCTTGCCGCTTACTACGAGACGGTCACCAAGCACAACCTCAACTACCGTCGTTACTATCACCAGTTCGACTACTAAGAACAAATAACGTTTGTGTCATTGGGCCCCGCTCTTATATGGAGCGGGGCCCCGTTTGGGTTGGAGAGTAATTATGGGCTACCCCCAGCTTGCCGTTATGAATATCAGCCATCGCTACTTTGATCTTGAAGAGTTCTTTTCTTCGGCGGCGGCCTCGGGCTACACGTGCTGTGAGCTTTGGACGGGGGCGATGCATCTGTATGTCGATTGCCATGGATACGATTCGCTCGAGCAGGTGCGAGAGCTTTCGCAGCGGTATGGGGTCCGGATTGTCGGCATTTGTCCCGAGCAGAATAACCCTAAGCCGTGGAATATCGCCGCGCGCGGGAAGGAATCGCGTGCTCGCACGCTTGCGTACTTTAAGAACGTCGTCGACATTGCGGTGGAGCTTGGCGCCGAGCAGGTCATGGTTTCGAGCGGCTGGGCGTTTTTGAATGAGCCGATCGAGGATGCATGGGTGCGGAGCGCTTCGATGCTTCGTTCGATTGCCGAGTATGCGGGCGAGCGCGGTGTGCGCCTGGTGCTTGAGGCCCTGCAGCCGGTGGAGTCGATGATCGTGAACTCGGCGGCCGATACGAAGCGCATGATTGACGCGGTTGACCATCCGGCGCTCAAGGCGTGCCTTGATATGGGCGCCATGGCAGTGGCGGGGGATACCATCGACGATTATTTCGATGCGCTCGGCGATGATGTCGCCCACGTACACTTTGTCGATGTTGCGGCAGATGGCACCACGCATCTTGCCTGGGGTGACGGCGATCGCGATATGCGTGCCGACCTGGATGGGCTGGTGGCGCGCGGCTATCGCGGAGTTGTTTCGGCCGAGACGTATGACGGGCGCTATTTCGCCGACCCCTCAGCTGCCGATGCGCAGGTAATGGCAGAGTATCGTCGTGCGATTGACGCCTAAGTGGGGCAGGGCGCTGAGTTGGCGTTTGACGAATTTTAGTTTGGCGCGCTCTGAGAAATGGGACGGGCTTTCCGCTTGAAGCCAAACCGGAAAGCCCGTCTCGGAATGAGTCTTCAGAATGGGATGCACTTTCCGCATGCGGTCCCATCCGGAAAGTGCATCCCATTCCACCCCCAAATTCCGGGACGCACTTTCCGCTGAGGACCTCAACCGGAAACTGCATCCCAGTTTTTGGTCGGCGGGCGGGACGCGCTTCTCCTATGTTTCCAAATGAATACGGTGTGAGTCGCGGGAGACGATTCTCCCCGCAAGTACTCCAGTATGCTAAAGTACCCAGAAGACCGGCGGAGCTATGCCGGTCTTCTGTTCTATACGAAGCACAGTATGAGGAGGCTCACCAGATGACGGCCACACCGTGGGGATTCCGGGATATATTGCCCGAGGAGGCTCAGGCGCGCGAGGAGATTGCGCTGACGGTGAAGGGCTGCTTCAGGGAGCATCATTACCTGCCGGTCGAGACGCCGCTGCTCGAGGACAAGGGTTCGCTCGAGGAGGGCGGCCGCATTGCAGACACGCCGTTTAAGCTCTTTGATGATGACGGCCGTTTGCTGGTGGTCCGTCCCGATAACACGTTGCCAATCGTGCGCCTGGTCTCGACTCGCATGCGCGCGGCGGACCTGCCCCTGCGCCTGCGCTACGAGGCGCCGGTGGTTCGCGAGTGCCAGCGCAATGCCGGCGGTTCGCGCCAATTTACGCAGCTGGGCTTTGAGCTCATCGGCGCGGGCGATACCGCGGGCGATGTCGAGATTGTCTCGCTGGTCGCCGAGGCCGTGCGCAAGCTTTCGCTGCCCGATGCACGCATCATCGCAGGTAGCGTGCGCCCGTTTAAGGAATTGCTCGCGGCGTGCGAAGATCGCGAGCTGGCGGCCGAGGCGCTGCGCTGCGTGCACGCCAACGACTTTGTGGGCCTTGACGCCCGCGTGGCGGAAAGCGCCGAGTCCGAGGCCGTCAAGGCTGCCATTAGCGAGCTGCCGCGCCTGCACGGTGGTGCCGAGGTGCTCGACCGCGTGGATGCGCTGCTTGAGGCCGCCGGCATCGCTGCGCCGCTCACGCGCGAGCTGCGCGCTCTGGTCGAGGGCCTAGCTCCCGAGGACGCCCAGGTGCTGTCGTTCGACTTCTCCATCATGAACTCGTTTGATTACTACACGGGTCTGGTCTTTAAGGCTTATGCCGGCGGCCTGCCTGACCCGGTCGGTTCGGGCGGCCGTTACGACTCCATCTTTACCGGCGCATTTGGCGACGGTATCGAGGTGCCGGCGGCGGGCTTCGCCTTTTCGCTCGAGCGCCTGGAGGCCGCGCACACCTCGGCCGAGGACGCCGCTTCCGATGGCGATCACGCCGCGGGCCGTGGCGCCGAGAGTCCGTTGCGCATCGCCGTGCCCAAGGGCTCGCTTAAGGCTGATACGCTCGACGTGCTCGAGGCCGCGGGCTTGGACGTCTCTGAGCTGTGCGACCCCGGCCGTCACCTGATCGTGCGCGGCCGTGACACGCGCGCCGGTGAGGGCGCGGTCGGCGATATCGAGTTTGTCATTGTGCGCCCCAGCGATGCGCCCGCCTTTGTGGGCTGCGGCGGTGCCGATTGCGGCATCTGCGGTTGGGATTCGCTCATCGAGGCCGATCTCAACCTGCTGCAGCTGGTCGATCTGGGCTACGGCCTGTGCACGTTTATCGAGGCTGAGCCCGCATGGCGCGCCGGCCAGGCCGAGCACAACTATGCCCGCCGCGGGTCGCTTCGCGTGGCCACCAAGTATCCGCGCATCGCGAGTGCCTGGTATGCCGAGCGCGGCGTGAATGCCGACATCGTTTCGCTGCACGGCAATATTGAGTTGGGCCCCATCGTCGGCATGACCGACCGCATCGTGGACATTACCGCCACGGGTGCCACGCTGCGCGACAACGACTTGGTCATCACCGGCCACATCATGGACTGCACGGCCCGCTTCTTCGTCAACCCAGGTGCCGCGCGCTTGGATCCGCGCGTTCGCAACTTGGCCGATCGTCTGGCTGCTGCCGTGAAAGACAAGCATTTTGAGCCTGTCGCGGGCTCGGCACAATAGCGCGAGCGCGCACGGGCGCCCCCATATCCGGGCTGCGGACCGATTGGCGCCGCTGCCCGGCATCTCGTTTTTCGAACGCAACCTCGACCGATAGGGGATACCGATATGAAGACCATCAAACTTGCTCCCGGCGAGCGCCTCGTTACCAATCAGCTCAACCGCAAGGGCGTGCTGCCGCAAAACATCGTCGACGCCGCCCGCGATATCGTGGCCAACGTGCGTGCCAACGGCGATGCCGCGGTGCGCGATTATTGCCAGCGTTTTGATGGTGTTGAGCTGCAGAGTTTTCGCCTGCCGCATGAGCAGATCGATGCTGCACTCGAAGGCCTCGATCCTGCCTTTGTTGCCGCGTTGGAGAAAGCTGCACGCCAGATCTGCGAGTTCCACCAGCGCGAGGTCGAGCAGAGCTGGTTTACCACGCGCCCGGACGGCACGATGCTCGGCGTTAAGGTGACCCCGCTCGCGGCGGCCGGCATCTATGTGCCGGGCGGCCGCGCGCAGTATCCCTCTACTGTGCTCATGAACGCCATTCCCGCCAAGGTCGCTGGCGTTAAGCGCGTGGTCATGGTGACCCCGCCGCAAAAGGATGGCCTGATCAGCCCCTACACGCTTGCCGCGGCCAAGCTCGGCGGCGTGGACGAGATCTATATGGTGGGCGGCGCCCAGGCCGTGGCCGCGCTGGCGTACGGCACCGAGACCATTCCGCGCGTCGACAAGATCACCGGCCCGGGCAACGCCTTTGTCGCCGCGGCCAAGCAGATTGTCTCGGGTGACGTCGGAATCGACATGGTCGCCGGTCCCTCCGAGGTCTGCGTACTTGCCGACGCCACGGCCAAGCCCATGGTGGTCGCTGCCGACCTGATGGCGCAGGCCGAGCACGATCCGCTGGCTGCCTGCTACCTGGTGACTTGCGACGAGCAGTTTGCGCGCGAAGTCGAGGCGAGCATCGACATCCTGGTGGCGCAGTCGCCGCGCGCCGAGATCACGCGTGCCTCGCTCGATAACGAGGGCACCATCGTGGTCGCCGCCGACATGGCCGCCGCCGTCGAGGCCGTGAACACCGTGGCGCCCGAGCACCTTGAGCTGCACTGCAAGGACGCGATGGGTCTGCTCGGTGGTATCCGCAACGCCGGCGCCATCTTTGTGGGCGCCTGGAGCTCCGAGCCGCTCGGCGATTACGTCGCTGGCCCCAACCACACGCTGCCGACCGGCGGCACGGCCCTGTTCTCAAACCCGCTTTCGGTCGAGGAGTTCGTCAAGCGCTCGAGCGTTATTTGCTATACGCCCGAGGGCCTGCTCTCCGACGCTCCCGCTACGCAGCGTCTGGCCGAGGCCGAGGGCCTGTGGGCGCACGCGCTTTCGGCCGCATTGCGCCGCCGCGTGCTGGAGCAGGGCGAGGATGCCGTGAGCGCCGCGTCGCTGGCTGCGGCCGACCTGACTAAGGTTGCCTGGCCGGGCGACGCCGTGGCGACGATTGCCGAGGGCGTGGACCTGGCGGCTGCGGGCGGTGCCGCTGGCGCGGTCGTTGAGGAGGCCTAAAATGGCCGAACTCACGCCTCGCATGAAGGAGCTCGTCCAGCCTTACCTGGCCGGTATTGAGCCCTACGATCCTAACTTTACGCCCACGCGCATCAATCTTTCGGCCAACGAGAACACCTATCCCGTGCCGACCGGCGTGCGCGAGGCGGTCGACGCGGCCCTGGCTGCCACGCCGCTCAACCGCTATCCCGATCCCATGTCGAACGACCTGCGCGACGAGCTTGCTGCCTGGCATGGCGTGACGCGCGAGAACATCTGCGTGGGCAACGGCGGCGACGAGCTGCTCTATAACTACCTGCTGGCGTTTGGCGGCGCGGGGAGGACCCTGCTCAACTGCCCGCCGTGCTTTAGCGAGTATGCCTTCTTTGCGTCGCTGTGCCAGACCGAGGTGCGCGACGTGTGGCGCGACCCGGCGACCTTTGGGCTCGACCAGACCGCCGTGCTCGCGGCGGCGCCGGAGTGCAACCTCGCCATCGTGACCTCGCCCAACAATCCCACGGGTGACGTGGCTCCGCTCGACTTTGTCGCGGCCCTGTGCGATGCGTGTCCCGGCATGGTCATGGTCGACGAGGCCTACGTTGAGTTTGCGGACGATTCGTTTGGCGCGGCCACCACGGCGCAGGGGCTTATCGCCGAGCATCCCAACCTGGTGATTCTGCACACGCTGTCCAAGGCGTTTGGCGCCGCCGGTACGCGTCTGGGTTACGTGATCGCGGCGCCCGAGGTTATCGAGGTGTTCGCGGCGATTCGCCAGATCTATTCGGTCAACGTGCTGAGCCAGGCCGCCGCGCTTGCCTGCGTGCGTGCCCGCGATGCGTACGCGCCCGTGGTGGCACAGGTTGCATCCGAGCGCGAGCGCGAGCTGTGCGCCCTGCGCGCAATGGCTGCCGAGGGCCTGCCCGTGGAGGCATGGCCGAGCGCGGCGAACTTTGTGCTCGTGCATACGCCGCATGCCACGCGCGTGCGTGAGCGCCTGCGCGACGAGTATTCGATTTTGGTGCGCGACTTTAGCTATGCGCCGGGCCTTGCGGACTGCCTACGCATTACCGTGGGTACGCCGCGGGAAAACGACGAGGTGCTGGCTGCGTTTGCCGCGCTGGTGAAGGAGGAGATGTAGATGGGCCGTTATGCCGAGGTAACCCGTAAGACGGGGGAGACCGATATTGTCGTCAAGCTCGACCTGGACGGATCTGGCGTGTGCGATATCTCGACCGGCGTGCCGTTTTTTGACCACATGCTCAACGCCTTTGGCCGCCATGGCTTGTTCGATCTGACAGTGCACGCGGTGGGCGACGTGGAAGTCGACGCGCACCACACCGTCGAGGACACGGGTATTGTGCTGGGCGAGGCGTTCTGTCAGGCGCTGGGCGACAAGGCGGGCATTACGCGCTTTGCCGATGCGGCGATCGCCATGGACGAGACGCTTGTGATGGCTGCTGTTGATATTTCGGGCCGCGGGCAGGCCTACTGCGAGCTGCCCGTGCCGACCGAGCGCGTGGGCAGCTTCGATACCGAGCTGGCGGTCGAGTTCTTCTACGCCTTCGCGCGCGATGCCAAGCTCACGCTGCATGTGCGCGAGCTGGCGGGCGGCAACTCGCATCACATTATCGAGGCCGCCTTTAAGGCCGTGGGCCGCACGATGCGCCACGCCTGCGAGCTCGATCCCCGCGTGCAGGGCATCCCTAGCACCAAGGGCTCACTGTAACCGCTACAAAGGCAGAAACCACCACGAAGGTGCCTGTCCCCTTTGTGGTGGTTTTTGGACAAGACGAGGAGGAGGGGTCGCGTGGGCGAACCGAAGATCGTGGTGGTCGACTACCACAAGGGCAACTTGTCGAGCGTCGTGCGCGGGCTTGCGCGCGCCGGTGCCGCCGCCTGTACGTCGGATGATCCGGAGCAGATCCGCGACGCCGACGGCCTGGTCATCCCGGGCGTGGGCGCGTTCTATGACGCGATCGCCTTTATGCGCCAGAGCGGCGAGGCGGACGCGGTGCTCGGTGCCGTTGTCGCCGGAACTCCGCTGCTCGGCATCTGCCTGGGTCTTCAGCTCTTTTTTGAGCGCGGCAACGAGGGCGTGCCTGCGGACGAGGGCGTGGCCGCGGATGGCGGCACCCCCGAGCAGGCTGGCGGCCTCTGGGTCGATGGCCTGGGCATCATGCGCGGTTCGTGTACGCGCTTGGAATCGAGTCGCCTGAAGGTGCCGCACGTGGGCTGGGACCAGGTGCACATGACGCCCGCCGGCGCGGCCGATCCGTTGCTCGCCGGTTTTGCCGAGGGCGCCAACATGTACTTCACCCACAGCTACGCGGTGGCCGACGACGCCGATGCCGCTGATGTTTTGGCGTGCACGCACTACACGCGGAGTTTCCCGTGCATTGTGCGTCACGGCAACGTGTGGGGCTGTCAGTTCCATCCCGAGAAATCCTCGGCCCTGGGACAGCGCATTCTTAAGAACTTCGTCAACATCGTCGAGGAGGTTGGCCGATGATCCTGTTTCCCGCAATCGATCTGATCGGCGGCAAGGTTGTGCGCCTGGAGTGCGGCGACCGCAGCCGCTGTAAGGTATATTCCGACGACCCCGTCGCCGTCGCCCGCTCGTTTGCCGAGCAAGGCGCGAACTGGGTGCATGTCGTCGACCTGTCCGCTGCCTTTGGCGAGGACGAGGACGCGTGCGCTGCCAACTCGGCGGCGATTAAGGCTATCTGCGGCGTCGACGGCCTGTCCGTGGACGTGGGCGGCGGCGTCCGTTCGCTCGCGCGCATCGACGAGCTGGCAGGCTACGGCGCACGCCGCATTGCGCTGGGCACCGTGCTGGTGACCGAGCCGGGTTTTGCCGAGGTGGCGGCCCAAGGCTTTGGCGAGCTGTTGGTGGCAGATATTGCCGCGCGCGACGGCCAGGTCAAGGTGAATGGCTGGCGCGACGGCGCGGGCGTGGCGCTCGACGATGCCGTGGCGCAGCTTTCCGAGCTGGGCTTTAAGCATCTGGTGTATACCGACATCGCGCGCGATGGCATGCAGACGGGCATCGATGTGGCGGCGTATCGCCATGTGGCCGAGGTCGCGGGATTTCCCGTCGTGGCGTCGGGTGGCATCTCGACGCTCGACGACATCCGCGCGCTGGCCGCAGTGGGTGAGGGCGCGATTGAAGGTGCCATTACCGGTCGCGCGCTCTACGAGGGCAACTTTACGCTGGTACAGGCGCTGACCGCCGCCCGAGGGGAGGAGTAGCCCATGCTTACCAAACGTGTGATTCCCTGCCTGGACGTCAAGGACGGCCGTGTGGTCAAGGGCGTCAACTTTGTGAGCTTGCGCGATGCGGGCGATCCGGTGGAGCTGGCGCGCGCCTACGACCGCGAGGGTGCGGACGAGGTCGTCTTCTTGGACATTACCGCCACGAGCGACAACCGTGCGACGACCATCGAGATGGCGGCGCATGCGGCCGAGGAGCTAGCCATTCCCTATACCGTGGGCGGCGGTTTTCGCGACCTGGCGGGCATGCGCACCATGGTTGCAGCCGGTGCCGACAAGGTGTCGCTCAACTCTGCCGCCGTGCGCGACCCGTCGTTGATTAGCCAGGCTGCCGCGGCGTTTGGTAGCCAGGCCGTGGTCGTGGCGATCGATGCCAAGCGCGTCGGTTTGCCCGGCGCATCTGGTGCCGACAAGTGGGAGGTCTTCACGGCGGGCGGCCGCAACGCCACGGGCATCGACGCGGTGGCGTGGGCCGAGGAGGCGGCTCGTCGCGGCGCCGGCGAGATCCTGCTCACCAGTATGGACCGCGACGGCACCAAGGCCGGATTTGACCTGGCGCTCACCCGCGCCGTGGCGCGCGCGGTGCCGATTCCGGTGATTGCGAGCGGCGGTGTGGGCGCGCTCGAGCATTTTGCCGAGGGCGTGATTGAGGGCGAGGCCGATGCCGTGCTGGCGGCGAGCGTCTTTCACTTTGGGACGTTCAGCATTCGCGAAGTCAAAGAGTATATGGCCTCTCAAGGTATTCCTGTGAGGTTGGACTTCTAGTGCTGCGGCTTGCCCAGGCACTGCATTTTGCCGCTCAAACCGTCGCTCGCGTACCAAAGTACGCGTCGCTCCTCTTTCGCGGCAACCTGCGGCACCTGGACAACCCTCGCCGACCTGTGGGGTTTAAATTGGGGAGAGAAATGGAAGAGATAACCGATCCTTCAAAGCTTACATATGACGTCAAGGGGCTGATTCCTTGTGTGGTTCAGCAGTATGACACCGGCGAGGTGCTTATGGTTGCTTGGATGAACGAGGAGTCGGTGGGGCTGACGCTCAAGACCGGTACCACGTGGTTTTGGAGCCGCAGTCGCCAGGAGCTCTGGAACAAGGGCGCGACGAGCGGCAATATGCAGGAGGTCAAGGAGCTTTGGGCCGACTGCGATAGCGATACGCTGCTGGTCAAGGTTGACTCGCCGGGTCCGGCCTGCCATACCGGCAACCGTACCTGCTTCTTTAAGAAACTCGCGTAGGGCGGGCGCTCGATTAGACGCTCGGCCAACCAGAAAGGATTGAACTATGGGTGTGCGCACCGCAAACGTTCAGGATGGAAATATCGGTGAGACGCTGACGGGGCTCGCCGAGGTGATTCACGGCCGTCGCGACGCATCGCCGCAGGAGAGCTATACCGCTCGCCTGCTGACCGACGTCGAGGACGAGCTGCTCAAGAAGCTTGCCGAGGAGGCGAGCGAGGTGATCATGGCCTGCAAGGATAACGATCACGATCACATCCGCTACGAGGCTGGCGACCTGGTCTACCACTTGCTCGTGACGCTTGAGCGCTACGGCATTACCCTCGACGAGCTGGCCGGCGAACTCAACGCCCGCCGCCACTAGTCGTTTGGGACAGTCTTTGTTGGTGTAACGGGGTCATGGAAGTTGCGGTGAAATAGGGACTGTTTAAGCGCTTCATCAGGCAAAACAATCCCTATTCCACCGCAACTTATGAAGGGATGGTTAGGCGAGGGGCGTGGACTCCCATTCTCCGGTGGCGTGAGGGATGTCGAAGGTTCGGTAGCCGCAGTCGTAGGCGTGGGCCTGGGCCTCACTGATATTCCAGCAGATGTCACAGGCGCGGTGCGCGTCCGAGCCAAAGGTGATGGGTACCTCTGCGTGGGCGAAGCAACGCAACAGCCCCGTCGAGGGGTAATAGTCATCGAGCCCCTTGCGCGGTGCGGCGGTCGAGACCTCAATGCGGCGCCCCGTATCGTGGGCGCATTCGGCCATCTGCTCCCAGAACGGCGCGGGGTCAAAATCGGGTGCAAAGCCTTCCTTCGAAAAGCGCATGACCAGGTCGGGATGAGCCATCACGTCAAAGTTGAGTGAGCTTTCGCAAGCACGGCACCAGTCGTCGACGTAGCGCTCCCACACGCCGCGTACGCCTAAGTTTTCCCAAACGTGCAGGTTGGTGTCATCATCGATCCAGCCGCAGCGCGAATCGGGCGTATCGGGGCGAGCGACGTTTTCCGTTCCCGCCGTACCCGCGGCACCGGCCATGATATCGCCGGGGTCGCCAATCCAATGCACGCTGCCCAGACGTGCGACGGCGCCCTGGGACCAGCGCTCAACCAAAGGCTCACAGCCTTCGTACCAATCGCACTCAAAGCCATAGATAAGCTCGAGCTCCGGCGCAATCTGTGCGGCGAGCTTGCGGGCGTCCTCAAATGCCAAACGATGCGCCGGCAGGTCGTCCTCGACAACCTGCACTTCGCAGTTGGCGTCCATACTGGCGGGCAGGGTGAGATGGTCGGTCGAGACCATGACGCGGCAGCCGGCGGCGGCAGCAGCGCGGACGTTGTCCTCAAACGAGGCATGGCCATCCGAGAACGAGGTGTGGGTATGGCAATCGACCAGCGGGCAAGCAGACATGGAGGCTCCTTTGCGTCAAGCGAATCCGCTCCATTGTAGCGGCGCGGCCCTCGATGCGACGAGCGCGCCGGGGACCGAAATCGACTGGAAAGGACGGGTAGCGCATAAGGGCGAGCTCGCGACATCGGCCTCGCTCCGAATCATGTACATCAGCCTCCAAGAGCTGCAAAAAATGACATGTTTGGAGGCTGACGTACATGTTTGGCTGAGGCGGTGGAGTGTCGGTTTCTTGCGGACAGGGAAAATCGCGCTCATCGCGCTCCGCCACATCCACGCCGCCCGCGATGTGTTAGCGTTTGGGTGAACAAAACGAGCCCGTGCGGAAAGGAGCCGGACCGTATGCCATGCGATAGCAAATCTCCGCTGTCCCGCGAGACCGATGCGCCCGAGACCATCGTCAAACTGGAATGCGATATCGACGACGCGTCGCCCGAGGTGCTCGCCTACGCCGCCGACCGCCTGCGCGAGGCCGGTGCGCGCGAGGTGCATTGGCTACCCCTCTATTGCAAGAAGGGCCGTCCCGGCTGGCAGCTGCAGGTAATCTGCACCCACGAGGATATCGAGCGCCTGCAGACGATTATCTTTTTGGAAACCACGACCAATGGCATCCGCCGCCAGGTTATGGAGCGCGTTTGCCTACCACGCCGCTTTGAGCGCGTGGTGACGCCATGGGGCGAGGTATCCGTTAAAGTGGCCACTCTGCCCGACGGCAGTGAGCGTGCGGCGCCCGAGTACGAAGACTGCTCCCGCCTCGCTCGCGAGCATAACGTGCCGCTCCAGCGCGTGATGCAGGCGGCACAAGCCGTGGCACTGCGATTTGAGTAACGCGGCCGGTGGCACGCCACGCCCAGCTCCATCAACCCCACTCCGAAAGGACCTCCCCATGAAATACCTCATCGCTTCCGACATCCACGGCTCGGCATACTGGGCCGAGCGCCTCTGCGCCGCCATCGAGTCCGAGCAGCCCGACCGCATCGTCCTGCTGGGCGACCTGCTCTATCACGGTCCGCGCAACGACCTGCCGCGCGACTATGCTCCCAAGCGCGTGATTTCGCTGCTCAACGCCCTGGCCGACCGCATCATCGCGGTGCGTGGCAACTGCGACGCCGAGGTCGACCAGATGGTGCTCGACTTTCCCGTCATGGCCGACTACGCCACGCTGTTTGACGAGACCGGCCGCGAGCTGTTCCTGACGCACGGCCACGTCTTTGGCGCTGGCATGCACAACAGCGTCGACCACGCGCCCGCGCTGCCCGAGGGCTCCGCGCTCGTCTACGGCCATACGCACATCAAGGTTAACGAGGCAAGCGAGGCGCACCCGGGCCTGTGGCTCTTCAACCCCGGCAGCGTGAGCATTCCCAAGGACGACTCGCACAGCTACGGTATCTACGAGGGCGGCGCGTTCCGCCACGTGATCATGGAGGAGGACTAACCATGCCCGAGCATATGGCTCAGCAAAATGCCGAGGGTTCGCGCGACCTGTCCACGCTGGTCGACGCGTCGGCCGAGTTGCAGCATCTGGTGCAGACCATCTGGCGCCTTCGTCAGCCCGACGGCTGCCCATGGGACCGCGAGCAGACGCACCGCAGCATTGGCAAGAACATGATCGAGGAAGCCTACGAGGCGCTCGATTGCATCGAGGCGGACGACGTGGCGCATCTGCGCGAGGAGCTGGGCGACGTGCTCATGCAGGTAGTGTTGCATGCGCAGATTGCGGCGGACGCCGGTGAGTTTACGCTGGCCGATGTGGCACGCGATATCGACGCCAAGCTCATCCGCCGTCATCCGCACGTGTTTGGCGATGCGGATGCCGATAACTCCGACGAGGTACTCAAGATTTGGGACGAGGTCAAGCTTGCCGAGAAGGTCGCCAAGGACAAGGCCGTGGCGGCAGGCGAGGCTGCTCCCGAGGGGCTGCTCGACGGTGTGCCCACGCATCTGCCGGCGCTGATGCAGGCTCAGAAGGTGTCGCGCAAGGCGGCTGCCGTGGGCTTTGAGTGGGAGACGGTCCAGGATGTGTGGGACGAGGTCGCCGAGGAGCGTGCCGAGTTTGAGGCCGAGGCCCCCGGAACGCCCGAGCGCGAAATGGAGTTTGGCGACCTGCTCTTTGCCTTGGTCAACGTCGCGCGCAAAGAGGGGATCGACGCCGAGAGTGCCCTGCGCGCCAGCACGGCAAAGTTCCGCCGTCGCTGGGCCGCGATGGAGGCCGCCGTGCACGAGGCGGGCGATGACCTCGCCGCCTGCTCAACCGCTCAACTCAACGACCTGTGGGACCAAGCAAAAGCAAGCGAGTGAGGCCTGCGTCTCTCATGGCATCCATTCGTAGAGAGGTCTCTACAAGCAAAAAGCCATATACAACGGAAGATGTGCCAGCTGCGCTTCGGCATCCCACTCGAGTTGTTTAGGGTGCAACACGTAAGCCATCCCAATCTTCTTGTTAAAGCGCGCGCGGAATCGGTCGAGGGAGATGGTTCCGTATCTGCGTGGCGACTTAACTTCGATGGGGCTGATGCGCGGCTTTCCGGCGGCATTGACATAGGGTCGGGTAACGAGGAAGTCGATTTCCATGCGCTCCTCCCCCTCCTTCTTTCCGCTTTGGGAATAAAAGAAGAGCCTGTGTCCATTGGCCTTTAGGGATTGGGCAACGTAGTTTTCGGTAAGCATTCCTTCGTTCAATCCGATGTCGCCGCGAAGCACGGCTCTGTAAACGTCTTCATCGGTATCGTTGTTGTCAGAGAAGGCAAGCGTTACAAGCAGGCCGGTGTCTGCCATGTAGCACTTGAGGGCCGTTTGCTCCATGCTGAGTGAAAGGCCCACGCTCGGTTCGCTTGCGGCATAGCAGATATTGGCAATTCGCGCGTCTGCCAGCCAAAAGAAGGCTTCTTCGTAGGTGCGCATGCGTGCGTTTTTATCAAGTGAGGAAAGCTTGAATCGTTTTTCGTGCCTAGAGAGCTGACCCGGGATGCCATCGAGTACGGAGACGACTTTGAATTCGTAACCGGTTGCAAAACGAGAGATATCGTTGCGATAGAGCTGGACGATTCGGCGCTTCGAAGCGTCGACGGGCGCAAAAGCGCGCTGTTCAACATAGATGGATACCGGCTCAGGCATGCCGCCTACGAGCATGTATTCGCGCATAAGGGAGAGCGCTCTGCGATGTAGGGCATCGGGGAGCGGCTTCATCTTGTTAAAACTCATGCGAATGAGATCGGCCAGCCCCTTTTCGTCCATGCCCCAAAGAAACTCCTCAAAGTCGAGGGGCTCAAGTTCCAGAGACTCTTCCTCGGATGGGATGACGATATCTTTAATGTTCTGCTTGATGCTGAGCAGGGATCCAGTTTCGATGTAGTCGTAACGTCCGTCTGCAACGAGATACTTGATGAGTCCGCGTGCTTGCGGGTACATCTGGACCTCGTCAAAGACGATAAGCGTCTCGTGTTCATAGAGTTTGACGTTATAGAAAACCGAGAGATAGAGGAAGAGCGAGTCGAAGTCAGTGCGATAGTCCTCAAAATATTGCTTAACTTCTGCAGGTGCTTGAAAGAAATCAATGACAAGGCAGGACTTGTATTCGGTTTCTCCAAACGTGCGGGCAAGCGTGCTCTTGCCGACGCGGCGGGCTCCTTCAATAAGAAGTGCTGTTTTACCAGCGCTTTCATGCTTCCATTTTAGTAGTTTGTCATAGGCTTTTCGTTTAAGCATGGCTACCTCGTACACGATATCCAGAACTTTTATAACCTGATTATGCACGATATCCAGAACTTCAGACCCTTAGAATTGCACGATATCCAGAACTTTGCACGATGCAAAAGCACATTATTGGCTCTTTCATTCGTAAGCCAGGTAAAGACGGTATGCCGATAGAAGAATTTAATGGGGGGCGACCTCTAGAGATGAATGCTCGGTGCAAAACAAGCGCCTCAAAAAGTGATTTCTCTAATTCATATGTATCCATCGGCTAACTTAGGGCATAATGCAAAAAGTGCGACATGGCTAACTTACGGAGGCGCACCGACGGTGCACGGTCAGCCGGTCGCTTGCATCCACTACGTTTCCAAGTGAGAGGGAGACAACATGAGCGATATTTTGGACGTCTACGGTCGCGAGGTGCTCGACAGCCGCGGCAATCCCACCGTCGAGGTCGAGGTCGTGCTCGAGGACGGCAGCTTCGGCCGCGCAATGGTGCCTTCGGGCGCTTCGACCGGCGCCTTTGAGGCCTGCGAGTTGCGCGATGGCGACAAGGGCCGCTACCTGGGTAAGGGCGTTTCGCAGGCCGTCGAGCATGTCAACAACGAGTGCGCTAACGCCGTCGTGGGCCTCGACGCCTTCGACCAGCGCGCCGTCGATGCCGCGCTGATTGCCGCGGACGGCACCCCTAACAAGACCAAGCTCGGTGCCAACGCCATTCTGGGCGTGTCGCTGGCAGTTGCCCGCGCCGCTGCCGAGTCCGCGGGTCTTTCGCTGTACCAGTACCTGGGCGGCGTCAACGCCCACCTGCTGCCCACGCCCATGATGAACATCCTCAACGGCGGCGTGCATGCCGACAATAACGTTGACTTCCAGGAGTTCATGATCATGCCGGTGGGCGCCCCGAGCTTTGCCGAGGGCCTGCGCTGGTGCGCCGAGGTCTACCACACCCTCAAGGGCGTGCTGCACGAGGCCGGCCTGGGCGGCGGCGTGGGCGACGAGGGCGGCTTCGCGCCCAACCTCAAGACCAATGCCGAGCCGTTCGAGTACATTACCAAGGCCGTCAAGAAGGCCGGCTTTAAGTCCGGCGTCGACTTCATGTACGCCATGGATCCGGCGTCCACCGAGTTCTACAACGCCGAGACCGGTATGTACGAGCTCAAGGGCGAGGGCGTGGAGTACACGAGCGCCCAGATGGTCGATTACTGGGAGAAGCTTGTCGACACCTATCCCATCATCTCCATCGAGGACGGCATGGCCGAGGAGGACTGGGACGGCTGGGTTGAGCTCACCCGTCGCATTGGCAACAAGGTGCAGCTGGTGGGCGACGACCTGTTCGTCACCAACACCGAGCGCCTCAAGAAGGGCATCGAGCTGGGCGCCGCCAACGCAATCCTGGTCAAGGTCAACCAAATCGGTACGCTCACCGAGTCGCTCGAGGCTATCGAGACTGCCAAGGAGGCCGGCTACGCCTGCATCGTGAGCCACCGTTCCGGCGAGACCGAGGATTCCACGATCGCCGACCTGGTCGTGGGCGTCAATGCCGGCCAGATCAAGTCGGGCGCCCCGTGCCGCAGCGACCGCATCGCCAAGTACAACCAGCTCATCCGTATCGAGGACGAGCTCGAGGGCAGCGCGCGCTACGCCGGCAAGTCTGCGTTCTACAACATCCGCTAAACAAGTGGTACTCGCGGGGCGGGGTTGACTCGGTTCCGCCCCGCCTTGGCTGGATGCCGCAAAGCACTATTGGCGCTGGGCCATATGGCTCAGCGCCTTTTTTATGTCGAGCAAAGGCTGGCGAAGGCGGTGCAGGCGCTCGTGCTATAACTAAAGGACTTAGCGCAAACAAACCTCAACCGCACAAGGCGCACATGGATCAGATTTACGACAACAGGTACTATTCCGCCGGTTCGCGTGAGCCGTCGTCTCGTCGTGCGCGTACCGCGCAGCTTGGCGGGTCTGGTTACGGCGGCGTCGATCACCGCGCGCAGCGTCCGCCAAGTGCCTCACACCCCCATGCTCAAATGAATACGTCAACGGACCGCCCGCCACGTTCGGCGCGCCCGACGCATGCTCAGCGCCCCTCGGCTCAAACGCACGAAAAGTCGACCAGGCCCTCGAACCGTTTTTCGGGCTCGGACTTTATGCACTACGCCAACGACAACGCGGTGGTCAAGGCAATTTACGACTTTACCCACGGTCCTCAGCGAGGGCTATTCATCGGCATTGTCGTTGCCCTGGTGCTCGTGAGCCTGTATTTCCCCGTGCGCGATCTGTACGTGGCAAAGCGTTCGAGCGATATCTTGGCCAAGCAGGTCGAGATTCGTCAGCAATACAATGATGAGCTGCAAAAAAGCGTCGACAAACTGCTCTCGGAGGAGGGCATTAAGGACGCGGCGTCCGAGGGCCTGGGCCTGGTAATGCCCGGCGAGACCAAAATTGACGTGCTGGGCTTGGATGACGATTCGGACTCGTCGTCGAGCAAGAAGTCGTCGAACGCCAAGAAGGCCAGCGAAGTTGCCAAGGAAATCGAAGAAGTCGGTAAGGATGCGCCGTGGTACATCCAGGCGCTCGACATGCTGTTTGGGTTTAACGGTGTCGAGGGCCAGACGGTCGTGTCCAACGGCAAATAGCGCCCGGAGGGGAGCCCGCAATGACAAATTGCAAACGCTATAAGGTGGCGGCGATCGACCTGGGAACGGTGTCGTCGCGACTGGTGTTGGCCCAGGTCGAGGGCGGGGCGATCATGGAATCGTCCAAGCATACCGAGATTACCGACTTGGGCGAGGGCGTGGACGCGACGGGGCGCTTTTGCGAGGCGGCCGTTGAGCGCGTGCTTGCTGCGTGCCGCATGTTTGTGGACGAAGCCCGTGCCTTTGGGGCCGCGTGCATCTGCACCACGTGCACGAGCGCCGCGCGCGATGCATCCAACGCCGTGCTGCTGCTGGACGGCCTGCGCGAGCTGGGGCTCGAACCGCAGGTGATTCCGGGCGAGGTCGAGGCGCGCCTGACGTTTTTTGGCGTGGCACACGACTTTGCTGGCGAGTGCATCATCGTCGCCGATTCGGGCGGCGGCTCCACGGAGCTCGCGACGGGCGTCTATGCGCCTGAGCGCGGGGTCTTTGCGCTGGAGGGAACGCGCTCACTGGACATCGGTTGCCGTCGCGTGACGGAGCGCTTCTTCTCCGCGTTGCCGCCCACGGACGGCGAGCTTGCGGCTGCCGCCGCGTGGGCGGGCGAGCAGTTCTCCGCCTATTTTGAGGGCCTGCCCAGCGACTTTGCGCGCGCCGAGCGCCTCGTTGCGGTGGGCGGTACCGTCACCACGCTCGTGGCGCTGGTCCACGAATTGGAGCCGTACGACTCGAACTTTGTGCACCTGCGCGAGCTTTCGCTGGAGCAGATCTCGGCCGCCATCGATCGTATGTCTACGCTGGGTGTGGAGGGTATCGCTGCGCTGCCGGGCGTGCAGCCCAAGCGCGCGAGCGTGATTCTGGCTGGCGCCGTGGTGATCCGCGAGCTCATGCGAGCCGGCGGCTACAAGACGCTCACCGTAAGCGAGAACAGCCTACTCGCTGGCATGGCCGCCACCATCAACGAGGTTCTCGACGGCGTGACTCCCACCATCGCCTGGACCCCCACTCTCAGCACCCTCTAAATAAGTTGCGGTGAAATACGGACTAAAATCGCCCTTTCGGGCACCAAACAGTCCCTATTCCACCGCAACTTAGAGCCCCACCGGCGTCCAAAAGAGACGAGCCCGCATCCCTTGGGGACACGGGCTCGAAAGCTCCATATGGTAGGGGCGGTGGGACTCGAACCCACAATCCTTGCGGCGAGAGATTTTAAGTCTCCTGCGTATGCCAATTCCGCCACGCCCCCGTGAGACTAGAAGTCTAGCACAAGCCGTCCGTTACGCGTTGACGGCCATCGAGTGTTGGCCCGACTTCTCCAGGAACTCTTGGAACTTTGCCTCGTCGCCCTTGTTTTGATACTGCAGGGCCAGCAGGTACTCCAGTCGGCAGCGCTTGACCGGGTCGTCGCCGACATCCTCGAGCATGCGCTCCAGCTCGGGAATGTCGTTGTGGCGCTTGAGGATCATCGTGTCGTACATCAGCTGGCATTCGTGTGCGACTGCCTCGGCCTGACCGCCCTCAAAGCCCTTGATCTCGTGCAGCAACTCCTTGGCCTTTTTGCGGTCCTCCTGGCCAACGTAGTAGTTAAAAGCTTTGATTACCAGGTCGACGCGCTGCATCTTGGGCAGGTTGAGTCCCAGTAGCAGGTCGAACATCTCGTCGGCGCGCTTATGGTCCTCGCGCAGCAGATAGGAGTTCAGGCGCAGGTAGTCGCGGTTGTAGCGCGGGTACAGCATGCTGGTGAGTTTGCCGTCGAGCAAACGATCGAACTCGTCCCACTGCTTGGCGGCCATCAATTGCTGCAGGCGTTTAAACGTGGTGCGTTTTTTGACGCTAAAGAACACCGACACGGCGATGCAGATGATAACGACGGCGGTCCAGAGTGTGCGGGAATCGGGCATATTAGGGTCCTTAGTCGCTCATAAAGCGAGCGGTATGACAACACGTACTAGATGTATTATACGCAGCGCGCAAGCAAACTGGCATAAAAGCTCATCGAGGCCGAGTGCCATCGCTCGCTGCGGTACACTTACCTAAAGTAAACCATGAAGGGAGACATTACCTATGAAGAAGATCGTTTTGGCTTGCGGTGCTGGCGCTGCTACTTCCACGCTCGTTGCCCAGAAGGTCGCTACTCTGCTCGACGCCAACGGTTATGCCGACAAGTACGAGATCGTGCAGTGCGCCATCTCCGAGGCCAAGGATTACTGCGACGAGGGCGCTGACCTGCTGATCGCCACCACCGTTGCCCCCGAGGGCCTCACCTGCCCGTACGTGAGTGGCGTGCCCTTCATGACCGGCATGAACCGCGTTGCCGCCGAGAAGGCCGTTCTCGACGTCATGGCTCAGTAGGCGCTGACTGCATGAGTGAGCAGAACGCCAACCCGGTAGAGCTCTTTGGTATGCGCGTTGCCCATGTGGGCATTAACGCCACCGACCCGGCAGACGCCCTGGAGATCGCGGAGCTGTTCTCGACGATGATGGGCCTGCCCGTCATCGAGACCCCGGTTTCGTACTTCAACGATTCGCTGGTCGAGATCATGAAGCAGAACGGTCGTGGCACCAAGGGCCACATCGGCTTTGCCGTTAACGACATCGATGCAGCTGAGAAGTGGTTTGCCGAGCGCGGGCTCGAGGTCAACGAAGAGTCGCGCGCGCTGCTGCCCGACGGTGGTACCAAGCTCGTGTACTTTAAGCGCGAGTTCGCCGGTTTCGCCGTGCACCTGTGCCGCGAGTAGCGCACAAGCTGCCATAGCTGGCAAAAAGGGATAGGGCCGCGTGGCCCTATCCCTTTATTTATGCCGAGGGGCTTCCTGCCGCGGCAGGCGAATCGTAAAGCGGCTGCCGACCCCTTCGACCGAGGTCACACCGATGACGCCGCCGTGGCTGTCGACGATCCACTTGGCGATCGCAAGCCCCAGACCCGAACCCTGTGCGCCGGCATCGCGCGCGTTGTCGGCACGGTAGAACCGCTCGAACGCGTGAGCTGCGGATTCCTGGTTCATGCCGATGCCCTCGTCCTCAACACTTATGTCGATCGTGCCCGCGCCCGCATCCGGCGTTATGCCAAATGTGACGGTCGTTCCCGCATCCGAGTACTTGGCGGCGTTTTGCACGATCACGCGCAGAGCCTGCTTCACGAGCGCCACGTCGACGGGCGCGTCGCAGCGCGGGTCGCTGGCAAGCGCAGCGTCAGAAGCCAGCCGATACGTGTGCTCGGTATCGATCATCTGCGATTCTTCGCATACCTCGCTGACCAGTGCAGCCAAGTTGGTATGCGCGCGCCGCAGGACCGTGCGCCCGGCATCGCCGCGCGCCAAAAACAGCAGCTGCTCCACAAGCTCTTGCATGTGCTCGCTTTCGGCTTTAAGGGACGCGATGGACTCCGCCAGCACGTCCGGGTCGTCCTTACCCCAGCGGTCGAGCATGTTCACGTAGCCCTGAATCACCGCGATGGGCGTGCGCAGCTCGTGGCTCGCGTCGTTGACAAAGCGCATCTGCTGCAGCTTGGCCTCTTGCATCTGGCGCAGCAGGCGGTTGAGTGCGACCTCGATGCTTGCCAGGTCGGCGTCGCCGGTGGTGACGCTCGGCGAGTCGACGCTTGCGCGCTCGATGGCCTGCTCCAGTGTTTCCATTTTGCCGCCGGCGAGTTGCATGCGGCCGAGTTCGTCCACGCGCAGGGCCAGATCGTTGAGCGGCGCCATGGTGCGGCGCACGCGGCGGGCGCCGCCGAGCATATCGAGCATGCTGATGACCTGCCAACCTACAACAACGATATAGAGGGGCCAAAGTGCGATGAGGTCCTGCGCGAGGGGGAAGGTCTTGGTGGTACGCGCAAGCTCGACGGTATAGGTGAGCGTTGTCAGGTCCCAGCCGCGCGCGGGCTTCAGCGACATGCCGCGAACGGTGGCGCCGGGGATCCATCCTGCGGTAAACGCGCTGTCGGGCAGTGTCTGGTTGTATCCATAGACGAGGATCGCCGCCGCAATCACCATCAGCAGCAGATCGAGCCAGACGTAGCTTATCAGGCGGCGCCACATATAGCTCCAGTTGATGGCACGGGCGATGGAGGTGACGCGTTTGGCCTCGGCGTTACGCACGGCAGACATAGCCCACCCCGCGCACGGTCTGGATGATGCGGGCGCTGCCGGCGTCTTCGATCTTGGCGCGCAGGTGCGCGATGTGCACGTCGACGTTGTTGGTGTCGCCTACGTATTCGTAGCCCAGCGCCTCGTGCGCGATGCGCTCGCGCGTGAGCACGCTGCCGGCGTGCGCCATAAGCAGGGCGAGGACATCGAACTCGCGGGCCGTGAGCGCGATGGGTGAGCCGCCGACCGTGACTTCGCGGCGATCGGGATCGAGCACGACCGAACCCGCGGCGAGCGTGGCGGGGGAGAGCGAGGCGGAAACCTGGGTCGAGTCACTGACCGGGGGCATCGCAGTGGCGCCGACACCCGTGCCGCCTGCCGCGCCCGTCCCGATGCCGCCAACGCCCGAAGCCGCCCGCACGGCCTCCGAGCGCTTCAACGCCACGCGGATCCGTGCGAACAGCTCCTCAATCGCAAACGGCTTGGTCAGGTAATCGTCGGCGCCGGCATCGAGCCCGGCCACCTTGTCCATCACGGCATCGCGCGCGGTGACCATTATCACCGGCACATCCTTGTGCTTGCGGACGCGCCGCAGGACCTCCATGCCGTTGAGCTGCGGCAACAGCACATCGAGCAGAATAAGATCGTAGTTGCGCTCCAGCGCCAGGTCCACGGCGGTGCGGCCATCGGCGGCGTGTTCCACCTGGTAGCCCTCGTGCTCCAGCTCGAGCGTCACAAAGCGGGCGATTTTCTCCTCGTCCTCTACGATCAGGATCCGTGCCATGCGTGCCCCCGTCTGCGATTACTTGTCGTCGTTCAGATTTTGCTTGATGTCGTCCGCGGCATCGGCGGCGTGATTCATAAGGTTGTTGATACTGCCGGGCACGTCGCCGTCGCTGTCGATGCGGTAGCGCATGCCAAAGAACAGGCCAATCAGCATCAGCCAAATCGTAGCGCCCCAGGCAAACAGGGCGATGATGGGGATCAGGATGGGGATGTTGAGGATGATCGCATCGCGGCGCGTGGCGATAAACTTGGTGTCCAGGCTCAGGCGGAAGAGCTTTTTGAGGTACTCCCATACGCTGTCCATCTTCTTGGAGAAGTCGGTCTTTTCGCTCGACTTCTCGTAGGCGGCCTGCGCGGCGACCATCTCGGCTGAGGGCTCATCGACTGGCGCGGACTCGGTGGCGGCGTGCGCCGACGGGGTCTGGGTCTTGCCTTGCGACTCGAGCCAAATGATGGCGTCCAAAACGTTGCCGTCGGCGGCGTCGAGCGCGGCTTTGGCATCGGTGTAGCTCACGTTGCACTTGGTGCGGATGGTTTCAACTTTTTCGAGGTCGTCCATGACCTGTCCTTTCGTTCGATGGGCGCGACGCCGGGCGATCTGCCCGGGCGCGAGCGTTGCGTTCGGCGGCCTGCGTTGCGCGGCGCCGCCCCGCCCTCGGTCGAACTCTATAGTGCAGGTTATAGATTAAGCGATTCTTGAGCCAAGATTAACGTTGGATGAGTTTTTGGGTAGCGGTGGGAAAAGTATTAGACCTCGATAGCGGGGGATGTGGTGCCGGTGCAAAACGGCGTCAAAGGTTGGTCGAGCAGGCGGTTTCTCCATTGATGTCCGCACAGCATGTGACACTTACCCTGCCGCCCCGCTCTGCCGCGGCGGCATGCGTCTGAACAACGACCCTCTAAGGAGTTCGATACCGATGAGTGACAACGCAAAGCATCTCGCAAAGAAGTGCGTAAAGGACGCGGGGCCGTGCCTCGCGCTGTGCGTAGCCGGCGCAGCGGTCGCGCTGCTGGCTGTTCTGGGGCCGTTCGACGTGCTCCGAAGTGCCAGCTTTCTGCATGTTTGCATGGCTCTTGCCGGCGCCACGATGACCGGCGGCGTGCTCGATCTGATCTTTTGGGTGTTTGACCCGTTTGGATGGAAGAGCGAGGGGTAGGTCCCAAAGGATGGAAGGGCTGGAACGGTTGACTTAGTGATCGTGCAGAATGTGGGCTAGCGACTTACAGGGAAGTGGTGATCCGATGACGGTCTATGTGACAGGCGATATTCACGGCGGCCTCGACATGCAAAAGCTGCGCGATTGGGAGCTTGGGGATAGTCTGACGAGCGACGACTATCTGATTGTTGCGGGCGACTTTGGCTTTCCGTGGGATTTCTCTGCCGAGGAGTGCGCCGACATCGCTTGGCTGGAGTCGCGCCCCTATACCGTGCTGCTCGTCGACGGCAACCACGAGCGTTTCGATCACTGGGCGGAGCGACCCATGGAGCTGTGGCACGGTGGGCTGACGCAGCGCCTGTCGGATACCTCTCCCATACGGCGCCTGACGCGTGGCGAGTTTTTTGAGCTTGACGGCTCAACGATCTTTACCATGGGCGGCGCCACGAGCGTTGACAAAGAGTACCGCATTCCCTATTCCAGCTGGTGGCCGCAGGAGCTGCCGGACGAGCGCAACTTTGAGGAGGCGCGGGCAAAGCTCGACAGCGTGGGCTGGAAGGTCGACTACGTAATCACCCACACCTGCTCTACGCGCATGCTTTCGCCCACGCTCTATCCGGCACCCGGCTGGAATTGCCCCGCCATTGATCGGCTTACGGCATTTTTCGATGAACTGGAAGATCGCTTGGACTTCAAGCGCTGGTACTACGGCCATTTTCATCGCGACGCCAACCCGGCCGAGCGCCACACCGTGCTCTACGACTGCATCGTTCGCCTGGGCGACGAACTCCAGCCCTGGGATGTTGCGTAGGGGCGAGGCGTTTGGCTACTCGGCAGTTACAGTGATGTTCTCGCGATGCGCACGGATGACGTCCCAGCTAAAGTATTCGACCAGCTGCTTGGCAGAGCGCGGTGTGGTGTCCGGTGCGATGCCCGTTTGCCCGGCGAGCCAGCCCAGCAATGCCTCGGGTGTGCCAAAGCGGGCGCGGAGCTCGCCCAGGTCCAGATCGCGATCGCGCTTGGAAAGGCGGCGGCCGTCCGGCGACATGAGCAGCGGAATATGCGCGTAGTGCGGCGTGGGAAGTCCCAGCAGATGCTGCAGGTAGATTTGGCGCGGCGTGGAGCCCAGCAGGTCGCATCCGCGCACGACCTCGGTAACACCCATGGCGGCGTCGTCGACCACCACGGCCAGCTGGTAGGCAAACACGCCGTCGCTGCGGCGCACCAAAAAATCGCCGCACTCGGTGGCGAGTGCCTCGCATTGGGCCCCGTACGTGCGGTCCACGAATTCGATCACGTCGCCTGCGAGGTCGTCGATGTCGGGCACGCGTAGGCGCGTGGCCGGGGCGCGCAGGGCACTGCGGCGGGCGACCTCTTCGGCCGAAAGGCCTCGGCAGGCGCCGCGGTAGATGGGCGTGCCGTCGCTGGCGTGCGGCGCGCGGGCGGCGTGGAGCTCGGCGCGCGTGCAAAAGCAGGGATAGGTGAGGCTGGCGTCTTGCAGCTGGTGCAAGGCGCTCTCGTACAGGTCGAGGCGATCGTGCTGGTAGTAGGGGCCTTCGTCCCACTGAAGCCCTAGCCAGGCCAGATCGTCAATCAGCTGAGCGGCAAGCTCGGGGCGCTTGCAGCGATCGTCCAGGTCCTCGATGCGCAGCACGATGTTGCCGCCCTGGCTGCGGGCCGAAAGCCACGAGCACAGGCAACTGAACACGTTGCCCAGGTGCATGCGGCCCGAGGGCGACGGGGCAAAACGGCCCACGACAGGTGCGGGAACGGAGGCGGGTTGCGACGTTGGTGCATCCGCGGCGGGCGTTACTATGTTGCGTGTTTTGATATCCATGCGGACGAGTATAGCGCGGGGCACGGTAGGGAAGGCGTTTCCGTGGCTCGCAAGTTGGCGGCGCTGCGCATTGCGCACGGTGGGTCTGCGGCCCAACGTCTCGATCGCCGTACGCCGACTCGGCCTCACAAACGACAGAAACCCCGGCAGCTCTTCGCAACTGCCGGGGTTTCCGCGGAAAAGGGGGACATGATCCTCGAGCGAACGGCAAAGGGGCAAACCGTTTTCGCTCAACTGCTTTATGCCCCTCGACTGGCGGCTCAATCAGCGCATGCCGCGCCCACACAAAGCCGCTACACCTGTGACGGAGCTGTGAAGTGGTATCTATTGCTGGCGCGGGACTCAGCCCAAGAGTGTCTCAAACGACAAATTTGTTGCTGTCTGTCGATTCAACCCAATGATCCGTTTTCCTCCGTCCCCAATGGATCATTTTCCAAGTGCCGGGGTGCGGGCGTGACTTTCATCCCGTTTGGCGCTCCGGTCGCCTAGATATTCGTCATGCGTACCCGCAAACGTGGGACAATGGCGCTGTTGGTTTTACAGACAAAGGATGTGCCTATGAACACCCTCGCCGCCAAAGTCAGCCGGCAGCGCCGCCCGTTTGCGCGATTTGTTTCCATTTGCGCGCTCGTCGCGTGCGCACTGCTGCTGTTGCCCGCCGTTGCACGTGCCGACGGCTACTCCATGACCCAAACCTATATCGGCGCCACGGTTGAGGCCGACGGCTCGCTGACCGTTGTCGAGGGACGCCAGTTCGATTTCGATGACGACATCAACGGCGTGTTTTGGGAGATCAATGCGGACACCAACCAGCAGGGCGGCGCGGCGGGTGTCGACGTGCTGAGCGTCGAGGAAGAGGACACCGCGTTCAACAAAGTCGATAGCGCAAACAAGGGTGACTCTGGCGTCTACACGGTCGAGCAGTCCGACGGCGGCGTAAAGATCAAGGTTTTCAGCCCCCACGAGAGCGGCGATAGCGTGATCTATTACGTGAGCTACACCATGACCGGTGCGGTCATGAACTGGGCCGATACCGCTGAGCTCTACTGGAAATTTGTAGGTGACGGCTGGTCCGCGGATTCCGACGATGTCGAGATGGAAGTGTACTTCGCAAATGCCGCTGCCGGGACGGCGGCCGTCAAGGGCGATGACTTCCGCGCATGGGGCCACGGTCCGCTGACGGGCGACGTGTCACTCGATGAGGACGAGCCCATGGTCACCTATACCATTCCCTGCGTGCATCAGGGCGAATTCGCCGAGGCACGCATCGCCTTCCCCAGCGACTGGGTGCCATGGCTTTCCGCCTCGAGCGAGGAGCGCATGTCAACGATCCTGAGCGAAGAGAAGGCGTGGGCCGACGAAGCTAACGCCCGCCGCGCTCACGCTCGCATGATTGCCAATGTACTTGCCGTACTAAGTGTTGTCGCGGCGGTGGCCTTTACCGGCACAATCGTTGTGCTCAAGCTGCGCCGCCGCAAGCCCAAGCCGCTTTTCCAGGACGAATATTTCCGCGATGTGCCTTCGGCCGACCATCCCGCCGTGCTTTCGGCCCTCATGAGCTGGAACGAGGTGCCCGATCAGGCATATATCGCCACGCTCATGAAGCTCACTGACGACCGTGTGATCAAGCTGGAACAGGCGACCGTGACTAAGGCTAAGAAGGGTCTGTTGGGGCGTGAAAAAGAAGAGCAGACGTATCGCGTGACGGTGAGTGATGCGGGTTGGAAGTCGGCCAAGGGCATTGACCACATGGTGCTCAAGGTCTTCTTTGCCGGTGCTAAGCCCGACGAGAACGGTGACCGTTCGCGCACGTTCGACGAGCTGCAGCACTACGTCAAGCAGCACGCTACACCCGTGGGCGACAAGCTCGAGGACTATCAGAACACCGTTAAGGGCAAGCTGGCCGATAGCGAGTACGTTGCCTCGGACGGCATTGTCGCAATGGTGTTTTGCCTGGTTCTTGGTATTCTGATCGCCTGTATTCCCGCGGGATCCATCTTCTTTACCGACGGCGCACAGGCGAACATTATCGCCGCGGTTATCTCGGTGCCGATTGTGCTGGTGGGTATTGGCGTGGGCCTTACGTTCCGCCGCTTTACGCCGGAGGGCGCCGAGGTGGCGGCTCGCTGCAAGGCGCTCAAGCATTGGCTTGAGGATTTCACGCGCCTAAAGGAGGCCGTCCCCGGCGATCTGGTCCTGTGGAATAAACTTCTGGTGATGGGTGCGGCGCTGGGTGTTTCGAAGGAAGTCCTGCGTCAGCTTGCCGAGGCTGTTCCTCCCGAGGTGCGCGAGGCCGACGGTTTCTACGACAATTACCCCTGCTACTGGTGGTACTACCATCATTACGGTACCGAGTCGCCGCTCGATTCGTTCGACGGCGTGTATCACGAGAGCATCCGTGAGCTGGCATCGAGCTCCGACAGCTCGGGCGGCGGCGGAGGCGGCGGCTTCTCGGGCGGCGGAGGCGGCGGCGTCGGCGGAGGCGGCGGCGGAACGTTCTAACGGTCGTAAGCTATGGGATGGGCTTTTCTCGACAGCCGTCGGGGAAAGCCCATCCCTTTTTATGCGCTACCTACGAAGACTGTCCCCAACGACTAGTCACTGGGGACGTTCCTAAATGACTAGGTATGGCTGCTGGGCCTAGGCTGTTAGGTCGAGTTCGTAGAGGAAGCTTTCGCGCGGCATGTCGTGACGGCGCTCTTCGCGGTTGGCGCGGTGCGTGGCCGTGCGCTTAAAGCCGTGCAGTTCGTAGAACTTCCACGAGCAGTTGGAGTCGGTGTACAGGTGCGCCCTCGTCGCCCCGCGCGAGGACAGGTACGAGACTGCGGCGTCGAGCAACACCGAGCCAACGCCCAGGCCATGGACGTCGCGATCTACGGCAAGCAGCGTGACCTCGTTGTCGTGTGGTAACGGGCTGCTTTCGAGCAGGCGGTTGTTGGTTCGGATGGTTGCGCGCACAAACGAGAGATACTCGGCGCAGGCATCGGGCTCCAGCTCGCGCATTTGCGATAGCAGTGCGCGTTCGGTATCCAGCCAATGTTCCTTAACGGTGGCGCCGGAGCTCTGTCCCGCACGCGCGAGCGCAATGCCGCGCGCCTGACCGTCGATTACGGCAACCTGCGAAAACGTCGAAGACGAAAGGCAATAGGCGAGGTCGCACGCGGCCTCGAGGCGGTTGTACTCATCGTTATCCGAATTGTTATGCCAAAGCTGCTGCAGAATCAACGCGATGGCGTCGAAGTCTTCGGTATCAAACGGTCGGTAGAGAACCCGCGAGACCATGGTGCCTCTTTCTTTTGCGGATGCATATCGAGCACAGTTCTACCACGCTATTGGCATCTAATTATGGTGCCCCTGTGTTCCATGAACTCACCGTGCCCGGTGCCGTGCCCATCCCCTCCGCTCGCAAACTTTTTCTGCATATGCGCCCGTTGCGGGGTGCATCGATGCGCTCGATGCGCTACATTGAATCAGTATTTTCAATGCCGCTGCGCGAGCGCTGCAGATCGACGTATCACCGGCTCACAGAGCACGGCGGCGTACCAGACAGGAGGACTGCATGGGATCTGATGTGAAGATCGCACGCGCGTTGATCTCGGTTACCGATAAGACGGGCGTCGTCGATTTCGCACGGACGCTGGTCGATGACTTTGGCGTCGAGATCATCTCTACGGGCGGCACGGCTCGTGCCATCGAGGACGCGGGCGTCCCCGTAACCCCCATCGAGGAGTTCACGGGCTATCCCGAGATGATGGACGGCCGCGTTAAGACCCTGCACCCCAAGGTTCACGGCGCGCTGCTGGCCCGCCGCGATTCCGAGCAGCACATGCAGGAGGCTGCTCAGCACGGCATTAAGCTGATCGACCTGGTCGTCGTCAACCTGTACGAGTTCGAGAAGACCGTCGCCAACCCCGAGGTCACCTTCGCGGACGCCATCGAGCACATCGACATCGGTGGCCCCTCCATGCTGCGCTCTGCCGCCAAGAACGCCGCGAGCGTTACCGTCATCTCCGACCCGGCCGACTATGATGCCGTCCTGGCCGAGATGCGCGAGACCGGTGGCTGCACCACGCTTGCCACCCGTCGTCGCCTGCAGGTGAAGGTCTACCAGACCACCGCCGCCTACGACACGGCTATCTCCCGTTGGCTTGCCGCCCAGGCAAGCGACGTGGCGGACACTTCTGCCAAGCTCGAGATCTCGCTGGAGAAGGTCGACGACCTGCGCTATGGCGAGAATCCTCAGCAGAAGGCCACGGTCTATCGCTTTGCCGAGGGCTGCGAGAACACCGCGAGCTCGCAGTTCCCGCTCGTTGGCTCCGAGCAGATCCAGGGCAAGCCGCTCAGCTACAACAACTATCTGGATGCCGACGCCGCTTGGAACCTGGTCCGCGAGTTCGAGGAGCCGGCCTGCGTGATCCTCAAGCACCAGAACCCCTGCGGTTCCGCCGTTGCCGAGGACATCACGGCCGCCTACGACCGCGCCTTCGCCTGCGATCCCAAGAGCGCCTTCGGCGGCATCATCGCCTGCAACCGCGAGGTTCCCTATGAGCTGGTCGAGCACTTTGCCGATCAGAACAAGCAGTTCGTCGAGGTTATCATCGCCCCGAGCTACACTGCCGAGGCGCTCGAGCGCATGTCCAAGCGTCCCAACCTGCGCGTGCTGGCTACCGGCGGCGTGGACCACGGCGCCCAGGTGGAGCTGCGCTCCGTCGACGGCGGCATGCTGGTGCAGGAAGTCGACCACGTGACCGAGGATCCCGCGACCTTCACGTTCCCCACCGACCGCAAGCCCACCGACGCTGAGATGGCCGAGCTCGAGTTTGCCTGGAAGGTCTGCAAGGGCGTCAAGTCCAACGCCATCCTGGTTTCCAAGGGTAAGGCCGGCATTGGCATGGGCCCCGGTCAGCCCAACCGCGTTGACTCTGCACTGCTTGCCTGCGAGCGCGCCGAGGACTTCTGCGAGCGCGAGGGCGTGGAGAAGGGCGGCTTTGCCTGTGCAAGCGACGCGTTCTTCCCGTTCCGCGACAACGTCGACGTGCTTGCCGCGCACGGCGTGACCTGCATCATCCAGCCCGGCGGCTCCAAGCGCGACGACGAGAGCGTCCAGGCCTGCAACGAGCACAATATTGCGATGGTCTTCACGGGGGCCCGCCACTTCCGCCACTAAGTAGGGAGGTGGCGCTGCGGCTTGCCCAGCCACCGCACCTTGCCGCTCATTCGTCGCTCGCGTACCCAAGTACGCGTCGCTCCTCTTTCACGGCAATCTGCGGCACCTGGGCAACCCTCGCCGACCTGTTAGGTTGACTGGGGAGGATGGGATGTTATCTCGTCCCTTGGACTAGCCTCGCTTCTAAAATAATCTCTGCAAAAGACGGTCGCTCCGTTTGGAGGGCCGTCTTTTTGGTATAAGAGGACGGAATGACTAACACGAAAGGTATGACCATGCCCCAGATTGATGATGCCGAGCTGTTTGGCAATGCCGAGGATCAGCGTGCGTACGAGGACTTTTGCGCCAATCAGGAGGCGGTCGAGAAGTTTACGCTCGACAAGCCCGCGCTTGTCTGCCGTTGGCGCATGTCCAACAAAAAGGTACCCATGCTCAACCGTCACATCCGCGCGCTGTCTGAGCGCCTGGTGCAGGGCGAGCCACTCACCCATAACATGCTCAGCTGGGCCAAACAGCACGTTGAGTGGTCGCTTGCCGAGGGCGATTACACCGCACGCGACGGCGTGCTCATGCTGGTGATCGACATCAATGGCAACGCCGCCATGACGGTGGGGGAGTACGAGCCGCTCGCCGATACGTCGGCCAAGGCGCTGCGTGCCCGTTCCGCCGAGGCCCGCTCCGAGGCCGACGAGACCGGCGTGGCGCCCGAGCTGCTCGCCGCCGTCAACAATGGCGAGCTTGCCTTTGTGGCGCCGGCGGACGAGTGCCTGTGCGGCACGGCGACGCTCATCGAGCAGCTGGCCCAGACCAAGGGAATCCCGGTCACGCGCGTAGACATTCCCGCGCAGCTCAAGGGCGCGCTGTTCCTAGTGAGCGACGAGCACGGCGTGGTCCCCGCGACCGAGACGAACGCCGCCGAGGCCGACGCCGCCACGGTTGCCTTCTTCGCCGAAGGCTACGAAAAGCTCCGTGCCCGCCGCTAAATGATTTTTCTGGGACGGGGATTAAAGAATCATTTTGGTCCCCGCCGCCGCTGCGAGTGCGAGGCGGACAAAACGCCCCCGCTCGCGAACAGTTCTGTCACCTTGGCACCGCGCGCGGTGCGCACCTGCAGTTTCGCAGCCATAATGGTGGCAAGACAACCAAGAGGGGAGCGAAATCCATGGCGCTGATTTATGTCGTTGAGGACGACGAGCCCATTCGTCGTGAGCTTGTCGACATCCTTGCCCGCGCCGGGTTTGAAGTCGAGGCCTGCGAATCGTTTGAGCATGTCTCGCACGATATTCTCGCCGCCGCGCCCGACCTGGTGCTGCTCGACCTCACGCTCCCTGTCAAAGACGGCCAGCACATCTGCCATGAGGTCCGTCGCGAATCCGAGGTTCCCATCATCGTTCTCACGTCGCGCACGACCGAGATCGACGAGGTCATGGCCATGACGCTCGGCGCGGACGACTTTGTTCCCAAGCCCTATAGCGCGCGCGTGCTCGTGGCGCGCATCAACGCACTGCTGCGCCGCACCACGGCGGCAGGCGAGCGCAGCACACTTGTCCACAAGGGGCTGGAGCTCGACCTCGCCCGCTCCATGGTCACCAACACGCAAACGGGCACCAGCACCGAGCTCACCAAAAACGAGCTGCGTATCCTCTCGCTGCTTCTGAGCCGCGCGGGCAAGATCGTTTCGCGCTCGGCCATCATGCAGGACCTGTGGGACTCCGACGCCTTCGTGGACGACAATACGCTCACCGTCAACATCAACCGCCTGCGCACCACGCTCGAAAAAATCGGCATCAAGGGGTATTTGACCACGCATCGCGGCCAAGGCTATTCGGTCTAGGGGCCGGCTATGTCGTTTGGCAAGTTCTTTAAAGATGCGCTGCTTCCCGTCGCCGTGTGGACGTGCGGTGTGCTGCTGAGCTGCTTTGTGCTGACGGTCGCCGGCGCACCCGTTTCTATCGTGGTCGTGGCGGTCGGCGTGTCCTTTATCTTTGGTATGCTCGGCATCGTGATCGAGTACGTGCGCCGTCGTCGTTTTCTGCGCCAGCTGGAGCGTGCGGCAGAGGAGCTCGAGAGTCCCGCATGGGTGCAGGAGATGGTGCAATGTCCGACCTATGCCGAGGGCGAGCTCGAGTACGAGGTCTTGCGCCGGGTGGGCAAAGCCGCTTGCGACGAGGTTGCCGAAGGCCGGCGTCAGACCGATGACTATCGCGACTATATCGAGAGCTGGGTCCACGAGGCCAAGCTGCCCCTGGCGGCGGCTCACCTGATTTTGGAAAACCTGGATGGCAGCGAAGACGACCTGTCGCGCGTGGATGACCTGGGCCGTGAGCTGGCTCGCGTGGAGCGCTATATCGACCAGGCGCTGTACTACGCGCGCTCGGAAGTCGTGGAGCGCGACTACCTGATTCGCCGTTGGGATCTCAAGACCTTGGTGACGGGCGCGATTAAGGCCAACGCGCGTGAGCTCATCGCGGCGCACGTGGCCCCGGTGTGCGAGAACCTCGACTTTGAGGTCTTTACCGACGAGAAATGGCTCGAGTTTATTCTGGGCCAGCTTATTCAGAACAGTATTAAATATGCGCGCGAGGACGGCGCGAAGATCGTGTTTTCGGGCGCGTTGCTGGACGAGGGCCTGGCGAGCGAACGCATCGAGCTCACCGTCGCGGACAACGGCTGCGGCGTGAGCGCGGCCGACCTGCCGCGCGTGTTCGAGAAGGGCTTTACCGGCGACAACGGCCGCACCACCAAGCGCGCAACGGGCATCGGCCTATACCTGGTGGCGCGCCTGTGCTCCAAGATGGGCATCGACGTCACCGCGGCATCCGAGCCCGGCGAAGGCTTCGTCGTAACATTCGCTTTTTCAACGAACAAGTTCCAATATTTCGAGTAACGTACGCGGCAGACGCCCGCCCAAACAAAACGTGCCGCCCCAAACGGGGCGGCACGCCATTTTTCTATCAGACAACTCGCTGAAGTAAGGCTGCGAAGGCCGCGGGGCCGGGAGGGGTTTCCTAAGGGCACATCCCGCAGCCGCAACGCGGCGAGGACGTGCCCGTGGAAACCCCGCAGGCCCCGCGGCCGGTGGGGGCAACGCTACTTCACGACCAAGATGTCGCAGTCGGTGTTGCGTAGCAGGAACGTCGAAATCGAGCCCAGGAGTGCATACTTGATCGAGGACAGGCCACGAGCGCCGCAGAGCACCAGGTCGGGCTTGACCACGTCGAGCATCTCGTCTTTGAGCGTCTCGCGAATGCGGCCGGCGCGAATCATGACCTCGACCTCGGGAATGTCGGGATTGGCCTTGGCCTCTTCGAGCTGCTTGGCGATGGAGTTCTTAAATGCCTCCTCTAGGCCGTTGACCAGATCGACCGGATAGGAACCGGCGCTCTCGAGCGCCGTGGAATCGATAACGTGGCCGATAATCAGCTTGGCGCCGTTGTTCGCGGCGACCTTGATGGCGCGTGCGAGCACAAAATCCTGCTGCTCAGTACCGTCGAGTGAAACAAATACCTTGGTGTAGCCCTCGTTCATGGTTTCCTCCTTGGTCTATCGCACGGGCGTGGGGCTCGTGCATCGGGCGGGCGCGGATGCGTGGCCGCCGGACACTTTATCTTGTTGCAGTTATACCCAAGGATTTGGGTTTGACCGCTCGCAATTCTGTGAACGGGCGAGTTTTTTGGTAAGGGTGGGCGCGGCCGCGGCCGAACGGTTGATAATGGGACATCGCCCGCAACCGTCCGCAGAACAATATCGGCGGGTGTCTAACGAGGGGGTCCCTTTGGATATCATCGAGCTTCTAAAATCTGCCTTCATGGGCCTGGTCGAGGGCATCACCGAATGGCTGCCTGTTTCGTCGACCGGTCACATGATCTTGGTGGACGAGTTCGTCAAGATGAACGTGAGCGAGACGTTCTGGAATATGTTCCTGGTCGTGATTCAGCTTGGCGCCATTTTGGCCGTCTGCGTCCTGTTCTTCTACGACCTTAATCCGTTTTCTCCCAGCAAGGGCAAGGAGGGCCGTCGTGACACCTGGGTGCTGTGGGGCAAGATTGTGCTTGGCTGCATTCCCGCCGCGGCGATCGGTCTGCCGCTTAACGACTGGATGGAGGAGCATTTCTATAATGCTCCCGTCGTGGCGCTGGCGCTCATTGTGTACGGCGTGCTGTTTATCGTGATTGAGAACTGGCGTGCGAACAAGCGCGACCAGGCTGCTCTTGCCGGTTCGTTTGGTTCGCGCGCCGTGGTGGCGGGCGGACGCCCCGCTGGTGCGCACTTTGCCGCGCCCGCTGCGACTGCCGCTGCAGACGATGACGATAACCTGGACTTTGGCTCCATCACTACGCTCGATGATCTGAGCTGGAAGACCGCGCTGGGTATCGGTTGCTTCCAGGTGCTCTCGCTGGTACCGGGCACGTCGCGCTCCGGTTCCACCATCATCGGCGGCCTGCTGCTGGGTTGCACGCGCTCGGTGGCGTCTAAGTTCACGTTCTTCCTGGCCATTCCCGTCATGTTTGGCGCGAGCGCGCTCAAGCTGGTCAAGTACTTTATTAAGGGCGGTACCTTCGGCACCAACGAGATCGCCATCCTGGGCGTGGGCTGCGTCGTCGCCTTTGTGGTGTCGCTTATCGCCATCAAGTGGCTTATGGGCTTCGTCCGCCGTCACGACTTCAAGTGCTTCGGCGTCTACCGCATCATTCTGGGCATCGTGGTGCTCGCGTACTTCTTCGTCCTGGAGCCGATGCTCGGCCTCTAACTTAGTCGACGCTGCGCGACGGCCGGGGCGACAACTTGTCATTCAAAGGGGGCGGCATGACCAGAAGGTCTATGCCGCCTTTTGGTGCATTGGGGTCAGGTTAGTCTGCACCATGTTGGTGCAAAGAAACCTGACCCCAATGCACCAAATCCTCTGGGGCGGGCCTGACGGTGGCGCACGGAGTCGTGGTGTGATTTGCGTCGGTGTCCGCGCGGCTCGGTATACTGGTACGGCTCAAACTATGGCGCTGCCCGCAGGCGCGCCGTCCGTCAGATGAGGAGTCGCCCATGACCCAGCCCCTGCCCTGGGAAAAGAACACTGCGGTACCCGTGCCGCCCGCGCCGGCACCCGTGCCGCTCGATGCGTACACCGCCCCTGCTGCGCCGGAGCCCGAGCTCGTCCCGCTCGACATCTACGACGCTCCCGCGCCGGCACCCAAACCCGCCAAGCCGCTCGTCGACATCGACAGCCTTAATCCCGCCCAGCGCGAGGCGGTCCTGTCCACCGAGGGTCCGTTGCTGGTGCTCGCCGGCGCCGGCTCGGGCAAGACCCGCGTCTTGACCTTCCGCATCGCACATATGCTCGGCGACCTGGGTGTTAAGCCTTGGCAGGTTCTTGCCATCACGTTTACCAACAAGGCCGCGGGCGAGATGCGCGAGCGTCTGGCGGCGCTCATTCCCAGCGGTACCCGCGGCATGTGGGTGTGCACCTTCCATGCCATGTGCGTGCGCATGCTGCGCGAGGACGCCGACCTGCTGGGCTACACCGGCCAGTTCACCATCTACGATGACGATGACTCAAAGCGCATGGTGCGCGACATTATGCAGGCGCTCGGCATCGAGCAAAAGCAGTTCCCCATCAACATGATCCGCAGCAAGATCAGCTCGGCCAAAAACGCCATGATCGGCCCCGAGGACATGCTCAAGAGCGCCGATAGCCCCAACGATAAAAAGGCCGCACAGGTCTACTTGGAGCTGGAGCGTCGCTTGCGCGCCGCCAATGCGATGGACTTCGACGACCTGCTCGTGCGCGCGCTTGAGCTGCTGCGCACCCGCCCCGAGGTGCTCGATAAGTACCAAGAGCGCTTCCGCTACATTAGCGTCGACGAGTATCAGGACACCAACCACGTCCAGTACGAAATCGCCAACCTGTTGGCCGCCAAGTACCAAAACCTCATGGTCGTGGGCGACGATGACCAGTCCATTTACAGCTGGCGTGGCGCCGACATCACCAATATCCTGGACTTTGAGAAGGATTTTAAAAACTGCAAGACCGTCAAGCTGGAGCAGAACTATCGTTCCACGGGTCATATCCTGAACGCCGCCAACGCCGTGGTACGCCACAACTCGCAGCGCAAGGACAAGCGCCTGTTTACGGCCGAGGGCGATGGCGAGAAGATCCAGGCCTTCCAGGCGAGCGACGAGCGCGACGAGGGCCGCTGGATTGCCGGCGAGATCGAGAAGCTGCATGCCAAAGGCACGAGCTACGACGACATTGCCGTGTTCTATCGCACCAACGCCCAGTCGCGTATCCTCGAAGATATGTTCCTGCGCGCGGGCGTGCCCTACAAGATCGTGGGCGGCACGCGATTCTTCGACCGTGCCGAGATCCGTGATGTCATGGCCTACCTTAAGATGATCGTGAACCCGGCCGACGAGATGAGCGTCAAGCGCGTCATCAACACACCGCGCCGTGGCATCGGCTCCACCTCGATCCAAAAAATCGAGCAGCTGGCGCGCGACAACCGTTGCTCGTTCTTCCAGGCTTGCGAGATTGCGTGTGCCGAAACCGGCATGTTTAGCGCCAAGGTCCGCAATGGCCTGTCAAGCTTTGTGTCGCTGGTGCGCGAGGGCCGCCGCATGGACGGCGAGCTCAAGGACGTCGTCGAGATGATTGTCGATAAGACGGGTCTGCTGCAGGCGTTTCGCGCCGAGGGCACCATGGAGTCTGAGAGCCGTGCCGAGAACATCCAGGAATTCCTGGGCGTCGCTGCCGAATTTGAGGAGACGCACGAGGACATCGAGGGTACGCTCGAGAGCTTGGAAGAGCTGCGCGCAGCTGGTGTTGCCGACGTGCCTGCCGGCGCCGAGCCCGTCGTGGTGAGCGCGCCCGCGCCCGAACCGGGGCCATTTGCCCCGGCATCCTCGTTTGAGGCACTCGTCGGCGCGCGCGATGCCGCAGGTTCCAATCCGCTCGATAGCCTAGCCGCCCCGGCGCTCTCGCCGCAGGATGCCCTGGCCGCCGCCATCGCGGGCAACGCGTATGCCGCGCCGACGGGGATGCCGGCGGGTGCCGTGCATGCCGACGAGATTGAGCGCACCTATGGTCCGCTCACCTGTAAGGCGCTACCGGCACTCATGGAGTGGCTGGCCCTGCGCTCCGACTTGGATTCCCTGGCCGGCGAGACGCATGCCATTACCATGATGACCATCCACTCCGCCAAGGGCCTGGAGTTCCCGGCGGTGTTCGTGGCCGGCATGGAGGAGGGCATCTTCCCGCACGTGCACGACTTTGGCGGCAGCGATGACCCGGGTAAGCTCGAGGAGGAGCGTCGCCTGGCCTACGTCGCCATCACGCGTGCCCGTAAGCGCCTGTTCCTGACCTATGCGGCCACGCGTCGCACCTACGGCTCGACCTCTGCCAACCCGCGCTCGCGCTTCCTCAACGAGATTCCGTTTGAGGATATCGAGTTTAGCGGTATCGGTTCTGCCGGTTTTGAAGGCACGGGTTGGGAGAAGCGCGGCGACCGTCACGGCACCTTTGGCTCGGGCATGGGTTCGGATATGTACGGCGGCAAGGTATTTGGTTCGCATACGCGCTCGACTGGCGGTTCCGGTTCGCGCGGCGGATCGAGCTTTGACGATTTCTTTGGTGGCAGCAGCTACGGGACCGAGCGCCATCGTGGGGTCTCGCCCGACGCCGGCCGTGTTGCCTCGACCTTTGGCTCGGGCGCGCCGCGAGCCAAAAAGCCGTCGTCCAAGGTGTCCCCGACGGTGGAGCGCAAGGTCGATCGCGCCAGCGCATCGCAGGACTTTGCCGCGGGCGATACCGTGAGCCATAAGACCTTTGGCACGGGTACCGTGATCTCGGTCGCCGGAGACATGATCGAGGTCCAGTTCGAAAAGACCGGCCAGACCAAAAAGCTCATGAAGGGATTCGCTCCGATCGTCAAGCTGTCATAATCCCGCCCAGGTCCTTAGATAACGTTGCTTGCGAACGTCGCTTTGCCCGTTCGCTTTTTGGTCTGGAGGGCCGGGTGGGCTGAATACTTAGACATGGCAAGGGGCTCCCCCGTTAAAGAACGGGGGAGCCCCTTGTTGCGTTTTGAATGGTGCGCTTGGCTTTGATGATTGATGATTTTATACGATTCAGTATAATTTCAGATAGACGCTAAAATGTAACTGAAATGAAAAGGGTGATTGGACATGCTGCTAAATTGTCTCCCAAAAAGACTCTTCTCTTTAGAGCTCGCCATCGACCCGGAGCCAGTTGAGATGCAGATTCCTCGCATGCATCTTGAGCGGTATTCGCTTCGCTTGGCACGGCTTGGCATGTCTGAGCGGGGCCGTTTTATTGTTGCGGAACCTAAAGAACCGCCCAGTGTCATTTCGGTGCGAAATCTCGTCAATGCAGTGCGTACGTTAGATGCTCGTCCGGTGGCAATTTGCTGGGATGCTATGGATTTAGGTTTTATGCGCGCGCTTTCTTCAGAGGGAATCGCATATATCCGAGATGAGCGAAATGCGTTCCTGCCGTTTATCGGAGCCGTTATTTCCGATGAAGTGCTGGGTGCTTCTCACGCTGCTCCGCTTTCGTCCCAATCTCAACGAATCGTCCTAAATCTCATTGCGGGACGATGGGTTAACTGCTCCGCCGGCGACCTAGCGCGTCTGTGTGGCAAAAGCGCGGCAAGCGTCAGCGGCTATCTTTCGGAAATCGCCGCTATAGCTCCTGGGTTGATTATGCGGGACGGCAAAAAGCGTATATTGTGTGACGCCGGGCTGTCGACCGAGACGTTGCTAGATGGGTTTGAGGACTATCTTCGCACGCCAGTTTTAGAGCGAATCCGGCTCAAGAAGGTTATCGAGAGAACAGAGCTACGTGCCGTTGATGCGCTGCTTTCCGGTGTGTCTGCCCTTAGCTATATGTCCGACCTTGCCCATGAAGACTCTGCTCCAACCATTGCTCTCGAAAAATATCAGCTAGAGGCCTTGAAAGAGCATATGGGCGACAGATGGCTGGAGGCTCAGTGGTACGAACCGGCGGCAGTTGTGATTGAGGTCTGGTCGTATCCCGTGGACGCGCCGTCCGATATTAGTTTTGACGCGACGGGTTTGCAGTGTGTCGACCCGTTTTCCTTATACGTTGCTTGCGCAAAAGCAGATTACAAAGAAGATCGTCTGCTCGACGCGGTCGAACAGCTCAGGAGGACGATATGTCAAAAGTGAGGGGAATAGAGCGATTTGCCGATGCCATGAGCGGCTGTAAAGGCGGTTACGTCCTTATTGGTGGAGGGGCCTGCAGCGTTCTATTTGACAATGAGGGCGATTCGTTTAGAGCTACTGAAGACTTGGATGTCGTCGTAATTGTTGATGGGAAAGGCGTTGAATTCGCCACTGCATTGTGGGCATTTATCAAAGCTGCCGGATATGAGACTGGAAAGGTCGGCGATGGAAGGTGCACTTACTATCGGTTCTGTTTGCCCGAAGGATCAAGGCAAGTCCTAGACTATCCCGGCCAAATTGAGCTATTTGCCCGACATCCTGATTTTGTGCTCGAAGATGAAACGAGCGAAGTGGCACCTCTTTCCTTTGACGGGGCCGTATCAAGTCTTTCGGCAATTATTCTCGACGATGGCTACTACGAATTTATTCGCGACAACGCAACGAACGTAGAGGGCATTACGTTGCTCGATGCGCTCCATATCATTCCCCTCAAGATGCGTGCACACATTGATATCAATAGGAGCTATGAAGAAGGGCGCCATTGCAACGATAAAGATCGACGAAAGCATCGCTCGGATATTGTTCGACTTGCGGGTTTGTTGCCGCCTTCGGCTCGCTTGGAGCTAATAGAGCAAATGAGGGCTGATGCCGGAGACTTCTTTGCGGACTTTTCTTCTTATGTAAATCGGCAGACCGATCGTAAAGAGAGAGCGCGTCTTCAGGACACATTATCGTTTCTCGAAAAGGTCTACCTATAGGCACCTTGATTCGTTATGTATGGCGAGGGGCTCTCCCGTTTGATGAGCGGGGGAGCCCCTTGTTGCTTTTTGATTGTCGTAACTAGCCAGAGGCTCGCCGGGATGGGACGCGGGGTTTGGTCGATCGCGAGTTCCGCACGAGCCGGAGAGCACTTAATGTGCTCTCCGTGCGAGCAGGGCTGTCCGAGCAGGCGACCAAACCCCGCGCCCCGTCCCGGCGAGCGCTTGGGGACCGGTGGCCTACAGGTGGCTGATGATCAGTTCCATCTTGCCTTCGAGGTCGATGGAGCTGACGGTGCTCGGGGCCAGCAGGTGGCTTCCCTTGTGGACGGGGTCGCCGCAGACGGTGCCTTCGCCGTCGATGACCGACAGACACATGAAGGGCCAGCGCTGGTCGAGGGTTTTGCTGCCGTCGACGCGCACACGATCGACGGTGTAGCAGGAGTTAGACTCGAGCTCGGTCACGCCGTTCACCTCGGGCGCGGTCACCGTGCCGTCGGTCGGAGCCTGGGCATCAAAGTCGATGCAGTCGAGGCTCTGCTCAATGTGCAGCGGGCGCAGGTTGCCGTCGGTGCCGGGACGGTCGTAGTCGTACAGACGATACGTCACGTCGCTCGACTGCTGCGTCTCCAAAATGAGCGTGCCGGTCTTGATGGCGTGCACGGTACCGGAATCAATCTGGAAAAAGTCGCCCTTGTGAATCGGCAACACGTTGAGCATGTCGTCCCAACGTCCTTCCTCGATCATTTGTGCGGCCTCGGCGCGGTCCTTGGCACGCTGGCCGACGATGATCGTGGCGTCGGGCTCGCAGTCCAGCACATACCAACACTCGGTTTTGCCCAGGCTACCGTTCTCGTGCTCGGCAGCGTACTCGTCGTTGGGATGAATCTGGATCGAAAGGTCGTCCTTGGCGTCCAGAATCTTAATGAGCAGCGGGAACTCCTTGCCCTCGCAGTTGCCAAAGAGCTCGCGATGCTCGGCCCACAGCCACGACAGCGTGTGGCCGGCATACGGGCCCTCCGCAATCTGGCAGTCGCCGTTGGGGTGGGCCGAGATGGCCCAGCACTCACCGATGGGGCCATCGGGAATGTCGTAGCCAAATACGGTTTCGAGCTGGCGACCGCCCCAGATCTTCTCGTGGAAGATCGGCGTCAGCTTAATCAAATCGGACATGTTCATACCCCCATTGTGTTGCGCGGGCGCTGCACAAAACAGCTCAAAGCGAGCGCCCGGATGACTACAAAAACCTATGCCAACGTTACGTTGTGCAACTCAAAGCGGTCGCCAACGTTGCGCGAGACCGAATACTCAAAGGCGGCGCCGCTGTCCAAAAAGCCAATCTGGGTGAGCTCGAGCAGGGGAGAGCCAGGCTTGGTGTCCAAGCGCTCGGCTTCTTCCTCGGTTGCTGCCACGGCGCGAATGGTACGGTGGAAGCTCGAAATCTTCAGCCCACATTGCTCGCGGATGAAGTGGTAGACCGATCCGTACAGGTCCTTCTTTTTAAGGCCTGGAATCAGCTCGAGGGGCATGTAGGTGTACTCGATAACGATGGGCTTCTCATCGGCCTGACGCACGCGCACGATGTGATAGGCAAAGTCATCCTCGGCAATTCCCAGCTGGGCTGCGATGTCCGCTGGTGGATTAACAATCGAGAAATCGTAGACCACCGAGGTCACCTTCTCCCCGCGGTGCTCATACGAAAAGCCCTGGGCACGGTCGTTTTTGCCCTGGAAAAACGCCTGACCGGGAAGTCCCGCCGTGTCCTTAACGTAGGTACCCGATCCGCGTCGGCTGGTAATAAGACCTTCCTCGGTGATTTGCTCGATAGCTCGTTTGACGGTGATTTTGGAAACGCTATAGAGCTCGCAGAACTCAACGACGGTGGGAAGCTTGTCGCCCGGTTTAAGAGTGCCATCCTCGATGCTTCGACGAATATCTGCAGCTATCGCCTCGTATTTGGGAATCATTGAACCTCCTTTCCGACATATATCAATACGCAAGTAAGTATAACCCTTAACAAGGCACCCATATAACCTTTATCTAAGAAGCTCGAGAAAGAAAAAAGAAAAAGACGCTTTACTTATAGAATCAGAGCGCTATAGTTTAAGCAACGAACGGAATCTTTCCGCAGAACAGGATCGACCGTTTGGGGACGGTTTTGTTTTGGCGGGTTGGATATCGGTATGACCGGTGCGCGCCCGCGCCGGATAACCTGCCAAAGCAAACCCGTCTCCAACCGGAAGCTCTAGAACACGAAAGCGAGGACTTTGATGGCACAGTATCAGCTGCCCAACGACTTCTTCTTTGGCGCTGCTATGTCCGGCCCGCAGACTGAGGGTCAGTGGAACCAGGGCGGCAAGCTCGAGAACCTGTGGGACACCTGGTCCATCCAGGATCTGGGCTCGTTCTACAACTGCGTTGGCTCTTACGCCGGCAATGACTTTATGGCCAAGTACCAGGAAGACCTTTGCATTTTGAAGGACTTGGGCCTGGATACCTATCGCACTTCCATCCAGTGGAGCCGTCTGCTCGATGCCGACGGCAACCTCAACGAGGAAGGCGCCGCGTGGTATCACGAGTTGTTCCGCGCCTCTCGCGAAGCCGGCCTGGAGCCGTTTGTCAACTTGTACCACTTTGACATGCCCACCTACCTTTTTAACCGTGGCGGCTGGGAGAGCCGTGAGGTTGTCGAGGCTTACGCACATTACGCCGACGTCGCCTTCCACGAGTTTGGCCAGGAGATCAAGTACTGGTTCACCTTTAACGAGCCCATCGTCGAGCCCGAGCAGCGCTATCAGGAGGGCGTGTGGTTCCCGCAGCTCCACGACTTTAGCCGCGCTCGCACCGTGCAGTATCACATCTCGCTGGCGCACGCGCTGGCCGTGGCCAACTACCGTCGCGCCTATGACGAGGGCGCCGTTCGCAGCGATGCCAAGATCGGCATGATCAACTGCTTTACCCCGGTCTACACCAAGGAGAACCCCAGCGAGGCGGACCTCGAGGCCGTGCGTATGACCAGCGGCATCAACAACCGCTGGTGGCTCGACCTCATTACCAAGGGCGAGCTTCCCGCCGACGTGCTCGACAGCCTGGCCGAGGGCGGCGTTAAGCTTCCGTTCCGTGCCGGCGACCAAGAGATTCTTAAGCAGGGTGTTGTCGACTGGCTCGGTTGCAACTACTACCACCCCACGCGCGTTCAGGCGCCGGCGAGCAAGATCGACCAGTACGGTCTGCCGCACTTTGCCGACGAGTACGTGTGGCCCGACGCCGTTATGAACGAGAGCCGCGGCTGGGAGATCTACCCGCAGGGCCTCTACGACTTTGGCATGGACTGCGCTAAGAACTACCCCGATCTTGAGTGGTTCGTTTCCGAGAACGGCATCGGCATCATGGACGAATACAAGAACCGAGACGCCGAAGGAACCATCCAGGATGACTACCGCGTCGACTTTGTACGCCAGCACCTGGAGTGGGTTGCCAAGGCAATTGCCGAGGGCGCCAAGTGCCGTGGATACCATTATTGGGCCGTCATCGATAACTGGTCTTGGGCGAATGCCTTTAAGAACCGTTACGGTTTTGTCGAGGTCGACCTTATGGACGGCTACAAGCGCCGCCTTAAGAAGTCGGCAGCTTGGCTCAAGCAGGTCGCCACGACTCACGTGGTTGATTAGCGAACGGGCGAACGCCCAGACCGCGCGCCGCTGCGCGCAACACATGGCACATCTGGTGGCAGAGGGCGACAGACCACCGTGCGCATAGGAAAAGGCCGGATTTGAAAGTTAGGAGCAATCATGGCCAGTGACAACGGAAAGAGCTTCCTCGACAAGTTTGCCGAGGTCTCTGCGAAGGTGGGAAACCAGGTTCACCTGCGTTCCCTGCGTGACGCCTTCGCGACCATCACGCCGCTCTATATCCTTGCGGGTATCGCGGTTCTTATTAACAACGTCGTGTTCCCTCTGTTCCCGCTCGATGCGGCGGGCCTTGCCAACCTTCAGACGTGGGGTTCGGCAATTACGCTGGGCACCCTCAACGTCTCTGCCATTATCTTGGCCGGATTGATTGGCTACAGCCTCGCTAAGAACAAGCGTTTCGATAACCCGCTCGCTTGCGTGGTCGTCGCTATCTCTGCTTTCGTCATCATGATGCCGCAGCAGATCACCGCCTCGCTTGCCGCCACGAGCCCGCTGCTCACCGACAAGATCACCTCCGCCGAGGTCACGGGCGCCCTTTCGACTGCCAACACCGGCACCAACGGTCTGTTCTCGGCTATTATCATCGCCCTGCTTTCCGTCTCGCTCTTCATCAAGATTTCTGGCGTCGAGAAGCTCAAGGTTAAGCTGGGCGAGGGCGTGCCTCCCGCGGTCTCCAACTCCTTCAACGTCATGATCCCGATGCTGCTCAACCTCGCGATCTTCGCTCTTGCCGCAGCCCTGCTCGCCGTGTGCGCCGGCACCGATCTGTGCACCATCATCTCCACGTGCATCTCCAACCCGCTCAAGAGCATCATGAACGCCGGTCCGTGGGCTGTTGTCCTCATCTACACCCTTGCTAACCTGCTGTTCTGCGTCGGTATTCACCAGTCCACCATCTCTGGCGCTACCGTCGAGCCGATCCTGACCATGCTCATCGTCGACAACATGGCTACCTTTGCCGCCGGTGGCACCATCCAGCCCGATCACTACATGAACATGCAGATCGTTAACAGCTTCGCCCTCATCGGCGGCTCGGGCTGCACCCTCATGCTTCTGCTCGACACGCTCCTGTTCTCCAAGAACAAGGCTTCCGAGACCGTTTCCAAGATGGCTATCCTGCCTGGTCTGTTCAACATCAACGAGCCGGTTATCTACGGTTACCCCATCGTGTACAACCTGCCGCTCATGATCCCGTTCGTCCTTCTTCCCGATCTGTTCATCGGCATCACCTATGGCCTTACCTGCGCAGGCATCATCAGCCCCTGCATCGCCCAGGTGCCCTGGACCATGCCTCCCGTCATCAATGCCCTGCTCGCTACGGGCTTTGACTGGCGCGCCGGCGTGTGGCAGGCTCTCGAGATTGTCATTGGCATGGCCGTCTACCTGCCCTTTATGAAGATTTCCGAGAAGGCAATCGCCAAGCAGGAGGCTCTCGCCGAGTAGAACGCCTAACGTTCGTCCCTTTCACCTTTGCGGGCGCCGGTACGCGGTGCCGGTGCCCGCGGCTCTCTCCCTTGCGTAAAGATACAGGGGAGCGGGCACAATAGCCGCAAGGAATACAACCAGTTGTCGTCTGCGCGCCGCGCAGTTATAAGGAGGAAACCATGAAGAAGATCATGCTCTGCTGCAATGCCGGCATGTCCACGAGCCTGCTGGTCCAGAAGATGCAGGCCGAGGTTGCAAACCGTGGTCTGGATATTGAGGTCGAGGCTCGTCCCATGAACGAGGCCCACGATCACCTGGACGAGTGCGACATGTTGCTGCTTGGTCCGCAGATCGGCTACACCAAGGGCGATTTTGAGAAGGAGGCCGCCGGTCGTTTTCCGGTCGAGGTCATCAACATGGTCGACTACGGCCGCATGAACGCTGCCGGCATCATCGACCACTGCGTCAGCGTGATGGGCTAGGTGCTCCGCATGGAGGATATGAACGAACTGCAGATGACCTGCTTCGAGATCATCAGCTACGTCGGTACCGCCAAGAGCATGTACATCAATGCCGTGCAAAAGGCCAAGGAGGGCGATTTTGACGCCGCCGAGGAGCTTATCAAGCAGGGCGACGAGGCCTATAACGGTGGCCACGATGTTCACATGGGGCTTCTGAAGAAGGAGGCCAACGGCGAGCGTAACGGCGAGGCCCCGTTGATTCTGCTGCATGCCGAGGACCAGATGGCCGGTACCGAGACCATGCGCGTCATGGCGACGGAGCTCATCGAGATTCACAAGCAGCTGCAGGTACTTCAGGCCTAGTCGGCGTTATCGCCGCGATGGGCCGTGCGGTCCAACAGACAACACAGTCCCTTTGACGGGCGCCGGGAGTCTCCGCCTCCCGGCGCCTTTATATTTGGGGAAGGTCTTGCGCGACCTATTAAGCGGCCATTTGCGTTTCCCCAGATAAAACCTGCCAAAACAAACCTGTCCCTTTTTGGTAGGTTTTTGCTTTGGGAGCGGTACCATACAGGCAATGTTTAAACGAGAAAGGTGGGCCCCCATGGAACCCAAGCAGTACTACATCGGCATCGACGTCGGCGGCACTTCGGTTAAGGAGGGCCTGTTCGACGAGGACGGAAATCTGCTGGCCAAGGCCAGCGTGCCCACGCCTCCCATCGTTGACGCTGCGGGCTTTGCCGCGGTGACCGAGGCTATCGACCAGGTGGTCGCCAAGGCGCAGATTCCGCGCGCCTTTGTGGCAGGCATTGGCCTGGCCGTTCCGTGCCCCATCCCGGCGTCGGGCGATGCCAAGGTCAAGGCCAACATTGCCATTAACCTGCCCGAGCTCAAGATCGCCATCCAGGAGCACTGCCCTGATGCGGTCGTTAAGTATGAGAACGACGCCAACGCCGCCGCCATGGGCGAGGCCTGGCTCGGTTCTGCCAAGGGCGTGCAGAACGTGGTGATGGTCACCATCGGTACCGGCGTGGGCGGCGGCGTTATCGTTAACGGCGACGTGGTATCGGGCGTTGTGGGTGCCGGCGGCGAGATTGGCCACATGTGCCTGAACCCGGCCGAGGAGCGCACCTGCGGCTGTGGCGGCCATGGCCACCTGGAGCAGTATTCCAGCGCCACCGGCGTGGTGAGCAATTACCTGGCCGAGTGCAAGAAGGCGGGCGTCGACCCCATCGAGCTCACCGGCCCCTCCGATTCCAAGGACGTGTTCCAGGCCTGCCGCGAGGGCGACAAGCTCGCGCTGGCAGCTGCCGATACCATGGCTGACTATCTCGGTCGTGCTCTGGCACTTATCGCCAACGTGGTCGACCCCGAGATGTTCCTGATCGGTGGCGGCGCGTCCGCTTCGGCCGATGTCTACCTCGATAAGGTTCGCGAGCACTTCCAGCGCTACGCGCTTTCCGCCTCGCGCGAGACGCCCATTAAGGTCGCTTCGCTCGGAAACGACGCCGGCATCATCGGTGCCGCCTACGTAGCCCTGCGCGCCGCCGGTAAATAGCTGGTGCAAGGGGGTCAGGTTACTTTGCACCAACATGGTGCAAAAGGGACAGCCTTGGCCCCCATACCTGCCACAAAATATGCCGTGGCCCTTCCGTCTGCGAAGGCTCGGCATCGGCGTGCTACCATAGCTACGTCCAAGTACACATATCAAGTGGAGGATATCCATGGCAAACGTTCTTGTCTTTGGTCACCAGAACCCCGATAACGACGCCATCATGAGCGCCGTCGTCCTGTGCCAGCTGCTTAACCAGGTTGAGTATGCCGGCAACACCTACGAGGCTTGCGCTCTGGGCCAGCTTCCGGCCGAGTCCGCCAAGCTGCTCGCCGATGCCGGCATTGCCGAGCCCCGCGTGATCGAGTCCGTCGAGGCCGGTCAGCTCGTCGTCCTCACCGACCACAACGAGTCCGCCCAATCCGTCGCCGGCCTTAAGGACGCCACGGTCTTTGGTGTTGTCGACCATCACCGCATCGGCGACTTCGAGACCGCCGGCCCGCTGCACTACATCTGCCTGCCCTGGGGCTCCAGCTGCACCATCGTCACCAAGCTCGCCGGCGTGCTCGGCGTTGAGCTTTCCGACGTCCAGGCCAAGCTGCTGCTTTCGGCCATGATGACCGACACGCTCATGCTCAAGAGCCCCACCACCACCGATGTCGACCGCGCCGTCGCCGCCAAGCTCGGCGAGCAGGTGGGCGTCGACCCGGTCAAGTTTGGCATGGAGGTCTTCCTTACCCGCCCGTCCGGCTCCTTCACCGCTGCCGAGATGGTCGGCAACGACATCAAGATGTTCGAGCCCGCCGGCAAGAAGCTGCTCATCGGCCAGTACGAGACCGTCGACAAGAGCCGTGCGCTTGGCATGATTGACGAGATCCGCGAGGCCATGCGCGCCTACGCCGCCGAGAAGGGTGCTGACGGCATTGTCCTGTGCATCACCGACATCATGGAGGAGGGCTCGCAGGTCCTGCTCGAGGGCGAGACCGAGGCTGCTCAGAAGGGCCTGGCCATTGCCGATGAGCACGACGGCGTCTGGATGCCGGGCGTCCTCTCCCGTAAGAAGCAGGTCGCTGCCCCCATCATGGCCGCCTGCTAGGTTTAGTTGACCAAACGCCACGACCGGATCGCGGACGCCCCGCGCTCCGGTCGTTTTTTGTGCATGCGCCGCGTCGTCTCTTGGACAGGCGTGCCCGTGCCGTTGAGCAAATAATGTTCAACCTGTGGTTCCGCTTTTCGGCCACGCCTGCGTGCTTGTCGTGCAGGGTAGGCTAGATGCAAGCGTAATACGTTAGAGCGCGGCGCCGCCACTTGGGCGGGCCGTGCTTTTTTAAGACGGGAGCTTTCCCGTGAAAGGAGCCGCCCATGGCAGCAACCGAGCAGCTGTTCAACGTCCGTGAGCGCAAGCGCTTTGAACGCCACGACATTTGGGAGCGCATCGCCGAGAACGGCACGATTTCCGCCGCGGTTATGGTCATCGCCGCCATCGCCGCCGTCATTTGCGCCAATACCGATGCCTACGAGGCCATCCATCACTTTTTGGAGACCCCGCTGTATGTGGGTCTGGGCAACCTTACGGCCGGTCTTACCGTTGAGCTTTTCGTCAACGACTTCCTCATGGCGATTTTCTTTTTGTTGGTGGGCATTGAGCTTAAGTACGAGATGACGGTCGGCGAGCTCAAGAATCCGCGTCAGGCCATGCTTCCCATGCTGGCGGCCGTGGGCGGCGTCGTCGTTCCTGCCTGCATCTACCTGATCTTTAACCATGCCGGCGCCCGCAACGGTTGGGCCATCCCCATGGCAACCGATATTGCCTTTGCGCTGGGCGTGCTGTCGCTTTTGGGCAACCGCGTGCCCAACGGCGTGCGCGTGTTCTTCTCGACGCTCGCCATCGCCGATGACCTCATCTCCATCGCCGCCATCGCCATCTTCTACGGTCAGAGCCCCAATCCGTTTTGGTTGGGCGCCGCTGCGCTTGTGACCTGCGCGCTCGTGTGGCTCAACAAGACGCAGCATTACCGCCTCGCCCCGTATTCGGTACTGGGTCTGCTGTTGTGGTTCTGCATGTTCAAGAGCGGCGTGCACGCTACGCTCGCCGGCGTCATCCTGGCCTTTACCATTCCGGCCAAGTGCGGCGTCAAGCTCGATAGCCTCACCGATTGGCTGGGCGAGTGCCTGCCACTGCTCGATGACCGCTACGACGACGAGGCACACATCTTGGGCCAGCATGACTTTACCGTCTCGACCACCAGGGTCGAGCGCGTCATGCACCGCGTGACCCCGCCGCTCATCCGCATGGAGCGTCTGATCTCCACGCCGGTCAACTTTGTGATCCTGCCGATCTTTGCGTTCGTGAACGCACAGGTTCGCCTAGTGGGCGTGGACATGAGCACGCTGCTCACCGACCCGGTGACGCTCGGCGTGTACTTTGGCATGCTGCTGGGCAAGCCGATCGGCATCTTTGGTATGACGTTTGCCCTGGTTAAGCTTAAGGCCTGCGAGCTGCCGCACAATGTCAACTGGCACATGATTGCCGGTGTGGGCATTCTGGGCGGTATCGGCTTTACCATGTCGATTCTCATCAGCGGCCTTGCCTTCCCGACGGCCCAGTTTGAGGTTCTGGCTGCCAAGGCTGCCATCCTTGCCGGTTCGGTCACCGCTGCCGTGCTCGGCATGATCTACATGAGTGTGGTCTGCAAACACCCCGCGCCCAAGAACGAGTAAAAGCACATGCAAGTTTGAAAACGCCGCCTGTGAACACCATCACAAGCGGCGTTTTAGTCATTTGGGACGTTCTTAAGTGACTAGGGCTATTCCACGGTGCCGTAGACGGCACCCCAGCCGTGGGCGGCAAGGGCCGAGTTGAGCTGGTCGCAAAGTGACTGGCGGTCGTAATAGCCGGGCGGTAGCAGGTTGACGATTTCCATGAGATCGGGCGCCAGGTCCAAGATTTCGGCCTGTACGATCAGATCCAGGCGGTCGATGGCGTGGCGGTCGTAAAACAGTCCGTCGACCAGGCGCTGCAGGTCGCCGAATTCCTCGGCCTGGAACGATCCGTACTCCATAGTGCCTCCTTGGGCGCTTCACGCCGGCATACGCGGCGATTCGTAATTCATTGCGATGGACTTAATCTATCACGGCTTCATACCGTTGCGGCGGTGGCGGTCTATACTTAGACGAACTGCAACGTACCGCTTCGCGAAAGGTCGCACCCATGCAGACGATCTACCAGAAGATGGAAACCACCGAACTCGATGCCGCCATCGAGGCGCTCAAAGCCGAGGTCGCCGAGGTCAAGGCCAAGGGCCTGGCGCTCGACATGGCCCGCGGCAAGCCGTCGCCCTCCCAGGTGGACATCTCTCGACCCATGCTCGATATCCTCAATGCCGATGCCGATCTGCACGACGGCAACGTCGACTGCTCCAACTACGGCTGCTTTGAGGGCATTCCCTCGGCACGCAAGCTGGCGGGGGAGTTCCTGGGTTGCCCCGCCGAGCAGACGCTCGTGCTGGGTTCGTCGAGTTTGCTGATCGAGCACGATATCGCCGGTATGTTCTGGCGTTGCGGCTCGTGTGGTAGCGACCCTTGGGAGGCTTACGAGGCAGCGCACGACGGCAAGAAGGTCAAGTTCCTGTGCCCGGTTCCCGGCTACGATCGCCACTTTGGCATCACCGCCGACTTGGGTATCGAGAACGTTCCCGTCGCGATGACCGACAACGGCCCCGATATGGACGAGATCGAGCGCCTCGTTGCCGCCGACGATTCCATCAAGGGCATCTGGTGCGTGCCCAAGTATTCCAACCCCACGGGTATCACCTTTAGCGAGGACACCGTGCGTCGCCTGGTCGAGATGCCCACGGCCGCGCCCGATTTCCGCATCTTCTGGGACAACGCCTACTGCGTGCACGACCTGTGCGACGAAACCGACAAGCTCGCCAACATCTTCGATCTTGCCCGCGCGGCGGGCACCGAGGACCGCGTGGTGGCATTCGCCTCGACGTCCAAGATCACCTTCCCGGGTGCCGGTGTCGGCTTTATCGGTGCGAGCCCCGCGGTTATCGCGGAGTTCTCCAAGCGCCTGAAGGCCGGCCTCATCAGCGCCGATAAGCTCAACCAGCTGCGCCACGTGCGTTTCCTTCCCACCATCGAGGCGGTCAAGGAGCACATGAAAAAGCATGCCGAGTTCTTGCGCCCGCGCTTTGAGGCCGTTGAGCGCAAGCTCACCGAGGGCCTGGGCGATACGGGCTGTGCCACCTGGACGCACCCCCGCGGCGGCTACTTTGTAAGCTTCGATGGTCCCGAGGGCTCGGCTCAAAAGGTCGCCGCGCTTTGCGCAGACCTGGGCGTTAAGCTCACGCCGGCCGGTGCCACCTGGCCCTATGGCAAGGATCCGCGCGACACCAACATCCGCATCGCGCCGAGCTATCCCACGGTCGAGGACTTGGAGGCCGCGCTCGATGTGCTGGTGCTGGCCGTTAAGCTTGTCGCTGCCGAGCTTGCGCGTGCCGAACGCGCCTAACGCGCGGCTTCCCGTACTATCCGCACTTTCGATACACAAAGGAGCGTATACATGGATTTGGGTATTTCCACCAACCCCACGCCAGAGCTCTACACCATTAAGGTAACCGGCGAGATCGATATCTCTAACGCCGATAGCCTGCGCAATGCCATCGACCTGGCGCTCGAGCAGCCCACTGAGGCCGTTGAGCTCGATTTTGCCCAGGTGAGCTACATCGATTCGACGGGCATTGGCGTGCTCGTGGGCGCCGCACACCACGCGGTCGACCACGGCAAGCGCTTTAGCTGCACCAATGTGCAGCCCCCGGTGATGCGCGTGGTCCAGCTGTTGGGTGTCGACCAGGAGATTTCGATCACCGCTGCATAATCTTTGCCCCCAAAAGGGCGTGCCGTTTGGCATATGTTTGTGATGCGCTCGGACGTTTTGGCGTCCGGGCGCTATACTTGACCGAATGAATAGACGAGTTCCGGCCGAATGGCGCGGTGCGGGCTCGACTCACATCGAGCCTTGGAGGTATGTGTGTTTGGTATTGGAGAGGGTGAGCTCGCGATCATCGTGGTCTTCGGCTTTTTGCTGTTTGGCCCGGATAAGCTCCCACAGATGGGCCGTACGATTGGCCGTGCCATCCGTCAGTTCCGCGAGACGCAGGAAAAGATGACGGCCGTTGTTCAGTCCGAGATTATCGATCCGGTGAGCGAGGCCGCGTCGGCCCCGGTCAAGCCCAAGAAGGCTGCTGCGATCGACGACGATTCCGATGCGGACGAGGATGCCGCCGAGACGGCAGCGCCCGCCAAGAAGGAGACCTTTGCCGAGCGTCGCGCCCGTCTTGCTGCCGAGAAGGCCGCGAGCGAGGCTGCCGCCGAGGGCGAGGGTGCTGCTGAGGAGTCCGAGGCCGAGGGTGCCGAGCCTGCCGCTGCCGCCGCTGCCGCCGTCGAGCCTGAATCTGCTACAGAGCCGGAGCCCGAGCCCGAGCCGGCAGAGCCCACGACGGCTGACCTCTACGCCCGTCGTCCCCGCAAGCGCAAGGCCGTCGTCGACCAGCTCGCTCGCGAGCTCGAGGCCGAGGACGACGCCGTTGCCGCCGATGCCCCGAAGGGAGGCGATGAGTAATGCCTATCGGACCTGCGCGCATGCCGCTCTTCGATCACCTGGGAGAGCTCCGTCGCCGCCTGACCATCGTGGTCGTCTCGGTGTTTGCTGCAGCCATCGTGCTGTATTTCGCCACGCCCGTGGTGCTCGACATATTGGAAGATCCCATCCGCTCCTTTGTGCCGGACGGTAAGTTCTACATCACCACCACCCTTGGCGGCTTTGGTCTGCGCTTTTCGCTGGCCATCAAGATGGCCGTTGTCATGTGCACGCCCATGATTATCTGGCAGATTCTGGCGTTTTTCCTGCCGGCGCTTCGCCCCAACGAGCGCAAGTGGGTCGTGCCCACGGTGCTCGCCTCGACGGTGTTGTTCTTCCTGGGCGCCATCTTTTGCTACTTCATCATCATTCCTGCGGGCTTTGAGTGGCTCATCGGCGAAACCTCGGCTGTCGCCACGGCGCTGCCCGATCTGGAGAACTACGTCAACATGGAGCTGCTCTTTATGATCGGCTTTGGCGTGGCATTTGAGCTGCCGCTCATCATCTTCTACCTGTCCGTCTTCCACATCGTGTCCTACGCGGCCTTCCGCAGCGCCTGGCGTTACGTATACGTTGGCCTGCTTGTGGGCTCGGCTGTGATCACGCCCGACGGCTCGCCCGTTACGCTGGGGCTCATGTATGGTGCTCTGCTCTCGCTCTACGAGATTTCGCTTGCCATCGCCCGTGTGGTCATTACCGCGCGCGAGGGCAAGGAGGGCTTGTTTGTGAGCCGTCTGGACCTGTTCTCGGACGACGAGGACGATGAGGAGTAAATCGGTATGCACGAGGTTGGCATTGTCAACGGCATACTCGATACAGTGATTCGCGCGGCGCGTGGGGCGGGGGCCTCGCGCGCCGTTTTGGTAACACTTCGTATCGGGGATATGACCGAGGTCGTGCGCGAGGCGCTCGACTTTGCGTGGGAGACGTTTCGCGACGAGGACCCGCTCACGCGCGGCTGCGAGCTTGCCGTAGAGGAAGTCCATCCACAAAGCGAGTGTCAGGACTGCGGCGAGGTCTTTGATCACGACCGTTTCCATTGTCGCTGCCCCCAATGTGGCGGCGCCAACGTGCGCCTGCTGCACGGCCGCGAGCTCGATATCGCCAGTATCGAAATCGAGACCCCCGACGATTAGCCCGCCAGCCACCTGGGGACGGGGCATAAATGGTAGAAGTAAGGAGTGCCGAATATGGCCGAGAAAACGATTGATATCGCATCGCCGATTCTGTCGCGCAACGAGCGCCTGGCAGATCAGTTGCGTCAGCGATTTAAAGAGACAAACACCTATGTGATCAATGTGCTGTCGAGCCCCGGCTCGGGTAAGACAACCACGATTTTGGGCACCAATGAGCGCCTGCGCGACAAGGCCGGCCTGCGCTGTGCCGTCATCGAGGGCGATATCGCCTCGGATGTCGACGCCATCACCATGAAGGAAGCCGGCATGCCCGCCATTCAGATCAATACGGGCGGCCTGTGCCACCTTGAGGGCAACATGATCATGGAGGCCGTTGACGCCTTCGACCAGGCGGTGGGTCTGGAAAACATCGACGTCATCTTTATCGAAAACGTGGGTAACCTGGTCTGCCCAGTCGACTTTGACCTGGGCGAGAACCTGTCCATCATGATCCTCTCGGTGCCCGAGGGCGACGACAAGCCTATCAAGTACCCGGGCATCTTCCAGCACGCCGGCGCACAGCTGCTCAACAAGGTCGATGTGGCCCCGGCTTTCGATTTTGACATGGATGGGTATACTAAGACACTCGATGACCTCAATCCGCAGGCGCCGCGGTTTGCCGTGAGCGCGCGCAAGGGCGAGGGCATGGATGCCTGGTGCGATTGGCTCATCGGGCAGATTGAGCAAGCAAGGGCGTAAGTCGGCCGCCATACGGGCGGGCGTAGCCGCAGAGATACGAGATAGGAGCCTCTTTTGAAGCTCATCATCGCCGAGAAAAACGATGCTGCGCGTCAGATTGCCGAGCGTCTGTCCACGGGCAAGCCCAAAAAGGACAAGGTGTACAACACCGCCATCTACCGTTTTGAGTGGAAGGGCGAGGAGTGCGTGACGATCGGCCTTGCCGGTCACATCCTTGCGCCCGATTTTTGCGACAGCGTGCTGTTCGATAAAAAGCTGGGCTGGTATTCGGTCACCGAGGACGGCGAGATGCTGCCGGCCGACATGCCCGATGGTCTGGCTCGTCCGCCCTACGACACCAAGCGCAAGCCGTTCCTTGCCGACGGCATTTCCATCAAGGGCTGGAAGCTCGAGAGCCTGCCCTATCTCACCTGGGCGCCCGTCATTAAGTTGCCGGCCGAGAAAGAGCTCATTCGCTCGCTCAAGAACCTTGCCAAAAAGTCCGACAGCGTCATCATCGCCACGGACTTCGATCGCGAGGGCGAGCTGATCGGTTCGGACGCCCTCAACAAGGTGCGCGAGGTTGCGCCCGACTTGCCGGTCGCCCGCGCCCAGTACTCTTCGTTTACCAAGGCCGAGATCACGCAGGCCTTCGATAATCTCGTCTCGCTCGACCAGAACCTGGCCGACGCCGGCGAGAGCCGTCAGCACATCGACCTCATTTGGGGTGCGGTGCTCACGCGCTACCTGACGCTCGCCAAGTTTGGCGGCTTTGGCAACGTGCGTTCCGCCGGCCGCGTGCAGACGCCGACGCTCGCCTTGGTGGTCGAGCGCGAGCGCGAGCGCATGGCGTTTGTGCCCGAGGACTATTGGCAGATTCGCGGCATGGGTGCCGCGCAGGGTGCTGCCGAGGACGATCGCTTTAAGATTGCGCACAAGACAGCGCGCTTTACCGACAAGGATGCTGCCGAGACGGCGTACGGCCATGTCGACAGCGTCGCGACGGCAACCGTCGCCGCGGTGACCAAGCGCTCGCGCAAGCAGCAGCCGCCCACGCCGTTTGCAACCACCTCGCTGCAGGCCGCCGCCGCTGCCGAGGGCATCTCGCCTGCGCGTACCATGCGCATCGCCGAGTCCCTCTACATGGCGGGCCTTATCAGCTACCCGCGTGTCGACAACACCGTGTATCCCGCGACGCTCGATTTGGGCGCCGTGGTGAGTGACCTGGCAAAGATCAACCCGGCGCTGGCGCCCGTGTGCAAAAAGGTACTCGCTGGTCCCATGAAGCCCACGCGCGGTAAAGTCGAGACCACCGACCACCCGCCTATCTACCCCACGGGCGAGGGCGATCCGTCCACGCTCGACGGCGGCCAGCGCAAGCTCTATGACCTGATCGCCCGCCGCTTCCTGGCGACGCTTATGGGTCCTGCGACCATCGAGAACACCAAGCTCGAGCTCGACGTGAACGGCGAGCCGTTCGTGGCTTCGGGCGATGTGCTCGTGACCCCGGGTTTCCGCGAGGCGTACCCGTACGGACTCAAGCGCGACGAGCAGATGCCGCCGCTGGAGCAGGGCGACGCGGTCGACGTGTTCGACATTAAGCTCGAGGCAAAGCAGACCGAGCCGCCCGCGCGCTACAGCCAGGGCAAGCTCGTGCAGGAGATGGAAAAGCGCGGCCTGGGCACCAAGTCCACGCGCGCGAGCATCATCGAACGCCTGTATGCCGTGCGCTATCTCAAAAACGATCCCGTTGAGCCGAGCCAGCTGGGTATTGCCATCATCGATGCGCTGTCACAGTTTGCCCCGCGCATCACGAGCCCCGATATGACCAGTGAGCTCGACGGCGACATGACCCGCGTCGAGCGCGGCGAGGACACCGAAGAGCATGTCGTGACGCACTCTCGCGCGCTGCTGGCTGGCGTGCTCGACGAGCTGCTCAAGCACACGCAGGAGCTGGGCGACGCCATCAGCGACGCCGTCACGGCCGATGCGCGCGTGGGCGCTTGCCCCAAGTGCGGCAAGGACCTGGTTATGAAGACGAGCGCCAAGACCCGCGGCAGCTTTATCGGCTGCATGGGCTGGCCCGACTGCGATGTGACCTATCCGGTGCCGAGCGGCGTCAAGGTAAGCCCGCTCGAGGGCGAGGCGGCCGTGTGCCCCGAGTGCGGCGCACCGCGCATTAAGTGCCAGCCGTTCCGCCAGAAGGCCTTCGAGATTTGCGTGAACCCTACGTGCCCCACCAACTACGAGCCCGACCTTAAGGTGGGCGAGTGCAAGGTGTGCGCCGAGGCCGGACGCCATGGCGACCTGATCGCGCACAAGAGCGAGAAGAGCGGCAAGCGCTTTATCCGCTGCACCAACTACGATGACTGCGGTGTGAGCTATCCTCTGCCGGCGCGCGGTAAGCTCGAGGCGACGGGCGAGACCTGCCCCGAGTGCGGCGCCCCCATCGTGGTGGTCAACACGGCGCGCGGCCCGTGGCGCATCTGCGTGAACATGGACTGCCCGACCAAGGAGAAGAAGCCCGCCCGCGGCCGCAAGACCACGACCAAGGCGAGCACGGCAAAGAAGACGACGGCGGCCAAGAAGACGACGGCTAAGAAAGCCACTGCCGCCAAGAAGGCGACCGCGAAGAAGTCGACTGCCAAGAAAGCAGCCGCCGACAAGTAACGGCGCAGTCGGAACATTGACTAAAACAAAAACGAGCGAGGACCCCGCAATCCTCGCTCGTTTTTTAGGTAGTCATTGGGGACGTTCTTTAATGACTAGTCGTTTAAGACCGTCGCATGTGACTAGTTCACTTCGACGGGTTTGGCGCCGGGATAGCGCTCCTCAAAGTCTAGGCGGTACTTATTGTCATTGGTGCCCGCCACGTTGTCGCGCGACAGCGGCGCCACGATCTCATTCTTGTGGTCCGCAGGCTTGGCGTATTTCAGGCTAATCTCCCAGGCATCACAGATTGCGTCAATGCGGTGATCCAGGTCGTCGTACAGGGCAACGATGTCTTTCCAGGAGCTGTAGTTCTTGGAGCTCGTCGGAACGTCTAGGTCCTCGACGATGTCGTAATACTGCTCGATGGTGTCCTCCGTGCGCTCGGCGACGTCGGCGAGATTTTGACGGGTGGTGCGATCTTCTTCCAGATAGCTGCCGTTGAAGTTCTGCGCGCAGCCACGGACGTAGTTGTCGAGGTCTTCGAGCAAGTCGTAGTATTCGCTCAATCGGCGGTAAAGGTTCTGCTCGGAGAGCGTTGCTTCGCCGCCATCCTCGCCGTCATCGTCATCATCGTCGTACAGGCTGTTGGGATCGCCGAGAGGCTTTAGGTCATCGTCGTCGACGTCATGGTGCAGCTTAGCTACCTCGGCAGTCGTCTGCGTGGCGGCGTTGTCGAAAGGCTTGATCACAAAGAAAACGACCAGGGCGATGATGATCGCCACCAGCACAACGATAACGGCGATAAGCGGCCCGGTGCCGCTCTTTTTGGGAGCGGGGGTCTGTGGCGAAGCGGGCGCGTATGCGGGAGCCGGCTGCTGTTGGGACGAACCGCTCGCGACGGGTATACGCTGCGTGGTCTCGACGGCCGCGGGACTTGCGGCGGGGTCGGGGCGATAGGCGAGGGGGTCGTCCGCCTTGGCTTGCGGCGTATCGAGGGAACCGGTCTGCTCAAAAGCGGGCTGGCTATCGCTCGCGGTTGTTTGCTCAACGGGTGCACCGCACGAGGTGCAGAACTTGGCATCATCTGCAAGAAGTTTGCCGCACGAGGCGCAATACCGAGACATTGCCACTCCTTTCGCCACATTTCAATGCAATACGACGATTATACCCAGCGTCCAAAATTCCCCATCACAATGCAATACGACGATTATACCCAGCGTCCAAAATTCCCCATCATAAGTTGCGGTGAAATAGGGACTGTTCGGCGGTCTTAGAGCTTCAATCAGTCCCTATTTCACCGCAACTTTGGAAAGGCACCTTTAGCCATTGGGGACGCGCCGAGCACTGGGGTATCATGGCTTGGTTGCTATAACTTGCATTTTCGCGCCTTGTAGGAAGGGGCTGCGCCCATGGCTTTTGAGCCCGCTCAACATAGCTTTATCACGCTCGAGGGCGTCGATGGCGCCGGCAAGTCCACGCAGGCGCGCCTGCTTGCCCGCGCTCTTGAACTCGCTGGCTACCAGGTTGTGAGCCTGCGCGAGCCGGGCGGTACCGCCATCAGCGAAAAGATCCGTGCTCTGCTGCTCGACCCCGCCAACACGGCGATGGGTGACACCTGCGAGCTGCTGCTCTACGAGGCGGCGCGTGCCCAGCTGGTACACGAGGTCATCGCCCCCGCCCTTGCGGCCGGCAAGGTGGTCCTGTGCGACCGTTTCTACGATTCCACGACCTGCTATCAGGCGTTTGCCGATGGTCTCGACCGTCAAATGGTACGCGATGCCAACAACCTGGCTGTCGCCGGTACGCATCCGGCGCTCACGCTCGTCTACCACATCACGCCCGAGCAGGCGGCGCTACGCATGGCAGCCCGTGGCGCGGCAGATCGCATGGAGGCAAAAGGCATGACCTTCCAAGAGCGCGTCTACCAGGGATTTTGCGCCATTGCCGCCGAGGAACCAAACCGCGTAAAGCTCATCGACGCGACCGCGACCGTCGAGGAAGTCTTTGAGAAGACGGTCGAGCAGATTCGCGCGTACGGTCTCGACATTCCGCAAGATGCCGTCGCCGCCGCGCTTGCCAAGGAGGCCGAGTAACATGGACCCCGCTCAGGCAAGCCTGCTGGCCAAGCTCGACACCCAAGAGCGCGTGCGCGACTTTTTGACCAATGCCGTCGCCAGCGGTCGCGCATCGCACGCCTACCTGTTTTTGGGCGCGCCCGGCGCGGGCAAGCTCGACGCTGCGTGGGCGCTCGCCCAAGCCTTCCTGTGCGAGCAGGATGGCTGCGGCTCATGCGATAGCTGCGTGCGCGTCGCCCGCCATACGCACCCCGACGTGCACTATTACACGCCCGAGAGTGCCACTGGCTACCTCATCGCCCAGACCCGCGAGCTGCTCGATGACGTGCCTCTGGCGCCCATCCGTGCCAAGGCCAAGGTCTACATCATCGACCGTGCCGAGCAGCTGCGTGCCAACACCGCCAACGCACTGCTCAAAACGCTCGAGGAGCCGCCCGAGGGCGTCATGTTCATCCTGTTGGGCACCTCCGCCGACGTGATGCTGCCCACTATCGTGAGTCGTTGCCAGTGCGTGCCGTTTCGGCTGGTGTCGCCCGCCGTGGCCGCGCAGGCCGTGAGCCGCGCGACGGGTCAGGATCTCGCACGTTGTCGCATGGCGGTCGCCGTGGCGGGGAGTCCCACGCATGGCATCGAGTTCCTCAAGAGCGCCGAGCGCCAGGACGCCCGCCGTCAGATGGTTCGCGCCATCGATTCGCTTATCGCCGCCGACGAGGCCGACGTGCTCAGCCGCGCCAAGTCACTCATCGTCGCCGTTAAGGCGCCGCTCGCCGAGGTCAAGTCCACGCAGGAAAAGGTGCTCGAGCAAAACGCCGACTACTTGTCGCGTGGAGCATTGAAGCAGCTTGAGGACCGCAACAAGCGCGAACTCAACGCGCGCGAGCGTTCGGGTATCATGGAAGCGCTGGCGAGCGCGCGGACGCTCATGCGCGACGTGCTGCTGACGCTTCAGGACGAGGCGGCCGACGTGGTGAACGAAGACGTGCGCGACACGATCGGTCGGCTTGCCGCCGCGACGAATGTTGCGGGTGCCACGCGGGCGCTCGAGGCAGTTGCGACCGCCGAGCGCAACATCGCCAGAAACGTTACTCCCCAGCTGGCCATCGAGGTCATGCTGTTCGATATCAGGAAGGCACTGAAATGCCGTTAGTCGTACCCGTTAAGTTTACCTACGCCTCGCGCGACCTGTGGTTCGACCCGCAGGATCTGGATATCCTCGAGGCCGATTATGCCATTTGCTCCACCGAGCGCGGAACCGAGATCGGCCTGGTCACGGCCGATCCCTTTGAGGTGCCGCAAGACGAGATCGGTCAGCCGCTTAAGCCCGTGCTGCGCGTGGCGAGCGACATCGACCTGCAGCTTGCCGACGACCTGGCCATCCAAGGCGACGAGGCCATGGTCGACTTCCGCCGCCTGGTCAAGGAGCTCGACCTCGAGATGAAGCCGGTGGGCGTCGAGTACCTGTTTGGCGGCGAGAAGGCCGTGTTCTACTTTGCGGCAGAGGAGCGCGTCGATTTTCGCCAGCTCGTCAAGGATCTGTCCTCGACGCTGCACATTCGCGTCGACATGCGCCAGATCGGCGTGCGCGACGAGACCCGCCTGGTGGGCGGCTATGCCCAGTGCGGCCAGGAGCTCTGTTGCACGCGCTTTGGCGGACAGTTTGAGCCCGTCTCGATCCGCATGGCAAAAGAGCAGGACCTGCCGCTCAATTCCTCCAAGATCAGCGGCGTGTGCGGCCGCCTGATGTGCTGCCTGCGCTACGAGTTCGAGGCCTACAAGGACTTTAAGAGCCGTGCGCCCAAAAAGAAGACGCTCATCGATACGCCGCTCGGCAAGGCGCGTATTCAGGAATATGACACGCCGCGTGAGCAGCTGGTGCTGCGCCTGGAGAACGGCAAGGTTTTTAAGGTCAACCTAGCCGATATGACCTGCTCGGAGGGCTGCAAAAAGAAGGCCGCCGAGCAGGGCTGCAACTGCCGCCCCGACTGCGTGACGCGCGACGTGCTCGAGCGCATCGAGTCGCCCGAGATGCGCCTGGCGCTCATGGAACTCGATCGCGAGAACGGCGTCGACGTGGGCGATGGCCTGTCGAGTGCCGACCGTCTTGCCGGCACGTCGATGCCCAAGCGTCGTCGTCGCGATGCCGAATCCGATGCTCGCGCCGGTCAGGGCCAGGGCGAGAGCCGTGGCCGTGGAAAGGGTCGTGGCAATGCCGCAGCGCCCGAGGCCGAGGAGGCCGCCGGTGGCCGTCGCCGCCGCAAGCGCGCGGGTTCGGGCGATGCCGGTGAGACCGCTTCCGCAGGCAAGAATTCCCCCCGCGAGCGCGAGGCTCAGCAGCCCCAGCAGCAGAATCGCGGCGGTGGCATGAACCCCACACGACGTCGCCGCCGTCATCTGTCGAGCGAGGAGCGCGAGGACGCCTTCCGCGCCGCAGCTGCTCGCGAGGCTGGTGCCACTTCCAAGGGCGCCTCGGCCTCCGATGCACCTGCCGACAAGGGCGGCAAGTCACGTGGCGAGGAGGAGCGCGCGCCGCGTCCGCGCCGGCGCCATTCCTCGGGCGCGCAACAGAAGCCCTCAGTGCCTTCCGTTGCCGATCAGGTCTCGGATGGTGAGGTCAAGGTCACGCGCCGTCGTCCCGGAGATGGCGGGGGAGCGGCTGCCAAGGCTCCGCGTGGCGTCGCTCGCGACGAGCGCGAGCCGCGCGAGGATCGCGGTGGCGAGGGCTCGGCCGACCAGGGCCAAAAGCGCCGTCGCCGTCGCCGTTCCCGCAAGCCGCGCCAGAATGGTGGCGAGGGCTCGACCCCGTCTTCGTCCGCACCACAACCGCCCGCCGGCGAATAACGCCCGCGAGCGGATTTAACCCGCCTTGCCCCAATCGCGTCGGGGTACCATAGCGCTAAATCAACAACCCTCCCTGCGACCGAACGTAGGGAGGGTTGTGTCTTGAAGAGCCATCTGAACATATTGAGCCGTCTGCAGGGTGCCGGTGCCCTACCGTTTGCGGACGAATTGCTACCGTTTGCCGAGCGGGTGGCACGCGAGGCGCTCGAGGCATTGTCGCCAACACGATGTGCCGGCTGCGAGCGCGCCGGTGCGCTTATTTGCCAAGACTGTTTGGCCGCGCTCACGCTCATCGACCCACGTCATAGCTGCACCCGATGCGGCGCCCCGTTTGGGGATTTGCTGTGCACTGAGTGTTCGGTCGAGGGCACGTCCTCGGCAATGGCGGAGGCGCTCGACCGCTGCCTGGCGTGCGCCGTCTATGCGCATCCGCTGCCGCGCATCATTAAAGCGTACAAGGATGCGGGCGAGCGACGTCTGGCTCCGTATCTGGCGGAGCTGCTCTACGACACCGCCCTGCATGCCCAGGTCGTAGCGCCCGAACGCTTAGGAGGTGTGCTGTCCGGTGCGGATGCGGTGGTGTTTGTGCCTGCGACGGCGGCAGCGTTTCGGCGGCGTGGTTTTGATCATATGGAGGCTATTGCGCGCCCATTTTGCGAGCTGTCGGGTGTTCCCCTGCTCGATGCTCTCGTCAAGTACGGGCATGGCGACCAGCGCGAACTCGGTCGTGAGGAGCGCCGCGAGCGTGCCCAAGGCATGTACGAGACGGTTGAGGACGTGCACGGCCGCCGCCTGCTGCTTATCGATGACGTTATCACCACGGGTGCGACGATGGCCGCGGCTTCGGCGGAACTCAAGCGCGCCGGCGCTGCGGCAGTCGATGGCCTCGCTATCGCACGCGTTTGGTAGGGGTGGTTTTGTGGCAGTGAAGATAGCGCGTGCGGCCCGTCCCGACCTGCGAAATCTGTACTCGCGATGCGAATAACGCCCCTAACCTTAAACTTTAGCTTGAACTTAGCTATAATGCGCTTCGTTCCTACCAGGCTGTGGTTGCGGACGGACGAAATGCCCGTCCTAGTCCAAGACAGACGCGGTCAAAGGGATCCACGTAAGCGACCGCGTGCGCGCGGCGCGATCATGGCGCGTCCTAGATGTAAGCCGCACCGTCCGTTCTACTTTCTTTGGGGCAATACCGCCTCGCGGGCGAGCGGGCCAGTCGTGAAGGTGGCTGCGGCCTCCCGAGCAAACACCCCGGTGCGCAAGTGTGGGGTCAAATACCAGGTCAGCTGGTGGGAACAATCTGATATTCCGCGCAACGCACGGATCGTATACGACACAGAAGGCAGGGTAGTGGACATGGTGAGGGGCAGCTTGATGCACGCGGCTCGGTTAGGTGCTGGGACCGCAGCGGTCATCGCCGTTTTGGGCCTGAGCGGATGCGCGTTCAACCCGCTGTCTACGTTCACGACTCCCACGATCGACCAGATCGAGTACGAGACCGTCACGCCCACGGTGTCGGATGATGCCCTGGTCACTCCCGGTACCCTGACGGTCGCCCTCGATACCTCCGATGCGCCGCAGGCCATGCAGGGCGCTGACGGCGAGCTCACGGGGTATGCAGTCGACGCTGCCCGCGCCCTCGCAAGCCGCATGGGCCTTAAGGTCGCCTTTGTCGATGCGTCCTCGGCAGGTTCCGCGCTCGGCGACAAAAAGGCTGATATCTTTATCGGCGAGATTAACTCCACGGACGGGGACGTTAGCTCGCTCGGCACCTGCCTGTACGATGCCGCTTCCGTGTTCGGTAGAACCAGCGATGGTGGGTCGCTAAACGTTTCCACCGATACCCTTAACACGTCTACTCTGGGTGTCCAGATGTCCTCGGCCTCGCAGGAGGCGCTTGCTAAGCAGAGCATCACCGCCAACCAAAAGACCTACCCCAACATCAACGAGTGCTTTGAGGCGCTCGAGTCCGGCGAAGTCGACTATGTGATTTGCGACTCCACGGCCGGCGGCTACCTTGCACGCCTGATGAGCGAGATCTCCTATGTCGGTGCGCTCGAGGCGCCCTCGACGCTTGGTGTTGCGGGCCTCTCGTCCAATGACGAACTGTGCCGTGCCGTGAGCGATGCCCTCGACGACATCACGGTCGACGGTACGCTCGAGGCAGTCCACTCTGTCTGGTATGGCACGATGCCCTACGACCTCACCACTAAGACGGTTTCGGGCGCTAACGTGCAGCCGGGCGACTCTGAGTCCAGTGAGACCACGTCTTCCGGCAGCGAGTCCTCCGATTCCAACAATGAGACCGCATCCTCCGAGGACAAATCGTCCAGCCAGGAAGGCACCATCACCGACGACGACATTAACAAACTTAATAGCTAGTTATTGCTAGGGGTGGTGTCTCCTATACGTTGGAAAGGACACCTCTTCACGGTTTCAACACGCACTGCCGGGCTTCCCCAATAGGGGAGCCCGGCTTTTTCATCCCAATAAAACCAGCAGGTCAAAGGCAATTTTCGGGACCAAATACAAAGTCGCCGGCTCCCTCCTATAGCGCACTTTGCCACAGAAAAGTGCGAGACTTCGGTATGCGGTATCAAGCAATCGTTATTCGGGTCTTTGGGAATCCGCGTGATTAAATGCACGGCAATGGGTACATAGCCAGTACAGTAAGTCCCCGAGGCAGATTGGAGCCACGTATGGATATCAAGGTTTCTGGACGCAAGACGACGGTAACCGATGCTCTGCGTGCGCATGTGGATGAGAAGATCGGCGAGGCGCTCAAGGTTTTCGATATCGAGCCCATGACGGTCGACGTTGTACTTCGCTATGAGAAGAACCCCTCGAACCCCAACCCGGCAATCGTCGAGGTTACGGTTCGTGCCCGCGGTTCGGTGATTCGCGTTGCCGAGCACGGTGCAGATATGTACGCCGCCATCGACCTTTCCGCCGATAAGGTCACCCGCCAGCTGCGCAAGTTCAAGACCAAGGTCGTGGACAACCGCCAGGGTGGTGCCAGCGCCGCGGATGTTGCGCCGGTCGAGCGCGTCGAAGATCTTGCCGACCTGCTGCTGCCCGAGGAGGAAGACGACCTGCTCGTCCGCGAGAAGGTTATTGACGTCACCCCGATGACTGAGGAGCAGGCGCTGGTGCAGACCGATCTGCTGGGCCACGACTTCTACGTCTTCGAGAACGCGACGACCGGCCTCATCAATGTGGTGTATCACCGTAAGAATGGTGGATATGGCATCATCAAGCCCCGCATCGAAACACTTGACGAGTAAAATACGTTAACTTGCATGAGTTAACGGTTGGCGGCCATCCCATGCGGGTGGCCGCCTTTTTTACGTAAGGAGTCGCTTTGATGGACAAGGCTGCATCTACCGGCCATTCGGACCGTTGCCGCATCGTCGTCGATACCTGCTGCGACTTTAGCCCCGAGGTCGCCGCGAACCTCGATGTCGATATCTTGGGCTTCCCCTTCATTATCGATGGCGAGGAGCGCACGGATGACATCTGGTCGAGCATGAGCCCTAAGGAGTTCTACGACCGCATGCGCGCCGGCGCCCGCGTGTCCACCTCGGCTGTGTCGCTCGGTCGCTATATCGAGTTCTTTACCGAGTGCGCCAAAGAGGGCACGCCCACGGTTTACCTGTGCTTTACCTCGGCGCTGTCGTCGAGCTACAACTCCGCGTGCCAGGCGGCGGACGCCGTGCGCGCCGAGTATCCCGATTTTGAGCTGTACGTGGTCGACAACGCTCTGCCCTGTGCGACCGGCGAGCTCTTGGCGCTCGAGGCCGTGCGCCAGCGCTCGGCGGGACTGACCGCCAAGCAGCTGGTCGATTGGGCAAACGAGGCCAAGACCTACGTGCACGGCTACTTTACGCTCGAGAGCTTCGACGCGCTGGCTGCCGGCGGCCGCATTCCGCCCGCGGCGGCGCAGCTCACGGCAAAGCTCGACGTCAAGCCAGAGCTCTCCTACGACCTTGCCGGCTCGCTGTCGCTGATCGGCGTCAACCGCGGCCGCAAGAAGGCGCTCAAGTCCATCCTCAAGTCGTTCCGCGAGAACTACGTGCCCGACCGCACCATGCCCATCGCCATCATGACGGCTGATGCCGACAAGGACGGCGACTGGCTCGAAGCCGCCATCCGTAAGGAGGAGGGCTGCGCCGACGTCACGATCATTCGAAGCTCCGTGGGTCCCACCATCGGCTCGCACGTGGGCCCCGGCATGGTGGCCTGCGCGTTTTGGGGCAAGAACCGCGCCGACAAGGCGTCGCTTTCCGACCGCATCGCCCGCCGCGTGCGCGGTCAGTAGGCAAGTAACGCGGCCGTAATCGATCCCAACTCACAGCCCAAACGTTGGCACCGAGTATTCAACCTGGTAACAACACCCAACCCAAAAGGAAAGGTTTTATGGCAAACAAGCTCTCCGTCGCATTCATCGGCACCGGAATCATGGGTGCCCCCATCGCCGGCCACATCCTGGATGCCGGCTATCCCGTCACGGTCAACAACCGTACCAAGTCCAAGGCCGCCGCGCTTATCGAGCGCGGTGCCGTTTGGGCCGATACGCCGGCCGACGCCGTGGCGAACGCCGATGTCGTCTTTACCATGGTGGGCTATCCCTCCGAGGTCGAGGAGCTCTACCTGGCGGGCGACGGCCTGCTCGCGTGCACCAAGCCGGGCGCGGTGCTGATCGACCTCACCACGAGCTCCCCCGAGCTGGCGCGCGACATTGCCGAGGCCGCCCAGGTTTCCGGCCGCATGGCGTTTGACTGCCCCGTCACCGGCGGCGAGTCCGGTGCTATCGCCGGCACGCTCACGGCTATCGTGGGAGCCACCGAGAACGATATCGCCCCGGTCCGCGACATCCTTGCCACCTTTGCGGCAAATATCTGCTGCTTCGATGGCGCCGGCAAGGGCCAGGCTGCCAAGCTCGCCAACCAGGTGTCGCTGGGCGCCTGCATGGTCGGTATGGCCGATGCGCTGGCGTTTGCCGAGCTGAGCGGCCTTGATCTGGAGAAGACCCGTCAGATGATTCTGGGCGGCACCGGTAAGTCCGGCGCCATGGAGAGCCTGGCGCCCAAGGCGCTTGACGGCGACTACAAGCCCGGCTTTATGGTCGAGCACTTCATTAAGGACCTGCGCTTGGCGCTCGCCTATGCCGACGACCGCGAGCTTGCGCTGCCCGGCGCCGACGTGGCCTTTACGCTTTACGACATGCTCGACGCCATCGGTGGCGCCAAGCTGGGCACCCAGGCCATCACGGTCCTCTATAAGGAGGAGGCCGATGCCATTGCCGCCGGTCTGGACTGGTCACAGTATCGTCCCGAGGAGCACGGTGCTCACGAGGAAGGCTGCGGTTGCGGCGAGCATGGCGACGACCACGAGTGCGGTTGTGGCCACCACCATGGCGACGACCACGAGTGCGGTTGTGGCCACCACCATGGCGAGGACCACGAGTGCTGCGGCGGCCACGGCCATGATGACGGCCACGAGTGCTGCTGCGGCCACCATCACGGGGAGTAGCGCCCATGAGCTGGACGTTCGTGGTGCTTGCACTGGTACTCTTTCTCTTCGCGATTTACATTGGCTTTTTGTGCGGCCAGTGGGCGTGCGAAAAGCGCGTCATTACCAAGCGCGACTACTGGATTGCCAACTTTGCGGGAGCGGCGGCAGTCGTCCTGCTGACCTGGGTGTTCTCGCTGTTCCCTCTGGTGCAGTTTGCGCCGATCGGCTGGCTCGGCGGCTTTATCGCCGGTCTTAAGATGAGCTTTGGCGAGTCCGTCGGCCCGTGGCGCAAGCACGACGAGGTCTTTAACGTCAACAAAGCACACCGCGCCGCCGCCGACGCGGGCGACGCCGAGGACCGCCGTCGCGCACGCCGCAATGGCGCTGCCGACCGACAGCTCATCTCGGTCACCGATGACAGCAAGGGTGCTGGCAAGCACGCTAAGAAATAGTAAAAAGAGGTAACTATGGCAGAAAACAAAGACGAACAGCTCACCGACGAGGAGCTGGCACAGCTTCAGCTGGCAGAGGAGAACGAGAACGCCGTCGACCGTCTGGTTAAGGAGCTCGGCTGCCCCACGCGCCGCATCCGCCAGTTTGCCGCCCGCGTGCTGCACCTGCTTGCCGAGCGCGATCCGCAGCGCGTCGTGCCCTGCGTGCCCGCGCTGATCGAGGCGCTCGACCGCCCCGAGGCTCAGACCCGCTGGGAGGCCCTCGATGCCCTGACGGCGCTCGCTACCACCTGCCCCGAGCAGCTGGGCGATGCCTTTGAGGGCGCCGAGACCGCACTGTTCGACGAGATTTCCTCCACGCTGCGCTATGCCGCCTTCCGCCTGCTGTGCGTGTGGGGCGCCACGAGCGTCGAGCGTTCGCGCGAGGCTTGGCCCATCCTGGACGAGGCCATCCAGTGCTACCACGGCGACCTTGAGTATCGCGACATGCTCGGTTGCCTGTACGAGTTTGGTCAGGGCGAGATTGACGCCGAGGTTGCCGAGAAGCTCGCGCTGCGCCTTAAGTTCGATGCCGAGAACGGCAAGGGCAGCTATCTCAAGGCCCGTTCGAGCGAGATTTGCGAAATGCTTGTTAAACGTTTTGGCCTGGATCTCTCCAAAAAGAAGAAGCGTGCTAGCGTTAAAAAATCTGACGCCGCCGAAGACGAGGAGTAACAGATTATGGCGCACGATGTAGTCCTGATTCCCGGTGACGGTATCGGTCCCGAGATTACGCAGGCCATGCGCCGCGTGGTCGAGGCCGCCGGTGTCCAGATCAATTGGAATGTCCAGGAGGCCGGTGCCGGCGTCATGGACGAGTTTGGCACGCCGCTGCCCCAGCACGTGCTCGATGCGGTCGCCGAGACCAAGGTTGCCATCAAGGGTCCCATCACCACACCGGTCGGCACGGGCTTCCGCAGCGTCAACGTGGCCCTGCGCAAGCATTTCGACCTGTACGCCTGCGTGCGCCCCTGCCTGTCGCAGCCGGGCGACGGTTCGCGCTTCCGCGACGTCGACCTGGTTATCGTGCGCGAGAACACCGAGGATCTCTACGCCGGCATCGAGTTCGATGAGGGCGCTGCCGAGGTCGAGGAGCTCTCGCAGCTTGTCGAGCGCTCGGGTCAGAAGACCTTCGCCGCCGATTCCGCGATCTCGATCAAGCCGATCTCTATCGCCAAGAGCCGCCGCATTGTGGAGTATGCCTTTGAGTATGCCCGCCGCTGTGGCCGTAAAAAGGTGACGGCCGTGCACAAGGCCAACATCATGAAGGCGACCGACGGCCTGTTCCTGCGCGTGGCGCGCGAGGTGGCCGCCGACTATCTCGATATCGAGTTCAACGACAAGATCGTCGATGCCACCTGCATGGGCCTGGTCCAGAACCCCAATGACTTCGATGTCCTGGTGCTGCCCAACCTGTACGGCGACATCGTGAGCGATCTGTGCGCCGGCCTGGTGGGTGGCTTAGGGATGGCCCCCGGCTCCAACATCGGTGCCGATTGCGCCATCTTCGAGGCAACGCACGGCTCCGCGCCCGATATCGCTGGCCAGGATATCGCCAACCCCACGGCCGAGATTCTGTCCGCTGCGATGATGCTCGATCACCTGGGCGAGAACGACGCTGCCAATCGTATCCGCGCCGCCGTCTCTGCCACGCTCGACGAGGGCGAGCAGGTTACCGGCGACGTGCGCCGTGCCCAGACCGGCTCCGTCGAGGGGGCCGTGGGCACGCAAGCCTTTGCCGATGCCGTTATCGCGCACCTGGCCTAAGGTAGGCACGCTGCAAACGCCTAAATAGTACTTAAGTGTTTGCGTATAACCTAAGAATCAATACGCCCGGCGCTCTGTCGGGCGTATTCTATTGAGGACTATGTTTCCTAACAAGGAGTAACCGATATGGGTCTGATTCAAAAGAAGGACGAGAAGGACGAGATCGACGGCATCCAGATCATCGAGCGCGGCGAAGGCCCCGACGGTGACGAGGACGAGAAGATCGACCTGGTCGCCGGTACGTCTGCCGAGCACATTGCTGCCGGTACGACGGCCGAGGAGGAGGACGCCCGTCTGGAGGCTCAGATTGCCGCGGATGCCGCTGACGAGAATCTGATGCCCGAGGCCCAGGATGAGGACGACGATATCCTGGGTTCCGATGAAGACGATCGCGTATCCAAGCACAAGAAGACGATGATTGCCGCCTTTGTGGTTGCAGTCGTGATCGCTGCGGTGGTCGGCTTCTTTATCGGCAATGGCGGCTTTGGCGGCAAGGGTGTCGGCTCGGCGACCCTGACCGAGGACCAGCTCGATTCGACCGTGGCAAGCTATAGCTACAACGGCAAGAAGAGTGATATCACCGCGCGCGAGGCCATCGAGAGCCAGTACAGCCTCGATACCGTCAAGGATAGTGATGGCAACTACACCGCTCCTTCTGCCGACGTCATCCTGTCCTACGTGCGCAACAAGATCCTGCTCGATGCCGCCGAGGACGAGGGCATTACCGTCTCTTCCAAGGAGATGAAGAAGTACGCCGAGGATTCCATCGGCACTTCTGACTACAAGACCATGGCCACGCAGTATGGCGTGTCCAAGGACCAGGCCAAGCAGATCGTCCGCCAGTCCGCGACGCTGCAGAAGCTCTACAAGAAGAAGGTGGGCGATAGCTCCGCAAGCATGCCGACCGCTCCGACCGAGCCTTCTGACGGCAACGAGGAGACCGCGAGCAAGGATTACGCCGACTACATCATCAACCTTGCGGGCGATGAGTGGGATAGCTCGAAGGGTACCTGGAAGGACGAGAACGGCACCTACGCTAAGGCCTTTGCCGACGATGCCTTTACGGCCGATAGCGCAACCTATAAGCAGGCCATGACCGCCTACTACACTGCTTACCAGCAGTACTCTTCGCAGGCTTCGAGCGCCAGCTCCAAGTGGACCGAGTATGCTAACGGCCTCTACGCCAAGGCCAACATCAGCATCTACGGCCTGTTTGCGTAAAGAGTCGCACGGCTCATCGAGCATCTAGCCGATAGACAGCAGAAAGTCCGCCAGTACGGAAGTCGTTCTGGCGGACTTTTTGCGTTGAGGGCGTGATTGGCGGCTTAATTATGGCTATTCATCTTTAAGTCCAAAAAGGCTATCGGCTTCATCGTCGGATATATATTCCAGTACATCGCCCGGTTGGCAGTCGAGTGCCCGACATATCGCGTCAAGAGTTGAAAAACGTATGGCAGAAACCTTGCCCGTCTTAATGCGTGACATATTGACCTGGGAGATGCCCACGCGTTCCGCAAGCTCTTTGGATGAGATCTTGCGTTCGGCGAGCATGCGGTCGAGCCGCAGAATGATCATGGATTCCCCCTAGAGCAACTCGTCATCTTGTTTTTGCAGGATACACCCGTAGCGGAAGATGCTGGCAATCAGGATAATAATCAGGCCTGCAAAGAGCATAGAGGGCTCGAACAGCTGGCCGCCGAAGGCATCTGTAAAGCTGCCGCCAAATCCCGAAAGCATCAATCCCGTGACTATGGCACCAAGGAGTCTCACGGCAGCGCCGCCGATAAGGAACAAAAGCCCAACTCGATGTAGCATACGGCTGCATTCAAGGTCAAAGGGCCTGCCCGCCTTTTCAATGATGGAGAAAAGCTTGTATGCGCTCAGTGCGATAGCGAGCGCGAGGAATGTCATCATGACGCTCCCCATGGCGGTGTGACCGTCGTGCGCGATGAGCATAAGTGGGGTTTGTGCATTGGCACCGACGAGAGCGAGGCACGGTCCTTCGCCGGCTTGAAGTTCTACGGATTGGAGACAGAATCCTTGGGAGAGACTGGGCAATATGAGTAGAAGGTCGATTGCAATGACTGCGAAGAGTCCCAGAGCGAGTGCCGCAGTGGCGCAGATTGTGGCCCATTTGCAGATGCGGGTGAGCCTCCTCAGCTCGGCTATTGTCTGTTCGCGACCGATGGCTTCATTCGATGCGGATACGTTCCGGCGGATCATAGCCCCTCCAACCAATCTCTTGGATGATACTTGTATCTTATATCATAATTAATGACAAACGACAAATAATTACGGATACTAACTAAGTAATGATTGAAAACGATTAGCATGAACTATTAGCTCGTTTTGGGTGTCGGAGTTCGGCGCGCGGGGGAGGAGGACAAATGTCAAAACTTCCCGTGATCGCGCAAGCGCTCCATTGTGTTTCCCTAATTCATCTGGGAAAACGACTGCAAACGATTGCAAGTAACCGGTGAACGGTCGAAAACTACCGTTCACCGATAATCTCAAAACTGGTTCTAACTGGTATTAAGTCAAAAAGACCAATTCACATATCTTCACAATGACCTGCAATTTTTCAACACGCTATTTTTAGCCGCCCTGCGTTGTTTAGACACAAAAAAAGTTCCGATCTTTTGCCAAAGCATTTCGAAACGGTTTCAAACCCGCAGGTAGAAGTATTAACGAGCGGTAAACGGTCGATTTATCACCGTGAACGGTGCAAAAACGTTTTACCGTATGAATCAACGGAAGCGGCCTCTTCTGGGGTGATATAGTGACAACAACACGTCACGTGGTTACTACCAGTTTAGAAACCACTGGTCTTCAAAGAACGCTTTCCAAGAAGCTTTAAGGGCGAGCGCCCGCTGGCTTCCGAAAATCATCGGACTCAGATCGTACACACCTTCGGAAGGGAAATTTGAATGGTTGGCTTTATTCTTACCGGTCATGGACAGTTCGCACCCGGCCTTGCAAGCGCTATCGCTATGGTTGCCGGCGACCAGCCTGCTTTTACCGTCGTTCCTTTTGAGGGCGACCAGGCTGCTTCCTACGGTGAGGATCTCCGCGCCGCTATTACCGCCATGCGCGAGGAGTGCGATGGCGTGCTCGTCTTTACCGACCTGCTTGGTGGCACCCCGTTCAACCAGTCGATGATGATTGCCCAGGATGTCGACAATGTCGAGGTTCTGACCGGCACTAACCTTCCCATGGTTATTGAGCTTCTGTTCCTCCGCGGCAACGCCACGCTCGCCGAGCTTGGCGAGCAGGCCGTGACCGTTGGCCAGACGGGCATCACCGCCCAGACGGTCGCATCCGTTGCCGACTCCGAGGAAGAGGATATCTTCGGCGACGAGGACGGCATCTAATGGCCGATTTCGGAGCCAACGTCCTGAGCTCCTCGGTCGCCCTTTTAGGCCTGCTTGCCATCATGGGCTTGATTTACACCATCTGGTCGCAAATCAACATGAAGAAGAAGCAAAAGTACTTCAAGGAGCTGCACACCGAGCTCAAGCCGGGTCAGGAGGTTCTTTTCGCCGGCGGTATCTACGGAACCGTCAAAGGCATCGAAGGCGAGAAGGTCCAGATCAAAGTCCGATCCGGAGCCGTCGTAGATGTTTCGCGTTACGCGATTCAGGAGATCAAGTAACTGTCGTCAGCAAATAACGAAAGGAAGCTGATCAACATGGCAGAACCCAACATTCTTCTTACCCGCATCGATAACCGACTGGTTCATGGTCAGGTTGCCACCCAGTGGAACTCCACTCTGGGCTCCAACCTCATCCTCGTCGCCAACGACGACGTGGCGACCAACACCATGCGCCAGAACCTCATGAAGATGGCCGCTCCCGCCGGCGTCGCTACGCGTTTCTTCTCTCTGCAGAAGACCATCGACGTCATTGGCAAGGCGAGCCCGCGCCAGAAGATCTTCATCGTGGCCGAAACACCGGAAGACGTGCTTACGCTCGTCAAGGGCGGTGTGCCTATAAAGAAGGTAAACATCGGCAACATGCACATGTCGGAAGGAAAGCGCCAAGTCGCCACCTCCGTCGCAGTTAACGACGAGGATGTCGCTGCGTTTAAAGAGCTGCAGGAATTGGGGGTGGAGTTGGAGATCAGGCGCGTTCCGAGCACGCCTGTTGAGGACACGAGCAAGCTCTTCTCGTAATCCTCGTGATCCACGTTGTCAGGAGTGAAACCCTGACGTTCTGTACGTGATATCCAAAGTGCGTACATTCATTTTGAAAGGAGGAGCAAGATGGAATACTCGATCATCCAGATCGCTCTGGTCTTCGTCGTCACGTTCATCGCGGCAATCGACCAGTTTGACTTCCTCGAGTCTCTCTATCAGCCCATCGTCACCGGCGCCGTCATCGGTCTTATCCTTGGCGACCTCAACACCGGTCTTCTCGTGGGTGGTACTTATCAGCTCATGACGATCGGCAACATGCCGATCGGAGGCGCTCAGCCGCCTAACGCCGTCATTGGCGGCATCATGGCAGCCATTCTCGCTATCGCTACGGGTCTCGAGCCCAACGCGGCAGTCGGCCTTGCCATTCCGTTCGCTCTGCTTGGTCAGCTCGGCGTTACCCTGGTCTTCACGCTTATGTCCCCGCTTATGTCCACGGCCGACAACATGGCTCACAACGCGGACACCAAGGGCATCGAGCGCCTGAACTACTTCGCCATGGCTCTGCTCGGCCTGATCTTCGCTGTCGTCGTCACCCTGTTCTTCATCGCTGGCGCTACCATTGGTCAGACCATCGCTTCCGCCATCCCGACTTGGCTGCAGACCGGTCTGTCCGCTGCAGGCGGCATGATGCGCTTCGTCGGCTTCGCCGTCCTGCTCAAGGTTATGATGAACCGCGATATGTGGGGCTTCTTCCTCATGGGCTTTGGCCTCGCGCTCATCACCGTTGCCAACGATTCTCTGGCAACCCCTGCTCTGCTCATCCTCGCTCTCATCGGCTTCGGCATCGCTTTCTGGGACTTCCAGCAGCAGACCGAGCTGAAGGGTGCAGCTGTTTCTGACGGAGGTGACTTCGAAGATGGCATCTAATGAGTATGTGATCCCGGAGCACTACGAGGATCTCACTCCTGCTCCGCAGCTCGACCAGAAGACCCTCAACAAGATGGCTTGGCGCTCCTGCTTCCTGCAGGCTTCGTTCAACTACGAGCGCATGCAGGCCGCTGGCTGGCTCTACTCCATCATCCCCGGTCTGGAGAAGATCCACACCAACAAGAACGACCTCGCGGCTTCCATGAGCCACAACCTGGAGTTCTTCAACACCCACCCGTTCCTCGTCACCTTTGTTATGGGTATCGTGCTTTCGCTCGAGCAGAACAAGGTTGACATCCCCACGATCCGCGCCGTCCGCGTCGCCGCAATGGGCCCGCTTGGTGGTATCGGTGACGCCCTGTTCTGGCTGACGCTCGTGCCTATCACGGCCGGCATCACCTCCAACATGGCCATCAACGGCAACGCCGCTGCGCCGATCATCTTCCTGGTGATCTTCAACGTCGTCCAGTTCGCTCTGCGCTTCTGGCTCATGAACTGGTCCTACAAGCTTGGCACCAGCGCTATTGACGCTCTGACCGCCAACATGCAGGCCTTCACGCGTGCCGCTTCCATCATGGGCGTCTTCGTCGTCGGTTGCCTGGTCGTCACCATGGGTGGCACCCAGATCAACCTCCAGATCCCCAACGGCACCACCCGTGGCCTCTCCGCTACTACCGTGATCGTCTCCGAGAAGGAGGCCGAGAACTTCACCGGTATGGAGGGCATCGATACCGAGACCGCTGAGGCCGGTACCATCGCCATGACCGATGAGGACGGCAACGCCCTCACCGCTTCCGATGCCGACGGCAACGCTGTCGAGTGCGGCGTCACCGATCTGGGCAACGGCATGGAGTCCGTTACCTACGGCACCGTCACCGAGGATCCGGTCAACTTCTCTGTTGCCGACACCCTCAACACCATCGTCCCGAAGCTCGTCCCGCTTATGCTTACGCTGCTGCTTTACTACATGTTCGCTAAGCACAGCTGGACCCCGACCAAGGGTATTCTGCTGCTCTTCGTCCTGGGCATCCTGGGCGCTGGCCCGCTTGGTCTCTGGCCGAGCATCTGGTAAGGCTCTAGCTTGAGGGGTGTGTCCCTACGCGGCTCACACCCCGACCCCTTAAGCCATGTGTATGTTAAAAGCCGCGTGCTCGAAAGAGCGCGCGGCTTTTGTTTTCTTGATGATTCGGGTGTTGCGGACTGATAATGCTTAACACCCTAGGTAGTTAGCCGAATTCGAGCAAAAGGGAGGATAGGATGGCGATCGGAGCGCGTAAGCAACCGCTGTACGATCAGCTGGTCGATATTCTGACCGAAAAGATTGACCATGAATATCGCGCCGGTGACATGATTCCTTCCGAGCGCGAACTTTCGGAGCGCTATGGTCTCTCGCGCACTACGGTACGCCTGGCTCTGCAGGAACTGGAGCGTTTAGGACTGGTGGTTCGGCAGCACGGTCGCGGTACCTTTGTGACCGACCGTTCGGCAAAGGCAACCAATCTTATGCAGTCCTACAGCTTTACCGAGCAGATGCGCGCGATGGGTCGCGACCCCGAGACCACGATTCTCGAGTTTTGCGAGATGGAGGCTGATAAGAATCTGGCCGAGCATATGGGATTGCGTATCGGTGATCGCATTTTTAAGCTCAAGCGCCTTCGTTCTGCCGACAACATGCCCATGATGGTCGAACGCAGCTATCTACCGGTTCGTCAATTTCTGTCCCTAAAGCGACCGCTGCTGGAGCGCAAGCCGCTTTACGATGTGATTGAGCAAGACTTTCAGCAAAAGATACGCGTGGCTGAAGAGGAGTTCTATGCGAGCATAGCCCGTCCCACCGACGCCCACCTTTTGGGAATTGTCGAGGGCTCGCCTGTGCTCGATTTGGTCAGGACTACGTATAACGAGTCAAACGAGGTTGTGGAGTATACACTCTCGGTTGCTCGTGCCGATCAGTTTAAATACAAGGTTTACCACCAGCGTAGCAACTAGTGTCCGCATCGTTTCCATATGGTGATTTTTTTGCATTTAACTGGTTACTACCAGATAACCAACCGAAGTGTATAATTGCACGTCAGAGGATTACTTCTAGAGAGAGGTATTAGAAATGTTCGAGAAGAGTGTCGAGGAGCTCACCGAGCTCGGCGCCCAGATCACCACGGCCGAGATTGCTCAGCAGCCCGAGCTTTGGCGTGATACGCTCAACATCTATCGCGAGAACAAGGAGGCCATCGAGGCCTTCCTGGCCGAGGCTCGTGCTATGGGCGAGGGCCGTCTGTCCGTTGTCTTCACCGGTGCCGGTACGTCCGACTATGTTGGCGATACCTGCGCCCCGTACCTGCGTCACGCTGGCAACACTGATCTCTACGACTTTAAGCCCATCGCCACGACTGATATCGTGAGCGCCCCGCGCGACTTCCTGCGCGCCGAGGATCCCACGCTCGTGGTTTCCTTTGCCCGCTCCGGCAACAGCCCCGAGAGCCTTGCCGCCGTTGCTGTTGCCAAGGAGCTCGTCCACAACGTCAAGTTCCTCAACATCACCTGCGCTCCCGAGGGCAAGCTCGCCGTCGAGTCTGCCGATGATCCCAACGCGCTGACGCTGCTCATTCCGCGCGCCAACGACAAGGGCTTCGCCATGACTGGCTCTTATTCCTGCATGACCCTGCTCTCTACCCTCATCTTTGACGAGGCTTCCGACGAGCAGAAGGCCGAGTGGGTCGAGACCATCGCCAAGATGGGCGAGGAGGTCATCGCTCGCGAGTCCGAGGTCGCCGATTACCTGGCTGGCGACTTCAACCGCGTGACCTACTTGGGTTCTGGCTCCTTCGGTGGCCTTGCCCAGGAGAGCCAGCTCAAGATCCTCGAGCTCGCTCACGGTCTGGTCGCTACTTCCTACGACACCTCCATGGGCTATCGTCACGGACCTAAGTCCTTCGTCGACGATAAGACGCTCGTCTTCGTGTTCGTCAACAACGACGCCTACACCCGTCAGTACGACATCGACATCCTCAACGAGATCGGTGGCGACGAGATCGCTCAGCACACCATCGCCGTTCAGCAGGAAGGTGCCACCGTCTATGAGGGTGAGTCCTTCACCTTTAAGGGCTACGAGGCACTTCCCGAGGGCTACCTTGCTCTGCCGTTCGTGATGTTTGCTCAGGCTATCAGCCTGCTCAACTCCGTGCGCGTGGGCAACACGCCCGATACGCCGAGCCCCACCGGCACGGTCAACCGCGTGGTTAAGGGCGTGACGATTCACCCCTTCACCGCTTAATCGCGTCCCCCTGTAAGGGCGCCCGTCCGCTCATAACGGCGGGCGGGCGCTTTTTGTTTTACGTGAGCTGGGTATAAGCATCACCACAGTCAACTGCTTTAGAAGCAAGGAGTGCATATGAGCACGTACGCAATTAAGGCTGACAAGTTCTTCTTGCCGGCAGGCCCGCAACTGGGCGGCTATCTTATGGTCGAGGACGGCGTCTTTGGCGCCTGGCAGGCCGACGAGCCCTCTTGCGAGATTAAGGACTACACGGGATCGTGGATCGCACCGGGTATGGTCGATACTCACATCCATGGCTTCTACAACCACTCAACTACCGATAACGATCCCGAGGGCATCGATATCAGCTCAACCGAGCTCGCCCGTCGCGGTACCACCAGCTGGTTGCCCACGACGTTCACCGATGGCGTCGAGCAGATCAAGGACGCCTGCGCCGCTATTGCCCAGGCGGACGAGGGTCGCGGCCCCGACTTCTGCGGTGCTCGCATTCAGGGCATCTACCTGGAGGGCCCCTTCTTTACCATGAAGCACGTGGGCGCGCAGAACCCCGCTTATCTTATCGATCCCTCCGAGGAGGTCTTCGATCAGTGGCAGGAGGCTGCGGGTGGTCGCATCGTTAAGAGCGCCATGGCGGCCGAGCGCGACGGTGCCGCTACTTATGCGGCTGCTCTGAACGCCAAGGGCGTGGTGACCAGCATCGGTCACTCCGACGCCACCTACGATGAGTGCATCGCCGCCATCAACGCCGGTGCCAGCTGCTTTACGCATACCTATAACGGCCAGCGCGGGCTGCATCACCGTGAGCCCGGTGTCGTGGGTGCTGCCATGTCCACGCCCGAGACCTACGCCGAGATCATCTGTGACGGCAAGCACGTAAACCCTGCCGCCATCAAGGCGCTGCTGCAGGCAAAGGGCTGGCAGCACACGGTGCTCATCACCGACTGCTTGGGTTGCGGCGGCATGCCCGAGGGCAGCTACACCAGTGGTGGCATGGACGTCATCATGAAGGACAACCTGTGCTGGCTCGCTGACGGCAAGAGCATTGCCGGCTCGGTGCTCACGCTTGCCCAGGGCGTCAAGAACATCGTCGACTGGGGCATCGCCAGCGCTGATATCGCCATTCGCATGGCAACCGAGGTGCCGGCACGCTCCGCGCACATCGAGGGTAAGTGCGGCAGCATCATGCCGGGTCGCGACGCCGACTTTGTCGTGTTCGACCATGAGCTCACCCTCGTCGAGACGTATGTTGGCGGCCAGAGCGTCGGCAACGCCTTTACCGAGTAACGATAGAAAAAGACGGCGGGCCCGAATCTGCTCGGACCCGCCGTATGGGTTAAACGCTCAAAAGCACCTTCACAGTTACAGCTTGTTAGCGATCTTCTTTGCCGTGCGCTTGACGCCGGCCACCAGGCCTCCTGCAGGATGTTCCTTCTCGTATGCTAGGCGCTTCTCGCGCTTGGCGTACTCTTCGACGATGATGTCGCCATACTCGTCTTCGATCTTGTCGAAAAAGTCGACGGCGCCCTTAATTTCCTCAGCGGTCGGGTGCCCCTTTTGGACACCGCCGGTAATCTTAAACGGTCCCCACGTATCAAAGCCGGGGCAGCCGTAGACACCCATAAAGATGGCCTGCCTCATGCGGCAGATGCCATCGATATCCTTGCCGTACCACTTGTTTTTGCCACCGTAGGTCATAAGGCCAAACACCTTGTCCTGCGGCTGCAGCACATTGGTGAGCACGCGTGCCATATCTTTGTCGATCTCGGAGTAATAGATGCCCGTGGCGACGCCGATCAGATGATATTCGTGCAGGTCAGGGTACTCGTTTTTACCGAGTGACTTCACGTCGAGGGTATCGATTTCGGGGTGCGCCTCAACGATGGCATCCACGAGCTTTTTCGTATTGCCGTGATGGCGCGAGGCGTAGAGGATGATGGTTCGCATAAGAAGGCCTTTCAGCTGTAATTGCATCAATGTCTGTATGGTACCCCGTTGCATGGCTGGGATACCGGACGTATCGATGAACGTGCGGGTTGGTCCTTTGGTCAGGGCCGAGACGGGTTCTTGCGAGCAAAAAAGCAGTTGTTCGAAAGGATGGGCAATGGAATACGCTCTCTCCAACGATTCGATTTCTATTAAGGTTTCCACGGCTGGCGGTTCGTTTACCTCGATCGAGGCTGGAGGTCGCGAGTACTTGTGGCAGGGCGATCCCGCCGTGTGGTCCGGCCAGGCACCGATTTGCTTCCCGATTTGCGGAGGCTTGCGCGACAACAGCGCCATGACGTTTGCCGGGCATCATGTAAAGCTCGCTCGCCACGGGTTTGCGCGCAAACAGGAGTGGAAGCTGCTGGGCCAAGGCGAGAACGAGCTGGCGATGTGCCTGGCTTCGGAGGATAACGCCGCGCTGCTGAGCGATTATCCGTACCCGTTTAAGCTTGTCGCTCGTTATACGCTTGAGGGGGATGCCGTGCGCGTCTCCTATGAGGTGACCAATGAGGGAACCGAGGACATGCCGTTCTTTATCGGCGGTCATCCCGGCTTTAGGTGTCCGCTCGATGAGGGCGAGGCCTATACGGACTACGAGTTGCGCTTTGAGAAGGACGAGGCTGCGGAGCTCTGCACCGCCGTTCCCTCGACTGGATTGATTGACGTGGCAAACCGCTCCAAGAATCCCATGGTGGGAAAGACGCTGCCCCTGTCGCACGAGCTCTTCGATTTTGCGGAGACCATCTTTGACGTGCTCGAAAGCCGCCAGGTCACGCTTTCTAAGAAGGGGGAGGACAAGGGCGTCCGCCTGAGCTTTGAGGGCTTCCCGTATCTCATTGTGTGGAGTAAGCCCGAGGGTGATTTTGTGGCAGTTGAACCCTGGGGCGGCCTCTCGACCTGCTCCGATGAGGACGACGTACTTGAGCATAAGCGCGGCTGCCTCGTCGCCAAGCCCAAGGAGACCATCGTTCGCTCGTTCACGATTGAGATTCTGTAATTCCGTTTTGTCGACTCGTATCGCGAGGCACAAGGAGCCTGCGAGATAAGGAGCTAAAAATGATCCTCACCGTTACGATGAACCCGTCCGTCGATACGCGCTATCAGCTCGATGAGCTCGTTATCGACGACCTCAACCGTGTGACGCCCGAAAAGACCGCCGGCGGCAAGGGCCTCAACGTGGCCCGCGTCCTGGGTCAGTTGGGCGACGACGTTGTGGCAACCGGCCTGCTCGGCGGCCACATGGGCGCCTACATGGCTGAGCTCATGGACGCCAACGGTATTAACAACGACTTTGTGCCCATCAAGGGCGAGACTCGCATTTGCCTCAACATTCTCCACGCCGGCAACCAGACCGAGCTGCTCGAGAGCGGCCCGACAATTGCCCCCGAGGAGCTCGATGCCTTTACCGCCAAGTTTACTGAGCTTGCGGGCAAGGCCGACGTCGTCACCATTTCGGGTTCGCTGCCCCGCGGTGTCGAGGCAGACTACTATGCCAAGATTACGGGCATTGCCGAGAACGCCGGCGCCAAGGTGCTGCTCGATACCTCGGGTGCCTCTCTCGAGGCTGCGCTCAAGTCCGAGGTCAAGCCCGAGCTGGTCAAGCCTAACCTGACCGAGATCAACGGCCTTCTGGGCACGAGCTTTACCACCGACGATGTGGACGAGCTCCGTGCCGCGCTCGCCTCTGACGCCCGTTTCTCCGATATCCCCTGGGTCGTCGTGTCCATGGGCGCTGCCGGCTCCGTTGGCTTCCACAATGGCCGTGCGTTCCGCGCAAAGACGCCCGATATCCCTGCCGTTAACGCAACGGGCTCTGGTGACTCCACTATCGCAGGCTTCGCGCATGCCATCGCTGCTGGCGCAGACGACGAGACGGTGCTGCGAACCGCCAACACTTGCGGCAAGCTCAACGCCATGGATCCTATGACCGGCCATCTGGTCATGGACCGTTGGGACGAGGTCTACAACGGCGTTGTCGTGACCGAGCTGTAAGGGCTTGGGCGTCGGCCCCGGCATCGATTGCTAGCTCATGTCGACGACAAGTGCGATAGCATTATGTCGGGGCGCGACGCCGACGTTGTCGTGTTCAATCCCGACCTTACCCTGGTCGAGACGTATGTGGGCGGCAACAGCGGCGGTAACGCTTTTATCGCGTAGCCGCCAAAGAAACGATCCGAGAGGGGATTTAGATGATTTACGGTGCATTGGGCGATATCGAGGAGTACCGCGGAATGCTCAAGGGCCTCGACGTGCTGATCGACTGGCTCGAGGAGAACGATCCGGAGCAGCTCGAGGTCGGCAGCCATCTGATTCTGGGCGACAAGGTCTATGCGAACGTCATGGCTCCCACGACGCGTCCCGAGGCCGAGGCTCACTATGAGACGCATCAGCGCTATCACGACCTGCAGATCGATGTCGAGGGTCGCGAGGCCTTTAAGGTCGCTACGGGCAGCTTGACGCTGGTCCAGGAGTTTGACGAGAAGGACGACTACGATCTGGTCGATTCCGACGCCTCGATCGCCGGCGATCTTGCTGACGATAAGTTTGCGCTGTTCGTTGCCGGCGAGCCTCATATGCCCACGCTCGAGTTCCCGGGCGATGGCGCGCAGCCGGTCAAGAAGATCTGCTTTAAGCTGCTTGCAGACGCTTACTGGGAGGAGTAACGAACTGCTCGTGAGCTAGCGTGATTTCCCTTGGGGAACGCGTTTGAGCCCCGCTGATCGCGGTCCCCTTGGGGATTGCGGTTGGCGGGGCTTGTTGTTGAGTAGGGGAGTTGCCGACGGCGTTGTGCTTGGATTGGCGGATGCGCGCTCGAAATCGGCAACAAAAAAGCCGCCCGAAGGCGGCTATCTTGTGCAATGGAGCCAGCGACCGGGCTCGAACCGGTGACCCCCGCTTTACGAGAGCGGTGCTCTACCAACTGAGCTACGCTGGCGGCCATGTGATGACGCAACTGAGGCGTCAACGGCTGTCTATGATACGGGACATCGCAAATCCGTGCAAGTGTTCTGACGGCTTTTCTCACTTTAAATGCACTAATATTGGAGACGTGATGTCTTGCTCTTACGGGTCTCAAACAGAATGGGGTGGCGATGGCTCAACCCAAGATTCTTCTCACACGCATCGATGACCGGTTTATTTACGGGCAAGACGTTGAGCTGTGGAACGAAGTCGTGGGTTCCAACCTTGTTTTAATCGTCAACGATGAGATTGCGGCTGATTCGCGCAAGTGGGCCCCTATGAGGGTGGCGACACCCGAGGGTGTCTGGACGCGGTTTTTCTCGGTGCAAAGGACTGTCGACATCATTCATACCGCAACGCCGCGCCAAAGGATTCTCATCATGGTGGCGTCGCCCACGGATGCACTCGCGCTGGTTAAGGGTGGTGTGCCGATCACCAGGATCAGCATTGGCCATATGCAGGCGGGGGAGGGCAAGCACCCCATAACGCCCGCAGTCTCCGTAGACGATACGGACATCGCTGCCTTCAAAGAGCTACAAGAACTCGGCATAGAGCTAGAAATCCGTTACCTCCCCAGCTCCAATCCCGACCCCATCCAACTAGTCATTGGGGACGTTCTTAAATGACTAGTCAAACGGGACACCCTTGGCACTTGGGGACGTTCCTTATGTGCCGGCCTTTTAGGAACGTCCCCAAGTGTCGGCAGATTGGGACAGTCCTTCTCGCCAAACGTTAAAGACTGTCCCCAATGACTAGTCATTTAAGAACGTCCCCAATGACTAGGTAGAAAAACGCCCGTCGGCAGTGGTGCCGGCGGGCGCTGCTGTGCGATATGTTGCGTTGTGGGCTTAGTGCCTCATAAAGTGGTATTCGATCACATTGCTGTAGGGGTGACCCGGGCCCACAATGCCCTGCGGGAACAGCGGCTGGTGCGGTGTGTCGGGGTACATCTCTGCCTCGAGGGCAAAGCCAGCGCCCCAGCCATAGTTGGCATCGTCCTTGGCGTGCTCGTCGCCCAGCCAGTTGCCGGTGTAGAGCTGCACGCCCGGGGCGGTGGTGTAGTAATCCAACTCACGACCGGTCCACATCTCCTCGACGTGCATCGCGCGGCGCAGATTACGGCCGTACTGATAGCCATCGATGCACAGGCAGTGGTCGTAGCCACGGGCCTGCTTAATCTGCGGGTCGTCGGCTTCCATGCCGGGCGCGACGGGGTGCAGCTCACGGAAGTCAAACGGCGTGCCCTCGACCGGAGCGATTTCACCGGTGGGGATATTCTGCTCGTTGATGGGCAGGTAGTGGGCAGCGTTAGCAACAAAGAAGTGCTCGCAGTCCATGCCGGCGTTATGGCCGGCAAGGTTAAAGTACGTGTGGTTGGTCATGGACACGTACGTGGCGCAGTCGCTCTCGCAGCCATATTCGATACGGAAACAGCCGGTACGCGTCACGGTAAACACGGCTGTAAAGGTGCGGTTGCCGGGAAGGCCCAGCTCGCCATCCTCAAGCGAGGTGGTCATGCGCACGGCATTGTGGGCCTCGTCGAGCTCAACGTCCCACACGCGCTTGTGCAGGCCGTGCTCAAGATCGCTGTGTAGGTTGTTGGCGCCTTCGTTGGCCGGCATATGCCAGTCCGTGCCGGCGATGGTGATAGTGGCACCCGCGGTGCGGTTGGCCACGGGGCCGATGGTCGCGCCAAAGCAGGCGGGGTTGTCAAAGTAATCCTCGAGCTTATCGAAGCCCAACACCACATCGCGCACGTTGCCGGGAATGTCGGGTACATCAATACCCAGCACGGTGGCGCCATAGTCCATAATGCGAACGCAGATCTCGGGCCCGTTGAGGGTGTAACGATGAACGGGGGTACCGCACGGCGCGGTGCCGAAAAGCTCGGAAGTGATCATTTAGTTCCTAACATCGAGGTATTTCCGACAAACTGTAGCGCGAACAGGCGAGATTATCACTACACCCCACTAAAGCAGGGGGTATTTTTCTCAAAAAAGTGATGATTGGAGCTGTGCGGGCGTTCATTTTGACGCGAACGAGTCTGATACAATTTGTTCGTTACTGTTTGAATGATATGCGCGCAAAGAACGGCGAGGATTCATCGTGATTAAGGCGGAGCGACAGGATAAGGTTCGTCAGCTGCTCGATGAGCAGGGCACGGTTTCGGTTAAGGAGATTTCGGATGCGTTAGGTGTCTCGGACATGACGATCCGTCGCGACCTTGAGGAGCTTGCAAGCCTGGGCGAGATCGAGCGCGTGCACGGCGGAGCCCGTAGTGCACAGGGCCGTCCCCACGCTATGTTGCGCCACGAGTATTCGCACAGCGAAAAGCGCACCAAGCATGCCGAGGAAAAGCTGCAGATCGCGCGCCGCGCTGTGGAGCTCATCGAGGAGGGCTCGACCATCTTTTTGGGTACGGGCACCACGGTTGAGCAGATGGCCTCGATGCTGCCGGCGTTTCGCCTGCGCATTGTGACCAATTCGCTTTCGGTGTTTAACCTGCTCGAGGCGCGCGAAGACTGCGACCTGTGCCTCGTGGGCGGTATGTACCGTCGCCGCACCGCCGCTTTTGTGGGGCCAACGGCCGAGGATACTCTGCGTGCGTTGGGTATCGATGCGGCGTTTATCGGCGCCAACGGCATTCTGGATGGCGACGTGTCCACGTCTAACATGGAAGAGGGCCGCATCCAGCAGCTCGCCTTTAGCAAGGCCGACTCGCGCTATCTGATCGCCGACTCCAGCAAGATCGGCAAGCGCGACTTCTACACCTTCTGCCGCCTGGACAATTTGGACGCCGTGGTGTGCGAGCCGGGTATCGCCGCCGAGGATCGTGTCGCCATCGAGGAGCACACGCAGGTCATTTGCTAGCTAGCGCTACGGGATTGCCAACAGGCGATGCGGGAGGACTTTTACCTCCTGTCATTGTGGAAACCAGCGCGTCAGCGCTACGCGATATGACGCGCAAATGAGGACTCCACTATCAAATTGTCTCAATCTGTAACAGGTAGGGGCGAAATCACCAACCAGATGTTACAGATTGAGATTTTTGACCCGGCCTATTCCGTTTGTCTCGATCTGTAACAGCTAGGACCGAATAATTCAGCTAGTTGTTACAGATTTAGATTGGGGATATTGGCCTGTGCATTCATCTCAATCTGTAACATCTAGACGTCCAAAACCGGTCTTAGTGTTACAGATTGAGACAATTCGGCGGGGTCTACCTTGTTTGTCTCGATCTGTAACGGTTAGGACTTAAAAACTCGGCTACGTGTTACAGATCGAGACAAAAGAAAAAGAACATTAGGACTTGAAAATAAAGTTTTGATAAGGGATTCGCCCAGTTAAGACGGTGCGGCAGACAATTGAGATTAGTTTGCCTCCGGAGTCGTAAGCATAATGGGTCAGTTCGATGACCGGAAGTTTTGCAACACCATAATTACTGGCTTCGGAATCGCTAAGCTGACGTGCTCTATAGCTTTCCCTAACAGATTGGATAGACTTGGACAAGTCGTCCATGATTCTGCTAAATGCCTGAAAATCTAACTGGTTATTCGGAACGCGCGACTTTGAAATGAAGAACGTATCAGCGCCTATGAAGCTGCCTTCAAGTTCGTAGGTCAATTCAAGACGCTGAATTTCATCGCGACTTTGACATCCAAATTGTTGGAGCATCATTACGGAAATTGGACGACCTGATGTGAGGCCGCCGAAATGTTTGGTGATGGCATCCGGATCAACGCCATCGCAATGGCTTGCAAAGTCAAAGTCTAAAAGTGAATTGAGCTCGCTAACGCGTTTCGGTGCAACAAACGATCCCTTACCTTGGATTCGATAGATACTTCCACGACGCTCCAGCTCACTCATGGCAAGTCGGACGGTTGTTCTGCTTACGGCGTATTCGTCGCAGAGTTCCATTTCTGTTGGAAGTTTATCGTCTGCTTGATATTCATCGACGATCTGCTTGAGCAGCGCGTCGGTGAGCTGTAAATAGAGTGGCCGTTTTTCGTGTGTATCGAGCATTAGAGCCTCAGTTTGCATGTTGGTTATACCTGATGGTTGCCTCAGTCGGGATGTAACGTGGGCAAGGTAACCTTAACGTATCACAGAGCGGCTCAGCATGACGATCTGATGCCTGTATCCACGAAGGGCTTGTCCGAGCGTGAAGATATTCTGGGGCAGGCAAATACCGTTCATGGAGTCCCCGATATGTTGGAGGTCAGCGCCGGCTGCTTTTGCTGCAAGGCCTATTTTCTTAATGGTCTCGCTGTCGCAGGAGTCTTGACTCGTCCCGTTCGCCGCCATGACGAGAACCTTCTCTTCAATTGACTTGCCTACGTTGTGGGATCGTACAAAGTCTACGATGGCGCGCAGGTCTGCTTCTTGGAAGCAAGGGACGGTGTAGGGGGCTGGCACGAGAAGGATATCGACGCCGAGGTCAACAAACTTGCGCGCAATTTCGAGCGTCATGACAGGTTCTGCAACGCCCGCTCCATGCATTTTTCCGGCTATGACCAGGCCATTGAAATGCTCTTTGGAGAGTTTAATCGAATGGGCGATTGCATCGTTGGAGACGCCGGTTCCAGGGTTGCCCGTCAGGCAGATAAAATCAAATCCGAGTTCGTTAGCCTTTTCTAAGGTCTTGGGAGAGACGCGACGACCCATGGGGATTTCCGTTCGGGATTCAGACATCTCTGCCTCGTTATCAACTGGCTCCAGATTGACGCCAATGGGCCTTCCGCATGCTCGCTTCACCCAAGTGACCGGGTTTTCATTGAGATCATCTGGAATACCGGCAATAACTGGATCGAACACATCGAGCGCGTTAAACAGAAGCAGGTCGGCACCTGCGGCACGTTCGATTTCTGCATTAGTAACGCCGCCGAGAAATTGGGAAGAGGGTACGTTTTCCGCCATGATGGTACGTCCCTCGGAAGCCAGAATTGCCTGTTTTAGATCCATGGGTGACGTGGCGGCAAAATCGGATGCGGACATGTTCAGTAATCGTTTGGGCATTGTTACTTCCTTTGACTAGAACGACAGGCTTGTGACATTGTCTCTAATATTGTTACAACAATATATTCAATATGTTATATCCAATCGGTGAACGGTTGCAAACTTCTTGTACTGCTCGGAAAAAATAGCCACTAGCTGGGAAAACCTTAAATTAATCAACTACCGTTCACCGAATAAGTATTTGAATTCTTGACATATCGACAAAGCGGAAAAAGAATTGGTTATGACAAATCGCGCAAATGATATTACATTTCGCACAAGAACGTATTCACTTACATAAGTGGATACAAACGGGGACGACGACGGTTGAGTCCGGATAAATCGTTGTGTGCCCGGGAATCATGAAAGGATGTGTTATGGACGCTATCGTCAAATTCCTTGAAAAACACCAGCCCCTCTTCGACAAAATCTCGAGGAACATTTATCTGGTGGCGATTAAGGATGGCTTTCTCTCGAATATGCCAATTGTGCTGTTCTCGAGCCTGTTCCTTCTTCTTTCGACGCTCCCTGCCTATGTAGGCATCACGCTTCCGTCTGAGGTGCTGGATTTCTTCAATAAAATCTATGCATATACCATGGGACTTCTTGGCATTATGGTGGCCGGCACCACGGCGAGCTCACTTGCCATGTCGATGAACCGTCGCATGCCTTCGGGTAAATCTCTCAACCCCACCTCGTGCATGGTTTGTGCCATGTGCGGCATGCTCTTGCTATCGGTGACGAACGATGTTGTCTCGATTGGCGGAGCAGATACATCTGTTTTTGAAACCGGCTATATGGGAACCAAGGGTTTTCTCGCTGCGTTCGTAGCCGCATTCTTGACCGTTAATATCTATAAGGTGTGCATTAGCCATAATGTGACGATCAAGCTTCCCAAAGAGGTCCCTGGCTCTATTGCGCAGAGTTTTCGCGATATCTTTGCATTTGGGTTTTCGATCCTTGCGTGCGCTTTTATCGATCTTGCGAGCCGCAAGCTGCTTGCTGTGCCGTTCGCCAATTTGGTATCCGCTCTCATCTCGCCGCTGTTCTCCGCGGTCGACACCTATCCTGGCATGGCGCTTATCGAAGGCGCGGTCGCGCTTTTCCAATTTATGGGTATCCACGGTGCTTCGGTTGTCATGAGTCCGATCAATGCTGCGCTCTACGGCAATACCGTTACCAATCTTGAGGTTTTCCAAGCAGGTGGACACCCGTCAATTGCTCTCACGCAGGACTTTACAAGCTTCATCGGCGGTCTGGGCGGTTCTGGCTGCACGTTCATCGTTCCTATTATCCTGATCATGTTTATGCGCTCCAAGCAGCTTAAAGCCATGGGCAAGGCATCGATTATCCCGGTGATTTTTGGAGTTAACGAGCCCGTTATCTTCGGTATGCCGATTGTTCTCAATCCCTATATGTTCGTGCCCTTCCTAGTGGCTCCTATGGTCAACGCCATTATCGGTAAATTTTTCATTGACGTCATTGGAATGAACGCCCCCATGTATACCATGCCGTGGGCGCTTCCCGGCCCAATTGGTGCGTTCCTCACCACGGGTCTCGATCTGCGTTCTCTCGTATTGATGGCAGTGCTGTTGGTCGTCGACTTTGTGATTTACTATCCGTTCTGCAAGGCGTATGACCATCAGCTTTGTTTGGAAGAGTCTGCAAAGGAGACTGCAGGAACCTCGGATGCAGATGCTATTGCCGCACAGGAAAATGTCGCAAAAGCTCTCGAGGCGGTAAAGGACAAGGCGGAGCAGATCCGCGTGCTTGTGCTTTGCCAGGGTGCCGGCACTTCGACTCTCTTGGCAAATGCTCTTCGCGAAGGTGCCGCTGCTAAGGGTATCGATCTGGTTTCTCAGTCCGGTGCGTACGGAAGCCACTATGAGACGATGGATCAGTACAACGTGATTGTTCTGGCGCCCCAGGCACGCATGTACTATGACGCTATGAAGGCCGATACCGATCGCCTTGGAATTAAACTGCTCACCACAAGGGGCAAGGAGTATATCGACCTTACCAACGATCCCGAAGGTGCAATTGACTGGATCGTTCAGGAGCTGGCCAAATAGTGGATGCACTTCGTCGTTGATTCGTCGGTGTATGGTACGGCCCCGCAGCTTATTGAGCTGCGGGGCCGTATTTCGTTGAGTATCTAATTGAGACAATACGCGCAACCGTCGTGAGATCGCATTGGCGCTCTCCGAGTCACCGACAAACTGTCTTCCATCTATGTGACCAATTCGCTTTCGGCCTTTAGCCTGCTCGAGGCGCGCGAGGATTGCGAGCTGTGCCCGGTGGGCGGCATGTACCGTCGCCGCACCGCCGCCTTTGTGGGCCCCATGGCCGAGGATACCCTGCGCGCACTAGGGATTGACACGGCGTTTATCGGTGCCAACGGCATTCTGGACGGCGACGTGTCCACGTCCAACATGGACGAGGGCCGTATCCAGCAGCTCGCTTTTAGCAAAGCGGACTCGCGCTATCTGATCGCCGACTCCAGCAAGATCGGCAAGCGCGACTTCTACACCTTCTGCCGCTTGGACAATTTGGACGTCGTGGTGTGCGAGCCGGGTATTACCGCCGAGGATCGCGCCGCCATCGAGGAGCACGCGCAGGTCATTTGCTAGCTAGCGCAGCAGGAGGACTTTTGCCCTTGCCAGCGCGGGGTTACCGCTTCACAATGACGCGCAAATAACTTTGGGCAACAAGGATGAGGCTATTCTGAGATATGACTAGACTCCGTATCTCGTCTTTATGTCCCTTGAGAATGAATCGTAGTCTTCATAGAGCCCTTCTCTGCTTTCATCCTCGGCGTGGTTTACACGTTCAAGGAGCTTATCCTTTGAAGCCTCTTTTGTTATTGCGGCCTCGCCATCGGGTATTGTGGCTTGCAAGAATAGTTCTAGAGCATGGACGTCTTTGAGTATGTAGCCCGTCGAACGACCCGCTCCTGTTTTTTCGATTGCGCTGCAACTAACAAGCTGGCCGAGGGTTCGTTTAACGGTTACCTCGCTGATATCGGGGCAGCTGGACCGGATGTCGGATTTCTTAATGACGCCGGGTCTCTGTTGAAATAGAACAGCGATGCGCGCTTGCTTCGACATGGGACGAGTGCTTGATTCAATTAAGGTACGCTGCTCGAGCTGTCGGTAGGCGGCCAGGGTTGTTCCGAGCATGAAACGGATAAAGGGTACTTCGGTGTTTTGATTTTCATTCCATCCAGTGGAGCTTGCAGCGAGGGCGTTGTAGTAAAGCGCTTTGTTGTCTTCAATAAGTCGTTCGATGCTGATGTAACGCGCAACATCGTATCCAGTCTTTTCGAGCAGCAGCGTTGTAAGGAGCCGGCTCATCCTGCCATTGCCATCGTTGAAGGGATGAATGCTAACAAAATCGAAGATAAAGCGGAGCGATATAAGGAGGGGATCGCAAACTTGGCGAGATAAAGCATCGTTGAGGGACTGGCAGGCTTCTTTAATAAGTCCCGGGGTTGCTAGAGCCGAAGGGGGCCTAAAGCGCACAAATCGATTACCTTGATCGTCAATGGAGACGATTTCGTTATCGCCATCTTTCCAATGGCCTCCATACGAGATTGCCGTGTGCGCCATGAGGTCACGATGCAACTGCAGAATGACCGATGGCGTTACGGGAATGGAATCGTGTTGCTCGTGAATAAGCGACAGCACATCTCGGTATCCAGCGATTTCTTCCTCTGCGCGGGAGCTTGGCTTGGCGGAATACGCCATGATCGCTTTGAGTCTTTTTTGGGTGGTAACAATTCCTTCAAGTCCGTTGGAGGATCGGGTGCTTTGGATCTTAGCCTCCTCCATTAGGGACGATAGAAGCTCGGGTTTGACTTGACTCAGAGCAAGCTGACGGCCTTTATGCTCGCGTATCGAGAGGAGGAGGTTGGTGATTGGAGTTGCTTCGAGTTCCGCTGGGACTGTGGTGTAATCGAACTGGCGCATGCGGCTCCTTTCGGTATCACGAACATACTTTCGATATCATAATACCATTAAATGATACCGAAAGTATGTTCGTGATACCGAAAACTGGAAACCATGGTTCATAACTGCTTGGAAAGTTCGGATTTGACTATCTTATTGTCTCGATCTGTAACAGTTAGACGGTTAAAAGTGGGCTACGTGTTACAGATTGAGATCTTTCAGCCCTGGTCGCCCGTTCGTCTAAATCTATAACAGTTAGGATTGAAAATCCCTGCTAGATGTTACAGATCGAGACAAACGGCCTGCTCGGGCCGAGCCAAAAAATCGGCCGCATGCGAACCCGTGGAGGGATTCGTATGCGGCCGACGGGTGGCATGCGGCTGAAATTAGGCCATGAGCAGGCCGGTCTCCGCGACGTTCTTGTACCAGTACGCGCTCGCCTTGGGATAGCGCTTCTGGGTCTCAAAGTCGATGTAGAACAGGCCGTAACGCTTGTTATAGCCGTTGGTCCAGGAGAACTGGTCCTGCAGCGACCACACAAAGTAACCGTCGACGTTTACGCCGCCGTCGATTGCCTTGAGGATCCATGCGAGATGCTGGCGCATGTAGTCGATACGAGGGGCGTCGTCGATAAAGCCGTCCTCGAAGTCGTCCTTATAGCCCATGCCGTTCTCGGTGATGTAGATCTTCTTGTAGTTGGGGTAATCGTTCTTAATGCGGAGCAGCAGGTCGTACAGGCCCTCGGGATAGATGATCCAGTCCCAATCGGTGGTGGGTATGCCTTCGCGCACGCATGCCTCGCCTACGCCCTTGAGGAACCAGCGCGAGGAGCCCTTGTCGCCGGTGCCATTGTGGTTGATGTCGTTTTCGCCCTCGGCGGCACGCAGGAACTGGCACTTGTAGGTGTTGACACCCAGGCAATCGTTGTAGGGGAGCGCGGCGGTCAGCGCGGCGATGTCCTCGTCGCGGACGTCGAGCTCGCCGCCGGCGATATGGGCCAGCTTGGTCGCAGCCTCCATGGTGTCGGCGGCATAGTGGCCGCGGAAGGTGGCGTCGAGTACCCAACGGTTGTTGATGACGTCGGCCATGCGAGCTGCCTCGCAGTCGGCGGCATTGTTGGGGTCGAGGGGATACTTGGGCTCCAGGTTCTGGACAATGCCGATCTCGCCCTCAAAGCCGCCCTTATGGAAGGCGACGACAGCCTTGGCGTGGGCCACCATCATGTTGTGCATGAGCTGGAAGGCCTTGTCCAGGCGATACTTCTCGCCGTGCGGCCAGTTGCCGACGATAAAGCTGCCCTCGGCGGTCGCGGGAATCTCGTTAAAAGTAAACCAATGCTTGACCTCGGTGAACTCGGCAAAGCAGAACTTGGCGTACTCGACGAAGGCGTCGATGGTCGTGCGCGTCAGGAATCCCTCGCCGCCGTCCTGGTAGAAGGCCTCGGGCGTATCGAAGTGATCGAGCGTGACATAGGGGATAACGCCAGCTTTGTTGCAGGTGGCAAAGAGCTCGTGATAGAAGGCGACGCCCTCGGGGTTGATCTCGCCGGTGCCACTGGGGAAGATGCGGCTCCAAGCGATAGAGACGCGGATACCGTTGATGCCGAAGCGCTGGCACAGGTCGATATCGACCGGGTATTTGTTGTAGAAATCGCTTGCGGGGTCGGGGGAGAAGCGACCCTGAGCAGCCAGGAAATCGTCCCAGGGCACTTTGCCCTTGCCGTGCGTGCGGGTCTCGCCCTCAACCTGATAAGCGGCGGTGGCGCCGCCAAACACAAAGCCGTCGGGGAACTGCATGGGGTTGGTCATGAGTCATCCTTTCTGTGGGATACGAATAGGGGGAGGTGCCCGAACTGGGGATCCGGGCACCTACAGAGGGAGGAACTAGTCGAGGTTCTCGCGGAGCCATTTGATGGCGCCAGCGGGGTCGCGAGTAAGGTCGATATATTCCTTACCGCGGGGAGCGAGCAGCTTAATGCCCAGACGATCGGTGTCGGCCTTCATGTCGTTGTAGTAGCTACGAACCTGCGGGGCGAGCACGATGACGTCGTACTGATCCATGATGGCGGTGTGCTGGCCATAGGCACCTGCGGAGGAAGCGATGTTCTCTCCGGTCTGCGCGGCACCTTCCTTGATGGCGTTGGCAAGCATGGCAGAGGTGCCGGCGCCGGCGCACAGGACGAGGACCTTTAGACCGTCGACATCCTTCTTGGTGGATGCATCGGCAGCGGGCTCGGGCTGATCGGTGACAGGCTTGCTGTCAGTGGCAGCGGCGGTCGGCTCGACGGAAGCGGTAGTCTGCTCGACAGCGGGCGCAGAGGGCTTGGCGGCGATGGCAGCGGCGCCATCGGACTCGAGACCCAGCTCGGCGGCGCGCTCGGCCTCCTGGTCGCAGAGCAGCTTATCGTACGCCTTCAAGAACGGCAGATAGATGATGGCGTCCAGCAAGATGATGATTGCGACAAATACCAGAGCGATAAGCTGGAAGTTCGTGGTGATGAAGATGCCGATGGGGGCAGGGGTAGCCCAAGGCACCACGAAGGAGAAGCCGTTCATGCCCACGTTATCGATAAAGAACTTGGCAACACTCACGTTGACGCAGCCGGCGGCAACAAAGGGGATGAGCATGTAGGGGTTAAGGATCATCGGCGCGCCAAAGAGCAGCGGCTCGTTGACGGCGAAGGCAACAGGAACAATCGAGGCCTTACCGACGGCCTTGAGCTGCTTGGACTTCATAAAGAGAATCAGCAGAAGCGGCACGATGAACGTGGCGCCGGTGCCGCCGAACTCACCCACGAGCGACATGTTAAAGGTGAGGGAGTGGGCGGGGTGACCACCGGCCAGCAGAACCTGCAGGTTCTCGGCCTGGTTGGCAAGACGGATGGGGTCGATGCCCGGCTGGACGATCGAGGGGCCGTGGACGCCGATGAACCAGAAGAACGCGGTGGCTGCCTGGATAAGGATAAGGCCAGGATAGGTTTCTGCAGCGGTAAAGAGCGGGGAGAGCAGCTTGATAAGCAGCTCGGAGAACGGAACGCCCATGAGGTTGCGCACGACGACATCGATGATGCCGCAGATGATGACGGCGCCGCCAAAGGGGATGATGTCACGGAAGTTCTGAGCGATGGCGCCCGGGACCTCCTTGGGCAGCTTAATGGTCAGATCGCGCGAGACGCAGAACTTATAGACCCACACGGTAATGAACGCGGCGATATAGGCCGAGAACAGACCGCGCGTACCCATGCTGGTGCAATCGAAGACCGAAAGTTCGGAGCCGTTGAACTTGGTGGTGAACTGCGTAACAGCGAGCAGCAGCATGCTGCACTGGGCGGCCACCATGGTGGAGCCGTCGTTGAGCACTTTGCCGGCGGGCATGCGACGGTTCATGGAAGCCGTAAAGTTCTTGGCAGTGGTGCCGGCAACCATGATGCCCATGACGCCCATGGTGAAGTTGTACAGCTTATTGCACCAGTCGATGAGCGGCTGGGGCAGCGTGATGCCAACTACGCCGGGAAGGGTGGCGATCAACAGAAAGATCGAAGAGGTGAGGACGATGGGCATGCACCCAAGGAATCCGTCCTTAATGGCCTGGAGGTAGATGTTCCTCGAGATCTTCTCAAAGAACGGCTGATGCTTTTCGAGCATCTTTACGATGGCGTCCATAGAGCTCCTTTGCTGCTCGATGCGCGATGCATGTGGATGGAACTGGTCGTCGATGGATGGTCAGGACTGCCCGGAAACCTTCCTGCTTAAGGAAGGCATTGCGAAATGACAACGTAAGACATTTTTGGAAGAGCAACAAGGATTTACAGGCGAACGGTCGATATTGTCCGATAAACGGCTGATTTGTCAGTCGGGCAGGTAGTGTATGCTAGAACGCAAAAAACAAGCGATTCAAAACCGACTGGAGAAGTAGTGGCAACGATGGACAAGAAAAATGTCTCAATGAATGATGTGGCAGTTGCCGCGGGTGTTTCTCTCAAGACGGTGTCGCGCGTGATCAACGAGCCCGATAGCGTACGAGAGTCGACGCGCGATAGGGTCCATGCGGCCATGGATGAGCTTGGGTTCCGGGCGAACTTTGCCGCGCGTTCACTCAAGTTGGGCCGTTACGGGTGCATCGGCGTGGTGATGTTCCACTTGTCGGGCGGCGCCGTGGACATGATCGACGGTATCGCCGATGCCGCCGAAGAGCGAGGCTTTGCGCTCACGATGATCAAAAAGCGGGCGGGGGAGAAGATGACCCTTGCCGATGCGGCGCGCAGGATGTCGCAGCTGCCTGTTGATGGCATGATCTTCAACCTGCGTCAGATGGTCGATGACTTTGATACCTTTGAGGCGCCGAAAGACCTCAAGACGGTGATTATTACGCCGATGGAGCATCCTACCTGCTCCACCGTCAGTGACGACCAAGAGGGCGGCGCGCGCATGGCGTGCGAGTACTTCTTGAATCACGGGCACAAGAACGTGTACTTCGTTTCTGGTAAAAAAGAGTCACTGTCGAGCCAGTGCCGTATGAAAGGTTGGCGAGCGGCACTCGAGGCGTGTGGCATTGAGCCGCCCGAGCCTCTGCAAGGCGATTGGAATGCGGATAGTGGCTATGCCGCGGGCCTTGTGCTTGCCGATAAACCCGATTGCACGGCGGTCCTCGCTGCTAACGACTGCATGGCAAACGGCGTGATGATGGCTCTACGTGACAAGGGGCTCAGTGTGCCCGACGACGTGTCCGTGATCGGCTTCGACGATGAGCTCTACAAGACGATTCCCAACTCGATTCTGACGTCGGTGAAGTTTCGCCACCGCGAGCTGGGCGTCCGTGCGCTTAACGAAGTCGTCGCCGGTCTGGAAGCCCCGAGCTCCAGAAGCCGTACGCTCGTCTCGGGCGTGCTGGTCGAGCGTTCCAGCGTAAAGGACCTGCGGGCGTAGGCTTGCCCGGTTCGTTCATCTCGATCTGTAACAGGTAGACGTCCAAAATCGGTTTTAGTGTTACAGATTTAGACAATTCGGCCCGGCATATTCCGTTTGTCTCGACCTGTAACATCTAAGCGGTCAAAAGTGGTCTACATGTTACATATTGAGATTTTCGGCTTGGCCTGTGCGTTCATCTCGAACTGTAACAGCTAGGGCCGAAAAACTCGGCTAGATGTTACAGATTAAGATGAACAGGAGGACGGGTATGGTCTAAACAAAATGGCCCGCGCATCACACATCGATGCACGGGCCATTTTTTGTCTGCGAGCGGCAGGTAGCGTCAGCGTCTTATGCCTCGAGGTTTTCCTCGATCCAGTTGACGGCACCCTTGGGATCCTTAGTGAGGTCGATGTACTGTTTGCCCTTGGGCGACAGCAGCGTGATGCCCAGACGGTCGGTGTCGGCCTTCATCTCGTTGTAATAGGTGCGAACCTGCGGAGCCAGAACGATGACGTTGTACTGGTCCATGATGGCGTAGTGGCTGCCGTAGGCACCGGCGTTGGCGGTAATGTCGATGCCCAGCTCGTCGGCGCCTTCCTTAAGCGCGTTGGCGAGCAGTGCAGAGGTGCCGGCGCCAGCGCACAGAACCAGAACCCTCAGATCCTTGCCCTTAAGGGCGGACGGAGCTGCGGAGGTCTCGGTGGCAGAAGCGGTCTCGACAACGGGAGCCTCAACGGCGGGGGCGGCAGCGGTCTTGACGGCCTTGGTCTCCTCGGCCTCTTCTTCGGCCAGGGTCTCGGCCTCCTGCTTGCACAGGACGTTGTCGTAGGCCTTGCAGAACGGGTAGTAGATCAAGAAGTCAACGACCAGCAGGACGACAACCAGGACCAGAGAGATCGGCTGGAAGTTGGTGTCGATGAAGGTGCCGATCGGTCCGGGGAGTGCCCACGGCATGGCATAGATAAAGCCGTTCATGCCCAAAAAGTCGATGAAGAACTTACCAATGAGGACGTTGGCCACGGGGGCAAACAGGAACGGGATCAGGAAGTACGGGTTGAGGATGATGGGCGCGGCGAACAGCAGCGGCTCGTTGACGGCGAACATCACGGGCACGACAGAGGCTTTGCCGACGGCCTTGAGCTGCTTGGAGCGCATAAAGAGCAGGAAGATGATCGGGACAATGAACGTGGCGCCGGTGCCGCCGAGCTCGCCGATGTAGTTACCGAAGTTCTCGGTCAGGGCAAGGGCGGGGTGACCGCCGGCCTGCAGCGTGGCGAGGTTGGTGGTGATGTTGCCAAACAGTGCGGCGTTGAGGGCAGGCTTAACGACCGAGGGGCCGTGGATGCCCATGAACCAGAACAGCGGAATCATGAACCAGATGAGGGCGAGACCGGCGTAGGAATCGGCGGCGGCGAACAGCGGGCTTACCAGCGTGGAGATGACGTTGGCAAACGGGACGGCCAAGCAGGTGCGGCAGATAACGTCGATGATGGCGACAAACAGGATGGAGAAGCTGAAGGCGAAGATGTCGCGGAAGTTCTGGGCGATGGCGCCGGGGACTTCTTTGGGCAGCTTGATGGTGATGTCGCGCTTAATGCAGAAGGCATAGATGTTGACCGTGGCAAATGCGGCGACAAAGGAGCTCAGCAGGCCCTTGGTGCCCATGTTGTCGGTAAAGAACACCGAGACATCGGCGCCGTCGATTTTGGCACTCGTTTGGGTAACGGCCAAGATGAGCATGGCGCACATGGCGGCGACCATGGTGCTCGTGGCGTTGATGGCCTTGCCTGCAGGCATGCGGCGGTTCTTGGAGCCGGTCAGAGCGCTTGCGGTGGTGCCGGCGACCATGATGCCCACGACACCCATCGTAAAGTTGTAAACCTTGTTGCAGAAGTTCACGACGTCGACGTTCCACCAGTCGGGCAGCGTAAAGCCGCCGACCGTGGCGACAACGCCCGGCAGGGTCGAAATAAGCAGGAAGACAGAAGAAGACAGGATGATGGGCATTGCTGCCAAAAAGCCGTCTTTAATGGCCTGAAGGTAGATGTTCTTGGAGACCTTGTCGAAGTACGGCTGGCCTTTCTCCAAGAACTTAACGATCGATTCCATAGTTCACGCTCCTCTTTGCATGAAATCTTAATGGCATGGACGTTGAAAACCTATATGGTCTCCCGCTTGCTAAAAGCCCGGGTGCAGGCGGGGTCGGTCCCAGGGGGAGAGAGGGGAGCGGCTGGGTTTGTATCGCATAGGGCCGCTCCCTTCTCGGGGGAAAGCGAGGCGATGCGCTACTGCGCGTCCGCCATAGTGTCGGCGAGCTCCTTGTACCAGAGTGCCGACTGCTTGATGTAGCGTTTTTGCGTGTCGAAGTCGATGTAGAACAGGCCGTAGCGCTTGTTATAGCCATTGGCCCACGAGAACTGGTCCTGCAGGCTCCAGATAAAGTAGCCCTGGACGTCGACGCCCTCGGCGCGCGCCTGGAGCACCTTCTCCATGTGCTGGTCGACAAAGTCGATGCGCTTGGGATCGGTGACGATGCCGTTTGCGTCGGGCTCGGGGTCCTTGTGGCCCAGGCCGTTTTCGGTGATATAGATGACGGGGAGGTTGGGATAGGTGGCGCTGATGTGCTTGAGCGTGTCGTAGAGGCCTTGCGGGTAGATGAGCCAATCCCAGTCGGTGGTGGGGATACCCGGCATATCGACCTGCTGCCCGACGCCCTTAAATTTAAAGCACGAGGTGCCCTTGTCGCCGGTGCCGTTAAAGCTGTTGGTGGACTCGCCATCGTAGGCGGCGATAAACGCCGACTGATAGTAGTTGAGGCCGAACATATCGTTGCGGGGCGCCGCCTTGGCGAGCTCCTCCATGTCGCTGTCCTCAACCGTAAGTGTGGCGTTGTTGGCGCGCAGAATCTCGTTGATGAGTGAGAGGGTGCGCGCGGAGTAGTGGCCCAGGAAGGCGCCGTCCATGATGAAGTCGGTGTAGAAGGCGTTGTACAGGTCGGCGGCGTGCTGGTCGGCGGGCGAGTCGGTGGCAGGATATGCCGGCGTCAGGACGTTGACCATGCCAATGCGGCCGCCCAGGTGCTCGGTCTCGTCAAGATCCTTATACAGGTTGACGGCGCGGGCGTGGGCAACGAGCTCGTTGTGCTGGCTCTGGATGCCGCTCGTCACATCAAAGTGATGGTTGGGCGGGAAGTTGCCTTGGATGTATTGGGAGTGCGAGAGGCTGATGAGCTCGTTGATGGTGAACCAATTCTTGACCTCGCGGAACTCGCGGAAGCAGAACTCGGCATAGCGCACATAGGCGTCGACGGTCTTGCGGTTGAGCCAGTCGCCCTGGTTGAACAGGGCGGCGGGGGAGTCAAAGTGATGCAGGGACACATAGGGCTCGACGCCATACTTTTTGCAGCAGGCGAACAACTCGTGGTAGTGCTTAACGCCCTCGGCGAGGGGCTCGGCATCGTCGCCGTTGGGGAAGATGCGGGTCCAGGCGATGGACACACGGATGGCGTTGAGTCCATGCTCGGCAGAAAGGCGGATATCCTCCTCGTAACGGTTGTAGAAATCACTGGCCGGGTCGGGCAAAAAGCGACCCTGGGCGACAAGGTAATCGTCCCACATGGTCTTACCCTTGCCTGCCACCTTCGTGGAACCTTCCGTTTGGTACGCGGCGGTTGCGGCGCCCCAAACAAAGCCCTTCGGCAGCTGCTGTACGCGGTTTAGCAAAGACATATGCATACACCCTCTCGTCTCGCTGTTCGATATTGTGCGTTTGCGCTCAGGAGGCTCCCTGGTTAGCGTTCAGCGGTGAAAAAGCCCGATAAACGCTAACCTAAAATGATTAGAACCAAAATGAGCACGTGAACATTTGACAATGAGCACGTTAACATCCGGTTGGGATGTATAGAAACAAAACAACTTCAAACAGCCGCGAACGGTTGTATTTGTTCGGTAAGCGGTTTTGATTGACAGAAGTTTTCATGTTGTGGTATATGGCTCGGATATCATGAGCACGTTATCAATGTATGTACGATGCGCCATGGGCGCGGGGAATAGTTGGGAAGCAGGTTAGCGTGGAAGGCATGGCTCAACAGACAAGGAATGGTCGTTCGGCGAGCGCGGCAGAGGTTGCGGCGCTCGCTGGCGTGAGCCGCCAGACTGTGTCTCGCGTGGTCAACGGTATGCCCAACGTGACGGAAAAGACGCGCAAGCGTGTGCTGGCCGCCATGGAAGAGCTGGGCTTTCGTCCCAATTTTGCTGGAACGGCGTTGCGCGGCGGGTCGTATCGTTCTATTGGCCTGTGCATGTACAACATCACGCGTGTCGGTAACCTGGCGACGCTCGAGGGTATCATGCAAGCGGCGCGCGAGCACGATTTTGCCGTCACTATGATCGAGATGGGCGGCGACAAGCCCTATGCACTTGCCGATGCCTCGCGCCGCATGGTCGAGCGACCCGTCGACGGCATGATTCTCAACATGAACCGCATGGCTCCCGATTTTGAGGAGTTTGTTCCCCAGCCGGGAGTGCGAACGGTCATCCTGTCCATGTATGCGCATCCGCGCTGCACGACGATCGACTCCGACCAGTATGGTTCGTGCGAGCTGTTGACCAATTATCTGCTGGAACATGGTCACTCGAATATGCGGTTTGTGGCGGGTCCGGAAAACTCGATTTCCTCGCGTTTTCGTGAGGCCGGTTGGCGCGATACGCTGGGTCGTGCTCATATCGATGCCGCTCCGATGCTGCGTGGCGATTGGAGTGCGGACAGTGGGTACGCCATGGGCGAGCGGATTGCGGCCGAGGTGCTTGCCGGCGGGTCGCAGGCGCCGACTGCCGTGCTTGCGGCAAATGACCAGATGGCGCTGGGCGTTATCGCCGCGCTCGAGAACGCGGGCCTGTCCGTGCCCGACGATGTGAGCGTGGTTGGTATCGACGACGCACTCGAGGGACTTGTTCCTCACAATCGGCTGACGACGCTGCGATTTGATTTGCGCGGTGTCGGTAAGCTTGCGTTTGAGGCGGCGATTGGAGAGAACTCGTCTATCGAGGCGATTCATGTGCCGAGTACGCTGGTCGAACGCTCGACTGTTAGGGACATACGGGGTTAGGTCCTACTCCGTTTGTCTCGATTTGTAACAGGTAGACGGTCAAAAGCGGGCTACGTGTTACAGATTTAGATTCTTCGGAAAGAGCAATCCTGTTCGTCTCAATCTGTAACAGCTAGGGCCGAAAATCTCAGCTAGATGTTACAGATCGAGACAAACGGCTCCTGACCAGCCCAAAAACAAAAAGACCGGGGGCGGCGCGCCGTGTGACGTGCCGCCCCCGGCTGAGAAATGGGGACAGGTTATGTGGGCAGGCAACCCCGCTAGTCTTTAGTCCAGACGACGGGTCTGCGCTACGTGCTTATACCAGTAGGCGCTTGCCTTGGGCGTGCGCTTCTGGGTTTCAAAGTCAACGTAGAAGAAGCCGTAACGCTTGTTGTAGCCATTGGTCCAGGAAAACTGATCCTGCAGGCTCCACAGGAAGTAGCCGCCCACGTTGACGCCCACCTCCATGGCCTTGAGCAACCAGCGCAGGTGCTGCTCGATGTAGTCGATGCGCGGCTGGTCGTCCACAAAACCGTCCTTGTAGGGGTCCTTGTAGCCCATGCCGTTCTCGGTGATGAAGATCTGCTTGTAGTTGGGGTAGCGCTGCTTAATGTAGACGAGCAGATCGAACAGACCCTCGGGATAGATGATCCAGTCCCAGTCGGTGGTGGGGATGCCAGGCTTGTTCACGTGCTCGCCAATGCCCTTGACGCGCCAGCGGCCGGTGCCCTTCTCGCCCGTACCGTTGTGGTGCAGGTCGTTCTCGCCATCGTAAGCCTTCAAGAAACGGCACTGGTAGTTGTTAACGCCCAGGTAGTCGTTGTAGAGCGCGGCCTCGCGCATGATCTCGAGGTCCTCATCCGGGATCTCGATGGTGCCGCCCGAGACGGCAGCCAGGCGGTTAGCGCACTCGAGCGTATCGGGCGCATAGTCGCCGCGGAAGGTGGCGTCGAGCAAAAACTGGTTCTGCAGCACGTGCTCGTTGTTGGCGGCTTTGATGTCGGCGGGGTCGTTCTCGTTGAGCGGATACTTAAACTCCAACGACTGGATGACGCCGATCTTGCCCTTAAAACCGCCGTTGTGGAAGGCCAGTACTGCCTTGGCGTGGGCGAGCATCATGTTGTGCTCGCACTGGAAGGCCTCGGCCAGATGCGCCTTGACGCCACCGGGGAAGGTGCCCTCGATGTAGGTGTTGGAGGCGTCGGCCCAGATCTCGTTAAAGGTGAACCAATAGGTCACCTGGTCGGCGTACTCCTTAAAGCAGAAGGTGGCAAAGTCCACAAAGGCGTCGATGGTCTCGCGGTTGAGGAAGTCGCCCTTCTCAAAGAGGGCAAGCGGCGTGTCGAAGTGATGCAGCGTGACAAACGGCTCAACGTGGTGCTTGTGGCACTCGGCGAAGAGGTCGTGGTAGAACTGGACACCCTCGGGGTTGATTTCGCCGGTACCGTTGGGGAAGATGCGGCTCCAGGCGATGGAGAGGCGGATGCCGTTGATACCGAACTCCTCGCACAGCTCCAAGTCGACGGGGTACTGGTTGTAGAAGTCCGAAGCGGGATCGGGGGAGAAGCGCCCCTGGGCCTCCAGGAAGTCGTCCCAGGCAACCTTGCCCTTACCGTGGGTGCGGGTCTCGCCCTCTACCTGGTAGGCAGCGGTGGCGCCGCCAAAGACAAAGTCCTCGGGAAACTGCGCAGGCGGGTTGGTGACGCTAGCGGGGTTAACGGACATGATGATCCAATCGTCTAAATCGAAGGGCCAGCCGGCTGTGGATGGTCGGCTGGCCCTGAGCGTTACTTACTTCGAAAGCTGCTCGGAGACGAAGGCGAGAGACTTATCGCCGTTCTGGGAGAGCTCGATATACTGCTTGCCACGGCAGGCGACGCACTTGTTGCCCACGCGCTCGCAGTCCTTCTGCAGGTCGGCCAGGTAGCTTGCGGCCTGCGGGGCCAGGACGACCAGATCGAAGTCGGGGAGCATGTCCACGTGGTTGCCATAGGCCTCGGCAGCGGTCTCAAGATCAATGCCGCGCTCCTTGGCGGCCTTGGCCAGCGCGTTGGCGAGCAGGCCCGAGGTTCCGCCACCCTGGCAGAGCACGAGTACGCGCTTGCCGTTGAGGTCGCTGGCGGTCGTTGCCTCAACGGCGACAGCGGCGGGAGCATCGGTCTTTACAGCCTCGGCAGCGGCGCCGGCGGCAACGCTCTTGGCATCGGCCTTGCCCTGGAAAGCGTCGTTGAGCTTGGCGGCCTTCTCGGCGTTCTTGGCGGCGAGCTCCTCCTGGGAGATTTCGGCCTCCTCGGCGCACTTCTGGGCGTCATAGGCGCGGAAGAACGGATAGTACAGGACGAAGTCGACGACCAGGATAAGGGCGAGCATCACAAGGGCGAGCGGCTGGAAGCCCAGGCCCATGATAGTGCCGATGGGGCCGGGGACGGTCCAGGGCAGGGTGTACATAAAGCCGTTCATGCCCAAGAAGTCGATAAAGATCTTGAGGATCCAGATGTTGGCGATCGGGGCAAAGACAAACGGGACAAAGAAGACGGGGTTGAGCACGATGGGCGCGGCGAACAGCAGCGGCTCGTTGACGGCAAAGCAGACGGGGACGATGGCGGCCTTACCGACGGCGCGCATCTCCTGAGACTTGGCCAGGAAGCAGAACATAAAGACCAGGACGAGCGTGGCGCCGGTGCCGCCCATGCAGACGACGAAGTACTGGGCACCCTGGGTCAGGACAGCGGAAGCGTGCTGGCCAGCCTGGAACGCAGCCAGGTTGTCGGTCATGTTGGCAACGAGGGCGGCGGCGATGGCGGGCTCGACGATCGAGGGGCCGTGGACGCCCACGAACCAGAACAGGCTCATGGCGCCGTAGATCACAGCGAGGCCGATGTAGCCATCGGCAGCGGTGAACAGGGGCTGGAACACCTGGATGACGCCCTGGGCAAAGCAGAAGCCAAAAGCAGCGCGGAAGGCGATGTCAAAGACCCAAAAGACGGTGATGCAAACGGAGAAGGGGATGATGTCCTTAAAGGTCTGCGAAATGTTGGGCGGAACCTGCTCGGGCATCTTGACGGTGATGTTGCGCTTAATGAAGAACTTGTAGATGATGCCAGTCACAAACGCAGCGATGAAAGCGGTCAGCAGGCCCTTGGAACCAAGGTAGGTGGTGTTGAAACCGCTGGCGGCGTCCGTGGCGATCGTGTCGCTCGAAAGGAGCAAGAAGCCGATGATGGCCGCGCACATGCATGAGATAAAGTTAATCTGGTTATTCTTGGGCAGGTCGCGGTTCTGAGCGTCGGCGAAGTGCTTGGCCGTGGTGGCAGCGCAGGCGATGGCCAGGATACCCATGGAGTAGTTGTAGCACTTCCACAGGGCGTTGTTGATGTCATCGGGCCAGTAGAAACCCCAGATGTTGGGGACCGAGGCTACCAGGCAGAAGATGGACGAGAAGATGATGATGGGGATGACGGAGATAAAGCCGTCGCGGATCGCCTTGAGGTACTTGTTGCGGGCGATCGCGTTGAAAAAGGGCTGGCCCTTTTCGATGATGGCGATGAGTTGCTCCATGCAATGCTCCTAAGAGTCGGTGGGTTAGCAACGATGGTAGCTTTTGACTTTCGGTTGCCAAAATGTTGACGTTGCCATTTTGCGACACAAAAAAGACGCGAACCAGTGGTTCCTGTGCCTGCGAACCATCGATTCCTTAGGCGTAAACGTTTGAGCCGCCCGGTGGCTCTGTGTTTGCGCAATGGCAACGTTAACATTTGGGCGACAAAAGCCGTTCGGGGAAGCAAGATTGTCGGTGAACGGTAGGTTTTGGGTGGTAAACGTATTGTGGGGGAGGTGTTGGATATACTTGAAGGCGTTCATTTGACTGCGTAGGGTGCCGCCAATGGCATCGTTGACATAGAAAGATCGACCTATGGCCGCTGTTAAAAAATCGGTTTCCGTTAAGGACGTGGCGCGTCTCGCGGGCGTCTCGGAGCAGACGGTCTCGCGTACAGTGCACGATTCGCCCAGCGTGCGCCCCGAGACCAAGGAGCGCGTGCGTGCCGCCATGCGCGAGCTGGGGTATCGTCCCAATTTTGCCGGTCGATCGCTGCGCCGCGGCAAGTTTAAGACCGTCGGTGTCGCCATGTTCAACATTACCGGCACCGGCAATCTCGACCGTATGGAGGGCTTTGCCGCTGCGGCCGACAAACATGGCTATGCCATCACCCTAACTAAAGTAGACGGGCATCCGTATACCCTCGAGAGTGCATCGTCGCGCATGAGCGCGCTGCCGGTGGATGGCATGGTTGTGATCATGAATCGCATGCCGGCGGACTTTGGCACCTTTGAGCCGCTGCCCGGCATGCAGACGGTGCTCGTTACCATGCTGGAGCACCCGCTCTGTTCAACGGTCGATAACGACCAGTTCGATTGCTCGCGCCAGGTGGTCGAGTACTTGTTGGAGCAGGGGCACAAGACCGTGCACTTTATCTCATGCCCCGAGCGCTCGCTTTCGGGCATGCAGCGCGAGGAGGGCTGGCGCGAGACATTGCGTGCGCATGGTATTGAGCCGCCGCGACTCGTCCGTGGCGATTGGACGGCACAGAGCGGATATGCCGCCGGTCAGGCTCTGGCGGACGATCCGACCTGTACGGCCATTTATGCTTCCAACGACGCCATGGCCTACGGCTGCATTCGCGGGCTCGAATCGCGCGGAAAGCGCGTGCCCGAGGACGTGAGCGTGGCGGGTGTTGATGACAGCCTGGGCGACATCGTGCCCGACCGTCGCCTGACCACGGTGCGCTTTGACAACAAGCGCGTCGGCATGTGGGCTGTCGACAAGATTGCCGGCGCCGAGGGGGTTGCGTCTGGCGTGGAGCACATGCTGATCCCCGGCATGCTCGTAGAGGGTGATACGGTGCGCGATGTACGCTAGGGTGTGGACCTGTTTGGGTTGCCACTAATTGTGTTCGATATTGTTCGCATTGGTTTAAAAACCGTTCACGGGCGAAAATCGACCGTTCATAGCTCGAAATTGCGTTTTGCATTGTTCTGTTTTGTTTGAATGTTAATGTTTCTGTCATACACAACGCAGCGCGTATGCCCGGACGCGATGCTCTCCATTGGTTCATATGTGAAAGGAACGCAATATGGCAACCAAAGAAGAAATCTCGATGGTTGGATTCGAGATCGTCGCATACGCGGGTGACGCCCAGACTGATCTGCTTGCAGCGCTCGATGCTGCTCGTGAGGGTGATTTTGAGAAGGCCGAACAGCTGCACAAGGATGCGAGCGATGCACTCATCGGCGCCCATGACACGCAGACCAAGCTGCTTTCGCAGGAGGCCGGCGGTGGCGAGATGGAGATGACCTTCATCATGGCCCACGCTCAGGACACCCCCATGACCACCATGATCTTGGAGAAGCAGACCCGCTTTACCATCGATGCCTACAAGCGCATCGCCGAGCTCGAGGCCAAGCTCGCCTAACGAACCCTCACAACCAAGTCCCCTTCCAAAAACCCTGCCGCTATCCGCGGCAGGGTTTTTTGTATCCCACCTATCTAGGTTGCGGCGAAATAGGGGCCGACAGCCCCAAATGACCCGCTTTTCCCGTCCCCGGAGGATCGGTTGGCAGCGCTCGCCACGAAACTGGCTCATCTACTACGTTTAACCCGATACCCTCGAACACACTCGAGTTTCATGAAAAATCGCAGGACTTCTACCTGCGGTTTTGTTTTTTCGCTTTGTGGCATGGTCGGGGATGGGCGGTTAAACGTAGTAGATGGGCCCATTTCATGGCGGGCGGGTCATGCAGCAGCCTGTTGCGCCTCCTGCCGTTCGGTTTTTCGATGGGTGGGTATACTTTCCACCGCAATACTGACCGGAATGAGGAGGTATCCAAATGCCGGACAACGGATCAATTCAAAAAAGAGACGCGTATGAGATGGCTCATGGGCGTCCTGTCCAGATAACCGAGCATACGACGGTAACCGAGCTGCAGCCCAGCCTGTCCGATGTCGTGTGCGCAAACAAAAAGCTGCAGATTGGCTTTATCGTTGCGCTCGTGGTGCTGGCGCTGCTGTCGGGCTTTGTCGCGCGCCCGCATTTTGCCGATACCAAGACTTGGGACTCCACCATCGAGGTCATCGATCAAAAGAAGGGCAATGTTTTGGCGCTCACGACCTCGTGCGTGGCGCTGTCTGCGGGCATTACCGCGCTGCCGGGTGATACGGGGACGCCGGTTGCCGAGCAGCTCGCGCAGCTTTCAGGCAACCTTGGTATCGTGCTTGCCGTGCTATACCTGGAAAAATATTTGCTCACGATTTTGTGGTCGGTTGGCTTGGGCATCTTAATCCCGCTTGCGTTGGTGCTCTTTGCGGTGTCGCTCGGCATTCACGGGCGCTGGAGCACGAGCGCCGTTCTGCGCCGTGCGGCGACGCGCGTGCTGGTGGTTGCCATGATCGGCATGGCGTTGGTGCCTGCAAGCGTATGGGTGTCGCAAAAGGTCGACGAAACGTATCGAGTGAGCATCGAAGCGGCGGAGCAAAAGGCGGCCGACGCTGCGGGTACGGCAGATAGCGACAGCTCCAAAGCAAGCAAGAAAAAGACCGAGTCCACAGAGTCCAAGAACGTGCTTGAACAGCTTGCCGACGGTGCCTCGAGCCTGGTCACGTCGGTAACCAGTGGTGCCAAGCAAATGACCGACGAGATCGTGCAACAGGTGACCGACCTAATTGAAGGCGTCATCGTGATGATCGTGACCTCGTGCGTTATCCCGCTGCTGGTGCTCGCAGCGTTTCTGTGGCTGGGACACACGCTGCTGGGGATCGATATCTCTGGCCCGGCGAACTATTTGACGGGCCGTTTTCTGAGGGCTCCGTCCAAACATGCCAAGAAGAGCGGACAGTCTGAGTAGGCGCAAAGCGATCCTTGGAAGATCAACCGTAAGAAGGGCGGCTGAGACGCGTTCTCGGCCGCCCTATTGTTTGTTGAACACATGGTCGCTACGTCCGCGCCAGACCCAAACGGTCAACAATCATCCGTGAATGGTATTTGTTCAAAAAAGAACAAAGTCAAACAAATAATGGTTGCATTCGATGTTCGAATGTGTTCAAATAAACATGAACAGTGAAGAACCGCACATTCAGATGCCCGGACCTGAATGCGATTCAACACTTCCAAACAGAAACTACGCACCTGCGTATCTCTCAAGGAGGATGTCATGAGGGTTGTAATCGCTTCCGATGCCGACGGTATGTCGATGAAGGAGTCCATCAAGGAGATGCTCATCGCCGACGGTCACGAGGTCGTCGACTATTCCGAGACCCCTGCCGCGGACTTTGTCGATTCCGCGACCGCCGTTGCCAAGGACCTGCTGGAGCACAAGGATTCCCAGGGCTTCGCATTCGATAAGTACGGCGTCGGCTCCTATATGGCCGCCGTCAAGATCAAGGGCATGGTCGTCGCCAACATTTCCGACGAGCGTTCCGCCTACATGACCCGCGAGCACAACGGCTCGCGCATGGTCACCATGGGCCCGGGCGTTGTGGGCACCGAGGTCGCCAAGAAGATCGCCCGCGAGTTCCTGCGTGCCCAGTACGCCGGCGGCCGTCACCAGATCCGTGTCGACATGCTCAACAAGATGGCCTAACGAGAGCCACCGAGAACTCGAACTTCTACCTCAACTTGTGAATTCAGACGAAAGGACGTTCTGATGAAGAAGACCATCGCAATCGGTTGCGACCATATCGTTACGGACGAGAAGATCTATCTGGCCGACCGCCTGGAGCAGGCTGGCTACAAGGTGCTCGACTGCGGCACCTACAGCCACACCCGTACGCACTATCCCATCTACGGCAAGGCCGTGGGCGAGGCCGTTGCCAGCGGCAAGGCCGACTTTGGCGTGGCCCTGTGCGGTACCGGCATCGGCATCACCAACGCCGTCAACAAGGTTCCCGGCGCCCGCTGCGCCCTGGTTCGCGACATGACCTCTGCCCTGTATGCCCGTCGCGAGCTCAACGCCAACATCGTGGGCTTTGGCGGCAAGATTACCGGCGAGTTCCTGATGGCCGATATCATGCTTGCCTTCCTGGAGGAGCCCTACGAGAAGACCCCCGAGCACGATGCCCTGATCGCCAAGATCGATGCCTGCAATAAGGCCGACGCCGAGGCTCAGGCTGACCCGCACTTCTTTGACGAGTTCCTCGAGAAGTGGGACCGCGGCGAATACCACGACTAAGGAGGTTACGCGGTTTTACCAAACCGCGTAACGGGTCGACGCTGCGCGGCGCTCAGGCACCCCATCTCGCCGCTCAAACCGTCGCTCGCGTACATGAAGTACGCGTCGCTCCTCTTTCGCGGCGACCTGGGGCACCTGAGCGCCGCTCGCTGACGTTGGGGGTACCTGCAGGGTTACCGCTGTTGTTGCGAAGCGTTCTGGTACGGCTAGCTGCTCCGATAACACGTTTGCTTGCTTGGCTTGAGTGCTTCGCTCCTGACGGCCCCCGGCATTCTGCAGCTTTTCAATTGACGGCTCGCGTTTCTGTGAGGGGGCGCGGGCCGGTTTTCTATCAGCCCCACTGACTCGGCGGGCTGGCGTACGAAAGGGAAGGCTCCTATGGAGTTTGTTCTTGATAACGGTTTGATTCGTGTGGCACTGAGCACGGCTGGCGGATCGTTCACTTCTATTGCGGCCAACGGCCGTGAGTACCTGTGGCAGGGTGACCCGGCGGTCTGGTCGGGCCAGGCACCTATTTGCTTCCCGATCTGCGGCGGCCTTCGTGACGGTCGCGCGATGACTATGGGCGGCCGCGAGGTCAAGCTTGCCCGCCACGGCTTTGCCCGCAAGCAGGAGTGGAAGCTCGAGGAGCAGGGCGACAACATGGTTGCGCTGAGCCTAAGCTCTGCCGACCATGCCGAACTGCTCGAGCAGTATCCGTATCCGTTTAAGATCGTCGCGCGCTACACGATCGATGCGGCTAAGGTGGCCGTGTCGTACGAGGTGACCAATGAGGGCACCGAGGATATGCCATTCTTTGTGGGTGGCCACCCCGGCTTTAAGTGCCCGCTCGACGAGGGCGAGTCCTATGACGATTACGAGCTCCGTTTTGAGCAGCGTGAGGCCGCCGAGCTCTGTACTGCCGTTCCCTCGACGGGCCTGATTGATGTTGAGCATCGCAGCAAGAACCCCATGATCGGCCAGAACCTGTCGCTGACCCACGAACTTTTCGACTTCGCGGAGACCATCTTTGACGTGCTCGAGAGCCGCGTGGTTACGCTGACCAAGAAAACCGAGGACAAGGGCGTGCGCCTGACGTTCCCCGATATGCCATACCTGATTGTGTGGAGCAAGCCCGAGGGCGACTTTGTGGCCGTGGAACCGTGGGGCGGCCTGTCCACCTGCTCCGACGAGGATGATATCCTGGAGCACAAGCGTGGCTGCCTGGTTGCCAAGCCGGGGGAGACCGTCACCCGTGGCTTTGAGATCGAGATCCTTTAACGAGCTATCGTATGTTTGGGGCCGCGCGTGCCGTGCCCCGGAACAGGAGTTCAATATGATTCTGACCGTTACCATGAACCCGTCGATCGATACGCGCTATCAGCTCGACAAGCTGATCATCGACGACGTGAACCGCGTGACGCCCGAAAAGACCGCTGGCGGCAAGGGCCTCAACGTGAGCCGCGTGTTGCTGCAGCTGGGTGACGACGTGCTCGCGACCGGCCTGCTTGGCGGTCACATGGGTGCCTATATGGCCGAGCTCATGGATGCCGATGGCGTCAAGAATGACTTTGTGCCCATTGCCGGTGAGACGCGCATTTGCCTGAATATCCTGCACGAGGGTAATCAGACCGAGCTGCTGGAGAGCGGCCCGCAGATCGCTCCGGCCGAGCTCGAGGCCTTTACGGCCAAGTTCGCCGAGCTTGCGGCGAAGGCGGACGTTGTGACGCTTTCGGGTTCGCTGCCGCGCGGCGTCGATGCCGGCTACTATGCCGAGCTCGTCAAGATTGCCGAGGAGGCGGGCGCCAAGGTGCTGCTCGACACCTCGGGTGCATCGCTGGAGGCCGCGCTGGAGTCCGACGCTAAGCCTGAGCTCGTAAAGCCCAACCTGACCGAGATTAACGGCCTGCTGGGTACGTCCTTTACGACCGACGATGTCGATGCCCTGCGCGAGGCGCTTGCCTCCGATGGCCGCTTTGCCGGTATTCCCTGGGTTGTCGTTTCGATGGGTGCTGCCGGTTCGGTGGGCTTCCATGAGGGCCGTGCGTTCCGCGCCAAGACGCCCGCGATTGCGGCTGTGAACGCGACGGGTTCCGGTGACTCGACCATCGCCGGCTTTGCGCATGCCATTGCTGCTGGTGCCGACGACGTCACGGTGCTCAAGACCGCCAATACCTGCGGCAAGCTTAACGCCATGGATCCCAAGACCGGCCACCTGGTCATGGACCGCTGGGACGAGATCTACAACAGCGTTGAGGTCGTAGAGTTGTAGGGTTACGCGGTTTTAC
>CABUTR010000003.1 GCA_902494555.1 uncultured Collinsella sp.
CATACCGGGGGCTTTCTCTTGGGTTTACCCTTAACGCCCCCGGCGGTTCGCAAATCCTTTATCAAACGAAAGGACATGCAGATGAGTTTGGGAAAGCTGACCGTCAACGGTCGCCAGGACGGCTTTTTGTGCGAGGGCAAACCGTTCTTCTGGTTTGCCGATACGTGCTGGAGCGCATTTACGAGCATTGCCGAGGATGACTGGGACTACTACCTGACCCGCCGTGCCGAGCAGGGCATGAATGTGCTGCAGATCAACACGCTGCCGCAGTGGGACCGCTGCTGCCCCGACCTGGGCATTTGGCCCTATGCCAGCGAGGACGGCGTGCACTTTGATTGGTCCCGTCCCAACCAGGCATATTGGGACCGCGCCGCCGCCATGTGCCGTGCTGCCGTCGAGCACGGCATCCGTCCGGCGCTCGTGCTTATGTGGTGCAACTACGTGCCCGGTACCTGGGGTGCCAAGATCGCCGAGCGTTGCGGCGCCGAGGTTATGCCGCGTGAGGAGGTCCGTGCCCACGTTGCCCGCGTCGTCGAGAACCTAGGCGAGTTCAACCCCGTCTACGTGGTGACGGGCGATACCGACTTTGCCGGCGACGAGGCGATCGCCTATTACGAGGACGCGCTCGACGAGGTCGTCAAGCGCGCGCCCGAGGCGCTGCGCACCATGCATATCAACCGCGCCAATCGCACCATTCCGGCGCAGTATCTGGACCGTCTGGACTTTTATATGTTCCAGCCCGGCCACAACTACGAGGGCCAGCCCGAGGCATGGCGTCTGCCGCAGGACTTTATCGCCAACTACCCTAAAAAGCCGATGGTCAACTCTGAGCCTTGTTACGAGCAGATGGGTGCGTCGCGCAATGTGTACTGGCGCTTCACCGCGCAGGATTGCCGCGCGAGCGTATGGTCGTCGATTCTTGCCGGCGCCAGTGCCGGCGTAACTTACGGCGCACACGGCGTTTGGAACTGGCAGACATCGCGCAGCCAAGGCTCGGTGCTGGGCGAGGGCTTCGACATGCCGTTCCGCTGGCAAGAGTGCCTGCAGTTTGCGGGCGTGTGGGACTTTGGCGCGATTGAGCATGTGCTTGCCGGCCTGGGTGCCACGGCTGCCGACGACGCGCTTGCCGTGGTTCCGGCGCAGGAGCTCCTCGATGACGCGCGCGAGGCCATTCGTGTGGCGCGCGTTGGCGATCGCGTCGTCACGTACCTGCCGCGCACCACGGCGCTCAAGTTTAAGCTCGACGGCGCGCGCGGCTGGACGGCGACGGTCCTCGACATGGAGGACAAGCGCATCGCCAAGCTGCCCGTCCGCGATAACGGTGACGGCACCGTGCGCGTGGCTCAGCATCCCTTTGAGCACGACGCTCTGGTGATCCTGGCCCCCGGGCGCTAACGGCTCTTCTCCGACATTTACAACCCAGTCCCTTTCATTAGGCTTCGACGGAATGGTTCCTGCATGACGGCTTTAAGCTGCCAAGGGGAACCATTCCGCCACGCTCATTGGGGACGTACTTAAATGAGTGGTCTCGTGAGTTTGAGGGCGAGTCGGGCGCTCGATACAAGGTGAGTGTCGTGGACACATGGGGCATGACGGAGGAGGAGCTTCCCGGAACCTTTGAGGGCAAGTTCCGCATCGATCTCCCAAGTAAGCACTATATGATGCTTCGCCTGACCAAATTAGAGGCGTAAAACAGAGATAATCGGCACCGGGCGTGACTTGCTGCACGACCATCGCAGGGGGGTAGCCCCTGTGATGGTCGCGGCGATGCGCGTCCGGGGCTACGCTTGTAAGGAGTGAACATGCAGGAGTTTTTTGGAATCGATGTGGGCGGTACGGCCGTTAAATGGGCTGTGCTGGGCGAGGACTTTTCCATCCGCGAGCGCGGAAGCCTGCCGACGGGCTTTACCACGGCTGAGGAGACGGTCGCGGCGCTGATCTCGCTCGTCGAGCCGTATCGCGAGCGCGTGAGCGCCGTGGGCGTGAGTGCGCCCGGCGGCATCTACGAGGGAGATGTCACAGGAACGATCAATCGCGGTGGTGCGCTCACGTTTATGGATGGCTGTCCGCTCGGAAAGCTCATGCGCGAGGCACTGGGGGTGCCGATTGCCGTCAATAACGACGGTAAGTGCTGTGCACTCGGTGAGTATGCGGCTGGCGCTCTGCGCGGGACGCGTTTTGGCGTGGTGCTCGCTATCGGCACGGGCATCGGCGGCGGTATCGTCATCGACGGCAAGGTCCTGCGCGGCGCGCACTGCTTTGCAGGCGAGTTCAGCTTCTTGCGCAACGATGTCACGACTGCCGCGAACATGGGAAACTCCTTTGCCGATTCGGGCGGTTGGCGTGCGCTCCGCGATGCTGCCGTTGCCGAGAAGGGCTTGCCTGCGGGTTCTCCGGTGGACGGCCGCCGCGTCTTTGAGTGGATCGCGAGTGGTGACATGGCGGCGCAGCGCGCACTCGACCGCTACGCTCGCGCCTTTGACGGACAGCTCATCAACCTGCAGGCCGTGCTCGACCCCGAGGTCTTTGTGATCGCAGGCGGCATCTCGTGCCATCCCGAGCTCGTTGATGCCCTGCGTGCGCAGATGCCGCTGGCCCTCGCGAGTTACGAAGGGACCCTTGCCGGCATTCCTGTGCCGCAGATAAAGGCGGCCGAGCTCGGCAACGACGCCAACCTTTACGGTGCCGTCCAGGAGGCCATACGCCTGGTGTAGCGCATTGGACATAATCATTGGGGACGTTCTTGTTTGACTAGTCGTTTAAGAACGTCCCCAATGACTATCCACAGAATGAGAGTGGATAATCTCCCGTTTTTGGCCTGCATGCGGGCTCAAAGTGGGAGATTATGCACTCTCGTCATCTGATTGGCACTTGCGGCACTTGCACTCATTGGGGACGTACTTAAATGAGTGGCAGTTGGGGACACTCTTTGTCGAGCTAGAGACCGCGCGCCCCTTCTGGGTCATGCGGCTCAAAATCGCGGCGTCATGCGGACGGCTGGGGTCGAATTTACAGTATTTCGAGCTCGGCTTCGATATTGAGATTGGTTCTTTATTAAAATGGTGTTCCGGACAACAAGCGGGTGGGGGTTACCATGAGGGACCTGGGAGACACAACCGCATATTTGCGCCGGGGCATGCGGGAGATTCTGTGCCTAGCGCTGTTCTTCTTCACGTTTTTGGCGTGCGAGTATCTCTTTGATGCGCGCATGGTCGAGTTCGTGCCATCGAGTGAGGTCGTCATCTACGAGAGCATCGTTGTCGGCGCGAGCGTGATTGGCTTTTTCGTGCGCCCATTTCTGTACTATCGCTGTCCCCAGACGATCGATGCGACGAGCGATATTACGGGCGTGCTGTTGGTATCGGCGTTGCTGCTGATGATTATGGCAGTGCGGTTTGAGGTAGTAATTGCCGGCGGCCTGGTGGCGTGCTGCGCCCTGGGCTATTGCGGATCGACCGCCCATGCCAATCTTGCGCGGCGTTTTGCGCAGACGCCCTGCCTGGCGCGCGCCGTGGCGGTTTCCTATGCTGTGGGCATTTTGGTGCAGGTGCTCAACCATATGGTGATGCCTGCGGGCATTCCCCAGCAGTCTGTTCTCATTGCCTGTGCGATTGCGCTGGTGGGGCTGCTTCACGGTGTCCGCCGCGCTAAATTGCGTGATGAGCCTGCGCCCGAGTTCGAGGTCGAGATTGCCGAGCTATCGGTCGATGCGTCGGAGCGTGGCGCCAGGTGGCACGATGACCCCGAGGCAAAGGCGGCCTTTCAGGGTGCCGTGGTGCGTCTGACGGTGGCGACTGCTTGCCTCACCGGCGTGTTCGCGGCCCTCAATGCCGGCCTTACGACCTCGCATGCCGCTGGCGCTATCGACCTGGGCGACTGGCCGCGCTTGCTGCTGGTTGTGAGCGCCCTTGCCGCCGGCGTCCTGTATGACCTGCGTGGGCGTTCGTATATGAATATCATCATGACGTGCGCCGCCATGCTGTCCACGCTCTCGTTCTTTGTGCTTATCACCGATGGCAACGGTGGCAACACGCTTGCCGCCACGATTATCTTTTACCTTGGCACGGGCTTTTTCGTGGTGTTCTTCACCACGAAGTTCGCCGCGATTTCGATGTATGCCCGCTGGGCGTATCTGTGGCCGTGCATGGGCCGTGTTATCAACAACGTTTGCTCGATGCTCGTGACGGCTCCGGCGGTGGCGATTATCTCGAGTCAAAACGTGCTGGCGGCAGTGAGCGTCGTGCTCGTGCTGTTTGTCGGCATCGCGATTTCGCTGTTGGGACAGTTTGGACAAGACGGTGAGGGCGAGGCGACGCGCGGCGGGCTGGCGCTTGCCACCGACGATCTTGGCGTGAGCTGTGAGCCCGGCCAGGCCGACACGGTGCCCCTGGAGGCGCCGGAGCTTTCGTTTGACGATCGGCTCGATGGCTTCGTTGCTGCCTTTGGGCTCACCAAGCGCGAGCGCGATGTTCTGGAGGCGCTGGTCGTTTCGGACGACAGCGTGCAGGACGTGGCGGCGGCACTCTTCCTTTCGCGCTCCACACTCTATCGCCACATCGCTTCGATCAACAAAAAGACCGGTGCCTCCTCGCGCGTAGCCCTCATCAACTTCTTCTGGTCCTGGACACCCCAAGACTAGCTAACCACCACAAAGGTGACAGGCACCTTTGTGGTGGTTTTTTACCTGCAAAAATATGAATATGAGACATTTGTCACCTGCCGTTTTGGTGCTCAAAGGCATATGAACGTGATGCTGAGCAGAGCAGAACGGAGGGGGGTGCACCTATGGCGTCTCGGGATTGCGCGTCTAATAAAATTGCGGGCGCGCTTATCGCCGTGGTGGTCTTTGCCGCGGCGGTGACACTCTTGCGAGTTTACGTTGCCGGCGACCATGGCGCTCAGGGAAAGACTGCCGCGCAAGTGTCGCTCAACGATTGCGCTGCCGTTCCGGTGGCGGTCAAGCTTATCGAGGACGGGGAGGCGCGGACGGTCTATGAGACCGACGATGCCGAACTGGTCGCATCGACTTTTGCTGTGCTCGATGGCTGCACCGTGGGGGATGCGGTGGATGAGCGGACGAGCGATGCCGGCCGAACGCTCGTCTTTGTCTATACGGATGGCTCGGAGCAATCGGTGGAACTTGAGGGCAAAAACATCGTGCTCGATAAGACGGCGTACCGACTTAACGGTGCCGATGAGTTATGGCGGCAGCTTGCCGCGATCAAAAACAGCTAACGAAATTAGGGATGTACGGGATGAGTGACTTGAGATTCTGCCCAGCGTGTGGGGCGCAGCTGCCTCGGGTCGCCGGCGTGCCGGTGCGATTTTGCCCGGGGTGCGGCGTCCGACTTGAGGGCGTTGTGGGCTACTCGGGCGCCGTGGGGGCTACAGATGGGGCGACTGCCGATGACGATGCGGACGAAGGCGGCGACCCGAGTGTGGACGCGCCGGCCGATGCGCCGGTGGAGACTGCCGGCGTCGCGTCGTCGTCTCGTGACGCGGCCACGACGGATATGCCTCACATCGGTGACCTTGAGCTTCATGCCGCACGCGATACCTCCGGCGGCCAGGCACTCGCGCAGGTGGCGCTGCCGCGGGGCTGGCATATCGAAGAGGCGCATCTTGAGCGCAGCGGCAGTTTCGACTGCCCGATTTCGGTTGGCGTGACGGCGGCGGGTCCGATGGGTGAGCGGATTGTGTACCGCTCCGAGCTCTGCTACGTGGATGCGGGCGCCGTTGCCAAGCGTATCCCCACGCAAACCGAACGCAAGGTGTTTGTGCACGTGGAGGCAGCTTGCGACGAGCTGGCTCAGGCCTGTGCGGCACGGCTGGGCGCGCGGGCAGAGGTTGTTGCCGAGCAACCGTACCCATCGAGCGCGGCGGTCGATATCGAGCGCGAGCGTGCCCGCGTAAAGCGCGAGGCGGCAAACGACTTTGCGATCCAGGGCTTTTCGATGGAGCCGAGTGATGTGGTCTATGAGTGCCGCATGCGTCGATATCGGCTCACGGGCGCTCCGGTGCCCACCGAGCTCGCGGTGGCGGCCAAAGTCGAGGGCTATATGTTTTCAATCGGCGGCGTCGCGGGTTCTATGGGCAAAGGTGTTGCCGTTGGGGCCGAGGCGCTGCTGGGCGCGGGCCTTTCGAGTGGACTGATCGGCGGTGTTTTGGGCAAGCGCTTGCGCGAGCGCCAGGCGGCGGCAGCGGCGGGACGGGGCGTCGCGCAAGAACAGCCCACGGGTCGAGGCGGTTGCCCGGACGGAGCGTCGTTCGAGCTGGGCGCGGCCGACCTGCTGCAGTGGCGTATCAGGGACAGCTTCTGTTTGGCTGCGCCAGAAGGTCGCCTGGACGAGGCGGCCTCCACGGCGCTTGCATCAATGGCGTCGACTCTGCGGCTCAATCCGGCGATTGCACGCGAAGCGTCAGCTCAAAAGCAACAGATGGTGCTTGAGCAGCGCCAACGCACGCAGATGAACATTGCCCAGCAGCAACAGCAGTTTGCAGCCTGGCAACAGATGCATGCCTCGCAACAGGCGGCGTTCGACAGCTACCAGCAGGCGTGGTTCGATCGCAGCGACCGTCAGCACGCCGCGAATATGGCTGCCAGCGCCGCCAATTTTTCCAGCGCGGGCGTGGGGACGGGCGCCGCCTCGTATTCCGATGCCATTCGCGGGGTCAACCATTACACCAGACCCGACGGCACCGATGTCGAGGTCTCGGTGATGGCCGACCGGGCCTGGGTCAACGGTTCGGGCGATGTGATCGGTACACGCGATGGTTTTGAACCCGGTTTTGGCTGGACGGAACTGCCTCGTCAGTAGCGTGGGGTGGCTTATGTGTGAATCGATGCCGGGTGTGTTTCTCGGCATTGTGCTAAAGAACGGGAAAGGAACAATGATGAGGGAGACGGTACTTTCGCGCACGGCATTTGTCGCGGCGGCGGGAACGGCGCTGCTGACGCTTGTGGGGTGCGGCGGACAGCGGACGCAGGATGCGACGGGTTTTAACGACGACCGCCCGGTAAAGGACAAGATGGACGCGGGTGCGACGTCGGGCGATTCCGGCGATGCGGACAGCGGCTCGGCGGATGCGTTCGATACGTGGTCGGATGATTGCTGGGATGCGCACCGCAACATCAGCATCGCGGCGCTCCTCGAGCTTAAGGGCTGGCAGTTGCAGGAGTTTGCCTCGCAGCAGGGCTATACCTGGCAAGACGCGCTCGAGATGTACGAGGACGAGGCGGGACACGTGCTCAGCGTCTGCAATATCAGCAAGGACGGCGCGACCGAATGGCTCGGCGAGGATGAAATCGGAAAGCTCGACAAGGGCGGCACCGGAAGCACTGTGATGTTCACGCTGCAACTTTCGGGCTATTCGAGCTGCGAGGATGTTATCGCGGGCTTTTCCGTGCCGGTCGAGGACCGGGCGCAGATTACTTCGGGCTCATGGATCGCGTGCGTATACGGTTCCAACATGGCGCGGCACGTTGCCATGGCGAGCCCGATGGAAAACGGTGACTACCGCTTGGATCTCATTACCGAGGAGGCTATCAAGACCGGTAGGTTTACCCAGGGCGGCGGTGCTCCGACGATAGACGAATTTTGGCAGGAAAAGACTGGACGCGCGCTCGGCTAGGTGCGACGTGGCCAATACCATAGCGAGGAACGAACATGATGAATGAAGTGACGATGAACCGTGCGGCCTTTGTGGCAGGCGCGGGTGCGCTGGCTTGTGCGCTGGCTGGCTGCTCGGGCGGATTGGGCGGCGCGGGCGGTGCCAAGAAGGCGACCACGGCGGACGCCGCCTGTGTAGACGACAATGCCAACGTGACGGTCTATGCTGCGATCAACTTGGATGGCGCCGACCTGGTGCGCCTGCTCAAGCATCAAAACTATGAGTGGCAAGGCGAGAGCGTGGGCTACGGTGCCGCCGATGATGCGGGACTTTTCGCTTTTACCTTTTCTAAGATTTCGGATGACGTGGACGAACTTGCGAACAGTGCGATACCGCTTTCGGAGTCCGAGTACGAGGAACTTGAGCCGGGCGGCGGAGACGATAGCGTGGCGATTTTGCTCTCGGTGGGCGGCTATACGACGGGCGATCGTGCGCTTACCGGCGCAATCGGCGATGCGGCGATAGTGCAGGAGAAGTGCACAATCGACGATTCCGTGTATTGGCTGGTCAAGGCGCTCGACGGCAGCCGTTACGTGATTTCGGCCTACGACACCGAAGATGATGGCGACAGCGCGCATGACATCTATATCTATAGTGAGTCTTTTATTCACACCGGTTATCTGAGCGGCGGCGACCAAATCGATATTGACGAACTCTGGAGCCGCCTGACCAATGCCTCGTAGCGCACCAAAACCACCACAAAGGGGACAGGCACCTTTGTGGTGGTTTTGACGGTTGACGACTCGGCAAAGCGCACCCGCATCGACGCCCTGCCTGCGCTAAACTGGAAGGCACGTACGCGAACACGAGAGGAGCCCGCATGGAGGCTTACAAGCAAGAGTTCATCAAGTTCATGGTCGAGTCCGACGTTCTTAAGTTCGGCAGCTTTACGCTCAAGAGCGGCCGTCAGTCCCCGTTCTTTATGAACGCCGGTGCTTACGTGACGGGCTACCAGCTCAAGAAGTTGGGCGAGTATTACGCCCAGGCAATCCACGATAACTTTGGTGACGACTTTGACGTGCTGTTTGGACCGGCCTACAAGGGCATTCCCCTGGCCGTCGTGACCGCCATTGCCTACCACGAGCTGTACGGCAAGGAGGTCAAGTACTGCTGCGACCGCAAGGAGGCCAAGGACCACGGCGCCGACAAGGGCAACCTGCTGGGCTACGAGCCCCAGGACGGCGACCGCGTAGTCATGGTCGAGGACGTCACCACCAGCGGTAAGTCCATCGACGAGACCTATCCCAAGGTCAAGGCTGCTGCCGATGTCGAGATCAAGGGCCTCATCGTGTCTCTCAACCGCATGGAGGTCGGCAAGGGTGGCGTGACCACCGCGCAGAAGGAGATCGAGGCCAAGTACGGTTTCCCCGTCGCGAGCATCGTCTCCATGGCCGAGGTCGTCGAGACCCTCTACAACCACGAGATCGACGGCAAGGTCGTCATCGATGACGAGCTCAAGGCCGCTATCGACGCCTACTACGAGCAGTACGGAGTTCGTTAGTTACGGCGTTTTACCAAACGCCGTAACTGCTCGACGCTGCGCGGGCCGCATTTGGACAATCTGACGTTCAACTTCAAGGGCGCGACCAGAAGGTCAGCGCCCTTTCGTTTCACGCCACCCTGTCTCAAATGCGGCCCGCTCGCTCATATGACCCAATCCGCTGTCAAGAGCCACAATGGCCCCGCCGACCGCTTGCAATCGGTCGGCGGGGCCTGCCGTTGAACCCGTCCCGGTCCGCCCCCGGCATGTCGTCGACGCCTTCGGCTCAGTCTCATATCCGCGGATACCGCTCCGGCGGCCCGCAATCCTCTCCTTCGGCGGGGGTTCCCCAAGTCTGTCGACGCGGATGCGGCGACCGCCGCGCGCACAGCGAGAACGGGGGTATCCCCGAAGGCTGCCCGGCTCGCCGGGACGGGGGCTATGTCTATTCGCCGGCCTCCCGGCACATCATGCCGAGGGCCCACAGCCACCTCACGAGCTCGGCGGCGGTGGCGGCGTTCGCCTTCGCCTGGGGCATGCCCCTCTCGAGCATCTCCTCGCGCCGCCGCAGGAGCCGCTCGGACCCCTTCCTCCCGTGCATCCTTATCTCGAGGGGCACGCCCGTGTCCCTCGGCATGAGCTTCGGCTGGTGCCGCGCCGCGGCGTAGCACCATGAGCCCTCAACGGCCAGCTTCCTCACGAGCGCGTTGCCCGCGCCGCTGATTCCGCCGAGCCGGACGGAGTCGCCGCTCGACCTCTGGCTCGGCGCGAGGCCGAAGTAGGCCGTGACCTGCCTTCCGGAGCGGAACCTCGTGAAGTCACCGACCTCGGCCGAGAGGGGGCCCGCCGCGACGGCGGCCCTGTACTCGGCGAGGAGGGCCTCCCTCGTCTCGTCGGCCGCCTCGACCTCGTTCCTCAGCGCCGCCAGCGCCCGGATGCCGCCGTCGTCGGCGGGGCGCACCTTGTCGAGCCACCTGAGGAAGCCGTACGTCCAGTACCTCCGGGGGTTTCCCGCCGGCGTCGTGCCGCCGTAGACGTAGCCCCGGCGGGCGAGGAACGCCAGGAGCCGCTGCTTCGCCGCCGCGAGCCTGGCGGTCGCGGCGCCGTGGGCGGCGGCGAGGTCCCTGAGCCCCTCGATCTCGGGGGACGGCACCCATACCGGGGTGACGTCGTGCGACAGTATCGCCTTGGCCATCCTGGCCGCGTCGTTGCGGGCGTTCTTGGACGAGAGGTCGGCCGCCGACCTCGGGACCTTGGAGACGGCCGCGACGACGCAGTCGACGCCGAGGGCCGACAGCTCCCTCTGCGGCGCGAAGCCGAGGTAGCCGCTCTCGTAGGCGGCGAGCGACGGGCCCGGGAAGCCCGACATCCACTCCGCGACCTCGCCCCACGGGTTGCCGCGGAACCTCCTCGTCACGGCCTCGCCCGTCTCCGCGTCGAGCGCGCAGACGGTGGTGGACCTGAGGTGTACGTCCATTCCGAAGGCGGTAGAATATCTAGGCACGGGAGCCTCCCAACCTCGTTGCGGCGCGGCTGCGCCTCTGGCACTTCAACAACATTGTCGCAGCCCCGACCCGCGGTCACGAGCGGGGGCTCCTGTCGTTTCCGTGCCCTCGGATTGGGTCATAGTGTCTGTCCGTCCTCTGCCTGCGGCGTTGCCTTGCTCCGGATGCGGCACTTGGGGACGTTCCTGTTTGACTAGTCGTTTAAGAACGTCCCCAATGATCAGCCTGAAATGAGCGTGGATAATCTCCCGTTTTTGGCTCGGTGACGGTCTCAAAGTGGGAGATTATCCACGCTCGTTAGGTTAGTGTCCGAAACTCCACGCTCGTTGTTACTTGAGCCCGGGGAGGCGGGTGTAGGGGAACGAGCGCTCTAAGAACTCGGAGCAGCGGGCGTAATCTTTGGCAAAGTAGCTGCTATAGAGCGAATCGAGCACGTATTGCACGGCGATGTGGCTGGCAAACTGTGTGATGCGGTGGGTCATGCTCTCGTGATCGCTCACCGTGAGATAGGCGGCAAAGCCGGGGTGAATGCGGGCGCAGCACGGTGTGCCGATGACGATGACCGGGACATGTCGACTGCTGAGGATTGGCAAGATCTCCCTGAGGTTGGGGGCAAGGCCGCTGTAGGAGATGACGATTGCCACATGGTCGGGACCCGAGGCGAGCGCCGTGCGCACCTGCGCCTCGACGCTGTCGTGGCACGTCGCGCTTTTGCCGGCGGAAAGCAGGCGATCGCGGAACATTCCCGCTGGATACAGGTTATGCGAGCCCGTGTAGATGTCCACAGTGCCGGCGCGCATGACGAGCTTGGCGGCCTGGTCGAGCTGTGCGGGGTCGAGCAACTCCTGCGTTTCGGCCAAGGTGGTCTGGTAGAGCCCCTCCATGCGCTCCATTACCTGCGCGGGGGTGGAGGTGGCATCGAAGGGAAAATTAATGTCCACGTCGCGCCGGTTGCCTGCCTCGGTTGCCAGACGGATGAGCTCGACCTTGAGGTCTTTGAAGCCCTCGAGGCCGAGCTTTTTGCAAAAGCGGTGTACACTCGCGACCGAAACATTGGTGCGGGCGGCAAATTCCTTAATGGAGAGTCCGCGGACGTCTTCGCCCATGGCAAGAGCCGAGATGCCGAGCTGTTGCTCGGTAGGGGTAAGGCCCTGTGCCTCGGAAATCTTGCGTTTGATATCCATGCGAACTCCCACACTCAACAAACCTGCCAAAAAGGGACAGGTTTATTTTGGCAGGTTTTGCCCGCAAAGGGTAACGGGACCGAGGATGCCGCTCGGGGCGACGGGTTCGGTGAGGGCGAAGATGTCGGGAATCGCATGATCGAGCGTGTTGATGACGTCGACGGTGAGTTCGTGCGTGCCGGCAGCAAGAGGATCGATGGCAAAGCGATAGGGCGGACAGATGCGTGTGCCGAGTGGGTGTCCGTCGAGCGTAAGTGACGCGACTTCGTAGACATCTCCCAGGTCGATTGTGGCATCGGCAAGGACGTTCGCTAGCTCGAACAACGTGCGATAGCGGAACGTCCCGCATGCATTGGGGAATCGCTCGGCCGTGAGATCGCACAAGTGCTCGAGTTCCTGCGGGGCGCCAAAGGTTCCGCCGCCGGCAGGGGAGAGGGCGACGGTCCAAGGGCCGTTGATGTCGAGGGCGAGCGCATCGCTCGAGCCCATGTCCGGGCCGTCCCTGGACTCAAGCTCGCCTTCCGTCTCCAAAGCAACGAGGCAGCTCTCGAAGGGTGCGAGCTCAAGCGTTCCGTCAAACGCAACGGGATCGGTGCCATTCAACAGGTCGAGGCGCGTGCCGCAAAGTCGCTCGCCCTGCGCGAGTTTAACTGTGCAGTCGATGCGCTCGTGCGGGTGCTCGTTGACCAGCATGACGTAGGTCTCGCCAGCGTGCTCGTAGCGAAGCGCGCGCAGCCAGGGCTGGGGCGTGTCGGTGGCAACCGTCTGCAGCCCAACGCTCGCCAGCACGCCCGCCATATCGGCAAGCGGAGTCGCTGCAAGTTCACCCAGTTCAACCACGCCATCCGCGTCGTAAAACGCACCAGGCACTTCATCGACGGCGAGAACCATGACGCCCGCCGCCATCATGCACCTTACGGCCTGCGCCGTCGCCGAGCCAATAAATGAAGCTCCTGGCATAACAAATGCCTGGTAGCGGCAGCCGTTAACGGCCAATATCCCGTCGACAATCGAAATCTCGTAACGGTCCTCATCTTCAAAAGCCTCGGCGGGCACAAAATCAAAGTCGATCTGCGCACGCGTGAGCTCGGCTGCCGCGCGCTCGATGGGCATGGCATCGCCCGCCCACTCGGCATCGGCGTGGTACAGGATGGCGACGGGACGCGCGGCGCTGCCTCCCGAAAGCAGCGTTGCCGTACGGTTCATATAGCTCATGAGCTGGCCAAAGTGCGGCCATTGCGGATTGTTTCCGTGTGCGTAAAAGTGCGGCGGACAGTCCCAATCGGGGAAGGGCGCCATGCTAAATGCGTGCGGCGTAAACCAGTTAATACCGCGGACGAGCATGTGGTCGGCGATCCATTTCATCTCGCGCAGGCCCTCGTGCCAGCCGAAGGCGCCAAAGACCTCGGCCATGCAGCGCCCCTGCTTTTTTGGGTCGAGACGCGCGGCCGAAGAGCCCAGCTTGGCAAGCGCGTAGGTAAAGAACTCCATGTTCCACGCGCCGCGGAAGTAGTTGTAGCGCCCGTGGTCGATGCCGGGGGCGAGCTGGTTGATGACAACGTCGATGCCCGCCATATCCTGCCCGGCGACCGCGCGGAAGTAGTGTCCGGCGCCCTGGCCCAGGCGCGTGTGGCAACTCTTGTCCTCAATCACATGTCCGATATGCATGACGCCGTGCTCGCGGCACCAGTCGCCAATCTGCTCGTCAAAGCATGCACGGTAGAGTTGCGTGGCAATGTCCATGTAGGTGTGACGGACTCGGGCGCCATCTGCCTCGCGTGTCCAAAGGCCGTGTAGCTTGGTGAGCCAGCTAGCGCCCAACGCCTCGTGCAAACGGCGGGCAAGCTCGTCCGACCACGGCAGCGCCAGGTCGCCTCTTCCGATAAAGCTGCTGGTAGAGGCGTCATCGAGGGTGGTTCCCTTTTCGTTCATAAAGCCGGGCTCATCGGTAAAGAAGCCCAGGATGGTGCGGCCGAATTCGTCGCCCAGATGCTCAAACGTGAGCTCGTAGACGGCGTCGATCAGTACACGGCACGAATCGGCGTCGACCATGTTGATGTACTCATCGCGAAAGCCGGTTTTTTGGCTGGTGACGTAGAGCTCGACGGTGGCGATGCCGTCGGGCGCGTCAAAACGCAGGCGGGCGGGGGTGCCGTCGGCCTGCTCAACGGAGGGCTCAAGATTGAGCGGCGCGCCGGCGGCGTCGAAAGTCGCCGCGCCCACAAAGCGCTCCGTGGGATCCATAAGATTGCCGAGCTTAATGACCGTGGACGGCTGGGGACCAACGACCGTAACCGTGCGATGTTTGAGCACGGTCTTCCTAAGCGCGGGGTCGATGTTCTCGCTCGCAAGCGCGCCGTTGGCGTAGCCCGTGGGGAAATGGGCGTCGTCGAGCAGCCAGATCTTCAACCCCAAGCGCTTGCACTCGCCGATGATAAAACGCAGGTCAGCCCACCAGCCGTCGCGACAAAACTCGGGGTGCGTGCGTGATTCGAGGCAGACCTCGCGGATGTCCGCACCGGCAATCTGCTCCAAGTATTCGGTAATCGTCTCGCGCGCCTCGCCCTTGAGCCACAAGAACGGAAGCACATGGTTGTCGTATGCCGTCATATCCACTCCCCTAAAACCAACCTTTTAAATCGATTGAAGTCAGAGTACGCCGAGCGCGCCGTCCTGCTAATATCAAAACCACAGCAGAGTATGACTGAATCAACGATTGTGATGCCATGGATCTTACGCATTTAGACAGCCTTCTGCTCGAGCTGACCGACAGCGAACGTGCTTACCACGCGGGCGTCCGCTATGACTGGAATGATGCGTTCAGCTGGGGTCATCAGCAGGGTATCGGTGAAAAACATATCCATAAAATCGGTGACCCGACGCAAGCCTTGCACCAAGAAGGCATGCCCGAGGGTCTATCAATCGTGCGCAACTCGCGCTTCAACCCTGTACCGGAGCATGTGCACGATTATGTCGAAATCAGCTATGTCTATCGCGGGCACGCGCCGCAGGTCGTCAACGGCGAACAGCTTACGCTTGCTCAAAACGAGGTGCTCTTGCTCGACGCGGCCTGTCCACATGCCGTGGGCGAGCTCGGCGAGCATGACATTATGCTGAGCATCGTCATCTCGCGGCCGATGTTGCACCGCAGCCTAGAGCAGAGCCTGTCGCCGTCAAGCACCGTCTCGCAGTTCCTCATTAATGCCCTCAATGACGAAACCGACCACCGCGGTCATGTGCATTTCCGCACGGTCAACAGCCGCCGCGTGCGCCGATATATGCAGGAGATGCTGTGCGAGCTTCTGGAGCCGACGGCGGCGAGTCCCCAGATCGTGTCGAGGCTGTTTGAGTTGCTGCTGGTCGAACTTATGCAAAGCTATGAGACATCGCTGCTGCAGGCGGACATGCCCAGGCTGCCTTCGGCGCAGGTCGCGGCCGCCGTGGGATACATCGAGCGCCATGCCTGCGATTGTACGCTCGAGGACGTAGCTCGCCACCTCCATCTGAGTCCCAACTACGCAAGCGCGCTGCTCAAACGGCAGTCGGGGCGCACGTTTATGCAGCTCGTGCAGGAGAGTCGCCTGACACGCGCGGCAACACTGCTCGACGCCGGCTCCACTGCCGAAACCGCGGCGCGCGAGGCCGGCTACGCCAACATGAGCTTCTTCTACAAAAAGTTTGCCGAGCGCTATGGCTGCACGCCGGCAGCGTATCGCCAGCGTTTGCCCAGATAAAACCGACCAAAATAAACCTGTCCCTTTTTGGCAGGTATCAGGAAGTGTCAGGGGCGGGGTGGCGGCGGGGTGCCGCTGCGAAAAGAAGTGTCGGGTTTGGCACCCCTGCCCCTGCCTGTCGCGCGCATGGGCGATACTCGGCTTATCGAACCGCGATGCAAAGGAGATGCTCATGGCAAACATCAAGTTCCCCGAGGGCTTCTATTGGGGTGGCGCCACCGCCGCCAACCAGTTTGAGGGCGCTTGGAACGTGGACGGCCGCGGTCCTTCCGTCGACGACCATTTCTTGGGCGGCAGCTACAAGGAGCCGCGCCAGATTACGATCGACATCGACCCCAACCGCTTCTACCCCAACCATGACGGTATCGACTTTTACCATCACTACGAGGAGGACATCGCGCTGTTCGCCGAGATGGGCTTTACCATGTTCCGCATGTCCATCTCTTGGAGCCGCATCTTCCCCAACGGTGACGACGCCGAGCCCAACGAGGCCGGCCTCGCCTTCTACGACCGCGTCTTCGACTGCCTGCGCACTCACAATATCGAGCCGCTCGTGACCCTGTCGCACTACGAGATGCCCTATCACCTGGTCGAGAAATACAACGGCTGGGCGAGCCGCGAGCTCATCGGCTTCTTTGAGAAGTACTGCCAGACCGTCTTCGACCGCTATCAGGACAAGGTCAAGTTCTGGCTCACCTTCAACGAGATCAACTGCGGCACTCAGGACATGGGCAACCTCTTTGAGACCAGCATGATTCAGGGCTTTGAGGGCCCGGCTTCGGCGGTCCATACTACGCCGCAGGCTCGTATGCAGGCGCTGCATCACCAGTTTGTCGCCAGCGGCCGCGTCGTGCGCTATGCCCACGAGCATTACCCGCAGTTTAAGATGGGCAACATGGACTGCTTCATCCTCTCCTATGCCGCCACGTGCGATCCGGCCGACGTGTTCGCCACGCAGCAGGAGATGAATACCATGAACTGGTACTGCTCCGACGTGCAGGTGCGCGGCAAGTATCCGTTCTATGCCAAGCGCTTCTGGGCCGAGAACGATGTCGAGCTTGTGATGGAGGACGGTGACCTGCAGGATATCGCCGATGGCAAGGTCGATTTCTACACCTTTAGCTACTACATGTCCGGCACCGTGGGCACCCACAAGGATCACGAGATGACCGAGGGCAACATGACCTTTGGCGGCAAGAATCCCTATCTGGAGTCCACCGACTGGGGCTGGCAGATCGATCCGCTGGGTCTGCGCATCGCCCTCAACGAGATTTACGCCCGCTACGAGATTCCGCTGATGGTGGTCGAGAACGGCATGGGCGCCTACGATGAGGTCGAGGAGGACGGCTCCATCCACGACCCGTATCGTATCGCCTACTTGCAGAGCCACGTCAAGGCCATGGGCGAGGCCATTGCCGACGGCGTCGACCTGATCGCCTACACCTGGTGGGGCCCCATCGACCTGGTTTCCGCCGGTACCGGCGAGATGCGCAAGCGCTACGGCTTCATTCACGTCGATAAGTACGACGACGGCACCGGTACCTACGAGCGCCGCCGCAAGGACAGCTTCTACGCCTACCAGAAGATCATCAAGTCCAACGGTGCCGAGGGCCTGGAGTAATTAGGTTCCGGCGTTCTACCGAACGCCGGACCTGCCGACGCTGCGCCGGCCCCAAGCACCCCATCTCGCCGCTCAAACCGTCGCTCGCGTACAGAAGTACGCGTCGCTCCTCTTTCGCGGCGACCTGGGGCACTTGGAGCCGGCTCGCTGACGTGGGCTCAACCTGAGGGTTTATCACTGCTGTCGCGTCCTGTTTCCATGTAAGAAGTTTTTTCTCGAAGGGAGTTGCCATGTCTGCCGCCAAGGTCATCTTTCTTGATGTTGATGGCACCATCACCAATTACAGCAACGAGGTGCCCCAAAGCGCCGTGGCTGCTATCCGTGCCGCGCGCGCAAACGGACACCGCGTGTACATGTGCACCGGCCGCAGCAAGGCCGAAAACCCGCCCGAGATCACCAACATCGGTTTCGACGGCATGATCGGCGGCAACGGCTCCTATGTGGAGAGCGACGGCGAGGTGGTGATGCACCAACTCATCACGGCTGACCAGTGCCGCCATATCGTCGACTGGCTGCACGGCCGTGGCCTCGAGTTTTATCTCGAGAGCAACAACGGCCTGTTCGCGAGTGAGAACTTCCGCGAAGCTGCGCGCCCGGTGCTGAGGACCTATGCCGGTCGCAAGGGCGTGGAGGGCGCCGACGAGCTCGAGACCGACGACGTCATGCACGGGATGGTCTACGGCGCGCCGCTCTACCGCGATGACCTCAATAAGGTGAGCTTTATCCTGTCGAGCTATCAGGACCATCTGGATAGCATCGAGGAGTTCCCCGATCTTGAGTGTCACACCTGGGGCGGTGCGGGCGAGACGGCGCTCTTTGGTGACATGGGTGTGCGCGGCATCACCAAGGCGCACGCCGTCAACACGCTGCTCGAGCACCTGGGCGCCGACCGTGCCGATACCGTGGCCTTCGGTGACGCCAAGATCGATATCCCGATGTTCGAAGCGTGCGCGACGAGCGTGGCCATGGGATCGGGCGGCGACGAGTGCAAGGCGGCGGCCGATTACGTGACCACCGACGTTGATGATGACGGCATCTGGAACGCCTTTGTGCATCTGGGGCTTATCGAGGATTAATCGACAATATGAGTGCCACCGGGGAAAAGCGTTGGGATGGGCTCGCGATTCGAGTCCCCACCTTAGCATTTGAACCATTTGGCACTATAATCACCATAGGTATGCGCATAACGTTGCGCTTAATCAAGAGGAGAAAACGTATGGGTCTGTTTGACATGTTCAAGAAGAAGGCTGAGCCCGCGGCTGCCGCTGCTCCGTCCTCCATCTCTGCTTCTGCCGGCGCCGACGTGCTGTGCTCGCCCGTCAAGGGCAAGGTCATCAAGATGGCCGACGTGCCCGATCCCGTCTTTGGTGGCGAGGTTCTGGGCAAGGGCTGTGCCGTGTGGCCCGAGGACGATCTGGTCTACGCTCCCTGCGACGGCAAGGTGACCGTCACCATGGGTCACGCCGTGGGCCTGCAGTCCGATAGCGGCATCGAGGTTCTGGTGCACGTTGGCGTCGATACCGTCAACATGAACGGCGACGGCTTCGAGGGCTTCGTCAAGGCCGACGACGTCGTGAAGGCCGGCCAGCCCATGCTCAAGATCGACCGTGCCAAGATCGCTGCCGCCGGTTACAAGGACTGCGTCGTCGTGGCCGTGTCCAACACCGCCGAGTTTGCCGATGTCGAACTCGCCGTCGAGGCCGACTCCGCTGTCGCCGCCGGTGACGCCATCGTTAAGGTCGTCCGCAAGTAAACTGCGACATCCAAAGGATGTGCAAAGGTGGTCGGGTTTTCCGGCCACCTTTTTTATTGCACCGCGGGGAAGCGTTTTATTGCACGTTGGGCGGGCTTGCAAACCGTTCGGACGCTAAAACGAACCGACCGCGCCTTCGTGCCGTCGAGGGTGTTAATAAGTGGATAGTATGGGCTTACTTATTACAACGTGCGCCGCGTCTGGGAAGCGCGGTGCCGCTCATTGGGAGGAACAACATGAAAAAGAAGCTGCTGCTTGCGCCCCTCATGGCCGTTTTGGTTGCATGCGTGGTCGTGCTTTCCGGTTGTGGAGGCCCTTCGATCGAGGAACTCATCACCGAGGATCTTACGACTCAGTTTGACGAGGTCAAGAACGGTGGCGACGAGTTCCTTTCTGGTCTGGAGGAGGCTTCGGGCGACGAGTTCGAGCAGCTGGGTATCGATCCCAAGGAGTATGCCAAGACCTATCTCGAAGGCTTTGACTACGAGATCGGCGACGTGACGGTCGACGAGGACAAGGGTGTCGCGACCGCCGAGGTCTCCATCACCTGCAAGTCCATGAACAAGATTGTCGAGGACTTCTCCACCCAGTATCAGGAGAAGGTTGCCGCGCTTGATACGGTTCCCTCCGATGACGAGCTGTACAAGATGGCCGGTCAGGTTATGGTCGATGTGACCAAGGCCACCGAGCCCAGGAAGACCACGGTTATCTTCAAGTACACCTGCAACGACGACGGCGAGTGGTCTGCCGACGACTCCGTCAACTCCGAGATGATGGATGCAATGCTGAGCTAGGGGAGTTACGCGGTAGTTTGTTACGGCGTTTTACCAAACGCCGTAACTGCTCGACGCTGCGCGGGCACCAGAGCGACAACTTGTCATTCAAAGAGGACGGCATGACCAGAAGGTCTATGCCGTCCTCTTTTCATGCCAATTTGTTCGCTCTGGTGCCCGCTCACTGTCCGTCCTCTACCTGCGGCGTTGCCATGGTAGTCATTGGGGCGGCACTTGGGGACGTTCCTTTTCTGCCGGCAGTCGGTGACACTCCTTTGGTGCAGGGGGGCAGCTATAAGAGTCCCGTTCCACATTGGCTATCCGTGGGAGGGATGAGCGGTTACTCGCCCAGAATCAGCGTCGCGAGCTCGTCCTGGGTGTCCACCACGTAGTCGGCGCCGGCGGACTCCAGCTCTGCGCGGCCGCGGAAGCCCCAGCTGACGCCCGCACTCTTAAGGCCAGCGTTGTGGCCGGTCAAAACATCGACATTGGAATCGCCTACATAGAGTGTGGTTGCCGGGTCGGCGCCTAGCTCTTTCATCACATGCAGCGTAACAGGTGCTTCGGGCTTGGGAGGAAACGCATCGACGCGGCCCTGCACCAGCGCAAAGCGCTCGGAACCAAAGTATTTTTCGATAAGCGGAGCGGCCGAGACATGGTCCTTGTTGGTGAGTACGGCAAGCTGCACGCCCGCGGCGCGCAGACGGTCGAGCATCTCGATCGTGCCGGCGTACGGTGCGGTGTGGTCTTCCTTGTGCTCGCCGTAATAAGCCCTAAACTCGGCAAGCGTCTGCTCAAACATACGGCCGTCGCCCGCATACTCGGCGGGCATAAAGCGCTCGACCAGCTTGAGCATGCCGTTTCCCACCTTGTAGCGGTACTCGTCTACGGCAAACGTGGGCCAGCCGTGCATCTCGCAGGTATGGTTGCCGGCGGCCGCCAGGTCCTCGAGCGTGTTGAGAATGGTGCCGTCCAGGTCAAAGATCACATGGGAAAAAGCTGCTGCCATGGGTGCTCCTGCCGCTTGAGTTGTAAAACGCACCCCATGATACTGGGCATGCATGCCGGGCATGTTTGGAATCTGAATATCTTTAATAGCCCTGAGCCTTTGTCGTTAGCAAATCCTCGGCAGCTGCTCTCCCACGAGCATGTCGAGGATGCGGGTCGAGCCCCAGCCGGTGCGTACGCGCACGGCGGGTCGAGCGTCCGATCCAAGCGGCAGCACGCGGCCGATAATCGCGGCATTCTCGCCGTAGCGGGCGGCGCGCATGGCGGCCAGTGCCGCATCTGCCTGTTCGGCCGGCACCACGGCGACCATCTTGCCCTCGTTTGCCACCTGCAACACATCGTAGCCGAGCATCTCGCAGGCTGCCTGCACGTCGGGGCGTACGGGCACGGCATCCTCGTCGACCTCCATGGCAACGCCGCTGGCCTGGGCAAACTCGTTGAGCGTGGACGCCAGGCCACCGCGCGTGGGGTCGCGGAAGCAACGTGTGTCGGGTGCTGCGGCAAGCACATCGGCAATCAGGTGGTTGAGCGGCGCGGCATCGCTTTCGATGGTGCTCGAAAACGCCAGGCCCTCGCGTTGGCTCATGATGGCGATGCCGTGGTCGCCGAGTGTACCCGACACCAGGATGACGTCGCCGGGCTTGCAGTTTGCGCCGCTGAGCGCCACGCCCGCGGGTACCTCGCCCACGCCGGCGGTATTGATATAGACGCCGTCGGCCCCGCCGCGCTCGACCACCTTGGTGTCGCCGGTGATGATCGCCACGCCCGCCTCGCGTGCCGTCTCGGCCATGGTCTGGACGATCTGGCGCAGCTTGTCCATGGGGTAGCCCTCTTCGAGGATGAAGCCGCACGACAGGTAGCGCACGTTAGCGCCCGAGGTCGCGACGTCGTTAACGGTTCCGCACACGGCGAGTCGGCCGATATTACCGCCGGGGAAGAACTGCGGCGAGACTACAAAGCTGTCGGTCGACATGGCGATGCGCCCGCTCGCGGGCAGCGCAGCGACGCCGGCATCGTTGCCCTCGAGCAGTTCGGGCGACCCAAAGGCATCCAAAAAGACCTCATCGATGATGCGTTTCATCATCTGGCCGCCAGAGCCGTGGCCCAACAGGACAGTGCTATCGGTGGCAGTACGGGACATATCGAAAACTCCAATCGAGGACGGAATTATATGGGTGAGGTGCAGCGTCGACCGGCCCGCCGTTCGTTAGAGCGGCGGAACTCATTAGCCTCGGTAGCGGAAATATGCTGCACAGCTGCCTTCGGAGCTCACCATGCAGGGGCCGACGGGGTGCTCGGGCGTGCAGGTGCGGCCAAAGAGCGGGCAGTCGCTCGGCGTAATGGCCCCGCGCAGCACGTCGCCGCAGCGGCACCCGCGTGGCTCAACCGTCGGTTCAATGGGCACGTCAAAGCGGGCGCCGGCATCAAAGCGCGCGAATTCGGGGCGGATGGAAAGGCCCGAGTTGGCAATCGGCCCCAGCCCGCGCCACGTGGTGTCGCATGGCTCAAACACCTGCTCGACCAGCTGGCGCGCCACGGGGTTGCCGTCTGCGTTGACGCCACGGCGGTAGGCGTTGTCGATCGCCGGCCTGTTCTCGACAACCATCTGGACCAGCATGCAGATGCCCTGCAGGATATCGACCGGTTCAAATCCCGTGACCACACCCGGGGTATTGAACTCGTCGACCAAAAAGCTAAAGGGCGCCAGGCCCGTGATGGTGGCGACGTGGCCCGGCAGGATAAAGCCGTCGATAGTGGTCTCGGGATCGTTGGCGATGGCGCGCAGCGCCGGCGGCGTGGTCTTATGGGCACAGTAGACCGAGAAGTTCTGCAGCCCGCGCGCGTCTGCCTCCAGGATGGCGGCGGCGATGGTAGGCGTCGTGGTCTCAAAGCCGACGCCCATAAAGATGACCGGGCGATCGGGGTTGTGTTCGGCGATATCGAGTGCATCGAGCGGGGAGTACACAATGCGAATATCGCGTCCCGCCGCCTTTTGCGCGGCGAGCGAGGTAGACGACCCGGGCACGCGCATCATGTCGCCAAAGGTGGTGATGATGGCGCCGTCCATCTTGGCGAGCGCGATTGCATGGTCGATATCGCGGTTGGCGGTAACACAGACGGGGCAACCCGGACCGCTCAGCAGTTTGAGCCCGGCAGGCATAATGGAGCGAAAGCCATAGCGACCGATGCTCACGGTGTGCGTGCCGCAGACTTCCATAAGGTTGATGGCGCGGTCGCCGACGAGTTCACGGATGCGCTCGATGAGCTCGCGAGCCAGCTTGGGATCGCGGAATGCCGAAAAGTCGATACCGGAGCGAGCCGGCTGTCCGGCCGCCACTAGTAAGCCTCCGCCGGGTTGGTGGCCAGCTGGTCTTCTTCGACCAGTTCGGTCATGGTGTTGACCAGGTCGAGCGTCTCCTGCGCCTCCTGCTCGTCGACAATCTGAATGCCAAAGCCGGCGTGCACGAGAATATAGTCGCCTACCTGTGCCGTCGGCACGAGGCGCAGCGAAACGGGGCGCTCGATGCCCATCATGTCGACGGTCGCCTTAAGGTCGTCGTCGCGTTTGACCACTTTACCGGGAACGGCAAGGCACATAATGTTCCCCTTTTATACGTTTTGCGCTGGATAGGCGCCTAATTACCCATCAGTTGATGGTAGCGCTCGCGGGAGTCACGAGCAAACGCGTTACACCTGTGAGACGGCGGCGCGCAGGCTGGCAAAACAGCCTATTGCGATGCTGTCTGCGCGAGGCGAGCGCGAGCGATGGCGGCCTGACCGTAGGCGATGCAGCCGTCGTTGACGGGCACGGCGTGGGGGACCAAGACGGCAAGACCGGCGTCTTTGAGTTCGTGGGTAAGAAGCTGAAGCAAAAGCCGGTTCATGAACACACCGCCCGAGAGCGCGACGGTATCGAGGCCTTCGCGCGCGCAGATTTCGCGTGCGATTCGTGCCGAAGAGCGTGCGATGGCGATGTGAAACTCGAGGGCGAGCCTATCGGCCGGCGCGCCTGCCTCGATTCCATTCAGAAGAGCTTCGATGAGTGGTTGGGGGTCCAAGATGGGGGAGTCATCGGCAGACGTGAATACGCCTGTATGATTGCCGCCGAGACGAACGGTCTTACCGCCGAGCGCGCGCCAGGCGGCGGCTTCAAGCTCGATGGCGGGTTCGCCCTCGTAGGTTGCCTGGCCGCAAATGCCCAGGATCGCGGCTGAGGCATCAAACAAGCGACCCATGCTGCTGGTACGCGGGCTGTTGATGCCGCGCTCGATCATGGTGGCCGTCACGCTGCGCGTTTGCTCGTCGAGGCTGTCCAAAAGCCGAGCGGCGCCTGGGTGCTCGAGCAGGCCGAGCTCACTGAGCAGGGCAAAGGCGTTGCGGCGGGCGTCGCGCACGGAGGCCGCCCCGCCGGGGAGCGCCCAGGTGCGCAAATGCGCGGCGCGCTCAAAGCCGCCAAGGCTGGCAACAAGAAACTCGCCGCCCCAAATGGTCCCATCGGTACCGGCGCCGGTGCCGTCAAAGGCGATGCCAAGGACGCGCTCGTCGGTTGTAAGCTGGCCCGCGGCGATAGCCTCGGCCATTACGCTCGCGATATGCGCATGATGGTGCTGCACCTCGACGAGCGGCAGATTGCATTTTCGCGCCTGCTCGCGCGCCCACTGGCTCGATAGATAGCTGGGATGTACATCGCAGGCTAAGGCGGCGGGCGCCAAGTCAAAGAGATCTTCCAAGCGCGTGCGCGCGGCGTTCCAGGCATCGAAGGTCCCGCCGTTTTCAACATCGCCGATATGCTGCGACACAAAACAGGTTGCCTCGCCGTTCGCCCCCTCACGTGTGAGCGCAATCGTGGCCTTTTGTTGTGGCCCACAGGCGAGCACGCAGGACGGAGTGCCGTCGAGCGCCGGCAACGGCAGCGGCTGGGGTGCATATCCGCGAGCGCGCCGCACGGGCATAACGGCGCCGTCGACCACGCGTACCACAGAGTCGTCGTAGCGCGACAGAATTGCGCGGTCGTTGCCGAGCAACGCGTCGGCGATGCCGGCGGCAACGAGGTGTTCCCAGGCAAGGTCGTCGTCGGTCTCGATGGGTTCTTCGCTCAGGTTTCCGCTGGTCATGACGAGCGCGTGCATACCGCAGGCTTCTGCCGCGGCAAGCAACAGATGCTGAAGCGGGGTGTAGGGGAGCATAACACCGAGCTCGGGAAGGTCGTGCGCGACGGACGGCGCGAGCGCGAGGGCGTCGGGGGAATCGCCGCTCTCGCAAACAGCACGTCGGCGCAGCAGCACAATGGGGCGAATGCTGCCGGCCAGCAAGCCGCGCTCAACGTCGCTGATATGGCACAGGCGTTCAACGTCGGCAAGGCTGCGCACCATAACGGCAAGTGGCTTGTTGCTGCGGCGTTTACGGCGGCGAAGCTCGGCTACCGCCTGCTCGTTGGAGGCGTCACAGGATAGATGAAATCCGCCCAGGCCCTTGATGGCGACGATGCCACCAACGGCCAGCAGCTCAACGCAGCGGTCGATAATGGCGTCGCTGGTCTCGCGCGTGGTGCCGACGGCCAGCGGCGCGGCGGCTTCGCCCGGCTCATCGCCCACGCTCGCTTCGCGCCACATGATATGCGGCCCGCAATCAAAGCAGGCATCGGGCTGCGCGTGAAAGCGACGGTCGAGCGGATTGGCATACTCCGCGGCACACTCAGGGCACATGGGAAAACGGTCCATCGAGGTAGCCGCTCGGTCATAAGGCAGCGATCGGATGATGGTAAAGCGTGGGCCGCAGTTAGTGCAGTTGATAAAGGGGTAGTGATAGCGTCGGTCGGCGGGATCGAACAGCTCGCGCAGGCAATCGTCGCAGGTGGCGATATCGGGCGAGACGAGCGTCGTGTGCGCGGTCTGGTCCTGCGATGCTACGATGCGAAAACCCTCTTCATTGGCGGCATCCCAACCGTTGGCTGCCAGGTCCACAACCTCGACATGCTCTACGCGGGCTGCCGCAGGCGCATGCTCAGAAAGCGCGGCAACAAAAGCATCGAGCGCACCGGCCAGAGCATGCGCTTCGATATGTACGCCGTCGCCCGCGTTGAGCACCCATCCGCAAATGCCATGCGCCATGGCCTCGCGATACACAAACGGCCGCATGCCAACGCCCTGCACAATGCCCGTTACATGAATATGCACATGCCGCATGCGACACCCCTCATCAAAACCGACCAAAAAGGGACAGGTTTATTTTGGTAGGTAAAACTTCTAAACCTGCCAAAATAAACCTGTCCCTTTTTGGTAGGTGCGCTACAGCCCCAGGCTCTGCTTGGTGGCGGCGCACGTGAGCTCGCCGTGCTTAACGCCGCGCAGGCCCAGCAGGCGGTCGGCTAGTTCGTAGACGCGCTCGCCGCGACCCTTGAGCGCCAGAATCTCCAAGCAGTTGTGGTGATCCAGATGCACGTGCATGGTCGATACGATCTCGTCAGTGTAGTCGTGCTGCACCTCGTCCAGACGGCGCGTCAGGTCGCCGGTGTGGTGGTCGTAGATCATGGTGAGCGACCCGATAACATGCTCGTCGGGCGTGCGCATCTGCTCCTTGGCGATCGAGGCGCGAATCAGGTCGCGCACGGCTTCGGAGCGGTTGGCCACGTCGCCGCGGCGCGCAATCTGTTCGTCAAAACGGCGCAGCAGGTCGTCCGGTGCGGTAACCGAAAAGCGGACCAGCTCGGAACTGGAGCCGCTGCAGCGGCAGCCCGCGTCACCGTCCGCCCCGTGCGGATGCTCGTGCTCGTACCCGCAACCGTGCTCGTGTTCGGCCACGTTACACCAGCTTCACGGAGCCGACGGAGTTGTGGTCGGCCTCGATGGCCTCTTCGTAGCCCTCGAGTGCGTCGTGGGCCTCGTGCAGCGCGGCCATGGCTGCCTCGAGCTTGGCGCCGATGCGTTCCATGTCAAAATTCTCGGTCGCATGCAGCAGCTGATGGCTCCACTCGTGGGCGAGCTCGATGGTGTCGTCGACCTGCTTGACGCTCATGGCAAGCTGGCTCATGTTCATTCCGACGTCATGCATGGGAAATCTCCTTATGCTCGGGGCAATCCGGTGGTTCAGATTCTACTACGCCCGCGCGGGGCACTACCGCATAAGAAAACGGGTGCGAGTCTGTGTGACCCGCACCCGTTCACTGGGGGCTGTTTGTATTTACCATACTATCCGTGGTCGCATGCGGTGCACCCAGAAGTCCGGCGAGCGGTGCAAAAGCGCTCATGGACGGCGGGCAAGTAACAAGCGTATTACAGATGCTTCTCCAGCAGCGCCTGCAGCCTCGCCTTAGGCAGAGCGCCAACCGAGCGGTCAATCTCTTCGCCGTTCTTAAACACAATCAGCGTGGGGATGCTCATGACGCCATACTTCATGGCCAGGTCCTGGTTATCATCGACGTTGCATTTGGCAACGGCAAGCTTGCCCGCCAGCTCATCGGCAACCTCGTCAACGATGGGCGAGAGCGATCGGCAGGGCCCGCACCACGGTGCCCAAAAATCGACCAGCACGGGCAGGCTGCCGTTAACGATGGAATCGAAGTTCTCGGGGGTAATCTGCTTAATGTCAGCCATGGTGACCTCCATAATGTGACGCGGCTCAGCCGCGTAAAACTCAGTACGACCGTGCTTATACCCAGCCGCCCGCAAAGCAACCACTCGCGGGCAGCTCTTTTATATAATGGTGGGCACGCAAACGATTGGAGAGCGCATGTCCACGTCACAAAGCCAGAAAAAAGAAGCCATCGCCCAGGCGGCCGAGCAGGAGCTCACATCGCTTGCGGTCCGTGGCGTGCGCATCGTGGGCAACGCGTGCTCGCCGATCGTGCTGGTCAAAGGCGATTTGGACGAGGCCGAGCGTTCGGGTGGCGAGCTTGCCGCCGGCCCGGATGGCGCGGCGTTGCGCAAGGCGCTTGGGGCCATCGGCTACGCGCCCGAGGATTTTTGCGTGCTGGCAAGCGTCGCCGGCACAGGCGACGGAGCGGTCGCGGTGGGCGAGACTCTGCCGTGCGAACTGTTCCGCGAGGCGCTTGAGGCCTTGGACCCCGAGGCGGTGCTACTGCTCGACAACAACGCGGCTGACGCCATGCGCGAGACCTACGCCGATATGCTCGTGGCGATCGATGACTTCGCCACCGCCATGCTCAAGCCCGGCCTGGTCGCCCATGTGCAGGGCCGTCGCGTGCTCGCGCTTGATGGCTTTGAGGCAGCGCTGACCGACAAGGCGGCCAAGCAGCGCATGTGGGCCTACATCAAGCAGCTGACCCCGGCGGCCGCGCCGCTGTAGCGAGCCCGCGTCGACAAACGACCCCGAGCGGGCGAGCCGTACCCGCGGAACGCAAATCCGTCGCGCCCGCGCCCTTACATCACAGCGCGCAGCTCAAACCGATCGCCGTTAATGCGGAACTGACAATTGCCGTTCATGCGCTCCACGGCAAGTTTGATGCTCTTGGTGCCAAAGCCGTGGCCCGCATGCTGGGTCACGGGCATGCCGTCGACCATGCGCGGCGCGCGGTCAAACGTGTTGGAAACTAACAGCAGCAGCTGGCCGTCCTCCAATCGCAGGTCAAAGTCGACGAATCGCTTTCCTTGGGGTGCGGCGCTTGCGGCGGTGATAGCGTTTTCCAAGGCATTTGAGAGCACGCTAAACAGGTCGGCGTCACCTACGTGGATCGTTTCGGGTACGGCGGCACGCAGGTTGGCGGTAATGCCGTTTCTTTTGATATCCGAGTTAAGTGACGAAAGCGCGATGTTTACGGTCTCGTTGGCGCAGAAGCGGCGTACGGCGGTGCGGTCGCCGGCTTCGCAGAGTTCGTCGATGCGTTTGAGCGCCTCGTCGGTGTGGCCCTCCTCAATTAAAGCGGCCAGGCCGCGTAGGAAGTGGCGCATATCGTGGCGAAGAATCGACAGCTCGCGCCCAGATTGACGCCAAGCCTCGAGCTCTTTGATGGCGGCGCTGTCGCGGGTTTCGAGCATCCAACGCTCTCGCTCGGCGGTTTCCTTTTCTTCGTATTCGCGCAGGTAAACGGCAAGAAACATAAGATAGAAGGCACAGAGCGCAAATGCCAAAAACTCAACCGTCACCACCGAGCCCGAGTGGAACAGCGTGGTGTAGACGTTGGTGGCGTAGTCAAAGATGTAATAGACGAGCGGCAGGATTAAAAGGATGCTCAGCTCGGTGGGGCTTTTAATCGCCAGGCGGGGTCCAATGTCGCCGGCCCAATGCAGCAGGACGGCAAAGACGCCGAGCGTGGTAGCGATGCGTGCCAGATAGTACGCGATCTGAGAATCGGTTGCGGCAAATGCGGCGATGCCCATCCAATTGCTGAACTGGCAGCTCAGATAGGCGCTGGTGACGCCCAACGTCGCGAGCAGCGGGCTCAAGTGGTAGCGCGCGCATAGGTAGACGGTAAGCGGCAAGTGCACGACGAGCGGATAGACCTGACGGGCAAAAAGCTCTCCGCCAACGACATTGGCGATCGAAAAGGCAGCGCCGGTTGCGGCTCCGACCCCCACCAACTCGAGTGCATGGCGTCGATTGATTTCGATACCGCACAGCGCCGCCGAAGCAAAGACGCCAAAGAGTAGCGTTGTGGCGTGGTGGATTGCCCAAAGGACCATTTCGACCGAGGAGATCATCAGCGCCTCCCGCCCTCGAAGCGCACCGCAAAGTAGGCGTCTTGGAACCCCTGCTTGCTGCTGCGCGACAGCGGAATGCACGCGCCGGAGCGCATGACGATGTCCGTGCGATCGAAGTGGTCGATGTTGCGCAAGTTGACCTGGTAGCTACGGTGGCATTTAAAGAAGGTGGCATTTTGCGCCAAACGGTCCTCGACGCTGCGGAACGATTCGAGTGCCTCGATATCGCGTCCGTCGCGCAGGTGGAAGACCACGTGCTTGTTGCGCGCCTCGGCATATTCGATGTCGGACAGGCGCAGGGCGTGGTAGCCAAAGGACGTTTTGATCACGAGCTCGTCGGTTGCCGCCGGGCGCATGCTCGAAAGCTCGTCGAGTAACTGCGCCAGGCGTTCGTAAGTCACGGGCTTGAGCAGATAGTCGAAGGCGCGGACCTCGTAGGACTCCAGTGCAAACTCGGGCGATGAGGTGAGAAACACCAGGCGCACGGCGGTATCGGCCTGGCGCAATTCGCGCGCGGTGTCCATGCCGTTGACGAGCGGCATGATCATGTCGAGCAGAATGATGTCGGCGCGCGATGCGGCATGGCGGGCCAGCAGGTCCTCGCCGCGCGTGACGAGCGCAACTTCGACCGCCGTGCCCGTCTCGCTCGACCAACGGTCGATCATCCGGTGCAGTCTATCTAGAAAAGCGACGTCGTCGTCGCAGGCAATAATCTTGAGCATTCTGAGCCCCCTTAGTAGTTCGATTTTGCCACATTGGGTGCGGACCGCTCGCGGAGGCGTGTCCCATTTGCGCCCCACGTCGCGCAACTCGCGCCGAGCGGTATTGCGGTGGCGAAAGATGCCTCCTGCGCTATCGAGAGCTCGGCTATCCTCAGCTTGCCAGTTCGAAAATGGACCTGCCGCATGATTGAATCTTTATTTCAACTTTACACCTAGGTTTACAGCTGTCTTGTCAGCTGTAAACCTAGGTGTCATACTAAAGCCCCAAGATTCGCCAAAAGAGAGGGGCCTTGATGGCACAGAGCGCGAACATGGATGCATCGGAGCTTGCACGCGACATTGCGGCCGGCCTGGCATCGGCAACGACGGCAACGGAGCGCGCGGCATTGGTGCCCGCAGAGCTCGTTGAGGCCATTCAGCAACTTAAAACCCAACGTGACGCGGTGATCCTGGCACACTATTACGTGGCGCCCGAGGTCCAGGCTGTGGCCGATTACGTCGGTGACAGCTTCTATCTGGCAAAGCTTGCCAAGAGCCTGCCGCAGCAGACCATCGTGTTGTGCGGCGTGGAGTTTATGGGCGAGAGCGCCAAGCTGCTCAATCCCACCAAGACGGTGCTGCTGCCCGAGCCGGGCGCGGACTGCCCCATGGCTCATATGGTCAAGCGCGAGACAGTCGATGCGGCGCGCGCCGAGTACGGCGATGACCTTGCCGTGGTCTGCTACGTCAACTCCACGGTCGAGATCAAGAGCTGGAGCGACGTGTGCGTCACCAGCTCCAACGCCGTTAAGATCGTGTCCGAGCTGCCGCAGCAGCATATCCTGTTCATTCCCGACCAAAACCTGGGCCGCTTCGTAGCCGAGCAGGTGCCGCAAAAGCACGTCATTCTCAACAACGGCTACTGCCCGCGCCATCACATCATCACCGTCGAACAGATCGTCGACGCGACGGAGGCCCACCCCGACGCGCTCGTGCTGGCGCATCCTGAGTGCAAGGCCGACGTCTTGGCCGAGGCCGACTACATCGGCTCCACCGCCGGCATCATCAAGTACGCCGAGGAGTCCGACGCGAGCGAGTTCATTATCGTGACGGTCCGTGGCGTGCTCTACGAGCTCGAGCGCCGCTGCCAGGGCACCGGCAAGAAGTTCTACTTCCCCGCGGTGCAGCCCACCTGCGTCAACATGGATCTCATCACGCTCGAAAAGCTCGTGCGCTGCCTGGAGACGGGCGAGGGCGAGGTGCAGATTGGCGTGTCGGACGAGGCCGCCGATCAGGCCAAGCTCACGCTCGACCGCATGCTCGAGTACGCAGCGCGCTAGAACAATGCGGTATGAGGGACGGTCCCTTATGTCACATTCAAGGGAGAGGATTCCTGTGGAAACCAAGCAATACCCCGATATGGAGTGCGACGTCGTCATCGCCGGCTGCGGCGTAGCGGGCCTGTATGCGGCTCTCAACCTGCCGACGAGCATGCGCGTGATCATGCTCTCCAAGGGCGCTGTCGACGAGTGCGATTCGATGCTCGCGCAGGGCGGCATTTGCGTGCTGCCCGAGGGCTCGGACTACGATGCCTTCTTTGAGGACACCATGCATGCCGGCCACTACGAGAACCGCCGCGAGAGCGTCGACATCATGATCCGCTCGAGCCGCTCGGTCATCAACGACTTGCTAGCGATGGGCGTGGATTTTGAGCGCAAGGCCGACGGCAGCCTCGACTTTACCCGCGAGGGCGCGCACAGCCGTCCGCGCATTGCCTTCCATGCCGATATCACCGGCAAGGAGATTACGACCAAGCTGCTCCAGGCCGTTCGCAAGCTGGATAACGTGCAGATTTTGGAGCACGTAGCCATGACCGATATCCTGACGGGCGAGCGTGACGGCGCCACGGTGTGTGCCGGTGTCGTCGCCGTTTCCGTGGACGAGGACAACTCGGTTCGTCCCGCCGACGAGCTGACAAATGCCGCCGAGGGCGTGTATGCCGGCGAGCCGTTTAAGATCCATGCCCGCCACACGCTGTGGGCGACGGGCGGTATCGGCGGCGTATACGACCATTCGACCAACTACCCGCAGCTCACGGGCGATGCCTGCTACATTGCTCAGGAGCATGGCATTAAGATGGAGCATCTGGACTACGTGCAGATCCACCCCACGGGACTGTTCTCGCCGCAGCCGGGCCGCACCTTCCTGATCAGCGAGAGCTGCCGCGGCGAGGGCGCGATTTTGCTCAACGCCGCCGGCGAGCGCTTTACCGACGAGCTTCAGCCGCGCGATGTGGTCGCTGCTGCCATTCGCGAGCAGATGAAGCAGGATGGCACCGAGCACGAGTGGCTGAGCTTTGCCCCCGTCGAGCGCGATGTAGTGACCGGGCATTTTGCCAACATTCGCGCGCGCTGCCTTGAGGACGGCCGCGACATCTTGGACGAGCCCATCCCCGTTACGCCCACGCAGCACTACTTTATGGGTGGCGTATGGGTCGATAAGGACGGCCGCACCTCGATGCCCGAGCTCTACGCCGCGGGCGAGACGGCCTGCAACGGCGTTCACGGCAAGAATCGCCTTGCATCAAACAGCCTGCTCGAGGCGCTGGTCTGGGGTCGTCGCGCCGCGTGGTATATGCGTACCGGCGAGTCACTGGCCGTGGAGCAGGCCGGTGAGCCCGCGCTCGATGGCCGTCACCGCGCCCTGAGCGCCGATACCCTGGCAATCGATGATTTGGCCCGTGCCGCCGGCACGCAGGCCGTGGAGGAGTAGACCATGAATCCCATTACCATGAAGCTCGTCGTCGATGATCTGATTCTGCAGGCTCTGCGCGAGGACATTACCTTTGAGGACGTGAGCACGGCGAGCGTGTGCCCCACGGCGCGTCCCGCCACGGTGGAGCTTATCGCCAAGGCCGATGGCATCATCGCCGGCCTGGATGTGTTCGCTCGCACCTTTGAACTGCTGGATTCGCAGAGTTCGGTGCTGTTTGATGTTGCCGATGGTGACGAGGTGCACGCCGGCGACCACGTGGGCCAGGTGCGCGGCGATGCACGCGTGCTGCTTTCGGGCGAGCGCGTGGCGCTCAACTACTTGCAGCGCATGAGCGGCATCGCTACCTATACACACCAGATGGCCGCGGTGCTCGAGGGCACCAAGACCGTGCTCGTCGACACACGCAAGACCACGCCGGGCATGCGCGTGTTTGAGAAGGCGGCGGTTGAGACCGGCGGTGGCAGCAACCACCGTTACAACCTGTCGACGGCCGTCATGCTCAAGGACAACCACATCGATGCCGCCGGTGGCGTGACGCGCGCGATCGAGATGGCGCGCGCCCATGCATCGTTTACCACGACGGTCGAGATCGAGTGCGAGAACCTGGACATGGTGCGCGAGGCCGTGGAGGCCGGTGCCGACATTATCATGCTCGACAACATGACCCATGACGACATGGCGGCCGCGATTGAGCTTATCGCCGGCCGCGCCAAGACCGAGTGCTCGGGCAACGTGGACGTCAGCAATATCCGTGCACTCGCCGACCTGGGCGTTGACTTTATTAGCTCGGGGGCGTTAACGCACTCCGCGCCGATCCTCGACCTCTCGCTTAAGCACCTGCGTCTGCTGGACGGTAAATAATGAACGCCCGCGAGCGTCGCCGTGCCATCATGGCCGTGCTCGAGGGAGCCAAGGGACCCGTATCGGGCAGCGCGCTTGCCCGCGAGGTGGGTGTGAGCCGCCAGGTCGTGGTGCAGGACATCGCCCTGCTGCGCGCCGACGGGCACGATATCGTCGCCACCAATCGCGGCTATGTACTACAGGAGGCAGCGAGCAGCCCGGCTGTGCCCACGCGTCTGGTCAAGGTTCGCCACGGCGTGGAGCAGGCAGGCGATGAGCTCACGAGTATCATCGACGCCGGTGGTGCCGTGCTCAACGTGATCGTCAATCACCGCGTGTACGGTAAGATCACGGCCGACCTGGACATCCGCAATCGTCGCGATGTTGAGCGCTACCTGCACGATATCGAGAGCGGCAAGAGCTTCCCACTGCTGACGGTGACGAGCGGCTATCACTTCCATCGCATTGCGGCGGAAGACGAGCAGACCCTCGACGAGATCGAGGCCATACTCAAGGAGAAGGGCTACTTGGCAGACCTCATGCCCTACGAAGACGACCTATCGTAGCCGACGCTGCAAACGCCCCTAAGCGGCAATCTGCGGCGGTGCCATATTAGTTATCCTCACAAACAAAAGGAGGCCTCCGCGGCGATGCGGAGGCCTCCTTTTTGTGCACGGTGTACTTTTGAGTGTGCAAGTGGGGAGTTGTTACTCCTCGACGATCTCGGTGATCGCGCCAGCGGGGCAAGCGTCCTGGCAAGCGCCACAGGCGACGCAGGAGTCCTCGTCAGCGACGGTAGCGACGTCCTGGAGCTCCAGAACGCCAGCGGGGCAGGAGTCGACGCAAACGCCACAAGCGATGCACTCGTCGGCATCAATTACGGGATGAGCCATGGTAGTTTCCTCTCTGTTGACCGACGCTACAGGCGATGCGCGTCGGTTTGATTCGGGCAAAAACATACCACGGGAGCGACCGTTTGCAATACCCTCTGACCGGCATCTTCATACCGTTCGCCGAGTATGCCAAGGTTTACTAAAAAACACGCAGGTGGGGCCGCTGAGCTGCGCAAATGTTAGCTAAAGGTGACTTGTAATATTGAGCAATTGAGCGAGCTTTTGGAAAGCGTGTCTCGGAATCGACGCTCAAAACGGGTCACGCTTTCCTCGGGGTCGCCCCAAGACCGCTCCGTGTGGCTCCGGCCCAGATCTCAGCCATCTCTACATAGATTTCGATAGATTTGCCGAGAACTCAAACAGCGCATTTACCTGCGCATTTAAGAACCTAAACTCTCGGCAATAAGAAATCTTATATGAATTGACTTAGATTTTGTATATTCCGGCCCATAAGGGGATACACTACATCCTGAAAGACAAGCCGAAACACCGCTCGGCAGACCGCCGAGTCGGTGCAAACGCACAAGAGAGAGGGAATTTCTAATGGGCAAGATTCTTGGTATCGACCTTGGTACTACTAACTCCGCTATGGCCGTCCTCGAGGGCGGTTCTCCGACCATCATCGTGAACGCCGAGGGCGACCGCACCACCCCGTCCGTCGTGGGCTTCCGTGCCGACGGCGACCGCGTCGTGGGCAAGGCCGCTAAGAACCAGGCGGTCACCAACCCCAAGAACACCGTGTTCTCCATCAAGCGCTTTATGGGCCGCAAGTACTCCGAGTGCACCTCCGAGATCAAGACCGTGCCGTATGAGGTCAAGGAGGGCCAGGGTGGCCGTGCCGTCGTCGACATCGAGGGCAAGGACTACACCGCCGAGCAGGTGAGCGCCATGACGCTCGCAAAGATGAAGGCCGACGCCGAGAAGTATCTGGGCGAGACCGTCACCGACGCCGTCATCACCGTCCCGGCCTACTTCAACGACGCCCAGCGTCAGGCCACCAAGGATGCCGGTAAGATCGCCGGCCTCAACGTCAAGCGTATCGTCAACGAGCCGACTGCTGCCGCTTTGGCCTATGGCCTGGACAAGCAGGGCACCGACCAGCGCATTCTGGTCTTCGACCTGGGCGGCGGTACCTTCGACGTCTCCATCCTCGATCTCGCTGACGGCGTGTTTGAGGTTCTGTCCACCTCGGGCGACAACCACCTGGGCGGCGACGACTGGGATCAGCGTGTCATCGACTGGATGGCCGACAAGTTCCAGCAGGAGAACGGCGTCGACCTGCGCCAGGACCCCATGGCCCTGCAGCGTCTGAAGGAGGCCGCGGAGAACGCCAAGAAGGAGCTTTCCGCCGCCCAGCAGACCACCATCAACCTGCCGTTCATCACCATGAACCAGTCTGGCCCGCTGCACCTCAACTACACGCTGACCCGCGCCGAGTTCGAGAAGATTACCCGCGACCTGCTCGAGCGCTGCAAGCAGCCTGTCACCAATGCCCTGCGCGACGCTAAGCTCAAGCTCTCCGATCTGACCGAGGTCATCCTCGTCGGCGGCTCCACCCGTATGCCCGCCGTCCAGGAGCTCGTCAAGACCATGACCGGCAAGCAGCCCAACATGTCCGTGAACCCCGACGAGGTCGTTGCCGACGGCGCTGCCGTCCAGGGCGGCGTGCTCACCGGCGACGTCGAAGGCATCCTGCTGCTCGACGTTACCCCGCTGTCGCTGGGCGTCGAGACCATGGGCGGCATCATGACCAAGATGATCGACCGCAACACCACGATCCCGACCTCCAAGACCGAGGTCTACTCCACCGCTGCCGACAACCAGACCAGCGTCGAGATCAACGTGCTCCAGGGCGAGCGCGAGCTTGCCCGCGACAACAAGTCGCTCGGTAAGTTCCAGCTGACCGGTATCCCGGCTGCCCGCCGCGGCGTGCCGCAGATTGAGGTCACCTTCGACATCGACGCCAACGGCATCGTCAAGGTCTCCGCTAAGGACAAGGGCACTGGCAAGGAGCAGCAGATCACCATTTCCGGCTCCACCGCTCTGTCCGACGACGAAGTCGATCGCATGGTCAAGGACGCCGAGGCTCATGCCGAGGAGGACAAGAAGCAGAAGGAGGAGGTCGAGGTCCGCAACCAGACCGATAGCCTGTGCTACTCCACCGAGCAGACCCTCAACGAGCTGGGCGACAAGGTTTCCGCCGACGTGAAGTCCAAGGCCGAGGCCGCTATTGCCGACGCCAAGAAGGCGCTCGAGGGTTCTGACGTCGAGGCCATCAAGGCCGCTGGCGAGTCCCTGCAGTCCGTGGCCTACGAGCTGGCCCAGGTTGTCTACGCCGACGCTCAGCAGCAGACCGACGGTGCCGCCGGCACCCAGCCTGCCGACGATGACGTGGTCGACGCCGACTACGAGGTTGTGGACGACGAGGACAAGTAATCATGTCCGCCCGTAAAGCTCGCACGGAGGCGGCTGCCGCTGGCGCCGCCCCCGTTGACTCTGAGGAGAAGGACGTGAAGATTCCCGTAGAGGCCGTCGACGATACCGAGGCCAACGAGGCCGAGGCCGCCGAGGCTGCCGAGAACCAGGTAGAGGATTCCAACAAGGAGGCGACGATGACCGAGGACGAGATGGTGGAAGCCGCTATCCGCGCCGGTGAGGAAGCCGCCGACAACGACTTTAAGCTCAAGTTCGAGCAGGCCCAAAAGGAGCTTGCCGACGTGCGCAATGAGCTCGATGCTGCTGCAGAGGCTCAGAAGGCTGCCGAGGACAAGGCAAAGGACGCCACCGAGCGCACCGCCCGTCTGCAGGCCGACTGGGAGAACTTCCGTCGCCGCACCGCCAACGAGCGCATCGCCGAGCGCGACCGCGCGACCGAGAAGCTCGTCACCGCGCTGTTGCCGGTGATCGACGATATCGAGCGCGCAATCGACCATGCCCGTAGCCAGGAGCTTTCCGACGATTTTAAGCAGTTCGTCGATGGCGTCGATGCGGTGCATGCCAAGCTGCTCGATGTGTTTGCGCACGAGGGCGTTGAGCCCATCGACCCCAAGGGCGAGGCATTCGATCCGCTCGAGCACCAGGCCGTGGGGCGTGTCGAGGACGCATCGCAGTACGACGAGACCGTCAACGACGTGTACCAGAAGGGCTACCGCATGGCGGACCGCATTCTGCGCTCCGCGATGGTGACGGTGACCTACGGTGGCGAGAAGCGCCCCGCACCGGAGCCCGAAGCGGCGCCCGAGGATGCCGCGGCCGATACGGCCGAGAGCACCGAGGAGTAATTGAGAAGGGCCCCGGGGCAACACCCGGGGCCCTTTCTGGCCTAGTGCCATATGAAAGCATGAGCCGCCGCCCGCTGGGCGGCGGATGAAACAGGAGAGGAGCTACGATGGCTGCAGGCAAAACCTTCTATGACATCCTGGGCGTATCCAAGAGCGCCTCCGACAAAGAGATCAAGAGCGCGTTTCGCAAGCTCGCGCAAAAATATCACCCCGATGCCGGCGGCGACGAGGCCAAGTTCAAGGAGATCAGCGAGGCCTACGAGACGCTTTCGGACGAGAAGAAGCGCAAAGAGTACGACCAGATGCTCATGTTTGGCGGCATGCCGGGCGCGGGCGGCGCATATGGCGGCGGCTACGGTGCCGGCGCGGGCGCCAGCGGCTGGGGCGACATCTTCGACAGCATCTTTAGCGGCAACGGCGCCTGGGGCAGCGATTGGGGCTCGGGCTTTGCCGGGGCTGCGGGCGCTGCCGGTGCCGGCGCGGGTCGCAGCCGCGCTCGCAAGGGCGGCGACCTGTCGCTGACCGTCGATGTTTCGGCCGAGGACGCGTTTCGCGGCGTGACGCACAAGGTCACCTATCGCATTCCCTCGACAGGCGAGCAGCAGACCATCACGGTCTCGGTGCCCGCGGGCGCGGTCGATGGCGGCAAGCTACGCTACAAGCGTCGCGGCGAGTATGGCGTTGCGGGTGGCGAGCGCGGCGACCTGGTCGTGACCACGCATGTGGAGGAGCACCCGCTGTTCAAGCGCAAAGGCGCCGACGTGACCATGGAGGTACCGGTCTCGGTCTACGAGGCGGCGCTCGGCTGCACGGTGGACGTGCCCACACCCGGCGGTGCGACGGTCCGTTTGAAAGTGCCCGCGGGTACCCAGACGGGCAAGAAGTTCCGCTTTAAGGAGATGGGAGCGCCCGACGTTAAGCACCGTGGTCGTACGGGCGCGCTGCTCGTCGAGATCAAGGTGCAGGTCCCCACGAACCTATCCGATGACGAGCACGATGCCATGACCAAGCTGCGCGAGGCCGACACGCGCGACTATCGCGAGAAGGTCAACCGTTACAAGGCGACGTACTAGGGCGGTCGCGGCGCGCGCCCGCGCCCGCGGGCTTATGATGGACGATAACGAGACGGAAAGGGGTCAGGTAGCATGGCCGAGGACAATAGGAACAAACCGCTGTACATGATCAGCGTGGCGGCCGAGCTGACCGGCATGCATCCGCAGACTCTGCGCGTCTACGAGTCTAAGGGCCTGGTGAACCCCCAGCGCTCGGGCGGTAACACACGCCTGTATTCGCGTGCCGATATCGAGCGTCTGGAGCTCATCAACCAGCTGACTGACGAGGGTATCAACCTTGCCGGCGTGGTGCGCATTCTCGATATGAAGGAGCGTGCCGAGGAGCGCGAGCGCGAGAACGAGAAGCTCCGCGCTCGCGTGCGCCAGCTCGAGGATGAGCTGCACGAGTACAAGATGCAGAAGAAGATCACCGCCCTGGCCCCGCGCGATGGCTCGGTTAACCCCGAGCAAGTCATGCGCAAGCTACTGGGCGCCGGCGGAGATCTCTAGGTTCCGCCGTTCTACCGAACGGCCGACGCTGCGCGACGTCCGGAGCGACAATTTGTCATTCAAAAGGCAAGGCATGACCAGAAGGTCTATGCCTAGCCTTTTTCATGCCAACTTGTTCGCTCCGGACGTCGCTCGCTGTCCGTCCTCTACCTGCGGCGTTGCCTTGCTCCGGATGCGGTAGTCATTGGGGACGTTCTTAAATGACTAGTCGAAAGGGACACTCTTGCGCCAAATCTGCCGGCCCCACACCGGGCTCGTCCTTTGCTTTACTGAGATAAAGTGAACGCGCAGATTCGTAACCCGCTCGCAACCGTTCTATGGCACGATATTGAACGAATGTATGCTATGCGCCCGAGCCTTTCGGGCAGAGTGGGAGACAGTATGGTTAAGCTGTACGAGGACGGCATCTACCTGCGCGGCGGCAGCGAGGTTGTGCCTGCAGCCGAGGCCGCTGAGCGCGGCATTACGCAGACGCCCGAGGATGCCAAGCGCGGCACCATCGCGTATTCGATCCTTCAGGCACACAATACGTCCGGCGACCCCGAGGCGCTCAAGATTCGCTTCGACGCCATGGCGAGCCACGACATCACCTTTGTCGGCATCATCCAGACGGCGCGCGCCTCGGGCATGGAGCAGTTCCCGCTGCCCTACGTGCTCACCAACTGCCATAATTCGCTGTGCGCCGTGGGCGGCACCATCAACGAGGACGACCACGTCTTTGGCCTCTCTGCGGCCAAGAAGTACGGCGGCATCTTCGTCCCGCCGCACATCGCCGTCATCCACTCCTTTATGCGCGAGAACTTTGCCGGTTGCGGCAAGATGATCTTGGGTTCCGACTCGCACACCCGCTACGGCGCTCTGGGCACTATGGCCGTGGGCGAGGGCGGCGGCGAGCTGGCAAAGCAACTGCTGCGCGACACCTACGACGTCGCCTATCCCGGCGTTGTCGCCATCTACCTCACGGGCGCCCCGCGCCCCGGCGTCGGCCCGCACGACGTTGCGCTCGCCATCATCCGCGCTGTCTTTGCCAAGGGTTACGTCAAGAACAAGGTCATGGAGTTTGTGGGCCCCGGCATCGCGAGCATGACGACCGATTACCGCAACGGCGTCGACGTCATGACCACCGAGACCACCTGCCTGTCGAGCATCTGGGCCACTGACGAGGACACGCATGCATTCCTGACCATGCACGGCCGCGGCGACGACTACCGCGAGCTCAAGCCCGCCGATGTCGCCTACTACGACGGCTGCGTCGAGGTCGATCTGTCGAGCATCAAGCCCATGATCGCGCTGCCGTTCCATCCTTCCAACGGCTTTGAGATCGACGATCTCAACGAGAACCTCGAGGACATCCTGCACGAGGTGGAGCTCGAGGCCGCCAAGATCGGCGAGGGTAAGACGCACTTTAGCCTGCTCGACAAGATCGTCGACGGCAAGCTGCACGTGCAGCAGGGCGTCATCGCCGGCTGCTCGGGCGGCAACTACGACTCCGTGGTTCAGGCTGCCCGCGTGCTCAAGGGCGCCAACACCGGCTGCGGCGAGTTCTCGCTGTCGGTCTATCCCACGAGCCAGCCCGTGGCGCTCGAACTTACACGTCGTGGCTATATCTACGACCTTATGGAGGCCGGCGCGATCGTGCGCACGGCGTTCTGCGGTCCGTGCTTTGGCGCCGGCGACACGCCTGCCAACAACGGCCTTTCGATCCGCCACACTACGCGCAACTTCCCCAACCGTGAGGGCTCCAAGCCGGGCAGTGGCCAGTTGAGCGCCGTGGCTCTGATGGACGCTCGCTCCATTGCGGCGACGGCTGCCAACGGCGGCGTCCTGACGCCGGCGACCGACCTGCCCGAGGACACCTGGGACGAGGCCTGCGAGTACACCTTCGACGACGCTCCCTACAAGAAGCGCGTGTACTGGGGCTTTGACAAGGCTGAGCCCGCCGACGAGCTGGTCGAGGGCCCCAACATCAAGCCGTGGCCCGCGATGGAGCCGCTCGGCGACGATATCCTGCTCAAGGTTTGCTCCAAGATCATGGACCCGGTCACTACGACCGACGAGCTCATTCCCTCGGGCGAGACGAGCTCCTTCCGCTCCAACCCGCTGGGCCTGGCCGAGTTTACGCTGAGCCGCCGCGACCCGGCCTACGTGGGCCGTTCCAAGGAGGTTGACGCGGTAGAAAAGCGCCGCGTGGCCGGCGAGGCCACGGGCGACCTGGCGGCGCTCGATGCCGAGCTTGCCGGCGTGTTTGAGGCGCTGGCCGGCGCGGGCATCGCGGCCGATGCCAAGGCGACCGAGTATGGCTCCATGCTCTACGCCAAGAAGCCGGGCGACGGTTCTGCCCGCGAGCAGGCCGCGAGCTGCCAGCGCGTAATTGGCGGCCTGGCCAACATCGTCCACGAGTACGCCACCAAGCGCTATCGCTCCAACGTGATGAACTGGGGCATGGTGCCCTTCCAGATGGAGACGGAGCCCAACTTTGAGGTGGGCGACTACGTCTTTGTGCCGGGTATCCGTGCCGCGCTCGATGGCGACCTCAAGAACATCGCCGCCTACGTGGTGCGCGCCGACGGCACGGTCGAGCAGATTGAGCTTTACATTGCCGATATGACGGCCGAGGAGCGTGCCATCGTCAAGGCCGGCTGCCTGATCAACTACAACAAGTTCAAGGCCGCTGCCGAGTAACTCTGCTGTACGCCCCGGACACACCTTTCCCTCGTGCTCACGCGCTTCGCGAGGGTCGCCCGAGGGAAAGGTGTGTTCGGGGCTACCGCGACGCTCTCGTTGGGTCTTGAGGGACGCCAAAAATAGACTTGCTTGAAGCCGCTTCTCTTAATGGGGCGGCTTCTTTTTGTCGAAAACCACCACAAAGGTGCCCGGCGGTTCCTATTTCGATGGGGTCCAGGTTATCTCATCGTCAAATAGCCAAGTGCGTGCTGAGCCGCTGTCGCGCGCTGTCTGCGGATCGGGCTCGCAGGTTTGTTCGTAGGCATCCTCGGTACACCGATCCATAAAATCGACGACTGCCGTCTGGTCGCCTTCCATGACGTAGATCACGTTGCCATCCGAGATATAGACTCCCGGCCCTTCGTTGTCCACGTAGCCGGGGTCGTATGAGACGTTGCACAGTCTGCTCCCGTTTGCCGCATCGAGTTCAAGGGTCGAATAATACCCGCCATTCATTTGGAGTTTCTTGGCTCGATATATTGCGGCGCCGTACCACCGCGTAAACGTCTTGCCTTTGAGTAAATTGGTTGCCTTGCCGATAAGCTGCTCATCTTGGGTATAGCGCGTGGCTCCAAGTTCGATTCGGGGATAGTTGCTGACCCCAAGCGCTGCGGGCGTACCGTCGAAATCGACGGTGATTGAATCGGGTTTGACGATATCGGTGAGGATTTCGATAGGGTAGCTTACGGTTTCAACCGCCGCCTGCGTCGCCGAGGCAGGGAGAAATGCGAGATAGATAATGCCTACGCCGACTGCGGTAATTGCAAACGCTAAGACGAGCAGGCCGATATAGGTGGAGCGTTTCACGGTGGGCACCTCTCATGCAATATGCAATCATTAAGATAAATGATACAAGCTTACGACAATATTCAAAAGAAAGCGATCGTTCGAAATGGGGGGCTAAAAGGCCCTATTGGGCTTCGATTCGATCTCTAATAGGAATATTTGCCTCCCCTCATTCTGGGCGAGGGGTCAAAAATTGAGTTCACGAGTTTTGCGCAATACTATTCTCACTAAACCCGCTATTTTCACTATAAGCACTATAAAAACGACGGGGACGATGACGAGAGTATTGTGGCGTACGATAACCAAGCCGTTTAAGCCGGCACCCTTGTCTTGAATCTCCATCTATATCTGCGCGAACGGGCTATCGGTGGCTGTCGATTTTGTCGCTGTGTTCTCGTTGGGTCTTGAAGGACGCTAAAAAAGACTGGGACCGCCACAAAGGGGACAGGACCTTTGTGGTGGTGGGGTACGAGCAGCTCCTTTTGGTATTAGTGCTGGCCGCGATATCATTAGTGCAGGTGGCGAAGGCTTGCATTGTGAGGTGCTTTGCTGTGAGAAGTCCTGCCCGTATTGGATTGATTGTTTTGGCGCTTGCGATCACCGTGGTTGGCATGGGCGCTGTCGGCATGGCGTTTCTACCTGCTGCGGTGACGGAGCCGGTGGTTAAGCCTGTGACTCAATCTGTCGAACTTCTGACCGGCGACGACAAGCCTGAGACCATTACCGTTGATTTTGATGAGCGACCGGCTGCGCTGGGCATTAGTAATTATCCACATATTCAGCTTGGGGCTATGCGCTATACCACGGATTCTAGTCTGATCGAAAGGGCGTCCGAGCTGCTCAGGGGCAAAACCTTTAAGCGCTGGTATGGATATGCGTCCTATCGGGCAAAAGCGAACGACATGGTTGGCGGATGTCACTCGTCCATCGAGTTGGACACCGCGAATGGCGCCAAGTTATGTGATGTTTTGTACGATCCTGGCTACGAGGGCAATGAGGGGCCGGGCATCTACATCTTGGATGGCGATGCCGCCTATGTCATGGAGGGCAGCCGGACCGAGCTCAACGATTTTATGGGTCAGTGCATTCAGGATGCCTATGAACAGACCTGCTTGCCCGACCCGCAGACTGCACGCGATAGCGGGTCTGCCCGTACATGGCTGTTCGAGGAAGAGATGCCCTGGAACGCCGAATCGGGAAGCACAGGCTCGGCGAAGGAGTAGAGACCGCGACCACCACAAAGGTGCCTGTCCCCTTTGCGGTGGTTCTCGGTTTGTCTCGATTTGTAACAGACAGAGCCCTATTTGCCGACTAGATGTTACAGATTGAGACAAACGGGTGCCGCTGAACAATTTGTCTCGATCTGTAACATCTAGGATCAAAAATGGCTGCTAGATGCTACAGATCGAGATGGTAGTGCGCCTGGGCAGCGGCGGGCTGACATCTCAGTACCCTATCCACCAATCACTCAGAAAATCTTATATATAGAGACTTAGATTTGTGTATAAGATCGTACAAAGCTGGCAACAATACTTCTCGAACAACGTGAAGCCGCCCCGTAGGGCGGCCGCCCCAAGAGAGGTGATTCCATGAGAATCGATAAGCTAGCAATGACGTCGCGCGAGGCGTTGCAGACCGCCATGAGCACGGCTGCCGACGCACAGGCCGGCGCGGTGGAGCCGATTCACCTGTTGTCTGCCCTGCTCGGTGCCGGCGAGCGCAATATCTCCGTGATCATCGAGCGCATCGGCGCCGACCCGGCCCAGCTCGCACGTTCCACGCAGGATGCCATCGACCGCGCGCCCAAGGTTTCGGGCGAGGGCCAGCAGATGGGCCTGTCCAACGAGCTCGTCCGCGTCATCGAAAAGGCCGAGAAGAAGGCCACCAAGATGGGCGACAGCTTTGTGGTGACCGAGCATCTGCTGATGGCACTTGCCGAGGATAAGGGCGAGGCTGGCCGCGTCCTGCGCGACGCAGGTGTCACCAAGGAGCGCATCGAGCAAGTCTACGAGGAGCTGCGCGGCGATGACCGCGTGACGTCTGCCGAGGACAAGACCCAGTTTGAGGCGCTGGAGCAGTATGGCCGCAACATCTGCGACCTCGCCCGCGCCGGCAAGCTCGACCCGGTCATCGGCCGTACCGACGAGATCCGTCGTACCATCCAGGTTCTGTCCCGCCGCACCAAGAACAACCCCGTGCTCATCGGCGAGCCGGGTGTGGGCAAGACGGCCATCGTCGAGGGCATCGCCCAGCGTATCGTGGCCGGCGACGTGCCGAGCACGCTGCGCGATCGCGACCTCATCGAGCTCGACATGAGCGCGCTGGTCGCCGGCGCCAAGTACCGTGGTGAGTTCGAGGACCGCTTAAAGGCCGTGCTCAAGGAGGTACAGAAGTCCGAGGGCAAGGTCATCCTGTTCATCGATGAGCTCCACACCATCGTGGGCGCGGGTGCCACCGAGGGCTCCATGGATGCCGGCAACATTCTCAAGCCGGCGCTCGCCCGTGGCGACCTGCATGCGATCGGCGCGACCACGCTCGACGAATATCGCAAGTACATCGAGAAGGACGCAGCGCTCGCACGTCGTTTCCAGACCGTTATGGTCAGCGAGCCTACCGTCGAGGACACCATCTCGATCCTGCGTGGCCTCAAGGAGAAGTACGAGATCTTCCACGGCGTGCATATTACCGATAGCGCGCTCGTGGCCGCCGCCGACCTCTCCGATCGCTACATCGCCGACCGTTTCCTGCCCGACAAGGCCATCGACCTGGTCGATGAGGCCGCAAGCCGCCTGCGCATGGAGCTCGACAGCATGCCGGTCGAGATCGACGCCACCACGCGTCAGCTCACCCAGCTGCAGATTGAGGAGCAGGCGCTCATGAAGGAGACCGACGACGCCTCCAAGGAGCGTCTGGAGGCCCTGCGCCAGGAGATCGCCGAGGTCCAAGAAAAGCTCAACGTGCAAAAGGCCGGCTGGCTCAACCAGAAGAACGCCATCGACCACGTGCAGGAGCTTAAGGGCCAGCTTGACGAGGCCAAGAGCGAGGAGGAGCGCGCGACGCGCAACGGCGATCTGGGCCGTGCGTCCGAGCTGCGCTTTTCCGTGATTCCGGGTCTGCAGCAGCAGATTCAGGATTCCGAGGTTGCGCTCGAGGCACAAAAGCAGCAGGACGGCGAGGGCCTCAACGAGCAGGTGACCTCCGATGAGATCGCCGAGGTCGTGAGCGCCTGGACCGGCGTGCCCGTGTCCAAGATGATGCAGGGCGAGCTCGACAAGCTCAAGGGCCTGGAGGGCGAGCTGCATAAGCGTGTCATCGGCCAGGACGAGGCCGTGTCCGCTGTGGCCGCGGCCGTGCGCCGCAGCCGTGCGGGCCTCTCCGACCCGGACAAGCCCATCGGCAGCTTCTTCTTCCTGGGCCCCACCGGCGTAGGCAAGACCGAGCTCGCCAAGGCGCTTGCCGAGTGCCTGTTCGACGACGAGCGCGCGCTCGTGCGTATCGACATGTCCGAGTACATGGAGAAGTTCAGCGTCCAGCGTCTGATCGGTGCGCCCCCGGGATACGTGGGTTACGACGAGGGCGGCCAGCTCACCGAGGCCGTGCGCCGTCGTCCGTACTCCGTAATCTTGCTCGACGAGATGGAGAAGGCCCATCCGGATGTCTTTAACGTGCTGCTGCAGGTGCTCGACGACGGCCGCCTGACCGACGGCCAGGGTCGTCAGGTGTCCTTCAAGAACACGATCATCATCATGACGTCTAACGTGGGCTCCAAGGCTATCGCCGAGCTTTCCGGTAAGGACGAGGAGGAGATGCGCCATCAGGTCGACGCGGCCATGGCTCAGACCTTCCGCCCCGAGTTCCTCAACCGTATCGACGATATCGTGGTGTTCCATCCGCTCGGCATGGCGCAGATTGAGAAGATCGTCGATATCCAGCTCGCCGATGTCCGCGCACGCCTGGCCAAGGAGCGCATGACGCTTGCCATCACCCCGGCGGCCAAGCAGATGCTCGCCGTGGGCGGCCTGGACCCGGTCTTTGGCGCTCGTCCGCTCAAGCGTCTGGTCCAGCGCGAGGTCGTGGATGCCATCGCGGCCGCTATCATCGACGGCACGGTGCGCGAGGGCGATCAGGTGACGGTCGATGTCGACAAGGACGGTGCTTTTACCGTCGTGTGCGATAACACGCCGTCTGCCACCTACGAGGTGCCCGACGCCGAGTAGATTTTTGGGGCCGGCTTTAAACCGCCCCTCATCGCAAAACGCCAAGGGCGGCGGATCCAATCGGGTCCGCCGCCCTTTTTCGTGCGACAATCGATGGTGTTGAACGGATGCGATGCAAGGAGCTATGCAGATGAAAGACGAGATCAAGACAAGCGCGCCGGCGACCGATGCCGCACCCGCCGCACCCAAGCCCGCGCCTAAACCGGCACCCAAGCCGCGCGACCCCTACATCCGCGCCGAGAACGAGGACGATGACGGCTACGATCCCTACAGCGATCGCCGCCCCGAGCGCGAGCCGATGTTCGAAGCCGACCCCTGGCGCTGAGTGCCACCCAAAAGGCCACCAATAAGTTGCGGTGAAATAGGGACTGTTTTGCGGTTTGACCAGCAAAAACAGTCCCTATTTCACCGCAACTGCGTTAGGGATGTGGGTGTTGGGCGCCTGTCTTCGGGCCGGCTAGTCTTGGGCTTTGATGCTCGGCAGGAGAATCTGGGCGAGGTAGTCGGTCTCAAGTTTGGTCGCGGCGTCTGCCTTGCCGTCTTTGCCGACCAGTACGTTCTTGATCTGGCTATAGGTGTAGCGGTTACCGGTCGTGAGCTCGACAAGCTCAATGGCCGTGTCCATGGGGTAGGTTGACACGGGATTCTGCGTCCGTCCGTTGATGGTCTGGGGCACCACGTACGGATAGACGGGGCCGCTGGCGTAGACGGTATAACCGTTGCCTAGATTGGCTGCACCCAAAACCGTATCGCCCTCATCGGGCGTAAAGCTCTCGCCCTCGCGCACCGCGACGAGCGTCACAATCGGCGTATCGCTGTCGCCGGCAAGATAGATGCATAGCGTGCTGCCATTTTGCCAAGTCTCGACCTTGCCGTACCACTCGACGGGAATATCGAGCTGGTAGAGGTCGGTTGCCTTGTGGCGAGCGTCAGCATCACGGGACGCCTGTGCCTTTTGCGCGCTCACGGCATTGACGGCGGCGTCGCGCCGCGCGGTTGCTGCCTGCTGGAGCACTTTGGCAGCCGCGGCGGAGCTCGCACCGCCCTCCTCGGCATACTTGGCGGCGGCATCGATCTGGTCGTCAGTCACCGTGTCGGCCGAAGGCACCTTGAGCTTAAAGGTGGCCTGGGCACTTAAATCCTGTCCATCGCTCTTAACGGTGACCTGCGTCTTGGTGGTCGGGACGGTATAGATGGTGCCGTCGGCCGCGATGGGGGAGGCAGCGATGGAGAGCGTGTAATCGCCGGGCAGCAGTTTGATGCCGCGGCCGTGCTCGTCAACATAGAGCGTTTCGCTCACGGAGGAGCCGTCAGAATCCTGACCGCTCACCTGTACGGGAATCTTGGAGCCAGTGGAACAGTCGAGGCCCGCGGCATGCATGCCAATCTGCACCGACATCATCGTGTGGGCATTGGCGGCGACAGCGGCAGCCTGCTCTTGCTGATATCCGTTCCAGGCAGCATAGCCTGCACCGCCGGCGACGAGCGCGACGGCCACGACACCGGCGACCATCAGATTGCGGCGCTTGGGCGACATCTTGCGATGGCGGACCTCGGCCTCGCGTGCCGAGGGAACGGACGGCAGGGGTATATCGCCCATGGCGATGGTCTCGTCCACGGCTGGTGCGGAACCCAGGCCAGGAAGCTCGCGAGTCAGCGAATCCTCGGCCGGCAAGCTGTCGAGCAAGACGGTTTCCTCGCCCGTGTCGGATTCGGGCTGGTTGCCGGCCTCGCTTTCGGTGCCTTCGTGATCTGCCTCATCCTCGGCAGGCTCAACGTCGCCTGCATCCTGATTATCGGATTGCGCCTCGGTTTCCGGCTCATCCTGCACATCAACGCCCGAATCGTCAAACGCAATCTCATCGAGTGAAATCCGGTCTAAGCTCTCCAAGGCCTCAGCGCAAGCTTCTGCATCTTGGGCCGCATCCTCTTGGCCCATCGTCTCATCATTCATACATCCCCCAAGCTCAATATCGGGACAACACTGTACCCAAAAATGGAGCCATATAAAGCGCGTGCGAAATATAAGATCCGATTTAACCTGAGCGCATCGTTCGGCCGCATCCTCGCGGCGGCAAAAGGCCCCCGGAACGCGAACGAATCACATTCCGGGGGCTCTACAATGCGTTGAGTTGCGCGGAGTCGGCCAGGCGGCTTCACATTCAAGCGATGTTTGCGTCGGGCGCGTTACTCGGCGTGCGCGTAATCAACCTTGGCGCGGCGAGCGGTAGCCTTCTCCCAATCGCTGGTGCCCTCAAAGACATCCTGCTTGTAGGGATTGCGGCCGAGCTTCTTGGCGCGGTAGGCGATGTAGATGATTGCGGCGACGTTGGCGACCAGTGCGGCGATTGAGACCGCGGTAGCGGCGCCGGGGTCGAGCGTGGAGTGGGTCACAAAGATGGACTCCTCCTGGAAGAACGGGAACACCTGGGCAAACATGCACCAAATAGCCAGCGTAAAGGCGCGGTTCTGGATCCAGCCGCCCTTGTTCCAGATAAAGGCGGCGACGGTGGGCGCCAGCAGCAGCGCAAAGCCGCAGAACCAGGAGTGGGTGGGCAGGCAGTTGTAGGTGTAGCAGAAGTTCCAGATATCGTAGGCGATGATGTAGACCCAGGTCATGTCGGGCCACAGCATGTCGGTCTTGTCCTCGGAGGCGTAGACGCTCCACCAACCGGTCATGCAGAAGATGTTGATGATACCGGCGATGCCGTTGAACACGTTGTTCCAGCCGGCCAGCTGCGTAGCACCTTCGGAGGTGACCCAGGTTGACTCACCCAGGACAAAGAAGTGATAGGCGCTCTCAAAGTCGGACACGACGGCGATCATGATGTTGATGGCGACGATCACAAACGGCCACGCGCGGAACCAATGCGCCTTGCCGATCTTTCCCCACTGGTACTTAATGGCAATGAAGCCCCAGCAACCGGCCAACGCCGCGTATACCTTGGCGTAGTGGAACCAGCTGTTCTGGTACACATGGGTGGGGTTGGTGAGCGCCCACTCGGCACCCTGCGAAACACCGACGGCGATGGCGACACAGTAGATGGTCATGGCCAGCGGAGCCACGCCAAAGATGATTGCCGCGCCCAGCTTGGTGCGGCGGCCGACCTCGTTGAGCACGATCAGGCCAATAAAGACCATGGCCCAGCCGGCCCAGTGGATAAGGGTATCGCTACCCCAAACATCGAACAGCATGCTGCTCTCCTTTCACACGCCCGCGGCCCCTCTTCTGATCGCGGGCAGTTTGGCCAAATGTCGTCAGTTCTGGGGCTTGCGCTCCGGATACTTGGCGGTATAGCCCTCGATGTGGAGTGTCGAGGCGATGATTTCCTTGACCGTCTCGTCGGGCACATCGGGGTGCGTGCGGATATACATCAAAAGACCCATGATGAGGGTGTAGAACGTTTCGTAGACATGGTCGATGCGCAGCTCGTGGTGGGCGACAAAATCCACCACGGTGGTGTCGCAGATATACTGCGCCACACGCTGGACCACGTTGTGCAAAAAGCCGCCGTAGAGCGCGCCGCTGTTGGAGGTCAGAGTGTGCGGCAGTTCGTGGCCGCTGGCGACCAGGCGCTTAAAGAGCGGGGCGACGGTGTCGAGCGCGCCCTCGATATCACCGACGGTGCGGTTGGCATTCCACTGCTCGAGCTCGGAGATAAAACCGTCGATTGCCTCGTCCATGACGGCGGTGACGGCGGCGTCCATGTCGGCGAAGTAGTGGTAGAACAATGAACGCGTGCAGCCGGCTCGCTTGGTCACGGCCGATACCGATAGGTGGGACACGCCCAGCTCGGAGCTTACGGTGCGCACGGCATCGAGGATCTCGCGACGGCGTTCGTCGCCCGTCAGGCGCTTTGCCGCGCTATCGGATGCGGGGACGGCATCGACCACAGAGGTACCTGCTGTGTTGTTGCCCATGTTTTTCCGCCTTTCATCCTCTTTTGCCTGACCGTTCGCCTAACAGTCTTGAATATTGTTGACGGTTCGTCAATACTATTTTTGACACAATGTCAACAATGGCGGGTGAACGGCATGGGGGCATGCCTGGCCTGCAAAAAAAGAGGGGCGCCGCGGTCTCGCCGGGCTGTGGCAAGAGAAGGGACAACCATGATTCTCAACGGACCGGGGATTAGCTACACCGAGCCCGACATCGGTTCGGAGTTCGTGCCGCCGCTGCCGGAGCATCCGCGCGAGGCCATCGTCAAGCTGTGCGAGCACTGCACCAACCGTCTGCTGCATCGCGATGAGCTGCTGGGCTACGAGTACTGGTCGTTTGCCGAGGCTGCAACCGACGAGCAGGCCGAAGTGCTCTGCAAGATGAAGATGCGCCGCCCCTATACGCTGCCCGAGATGGTCAAGCTCACCGGCATGTCCGAAGCCGATATCGAGAAGATGCTCGACGACATGAGCTACACGGGTCTGCTTGAGTACAACTGGGAAAACCCCGAGCGCGCCAAGCAGTGGGTGCTGCCCATGCTGGTGCCGGGTTCCGCCGAGTTCCTCAACATGCGCGTGAGCCAGCTCGAGGAGCACCCGGTCTATGCCAAGTTCTTTGAGCAGGCGTCCAAGGGACCGCTGTCCAAGGCCACTCCGATGGTGCCGCCCGGTGGTGCCGGCATCGGCATGCATGTCATTCCGGTCGAGAAGGCTATCGATGCCGCGAGCACGTCGGTGCCGATCGAGCATATCGAGCATTGGCTCGACAAATATGATGGCAAATATGCCGCTAGCACCTGCAGTTGCCGCGCGAGCCGTCGCGTGATGGGTGAGGGCTGCGCCGACGACCCCGCCGATTGGTGCATCGCCGTGGGCGATATGGCCGACTACGTGGTCGAGACCGATCGCGGCCATTACGTGACGCGCGACGAGGTTTACGACATCTTGCGCCAGGCCGAGGACAACGGCTTTGTGCACCAGATCACCAATATCGACGGCGAGAACAAGATCTTCGCCATCTGCAACTGCAACGTCAACGTGTGCTACGCCCTGCGCACCTCGCAGCTGTTCAACACGCCCAACCTGTCGCGCTCAGCCTATGTCGCCAAGGTCGAGAAGGACAAGTGCGTGGCCTGCGGTCGCTGCGTTGAGGTGTGTCCGGCCGGTGCCGCCAAGCTGGGCCAGAAGCTCTGCAGCAAAAAGGCGGGCGGACGGGTGCCCGAATATCCGCGCCAGGAGCTGCCCGATGCCACCAAGTGGGACCACACCAAGTGGTCGCCCAACTACCGCAACGACAACCGCATCGAGACGCATAAGTCCGGCACCGCTCCCTGCAAGACGGCCTGCCCCGCGCATGTTGCCGTTCAGGGCTATTTGAAGCTCGCGGCTCAGGGTCGCTATGACGAGGCCCTAGCACTCATTAAGCGCGAGAACCCGCTGCCTGCTATCTGCGGCCGTGTGTGCAACCGCCGCTGTGAGGATGCCTGCACCCGCGGCCGTGTGGACGCCGCCGTGGCCATCGACGAGGTCAAGAAATTCATCGCCCAGCGCGATCTGGATGCCGCGACTCGCTATGTCCCACCTGTGGTGACTCCGACGCGTGCCGGCGGCTTCGACCAGAAGATCGCCATCATCGGTGCCGGTCCGGCCGGTCTGTCCTGCGCCTTCTATCTGGCCGAGAAGGGCTACAAGCCCGTCGTGTTCGAGAAGAACGAGCGCCCGGGCGGCATGCTCACCTACGGCATTCCCAGCTTTAAGCTGCAGAAGGACGTCATTGAGGCCGAGGTCGAGGTCATTCGCCTGATGGGTGCCGAGTTCCGCTATGGCGTGGAAGTCGGTCGAGACGTGACGCTCGACGAGCTGCGCGCGCAGGGCTTCAAGGCCTTCTACGTTGCCATTGGCTGCCAGGGCGGCCGCCTTGCCGGCATTCCGGGCGAGGGTGCCGAGGACGTGACCGTGGCCGTCGACTTCCTTCGCGAGGTCAACAGCGGCAAGATTGATGCGCTGCCCGGCCGCACTATCGTGGTGGGCGGCGGCAACGTGGCTATCGATGTCGCGCGCAACGCCTGCCGTCTGGGTTCCGAGCACGTTGAGATGTTCTGCCTGGAGAGCGAGGCCCAGATGCCTGCCAGCGAGGAGGAGCGTCGCGAGGCCGTTGAGGACGGCGCCCACATCAGCTGCGGCTGGGGCCCCAAGGAGGTTCACCTGGACGAGGCCGGTCGTGTGTGCGGTATCACCTTCAAGCGCTGCACGCGTGTCTTTGACGACGAGGGCCGTTTTGCGCCCGAGTACGACGAGAGCGATCTGCGCCGTGTCGATGCCGACCGTGTCGTCATGTCGATTGGCCAGTCCATTGTGTGGGGCGACCTGCTAGCTGGCTCCAAGGTGGAGCTCGGCCGCGGCCAGGGCGCCCTTGCCGATCCCCAGACTTACCAGACCGCCGAACCCGACATCTTTGTGGGTGGTGACGTCTACACTGGCCCCAGCTTTGCCATCGACGCTATCGCCGCCGGTCACGAGGCTGCGGTGTCCATCCATCGCTTTGTGCAGCCGGGCTCCACGCTCACCATCGGCCGCAATCAGCGCCGCTACACTGCGCTCGACCGCGACGACGTTGTGCTCGAGAGCTACGATAACGCGAGCCGCGAGGTTGCCCACGTGGACCGCGAGCGCGAGAAGGCCGCGCCGTTTAGCGAGTACGTCGAGACCTTTACCGAGGAACAGGTGCGCGCCGAGACTGCCCGCTGCCTGGGCTGCGGCGCCTCGATCGTCGACCCCAACAAGTGCATCGGCTGCGGCCTGTGCACCACCAAGTGCGCGTTCGACGCCATCCATCTGGATCGCGACCGTCCCGAGTGCTCCACGATGGTCAAATACGAGCAAAAGCTCCCAAGCCTGGGCAAGTACGCATTGAAGCGTGCAATTAAGATCAAATTTGGGAAGAAGTAAGAGACCTAACAAGTAAGTGAACGGCGCAGAGGGCGGTTGGACAGCGAGCGGGTCCCAGGCGTGGCGAGGTGCCTTGAAAGAGGAGGGCATAGGGCTTTTGCCCATGCCCGACGATTGAAAGGCAGATCGCCCGTCTGGGACTCGCGCAGCGTCAAGCCGACCGCCGTTCGTTAGAACGGCGGAAGGAATTAAAAGTGCACGAGCTCGGAATCGTCTATCACATCATTCGCGATGTCGAGAATGTGGCGCGCGCTCATGGCGTGCGTCGCGTTTCGAGCGTGACGTTGCTACTGGGCGAGGTCTCGGGCGTCGTTCCCGACTTGCTGCTCGACGCTTGGCGCTGGGCGGCAGATAAAAAGCCTATCACTGAGGGCGCGGAGCTTATCGTGGAGCCCGTCGAGGCCGTGACGCATTGCGAGGCGTGCGGCTGCGACTACGCGACGGTCGAGCACGGCAAGACCTGCCCCCAGTGCGGTAGCGGCGAGACATACCTGCTGCAGGGCCAAGAGGTAATGATCAAACAGATCGAGACCCCCGACGAGGACCCGGCAGACACTGTACCCGATGACCCCTCCGACGCCGTCGACGCCGCCAACCCACTCCACATCGCCTAACATCCAATGACTACATGGGCTAGAGTTCTAAACATATTTGCTTCGGTTAGTCAAGTCATGTCTGTTTAAACAAAATGGTGGCACGCAGACGCATTGGAATCCACCTAAAAGAGGTCTTAACGAACAGTGCACCTTTATATGTCTTTGAAAGCAATCAGCAAATCACGTTTTAGCAGGCAATAAGCTGTAAACCGGCAACGTAATCAATTTGTAACAAACTTAGACGTTTAAACAAATAAACCAACCATTTGCGAATTTAGCTATAATTCCACAATCCAAACAGGTATACTCCTTTCATGTCGTGTAGGAAATACGTAGACAAAAAGGAGGTTATGTGATGGTAAGTATTGTTCTTGCTAGCCACGGGGACTTGGCAGCTGGAATCAAGCAGACGGGCTCGATGGTCTTTGGCGATCAGCCGTCTGTAGCCGTGGTCTCGCTCGAGCCGAGCATGGGCCCCGACGACTTCCGTGCCAAGGTCGAGGAAGCAATCGCTTCCTTCGAGGACCAGGAGCAGGTGCTCTTCCTCGTTGATCTGTGGGGCGGCACGCCGTTCAACCAGATCAGCGGGCTCATCGAGGGCCACGATTCCTGGGCTATCGTCACCGGTGTCAACCTGCCTATGCTCATCGAGGCATATTCGCAGCGCTTTGACGCAAAGAACACTGCACATGCGATCGCAAAACATCTCGTGACTGAGGCTAAGGCTGGCGTGCGCGTCAAGCCCGAGTCTCTGGAGCCCGAGGAGAAGAAGCCGGCTGCGGCCGCCGCTGCTCCTGCAGGCGCCATCCCTCCGGGAACGGTCATCGGCGACGGGCACATCAAGATTGCCCACGTCCGTATCGACACCCGTCTGCTGCATGGTCAGGTGGCCACCACGTGGACCAAGCAGATCAACCCCAACCGCATCATCGTGGTTTCCGACGGCGTTGCTCACGACGAGCTCCGCAAGACCATGATCGAGCAGGCTGCCCCTCCGGGAGTCCATGCCAACGTCGTTCCCATCAAGAAGATGGCCGAGGTCGTCAAGGACACGCGCTTTGGTGACACCAAGGCCATGCTGCTCTTCGAGAACCCGCAGGATCTGCTCAAGGCCATCGAGGCCGGCGTCGACATCAAGGAAGTCAACATCGGTTCCATGGCTCACTCCAAGGGCAAGGTCGTCGTCACCAACGCCGTCGCTATGGGCGATGACGACGTCAAGACTCTCGAGGCCCTCAAGGCCAAGGGCGTCAAGTTCGAGGTCCGCAAGGTTCCTTCGGATTCCTCCGAGGATCTCGACGCCATGTTGAAGAAAGCTAAGGCCGAACTGGCCGCTCAAGCATAGTAAAGGAGGGTCCGATACATGTCTGCAATCACTATTCTGCTTGTTGCGATTGTCGCGTTGCTTGCCGGTATGGAAGGCATTCTGGATGAGTTCCAGTTCCATCAGCCGCTCGTGGCATGCACGCTTATCGGTCTCGTAACCGGTCACCTTCAGGAGGGCATCCTCCTGGGCGGTTCGCTCCAGATGATGGCCCTTGGCTGGGCTAACGTCGGCGCCGCCGTCGCGCCTGACGCCGCTCTGGCCTCGGTCGCTTCTTCGATCATCATGGTGCTCGCCCTCAACGGTGGCGCCACCGACTCGGCCAAGGCCGTTACCGCCGCTATCGCCGTCGCCGTCCCGCTGTCGGTCGCTGGTCTGTTCCTGACCATGATCTGCCGTACCCTGGCCACCGCTATCGCTCACGCCATGGACGGTTGCGCCGAGAAGGGCGACTTCTCCGGCATCGAGCGCTGGCAGTACGCTGCCATCCTCATGCAGGGCCTTCGTATCGCCATCCCGGCAGTACTTCTGTGCATCATCCCGGCTGAGGCTGTTACCAACGCGCTTAACGCTATGCCCGACTGGCTGTCCGGCGGCATGGCTGTCGGCGGCGGCATGGTCGCTTCCGTCGGTTACGCCATGGTCATCAACATGATGGCCACCAAGGAGACCTGGCCGTTCTTCATCCTCGGCTTTGTCCTTGCTGCCATCCCTCAGCTCACGCTGATCGCCCTTGGTCTCATCGGCATCTCCCTTGCCCTCATCTACCTTGGCCTTAAGGATCTGGCCAAGCAGGGTGGCGGCATGGGCGGTGGCTCCGGCGACCCGCTCGGCGACATTCTGAACGATTACGAGTAGGAGGGGAGTGATACATATGGCAGAGAACAAGATTCAGCTCACCAAGGCTGACCGCAAGAAGGTTTGCTTCCGTCATCAGTTCCTTCAGGGCTCGTGGAACTACGAGCGTATGCAGAACGGCGGCTGGTGCTTCGCAATGATCCCTGCGATCAAGAAGCTCTACACCAGCAAGGATGACCAGATTGCCGCTCTTAAGCGCCACCTGGAGTTCTATAACACGCACCCCTATGTTTCCGCCCCCGTCATTGGCGTTACCCTCGCTCTCGAGGAGGAGCGCGCTAACGGTGCTCCGATTGACGACGTCGCCATTCAGGGCGTCAAGGTCGGTATGATGGGCCCGCTCGCCGGCGTCGGCGACCCCGCCTTCTGGTTCACCCTTCGCCCGATTCTGGGCGCTCTGGGCGCTTCCCTGGCCCTGTCCGGCAGCATTGCCGGTCCGCTGCTGTTCTTCTTCGCGTGGAACATCATCCGTTACGCCTTCCTGTGGTACACGCAGGAGTTTGGCTACAAGGTCGGCTCCTCCATCGCCAAGGACCTCTCCGGCGGTCTGATGGGCAAGGTCACCGAGGGTGCTTCCATCCTGGGTATGTTCATCATCGGCGCCCTGGTCGAGCGCTGGGTGTCCATCTCCTTCACCCCGGTCGTCTCCAAGGTCACGCAGTCTGCTGGCGCCTTTATCGACTGGGCTAACCTGCCCTCCGGTTCTGAGGGTGTCAAGGAAGCACTGACGATGTATAACTCCATCGGTGCTAACGCCCTTGATCAGGTGAAGGTCACCACGCTTCAGGCCAACCTCGATCAGCTCATCCCTGGCCTTGCCGCCGTGTGCCTGACCCTGCTGGTCTGCAAGCTCCTCAAGAAGAAGGTCAGCCCGATCGTCATCATCCTGGCTCTCTTCGCCATCGGCATCATCGGTCGCGTCTGCGGCTTCATGTAAGCACGTTTCGGCTTAAGACCGAGAATTGCTAGGCAAGGGCTTTTGAGCCATTGAAACGGACCGCACCCGGTGGGTACACTGGATGCGGTCCGATTGTTTTATTTGGAGGGCGAGGCGCGCATGGCGCAATCTCAGAACAGCACGGTCGATCTGGCAACGCCGGCGACCTGCCTCATGGGGCTTACCAGCCACGGTAACGTGATGGTGGGAAACAAGGCGTTTGAGTACTATAACGAGCGCAATCCCGAGGATTATATCCAAATCCCGTGGGATGAGGTCGACTACATCGCCGCCGAGGTTTTGCGCGGCACCAAGAAGATTACGCGTTTTGCCATCTTCACCAAGGACAACGGTCACTTTACGTTTTCGACGCGCGACGACAAAGAGACGCTGCGTGCGATCCGTAAGTATGTAGACGAGGACAAGCTCGTGCGTTCGCCCGATTTTATCGACGTAACGACCAAGGGCGCCAAGAGCATCCCCGCTGCCATCAAGAGCCTTTTCCACAGAGACAGCTAATCGTTGGCGATAGATGGCGGAAAATGCATCCCGGAATTTGTTCTCATTCCGGGATGCATTTTCCTTTTGAGGGCCAGTTGGGAAAGCTTGTCCCATTATTTCGCGTTATTCCGGGTTATTCTTTCCGATATTGAGGATTGCCCTCGGAAACTATTCGCTATAGAGCCTTCTCGATGAGTGGCCATGCGCTACATGGCAAAGGGGTAAATCTGCTACACTAGTACAACATGCCTCCGTAGCTCAGGGGATAGAGCACCGCTCTCCTAAAGCGGGTGTCGACGGTTCGAATCCGCCCGGGGGCACCAGGGAATATGACGGCGTCGCGGGAGCGGCGCCGTTTCTGGTTTGCGGGGGCCGCCGTGCTGCTCGCCCGTGGGGGACTGGCATCTGTTTCCTAGAGTGCGCTGCGGTAAATCTTTCTCGCGTTGTCCAGCGTGAGCTTCCTGAAGCTGCCGAAGAGCTCTCCGCGGTTGATCTTGAGGCCCGGAATCATCTTTTCGATATCGTCCTCGGTGACTCCGAACTCCGATAGCGCGCGCGGCATTCCCAGCGAGACGAAGAAATCCTGCAGCTCGTCGATGGTCGCTTCGACCGCGTACTCGATTGCCTGCTCGGGGGTTACCTCCACATCGAGCTCGTCCGCGTCCGAATCGATGGGTTCGATGCCAAGGGCCTGGGCGCTGAACTCCAGGAAGCGCTCAGGGTGCTCTCGCCATACGTAGCGCATCCAGGCGGGGAAGATGACGGCGAGGCCGGCGCCGTGCGTGATCTTGGTGTCCAGTGCGGATAGCTCGTGCTCAAGGCCGCGGCAGGTCCAATCGCCGTCGCGCAGGGCGTTATGGGCGAGCGTACCCACCCACATGATCTCGGCGCGGGCGTCGTAGTCATCGGGGTTCTCCATCACCTTGGGCGCCGCCTCCCTCGCGGCGCGCACTAGCCCGCAGGCGATGTTGTCGGTTACGCCCACGGCGGGCTCGCCGGAGAAGAGTCGCTCCATGATATGGGCGATCATGTCGGTCACTCCCGCGGCGGTCTGGCAGGCGGGCAGGCTGAAGGTCAGCTCCGGGTCGAGGAAGGCGATGGCCGGGCGGTTGAGGTCCGTGTTAATGCTGCATTTGAGGTGCTCCTCGTCGTTGCTGATAACGCAGGAGTTAGAGGCCTCGGAACCGGATGCGGGGATGGTCACCACGCAGGCGACGTCGATGCGGTCGGCGGGAACGGCGCGCTTGCGGAAGAAGTCCCATACGTCGCCGTCGTATACCGCCCCAGTGCGATGGCCTTCGCGCAGTCCATGACGGAGCCGCCGCCCACGGGCAGGATGATGTCGGCGTCGTTTGCCCGTGCGAGCTCGACGCCTTCTCGTGCCAAGCCTATTTCGGGGTTTGGACGCACCCCTCCAAGCCCGATGTGCTCCACGCCCGCGGCATCGAGCGATGCCCTCACGCGGACGAGCGTTCCGCAGCGAACTGCGGAACCCCTGCCGTAGACAATGAGCGCTCAGCGGTAGCCGGAGGCGGACAGAGTCCCCCAACCTTGTCGGTCGCTTTTCGCCCAAAGACAAAGCGGGTGGGGGAGTAGAAGGAGAAATCGTTCATGGAGCTCTAATCTGGCGTTTCGCCCTACATGCGCGGAGGAGTTTTTCGGGCGCATCGCCTGCGTTCGCGTCGCAATCTCGGCGGCGCGGTGCGGTCCGTGGATTCCATCGTATCGCCCGCGGCACCCCTTACCGACGATTGAGGCGAGTCTGCATTTCGCGGCGCGACGTCCACCTGGCGGACGATATCCGTTCGCGACACGTGGCCGTCCCGGTCGCAATAGCGTATGCGCACCGGGTTGCCGAGATGGGCCTGCGACCCCTTCTCCTGATGCGAGCGCGCGAGACGGGCGAGCAGCGGCGCGAGCACCTGCTCGACCGTCTCCTCCCGATACCACGCCGCCACGGGCAACCCGTTCACGTCAAACCCGTACGTTCGCCATGCCATTCGCCTCGCCGCCTTCGCCGAACGAAACCGCGTATCCAGACCGCCGGTCCCCCACCCAGCACTTCGACGAGCCTTCGCGCTCACTTCTGCGGTCGGGATGCGCCCGCAAGGCGCTCGGCAGGCAGCGCCATTTCCGCTCGCTGTGTCGAGCGCGAGTGTCGAGAAGTCGCCATATGCCACTCAGATGTAGCATGGAGTGCCGAAGCGCACGCGCCCGTGACGAAACACTGGCGCCAACCCGTTCCGCGCACCACCCCGCCCGTAAGGTGTGTGGCGAAAGGAGGACCAGCCGCATGAACATCCCCGAGACACAGAGCCTACCTCGATCGCATTCCGCACGAGCTTCTCTGACATTTCCGCCCATTACCACGTGGAGGTCCCCGTCGCGGAGATCGCCTACGCATACGACTACATCAATTCCCGGCATGCCCCGCGCAGGCAGGCCACGCTGAACGACGGGTCCGCGGCCCGGCAGGACGAATGACGCGCTTCGGCACAGGCCATGCCGAAACGCGTCACGCAAGCAAAGGAAGGAAGCCAACATCACATGAGCATCATCGCAGCACGCATCGACAACCGCCTGCTACACGGCATAGTGGCAACCCAGTGGGTACCCGAGTTCCGTCCGCAGCGTCTCATGGTCATCGATGACATCGTCGCCAACGACCCGACCAAGAAGGCCGCCATGCGGATGGCAAAGCCCTCGGGAGTCGCCCTCTCCATTATCAACAAGGAGACGGCTCTCACGAACTATCGGGCGGGCAAGTACGACGACCACACGGTCTTCATCGTGGCGCGAGACCCCCAGACCATCCTCGACGTCATACAGACGGGCCAGGTTGTTCCCACACTCGTGGTCGGAGGCACAGTCTTTCCCGAAGAGGGGTCAGACGCCGTCCAGGTGAGCAGTCGCGCCTACGTCACCAAAGACGAGCTGCCCGCATATCGAGCGATTGCTGGCACCGGCTGCGACATCACCGTTCGCTATGTGCCGGCCGACAAGCCCGTAGAGCTCTCCAGCATCATCACGCTTTAGCAAGGGAGTGAACTTATGACACCATCCATCATCCAGATAGCCGTCGTTACACTCATCGCCTTCATCTACGGAGCCGAGAAGAACGCGGGACAAATTCTCACGAACATGTCCGTCACGCCAGCATGGTTCGTCGGACTTGCGCTCGGCGACCCCGTAACCGGCCTCGCCGTCGGCGCCATCGTCCAACTCATGAGCCTGGGCGTGGCGGCCATGGGAGGAGCCTCCGTCCCCGACTATCCCACTGCCGCCATCATTGGCGCCGTCGTTGCCATCACCTCGGGTCAGGAGGCGAGCGTCGGCGTTGCCGCCGGAATCGCAGTCGGCATGCTCGGCCTTCAGCTCGACGTCATCGCCAAGACGGCAAACGGCTTCCTCGGGCGTACCTCGCAGCGCTTTGCCGAAGAGGGCAAGTACTCGCAGATGAAGAGCGTACTTTTCCTCGGTCCGGTCTTCTATGGCCTTACGGCGGCCATCCCCACGTTTGCCGTACTGCTCTTTGGCGCCGATGCCGTCAACGCTTTCCTCTCCGTCATGCCCTCCTGGTTCACGACCGGCCTCTCCATCGCCGCCGGTATCCTCCCCGTCGTCGGCCTTGCGATGCTTCTGTCCTTCATGCCAATGAAGAAATTCATCGCCTACGCCATCGTTGGCTTCGTTCTGGCCGCCTACCTGCAGATAAGCATTCTCCCCATTGCCCTGCTCGGTGCCGCCGCGGCCATCGAGTACTACAAGTCGCACAGCAATCCGTCCGTAAACGCCCTCGACGCTGGAGGTCTGGAAGATGAGTAACGAAGTTAACGCCACCAAGGCAAACGAAGCGCCAACCCGCCTGGCAGACGGAACGTACCAGCCAGTCCTCACCGTTTCCGATCTCGACCGTTGCGGCCGCCGCTGGATGCTCGGCGCGTCCATCTATAACTATGAGTCCCAGTGTGCCCCGGCGGTCATGTTCGCAACCGAACCCGCCCTGCGCAAGATCTATGCAGGAGACGAGGAGGGCTACCGCAGGTCACTTCTGAGCACCTATCGCTATTACAATGCGACTCCCCAGGTAAGCGGCCTGCTCCTCGGCGCCGGCCTAGCCTTGGAGGACAAGGGGCACAATGACGCCATCGACGCGGTCCAAGACCTTAAGATTGGCCTCATGGGCTCCCTCTCAGGAGTCGGCGATACGATCTTCGCCATCCTCATTCCCACCATCTTCGGCTCCATCGCCGCCTACATGGGACAGGCGGGAAACCCCGTCGGCGTGCTTCTCTGGCTCGCCGTCGCCATCGCCATCTTCGTATGGAAGCTCTTTGACTGGCGCATAGGCTATAAGTTCGGCGACAAGCTCTTCACGACCCTTGCCGAGAAGATGTCCGTTTTCACCGAGTCGACGTCGGCACTTGGCATGATGGTCGTCGGTGCGCTCATCCCCACCGTCATCAAGGTCTCGTGTGGTCTCACGTTCACCATGGGTGACGTCACGCTCGACGTCCAGACGGGCATCCTCGACCAAATCATGGTCGGCATGCTGCCCGTAATAGCCACAGCCATCGTCTACGCCCTCGTCAAGCGCAAGGTCAGCATCAACAAGATTGTCCTCGGCATCCTCATCATCTCGTGGGTGTGCGCGGCTTTCGGCATTCTTGCTGCCTAGCCTAGGGCTAGACCAACCCACAAAGGACGCATTATGAGGCACATCATCATTGCATCGCACTACGGCCTGGCAGCCGGACTCGGAGACACGCTCAAGGCCATCATAGGACCGGGGCACGACATCAGGGTTGTCTGCGCGTTTACAGACGAAACCCCGCTCGAGGAGAAGCTCGCCAGCGCATTCGAGGGCATCGCCGAAGATGACGAGACCCTCGTTCTCACCGACATCCTTCAGGGCAGCGTAAACCAGCTCGTAGCCTGCTCGGCTCCGCGAGGCGCGTTCATAGTGACCGGCGTAAACCTTCCCGTGGCCCTCGAGCTCTCGCTCCACGCCGGACAGCTTACTCCCGATGTGGTGAGGCATGCCGTCACCCAAGCCAAAGAGCAGCTCGTCTACCTCGGAGATCTTACTCCGGACGTTGACGAAGAAGACGAATAGGAAAGACGCGACAGTAAGGAGGACGAGACATGCGCAAAGTCCCGACCAATAACCAGCACCTGTTCTACCAACCGAAGGACGTGTGGGTGGGAGACGTCATGCCCTTCGGCAAGGACGGCACGTTCTATCTATACCACCAGCGTGACACGCGCGACCCCGCTCCGCTTGCCGAAGGACAGCCCTTTGGGTGGTCGCTCGCGACCACCCAGGACTTCGTGACGTACCAGGAACACGGAACGGCGATCCCCCACGGCGGAGAAGACGACCAAGACCAGTTCATCTACGCCGGAACCGTTTACGAGGCAAAAGGGGAGGTACGCGCTTTCTATACCGGGTTCAACCGCAACTACCTGCGAGAAGGCAAAACGTCCCAGGTGCTCATGCAGGCGAAGGCCTGCTCGGATGATTATGCGACGTGGAAAAAGACGGGCGTTGCAGTAGAGCTCACGCCTCAGCCAGGATACGATGGGCGCAACTGGCGCGACCCTTTCGTAATATGGGATGACGACCGGAAGGAATACCTCCTCGTACTGGGCACGCGTAAGGGAGACGACCCCTCCAAAACCCTCCAAACTGGCAGGCTCGTTCACTTTACGTCGAAGGACCTCGAGCACTGGCAGTTCAAGGGCGACTTCTGGGCCCCCGGCCTCTACACCATGTTCGAAATGCCAGACATTTTTAAAATTGGCGATTGGTGGTACCTGGTCTACTCTGAGTACAGCGACGAGAACAAGATCGTCTACCGCATGAGCCGCGATCTCTACGGTCCGTGGGAGAAGCCGAGAGATGACGCCTTCGACGGGAGGGCGTATTACGCCGGACGGACCGCCTTCGACGGATCGCGCAGGATTCTGTCCGGCTGGGTCCCCACGCGCGAGAACGACGATGACCGGGCCAACTGGCTTTGGGGTGGCTCGTTTATGCCCCATGAGGTGTACCAGCGCCCCAATGGCACCCTCGGCGTTCGCCCTCCCCAAAGCATAAAGGATGCGTTCGAGTGCCCTGATGCCGTCCCGGATATCGAGCTTCGCGGAGACCACGAACGAACGGAGTGCGTAATCACCGAAAACGCAGGCGAGATCTTCTGCTTCGAGGCAGACGTGACGTTCAGGGACGCTTGCGACTTCTCAATTCGAGCCTACAAGAATCTCGAGACCGACGAGTCGTACGAATACCGCTTCGACCTCGACGCGAATCGGCTCTCGTTCGATAAGAGCCCCTGTTACAAGTGGTTCCGCGTAATGGATAAGGGGCTTTGGAGGCCAGTCTGGCTCGAGTCCGGGCGTTCTTACCACCTGCAGCTCATCGTTGACGACAACATCCTCGTCCTCTACCTCGACGGTACCGCACTCACGACACGCGTCTGCGAGAAGTTCGGCCACTCGCTTGCTGTTACGGTAACGAATGGCGAACTCAAACTGTCCAACATAGCCTTGGCGAAGGGGCTGCGCGAACAGGAAAAGTAAGCCAGTGAACCTCGTCGCCACAGCGACTCCCCCAGCAAAACACGCGAACAACGGGTCCGGCCGCATTCCGGCGACCGGACTCGTCCTGTGCCCTGATGGCACATGGCCCCGGGCTGCCGACAGCGAGGCGGCCTTAGGGGCCTCGCCTACAGATTCCTGAGTGCGTCGACGAGGGAGACCTTGCCCGCGGTGACCTCGTCGGCCTGCTTGATGACCTTTGCGGGCACGACGGCCACCACAGCGCCGGCGGCAGAGTCGATTCGAGCGATGTGGTCAGAGACGGAGCGAACGGCGAGCCGCTTGCCGACAGGGAGGCAGTCAAAGGTGGCAAAGCGCACTCCTACGGTTGGGATACGCCCGTGAGGCGCTCGGCGGACAGCGCTGTTGCCGCTCGCTGTGTCGAGCGCAGGTGTCGAGAAGTCGCCATATGTCACTACAGATGTATCATGGAGTGCCGAAGTTCACGTGCCCGTGACAAAACGCGGGCGCCAACCCGTCCCGAGCACCACCCCGCCCGTAAGGTGTGGGACGAAAGGAGGACCAGCCGCATGAACATCCCCGAGACACAGAAAGACCTGCTTGCCTACCTCGATCGCATCACGCGCGAGCTTGGCAGCACGCGGGGCGGGCGCATCCAGAACCGTCTCGACCACTTCACCACGGCATCTATAACCGACTCGCTCGCCATCTCGCGCAGCCTGGCAAGTCAGTATCTCAACGAGCTCGTGCGCGCTGGCCTCGTGGTGAAAGCAGGGGCACGACCGGTGTGCTACTTCCACCGCCGCTCCCTCGAACGCTTCTTCCAGTCTCGCATTGAGCGTAGCACCTACCCTTCGGTCGAGCAGCTCTTCGCCACGCTCGGAAACGGCGAGCGACTCGACTTCGACCGCGCAATCGGTCACGAGCTGAGCCTTGCGCCCTGCATCAGCCAGCTCTGCGCCGCGCTCAAGTACCCGCCAGCTGGCCTGCCCATCCTGCTCTGTGGCGCCTCGGGAACCGGCAAGGGTCTACTCGCCGAACTTGCCCTCGAATACGGCAAGAACGTCGGCGTCCTGCAGCAGGAAGCCAAGCTTGTGAGCATCGACTGCTCGCATTACGCAGACGATGCCCGCGCGCTCACTCACGACCTGTGCGCAGATGGCGGGCCTGCAGATCGGGCGAGCGGCGGCATCGTTTATCTCAAGGACGTCGACGCCCTCTCACCCGCTGCCCAGGACGCGCTCTTGGAGTGGGCCTCCGCACAGGCGGGCGCCATTGTGCCAGCCCCTGCTGTGCGCCTTATCTTTGCCACCTCAAACGAGGCAGACAGTACCGAGTGCCGCAGCCTCACGCGTCGCATCCCCATGTCCGCCCAGGTGCCGTCTCTGCGCGAGCGCACCCAGGAGGAGCGTGAGGAACTGACTCTCCACTTCCTCAAGGAGGAGGGCCGACGCATAGGACGCGACATCCTCATAAGTCGCGGAGCCTTCCGAGCCCTCGCCGGCACCAACTTCGAGGAGAACGTACGCGGCCTGCGCGACTGCATCACCAACTGTTGCGCCGAGGCCTATCTAGACACGAAGGGTGACAGCCTGGAGATTCGCACCTACCAGCTTCCCTCCGCAATCCTTGCCGGCTCCGCACTCGAGCGCAGCGAGAACGACATGCAGCTCATCGACACCACCCGGAGCATCCAAAGCCAGGCGGACGACCGCGCGCGGCATGTACTCGACGCCATGCTGGAGCCATACGAGAGCTATCGCGAAGGCACGCTTGATGGGGGCGCGTGCAGCGCTCAGCTGGTGGAGCGAGCCCGCGACCTCGAGGACTACCTGGCGTTCGGGCAAAACCCGGGCCGCTCGAAGTCCGACGCATACGAGCAGATCGCCGACAGCGTCGTCACTTCCGTGAACGAACTCTACTCGATCGATTTGTCCCGAAAGAGCTCGCATCTAATCGCCCAGGGCATCTGCCTCCAGCTGTGGCCGCCCGCAAGCCTCTCGCGTTGGAAGAGCTCCCATGCAAGCGAGCTTTCCGGCATGCGCGGCGTCGTGGCCCAGCGCAACCGCTTTGCCGTTACTGTCTGCGCCTGCATCGCTGATGAACTCAAGGCCACGCTCGGCATCGCACTCGACGATCTCACGTGTCTGCTCGTCCTTGCGCATGCGGCACTCGCACTCGACCCGTCTAAGCGTCGTCGGAGCGTCGGTATCGTCCTCAGTCATGGCTACTCGACCGCCACGAGCATCGCCGACGCCGCCAATCGGATTCTTGACACGAGGGTCTTCGAGGCCATCGACATGCCCTACGACCAGAAGGTTACGGACGTCGCTGTTCCTCTTCAGCAAATCATCGACCGCTTCTCCTACGCAGACGAGGTCGTCATCCTCGTGGACATGGGATCGCTCCAGGATATTTATAAGAGTCTGGAATCCACCTCCGGCATGACGCTCGGCATCATCAACAACGCCTCTACCGGCCTTGCGGTGGAGGTTGGCGCCGGACTTATCGCGGGTCGCTCCGTGCGAGAGGTTCTCGACGATGCTGCGGCAGCTTGCACCTGTAATTATCACATCGTGGCGCGCAACGCCCGACCGGACGCGATTGTCTTCTGCTCCGAAGGCGGACTTGACGCAGCTGCGCGGATCCGCGATCTCGTGGCGCAGAGCCTGCCTGGCGAGTCCCCCGCGCGGCTTGTCGCCGTTGACTGGCGGCAGCTCGCCAATAACGGATCTGAGGATGCCGCCTTCTCCCAGTACAACGTGCGCTCGGTCATCGGCACGGACAATCCGCACGCCGACGGAGTCCCGTTCATTTCGCTCGAGGAACTCATCGCCGGCGAAGGAACGGCCCAGATAGACCGCGCCTTCGCACGCTTGCTCGACGCTGACAGCTTGCGCACGTTCCACCAGAATCTCGTCAAGAACATGACCCTCAGGAACGTGGTCGAGTCCATCACAATCCTTAACCCCAACAAGCTCTTCGGCGAAATCGAGAGTGCCGCAGAGCGGCTCCAGCAGCTCACCGGAGACGTGATTGGCGCTCGTGTGAGCATGGGGCTCTACGTGCACCTGTGTTGTCTCGTGGAGCGCCTCGTGACCAGAAGCCCCATCGAGAACTACGCAGACGAGCAGCGCTTCGCCAATGAACACAACGATTTCGTCGAGGCATTCCGCACGAGCTTCTCTGACATTTCCGCCCATTACCACGTGGAGGTCCCCGTCACGGAGATCGCCTACGCATACGACTACATCAATTCCCGGCATGCCCCGCGCAGGCAGGCCACGCCGAACGATGGGCCCGCGGCTCAGCAGGACGAGTGACGCGCCTCGCAAGCAAAGGAAGGAAGCCAACATCACACGAGCATCATCGATCGCTGCGTGCAAGGCGGCGGGCCTCACCGTGTTCGCCAAGCGCGAGGAGCGTTTTGGTTTTTCGCAAGCAAATGCGGACGAAATCAGCGACCAGATTCCCGATCCGCTCAAACATGCAGGGCCCCTATGTGTTTAACCTCATTTTTCCGTGTGCGGTAGAATGGAGTCGTTGAGATCGCGAACGCCTTAAAGGGAGAGTTTTTGTGGATGCGCATCTGGATGGGGGCTCTTCCGCCCCGCTGTATCAACAGGTGCTCGATTTGCTTAAGAGCGATATCGAACAGGGGACATATCCCGTTGACTCGCAGATTCCAACGGAACTTGAGCTTTCTAAGATGTACGGCGTGGGAAGGGTCACGGTTCGCCGCGCAATAGAGGAGCTTGTGGGCGAGGGGTATCTCACCAAGCGGCAGGGGCGTGGTACGTTTGTGACCGCGACAAAGATAATTCGCAAGGTGCATCAGAAGGACGATGTTCAGAGTTTTACCCAAGCATGCGCTGAAAACGGCATGAAGGCGGGCGCTCGCGTCGTTGCCCGCAAGACCGTTGCCGCCGATCGCGACCTCGCTTCTTTCTTTGGCTTGGATGAAGGCTCTGACCTCATCTTGGTCTCACGCGTGCGTACCGCAGACGGCGTGCCGGTCCTGTTCGAGAACAACTACTATCCTGTCGATGGATTCGAATTTCTCAAAGATATCGGTCTCTCCAATTGTTCGATATTCGAGGCCGTGGGGGAGCGTACGGGTAGGTATCCCTGCTCGTCCGATCCCTGCAGGCTGGAGATCGCCCGTGCGGGAATTGATGCCGCCCGCGAGCTCAAGGTCCCAGTAGGGGAGCCGCTGTTCTTCATGAACGCGGGCTTTCTCGATTCCAACGGAGAGCGCTTCTGCTATGGCAGACAGTACTACGTGGGTTCGCGCTACAGCTTCGATATCTAGCGGCTCTGTCTCACACAGCGCTGTTCTCGTATTGCCGCGGCAGGTCCGTTTAGCGCGTAAAAGTTACCACTTATAGAACAACCTAATATGTTTCTTGACCGACGCCTTCATGCAGGTTATACATAGAACAACCTAAGATGTTTGCCTATACGTGAAGGATTTTTGGCAAGCATCGTTGCTCTGGCAGGAGGTTAAGAATGTCGGATGCCAAACAGGAGAAGCCCAAGCGCAGATTCCATCTCCAGCTTCCCCATGTGTACACCATCGCGTTCATGCTGATCGTGTTCTTCGCGGTGCTCACATGGATCGTCCCATCGGGTCAGTTCGACCGCCAGACCATTCAGACGGCCGCGGGCGAGCGAGAAGTCGCCGTAGCCGGAACGTACCAAGAGGTCGACAAGGTCTACACCGATTCGGAGACGGGGGAGACCGTCGATCTGCGACAGGGCATCGATGCCGTCCTGCAGGCTCCCGCCAAGGGCATTCAGGCTGCGGCCGATGTCGTCGCGTTCGTCCTGCTGATCGGCGGATCGTTCGCCATCGTCACCAAGACCAACGCCCTAAACGCCGGCATGAGCCGCGTGATTAAGAAGCTGAAGAACAAGGACATCTTGATCATCCCCATCTCCATGATCCTGCTCTCGATCTGCGGCACCACGTTCGGCATGTCCGAGGAGGCGCTGCCGTTCTACGCGATCTTCATCCCCATCATGCTGAGCATCGGGTATGACTCCATGACCGCGTTCATCATCTGCTTCCTCGGCCCCAACCTTGGTTACTGCGCATCCACTATTGATCCTTTCAACGTGCTGATCGCCCAGGGCGTTATCGGCATCGAGGGAAATCCCCAGCTTTGGCTCCGCGCCATCCTGTGGGTCATCTTCACCGCCGCGGGCATTTTCTGGGCCATGCGCTACGCGCGCCGCGTCAAGCTCGATCCCAAGTCCTCCATCACCTATGAGGACGATAAGCAGAAGCGCATCGAGTTCTCTGTCACCGATGCCTCTATCGAAGAGGAGTTCACGCTTCGCCACAAGCTCGTCCTCATTGATTTCGCGGTCGGCATGGGCGTTATCGTGTGGGGCCTCGTTACCCAGGGCTGGTATATGGACGAGATCTCCATGGTGTTCCTGGCCATGGGCCTTCTTGCCGGCATACTCGGCGGCCTGGACGAGAAGACCATTGCGGAGGAGTTCGTCCGCGGAATCGCCGACTTCGCCTACGCAGCCTGCATCATCGGCATCGCCCGCGGCATCCTGGTCGTCGCAGAGGGCGGAATGATCATCGACTCTATTCTTAACTGGCTCGTCGGACTCCTTGCGGGCGCTCCGTCCTTCATCTATACCACCTTCATGTACATCGTCCTCGGCCTGCTTTCGCTGCTGGTTCCTTCCAGCTCCGGCCTCGCTGCACTCACCATGCCCGTCATGGGCCCGCTGACCGAGCTTATGGGCCTCAATCCCGAGGCTGCCGTCACCGCTCTGCAGTTCGCGAACCAGACCGTCAACACCATCAGCCCCGTTGCGGGCATGACCGTCGCGGGTCTTGCCGTGGCGAAGATCTCCTTCGGGCAATGGTGGAAGACCATCTGGAAGTTCTTTATCTTCATGGTTCTGTTCGGATTGGTCGCGACTGTGATCTCCGGCCTACTGCCGATGTAGGAGGTGCCCAGCATGGATTTAAGCGCTTCCACACCCCGTCTGCGTCGCGAGCAGGTCGCCGGCATGAACATTCACTACATCATGTGGTCGCTCGATTACTTCCTTGATGCTCAGCAGCGCCTTGGCTTCAAAACCATCGAGCTTTGGGCGGCCGAGCCGCACGTGACGCTGGACCACACGGGGTATTTCGAGGCCGACGAGCTTCGCCGCAAGATCGAGTCCCGCGGACTCTCCGTGAGCTCCCTGTGTCCGGAGAACGTGGTGTATCCGTGGCAGTACGCTGCCAGAAAGCCCCTCCACGCGCAGCGGAGCCTCGCTTACTTTAAGCACGGCATCGAGCTCGCCGAGGTGCTCGGCGCCCCGTATATGTCCATCAACTCCGGTTGGGGCGATTGGGACGAGGACCGCGAGGAGGCTTGGAAGCGCTCTGCCGAGCACTTGGCGATTCTTGCGGACTATGCCGGCGAGCACGGCGTGACCCTCTGCATGGAGAGCCTGAGGCCGGAAGAGAGCAACTTGGTGGTTACACTCGCGGACGCCAGGCGCATGCTTGACCAAGTAGCCAGCCCGCACCTTACTCCAATGGTGGACACTACCGCTATGGGAGTCGCCGGCGAGAGCCTTGAAGAGTGGTTTGCCGAGTTTGGCGATGGTGCCATAAGGAACATGCGCTTCATTGATGGCGACCCATATGGCCATCTGGTTTGGGGCGATGGAAAGCACAGTATGGACGATTTCGTACGCGTCCTCAACGCGCATGGGTTCGAGGGCTATCTTGGCCAGGAGATCACCGATGGAAGGTATTTCGATGATCCCGCAGCAGCGGACCGGCACAACATGGACGCCTTCGAGAGGTATTTTGTCGACTAGCGCGTAGCTCCCATTCGCGTGGGGAAGTCAACACGCTTGACGAGAAGACTCGCAGTAAACGTTGGCGGATTCGTCCGCCGTATCGAAAGGAAGAATAACAATGAACGCACATGATCTTATCGCCGACGCAATCGCTGAAAAGGGCGGTTTCGATAGCGTCTTCTGGGTTGCCTGCGGCGGCTCCCTCATCGACCTGCTGCCCGCCCACGAGCTGCTCAAGCGCGAGGCGACTACGTTTGCCAGCGAGGCGTATACCGCCCGCGAGTTCGATATCATGCGTCCCAAGCGCCTGGGCGAAAAGTCCCTTGTCATCGCTTGCAGCCACTCCGGCAACACCCCCGAGGTAATCGACGCGTGCTCGATCGCCAAGGCGGCGGGCGCGACCGTTATCGTGCAGACGGACAACGCGGGTTCCGGCATCGATAACGGTGAGTGGACGTGCTGGGTATATCCGTGGGGCGAGGGAGTTCCGCAGGCGGAGGTGCCCGCCGGCATCTCTTTGGCTCTCGCTTCCGAGCTCCTGGATCAGCAGGAAGGTTATGCCGACCTTGCCGACATGTACGAAGGCATCGCCAAGATGGACCAGATCCTGCCTGCAGCTCGCGAGAAGGTCAACGCCGAACTCTGCGACCGTTTTGCCGCCCTGTGCCAGGACCACAAGTTCCTGTATATCTTGGGGTCCGGTCCCGTGTTTAGCCAGGCCTATGGCTTCGCTATCTGCTCGCTTATGGAGATGCAGTGGCAGAGCTGCGCCTATATCCACTCCGGCGAGTACTTCCACGGCCCCTTCGAGGTGACCGAGCCCGGAGTCTTCTACTTCCTGCAGATGTCTTCTAGTGAGTGCCGAGCCATGGATGAGCGCGCCCTCGCATTCCTCGAGACCCATACCGACACTCTTATGGTGCTCGACGCCATGGAGTACGGCATGGACCAAGTACCGGCGAGCGTTCGCGCGTTCCTTGATCCAATCCTGTTCTACACGATGAACTGTGAGCTGCGCTCCGCTCGCGGCAAGGTGTTCGACCATCACCCGGACGTGCGTCGTTACATGGGCATCGAGAAGTACTAGCGATTTTAAAACGGGGTGCGAGGCGCGTTGAGACGTGCGAATCCCTCGCGCCCCGTCTGCTCGCCGTAACCACGGCGGTTTACCTGAATGGAGATAACCATGGCAGCCTATCCTATAAGCGTGCTTGGCTTTGGAGACAACGTTGTCGATAAGTACGAGCACATCAAGACCATGTATCCCGGCGGCAATGCAGTTAACTTCGCCGTCTTCGCCAAGAAGCTCGGCGTCGATCGCAGCGCCTACATGGGAATCTTCGGATCAGATGAGGAGGCCGAGCACGTTATAGCATCGCTCGAGGACGAGGGCGTCGAGCTTCTTCGCTGCCAGCAGGTCCTGGGCGTCAACGGCGCCGCTCGCGTGACCGTTGACGAGACCGGGGACCGTATCTTCCTGGGCTCCAATGAAGGCGGCATACGTGGCGACATGCGCTACGTGATAGACCGCTTCGCCGCCGAGTACGTCAGCGGCTTCGATTTGGTGCACAGCGGCAACTACTGCTTCACCGAGCGCGAGCTCCCCAAGATCAAGGCTGCCGGCGTGCCTATCAGCTTCGACTTCTCCGATGACTCCACCGACGAGTACTTCGGGCAGATTGCGCCATTTGTGACGTACGCCTTTATGTCCATGGGCGACGCTTCCCTGGAGGATATCAAGGCGAAGCTCGAGTGGGTGAAGGCCCTTGGCCCTCAAATCGTATGCGCATCGCGCGGGAGCAAGGGCTCCGTCGCCTATGACGGCGAAAACTTCTACGAGCAGGGCATCAAGCCCGTGGCGCCCGAGGAGCTCAAAGACGCTATGGCGGCCGGCGATTCACTGCTGACGGCGTTTTTGGTCACCTATCTTTCCAAGAAGAAGGCCGGCGAGTGCGGCGAGGCCGCGATTCGCGAGAGCTTGGACTTCGCTGCCGGTTTTGCGGCGGAGACCTGCAAGATCGAGGGCAGTTGGGGCCACCCGCTGGTCTACGAGAACTAGTTTTTTGTCGTGGCGGGGTGTCTTGGGGCGCCCCGCATTGCGTTAGGAGTCAAGATGTCCGTTCGTGCCTGCGCGGCAGGATTTTGCTGCGCCGATGTCTACCAGAATCTGGATCCCCTGGGTTGCATCCAAGGGGGGCCTCTCAGGAGCGCTTCGAGGGGTGCTTCTTGAGTATATGAAGGCAAAAGGGATATGCAATCTTCATATACGGCCTTCTTTTAGAGGGCGTTGTCCTTACTCTTTCATCTCCTTGCCTATGGACATTTTGTCCATAGGCAAGAGTCCATGGTCGAGATCATGGTGAAGTTCTGCGGCCAGTAATTACTGCATTACATATTCTGTTGTCACCTGGGAGGCTCGCTTTTGCGGGCCTCTTTGCGTTGCTAAGGGGCCATGGTCTGTCGATAAATAAAGCGCCCGCTTGCGGGGGAGCAAGCGGGCGCCTGTGAGCGAATATGTTTGCGGCGAAAGCCGCGATAAGCGGTGGGGTGGCGACTAGTTGGTCGTACCGGAATCGTCGCCCGTGCTCGTGCCCGAGCCCGAGCCCGAACCAGAAAGTGCGACTGTTAGCGTGATCGTGCTGTCGGTGGACTGCTTGCCAGTGGGGGAGACGCCCGTAACGGTGGCATCCTCGTTACCGCTTACGGGATTGCCGTTCTGGTCACAGAAGCCGATGTTATAGAAACCGGCGTTGTTGAGCGCGGTAACGGCGGCGGAGATGCTCTTGCCGTACAGGTTGCCCGGGACGGTGGCCTTGCCGGACTTCTTGGCAATGACGACGGTAATCGTGGCGCCGGGCTTCTGCTTGCCACTGGGGTTCCAGCTGATCACGGTGCCCTCGGTAACCGAGTCGTTCTCCTGGTAGCTAACGTCGACGCCAAAGCCTGCCATATCGAGGGCGTTGCGCGCCTGGGCCTCGGTCATGTCGGTCAGATCGGGGACGGACGTGGTATCCGGGCCGCTCGAGACCTTGTACGAGATGGTCGTGCCCTTCGCGACTTCCTTACCGGCTTCGGTGCCCTGCTCAAAGACCTGGCCCTCATCGGCCTCGTTGGCCTCCTCGGAGGCGTTGCCCTTCAGGCCAACGCTTGCCAGCGCGGCCTCGGCCTGGTCCTTGGTCAGGCCGACAAGCAGGGGAACCTCAACCTTCTCGGAGGGCTTGGGACCCTTGGAGATTACCAGGTTCACCTTGGTGCCCTTGGCCTTCTTGGTGTTGCCGTTGGGCGTCTGCTCGGCGACCTTGCCCTCGTCGACATCGTCGTTGTAGCTTTGGTCGATGGTGCCGACCTCGAGGCCGGCTTCCTTGATCAGCTCGACGGCAGTCTGCTGGTCCTTGCCCAGCACATCGGGCACGGTGACCTGCTCGCCGCCAAAGAGTCCTGTGGCAAAGGCCACCACGATGCCGATGACGGCAACGGCTGCCACCACGGCGGCGATGATCTTGTTCTTGTTGGATTTGGGCTTTTCGACCTCGTAGGAGCCGGTGGAGCCCGAAACCGAGCTACGGGCGGTATTCTGGCCGCTCACGCCCGAGACGGGGCGCACCATGGCGCGCGTCTGATCGGAAAGCTCGCGAGTCTTGGTGGCGCCCAGCTCGCCGGGGGCACCGATGATGCGCGTGGGCTCCGAGACGTTGACGGCACGGCCCGACAGGTAGCTGTTGAGCACCTGACGCAGCTCGTCGGCGGTCTGGAAGCGGTTTGCCGGGTCCTTCTCCATGCACTTGAGGATGATGCGCTCAAGGTCGGCGTCGACACCGGAGTTGATCTGGCTCGGCGGAATAGGCAGCTCGTTGACCTGCTTGAGTGCGACCGAGATGGCGTCGTCACCGTCAAAGGGAACGCGGCCGGTGGCGCACTCGTACATCACGACGCCCAGCGAGTAGATATCCGAGGTGGGGCCGAGGTCCTGACCGCGGGTCTGCTCGGGGCTGACGTAGTGGGCGGTTCCCAGCACGTTGTTGTCTTGCGTGAGGTGGCTGTTCTTGGCACGCGCGATGCCAAAGTCCATCACCTTGATGTTGCCGTCGGGCAGCACCATGATGTTCTGCGGCTTAATGTCGCGGTGGATGATCTCGTGCTTGTGGGCGACCGAAAGCGCAGAGCTGATCTGCGAGCCGATCTGGGCGACCTTCTTGGGGTCGAGGGCGCCGTGGCTCTTGATGCCGCTCTTAAGGTCGGTGCCGCGCAGGTACTCCATGACGATGTAATAGGTGTCGCCGTCCTTGCCCCAATCGTAGACGCCCACGATATAGGGGGAGGAGAGGCCGGCTGCTGCCTGGGCCTCCTGCTTAAAGCGTGCGGCGAAGGTTGCGTCGCCAGCATACTGCGGCAGCATGATCTTGACGGCAACCGTGCGGTCGAGGACCTGGTCCTGTGCACGGTAGACGGTCGCCATGCCGCCTGTTCCCACCTTATCCTTGAGGAGGTATCTTCCCCCGAGGACCCTCTGTTCCATTCCTGCTCCTAACATAACTATTCGCTCAACGATGTGTGTAGTACCTACGATGTGGCCGCTGGGGCCGTGTGGCGCGTTGCCGCTAACTCTTCGGCCGCGGCGCGCCTCGGGTGTCCGATTCGATCATGGGCATCACGCTCCCTGTGCGGCAAGCGCCGCGGTCAGGACGATACCGGCAATCTTGGCGGCCTCGACGTCATGCTTGTCGAAATCCTCCAAGGCCACCGAGATGGCGACCGTGGGTGAATCGTAAGGTGCAAAGCCAACGAACATCGAGTTGACGTTGGTGCCGCCGGTCTCGGCCGAGCCGGTCTTGCCGGCGACCTTGACGCCGGGGATTTGGGCATCGGTGCCGGTGCCGGACTGGACGACGGCAAGCATGGCCTGCTTGACCTGGTCGGCCGTGGCGGAGCTGACGGCCTGACCCAGCGAGCGGGACTGCGTGGTCTTGACCACGGTTCCGTCCGGGGCGAGTACCTGGGCTACAAAGTACGGGTCCATGACCACGCCGCTGTTAGCGATGGCGGCGGCAATCACGGCGTTTTGCATGACGGTGGTCTGCGGGCCGGGCGTGTGGTCCATGCCAACAGGCTGGCCGGCGCCGGCCCAGGCGGTCTCCCACTCGGTCATGAGCGACGGGTCGGCCATGATGGAGGCCGCGGAGGTCAGGTCCTGGCCGAGCTTTTGGCCGTAGCCAAAGGCGTTGGCAAACTGCACGAGCGTGTTTGCGCCAACTTCGTTTGCCACCTGGCCAAAGACGACGTTGGAGGACACGGCAAAGGCCTGCTGCAGGCTGATGGTGCCGTAGCTCTCGTTGGCAGAGTTGGTGACCGGTGCGTTGCCGATGTCCATGGAGCCGGGCGCCTGGTAGGTGCTGGTAAGGCTGGCGGTACCGGTCTCGAGTGCCGCGGAAAGCGTAACGACCTTAAACGTTGAGCCCGGCGTGTACAGCGCGTCCATGGCGCGATTGTACATGGAGCCGTCCTCGCCGCCGCCCGTCTGCAGCAGGGCATCGATGTTGGTGTTGTCGTAGGTGGGCGAGCTGGCACATGCGAGCACCGCGCCGGTACGCGGGTCGATGACCACTACAGCGCCCTTAAAGCCCTTGAGCGCCTGCTCAGCAGCCGTCTGGATGCGCGAGTCGATGGTGAGCTTGGCGGTGTTGCCCGGCTGGGTCTGGCCCGCGAGCGACGCGATGGCGTTGTTCCAGCTGGAGTAATCCTTAGAGCCGGTGAGAGTGTCGTTCATGACGCTCTCGATGGCGGTGGTGCCATACTGCTGGCTCACGTAGCCAACCACGTGCGCTGCCAGGTTACCGTTGGGGTAGGAGCGTACGTAGGTGCCGTCCTCCTGTTGCAGCGACTCGGCCAGCGTCACGCCGTCGGACGTGATGATGGAACCGCGCTGGATGTACTTGGAGCGGGCGATGGTGTGGTTGTTGGTCGGCATGTCCTGATAGTCCTTGGCCTTAATGACCTGGACATAGGTGAGGTTGCCGATAAGGATGGCGAACAGCGCCGTAAAGGCGAGCACCGCACGGGTTAGACGGTTGGCGAGCGCCACGCGGCCGAGTACACCGGATTCAGGCGTGTCGAGCAGGCGACGGCGCATGCGCGAGCCGACGGAATGGCTGCCGCTGCCGTAGGAAGACGAGGTGGCAAAGCGCGTGCCCGTCGGGGCGGCGGCAGATGCGACCTGATCATCGGTGATGGCAGCCATGGTGCCGGTGCCGGTAAGCTCGGCCTCGCGTCCGGTCGCCTCGTCACCGGCGCGCAGCAGGAGCGCGACGATGATAAAGCTCGCCAGCAGAGAGGAGCCGCCCTGGCTCATAAAGGGCAGGGTGACGCCGGTCAGCGGGATCAGGCGGGTTACGCCGCCAACGATCAAGAAGGCCTGGAAGCTGATGGCGGCCGTAAGGCCCGTGGCACTAAAGGCGGCGAGGTCGGACTTTGCGCGGGCAGCCGTGGTGAGGCCACGCACGGCAAAGAGCATAAACAGGATGAGCACGGCGCCGCCGCCCAAAAGGCCCATCTCCTCGCCGATAGCCGAGAAGATAAAGTCGGACTCGACGACAGGGATGTTGTTGGCCATGCCGTTGCCGATGCCAACACCGACCAGACCGCCATCGGCAAGCGAGAAGAGCGACTGGACGATCTGGTAGCCCTGGCCCTGGGCGTCCTTAAACGGATCGAGCCAAACCTGGAAACGCACCTGAACGTGAGGCAGGAACTTGTAGGCGCCCACGGCTCCAACGGCCAGCAGCGCAAGGCCGATAACGACATACGAAAAGCGCCCCGTGGCAACGTAGAGCATCAGCAAGAAGATGGTGTAGAACAGCACGGCCGAACCCAGATCGCGTTCGAAGACGACGACGAGCAGGCACACACCCCACACGGCAAACAGCGGCAGCAGCAGTCGCAGGCGAGGGATCTTAAAGCCCAGGATCTTGCGGTTGGAGATGGAGAGCAACTCGCGGTTCTCGGCCAGGTACCCGGCTAGGAACAGCACGATAAAGACCTTGGCGAACTCGCCGGGCTGGATGGTAAAGCCCGCGATGCGAATCCAGAGCTTGGAGCCCGAGATCGTGGTGCCGATAAAGATAGGCAGCATCAGCAGGATGATGCCGATAATGCCAAAGGTGTACTTGTAGCGCATGACCACGTCGAGGTTTTTGACCAGTGCGAGCGTTCCCACCATCAGGGCCACCGAGACAAACAGGATGATGAGCTGTGAGATGGCGAGAGCGGGGGCGAGACGCGTCACGAACGTGATGCCGATGCCAGAAAGCACAAAGACAATGGGCAGGATGGCGGGGTCGGCACCGGGCGCCAAGATGCGCACGGCAATGTGGGCCGCGGCAAAGGCGGCAAAGAGGCCGATCGGTACGGCGAGCGTCTCAAAGGAGATGGCAGCGCCCGCGGTGAGGACGTACATCGCATACAGCAGGATGACGGGGAACGCCGAGGCGATGAGCAAGAGCAGCTCGGTGTTGCGGCGACTCATAAGCGGCACTCCCTTTCTAATTCTTATCGGAGGCTTCGGCCTCGGCGGACTGTTCGGCGGTTTTCTCGGAATCTGATTCGGAGGTCGATCCCTGATTGGTGTTGTCGCGAATCGTTTGCGCGTCGATCACCTGGCGGGTCTGCTCCTCGTCGATCTGGTGGCGGTACTTGGATATCGTGTCCTGCGCATCGTCGACACTTGTTTGCGGAATGCCCGCCTTGAGGCGGTTTTGCGTGTCTTCGGGCAGGTCGGACAGCTTGATACTGGTTTCGCTTTCGAGCCAGTGGAGCTTGAGTCCGAGCGGCTTGCCGGGCAGGCCGCGCCAGACGGCGACATTGCCCTGGTAGGTACCCAGGTAGTACGAGCCGGTGACCCCCGTGTAGGCCCAGATGCCAGCTGCCAGCACAAAGACGAGGGCCAGGATGGCGGCGATAGTAATGTTGCGGCGACGCACGCGCTGTGCCTCGCGCATAACGCCATCGTCAACCAGGTCAACGACGACTACGGTCACGTTGTCGTGGCCGCCGGCGGCAAGCGCCGCGTCCACTAGGTTGTCGACGCAGATTTGCGCGGTTGAGGACTGCGTGGCGATGTTCTCGATATCGCTATCGGGAATCATGCTCGAAAGGCCGTCGGAGCACAGGATCAGACGGTCGCCTTCCTCGATATGCAGAGTGAAGTGGTCGGCATACATAGCGGGGTCCGAGCCCAGCGCGCGGGTGATGACCGAACGGTTGGGGTGGACGCGAGCCTCATCTGCCGTGATCTCGCCGGCGTCCACGAGCTCCTCCACGTAGGAGTGGTCGCGGGTCACGCGGATGAGCGTGCCCTCGTGGAGCAGGTAGGCGCGAGAGTCACCCACGTGGGCGATGGCGAGCGTGTCGTTTTCGATATAGGCGCAAGTGGCTGTGCAGCCCATGCCGGGCTTGCCCAGGCCATTCAAGGCAGCCTCGATTACGGCGGCGTTGGCGGCCTCGACGGCTGCCGCCAGGCGTGCGGCGTCGGCAGACTGAGGAGCTGTCTTGGCGATGGTCTCGACAGCGATAGAAGAGGCCACCTCGCCGGCAGCGTGACCACCCATGCCGTCGCATACGCAAAAGAGCGGCGACTGCACCAGGTAGGAATCCTCATTGTGCGGGCGCACACAGCCAACGTCGGAGCGGGCGCCCCACATGAGTTGCGTGGTGGTGCCGGCATCATAGGTCGAGTCGGTCTCGATGCGCTCCTCGGTCAGGGGCTCAAAGCTCATGGTCGAGCCGGGGTCTTTGAGCTTGGCCTCAACGGCGGCAACGTCGATCTCGGCTGTGTCACCGGGAGAGACGGTGTCGGTCTCGGCGTTTGATTCGGAATTGTCGGTGTCCGGGGAGTCGGGCTCCTCGGACACGCGGGCGGTCGACTCGTCGTCTTGCGGGCTGACGTCTATAGGCTCGGGCGCCGGCGTAGACGCGGGCGCAACCTCGGATGCCGGGGCTATGGGAAACGCCGGCGCGGCGGGCTCGGGTGCCGCAAACACCGCAGCGCTCTCGTTGATTGCCGCGGCGACGGGCTCTGCAAAGTGAGCCGGCGCTGGGGTTGTTTCGGGCGCTGTGGGCTGTTCCGCAGCATGTGCGCCGATGGGCGCCGCTACGGCATCCTCTTCGTCCTCGTTATCGGCGAGATCCGAAATATCATGCGTTACATGCGAAAGAGGCAGGGAGAACACGGTGTCCTCGGGCTCCACGGGTGCGGAGCCCGCCGGAGCGGCGTGGGCCGGCGCAGCTGTGGCGGCGGCCGGTGCCTCGGTCATAGTTGCGGACTTGTTCTCCTCGTCGATCATCGACGGTTCACCTTCATGACCACGTCGCCAATCTGGACTTCGTCGCCCTCACGCAGCGTCGCGGGCTCCACGAGCTGGCGGCCGTTGACGAGCGTGCCGTTAAGCGAGTTGAGGTCCTCGATGATGAGCGCCGGGCCCTGCAGCGAAAAGCGCGCATGCGAGGCCGAGACGAACGGTTCGTTGATGCAGATGTCCGAAGATGGCGAGCGACCGACGATGACGGGGCCGAGCATGTCTACGTGGATGCCGCGGATACCGCGCGGACCCTTGTCCACATCAATCGTCCAGATAGCCGAGTCGCGGCGCTGCCCGCGCACAAGTCCCACGCCGGTCTTCATGACGGCGAACAGGAAGATATAGAGCAGGGCGACCAAGACGATGCGGCCTGCAAAAAGGACGATATCGATGTTCATAAGCGACTATCCCCTAAATTCAAAGGTACTCAGGCCAAACGTCAGCAGATCGCCGTTGCGCAGTGGGCAGCGCGTAATGCGGCGGTTGTTGACGAGCGTGCCGTTGGTGGAATTGAGGTCCTCGATCGACCAATCCGAGCCCGTAAAGGTGAGCTGGGCGTGGCGGCGCGACACGTTGGGGTCGCGCAGGGCAATGTCGGAAACTGAGCGCTCGCGACCGATGGTCACCTGTGCGGAGGTGATGCTATGGCTCTCGCCGCTCACGACGTCGACGAGCTGGGCGAGCGGGCGCTGCGGGGCGCGAGTGCTCGCCATGTTGGAGGCGATGCCGGCTGCGGCGCCTAGGCCCACGGCGGCACCGGTCGCGGCGGCTCCGCCCATGCCGGCAAGCGCGTCGCGCGAGACGGTCTGCGGCACCGGGATGGGTGCTGCGGCGGGGTCGGGGACGCTAGGCGCGAAGGGGTCTGCCACGGCAAGCGGGTCGGGAGCGGCGGCGCGAGGCGTCGGCTGTTGCTGGGGCATGGCGGCGGGGCGCTGCTGCTGCGGGGCAGCAAACTGCTGCTGGCCGGCGCGCGGGGCGCTGGCGGCACGGCTTGCCGCGGAGTTGTTCTGGCCCAGGCCGTTTTGATAGGCGCGCTCTTCTTCGTACAGGCGGCCGAGCGTGGGGGCATCGACGTTCTCGGCAAAGACCGAGAACTTGCCGGCGCGCAGCTGCGGATCGATCATAAAGCGCACGAGGGGCTCGCCGACAAAGACATAGCGGCGCTTTTCGGCCTGCGCCTTCACAAACTCGCGGACCTCGCGCGAAAGCTCGGGGTAGAACGGGGCGAGCATGGGATCGTCGTCGGCGGCGATAAGGATGGTATAGAGTGCCGGCGCCGTGTTGACGCCGTTAATCACCAGAGTCTGATCCTCCATGTCGCGAGCGGCCTGCTTGGCAAGCTTCTTAAAGGAGAACGGGGCACGGGTGGCACCGAAGATGCCGGCCACGTGGTCCTCGAAGATGTTCAGGAAGTTCACGAAAGATCACTCTCCGTATAGGTTCTTTGGTATCCGAGCAAATATAGGCATATCCCAACGATTATAGAGGATAGGGTTCCCGCAACCGCCGCCTTGGCGACGACCGCGGCTGCAAGGCTGGCAATTTCCATATGGTGTGCAAGACAAGACGCCGCTGCGCAGCCGATGCCGGTGACAGCGATGGCGGCGATTGCGGCAAGGTTTGAGCCCTGATCGGCACGCTTGGCATGGGCATTGAGCAGCGCGGATGACGCTGCGGCAGTTGCCGCGACCAGCACAAAGGCAGCCCAAAGGAGCGGGTCTTCCAGCGCTGCGGCAACGTTACCGAGCCCCAGCACGCCTCCGGCTGAAAGCGCGACCGTGGCCAGACGGGCAAAAAGCACGCCCATGCCCGTTGCCGCGGCGGCGCTTGCCGGGCCGAGCCAAAATGACGCGACGCCGGCGGCGACCCCAGCTGCCAGGAAGGTATTGCCAGTCAGACAGCCAAGCGCGAGTGCACAGGTGAGCGCGGCGCTCGCGGCAGCCTCGGTGCGACCCCAGGCGATCCACCAACCGGACATGGCAGCGGCAAAGATCACCGCGACGGGCAACATCGACAGGATGCCCTGCGCCTGCATGGTGGCGTTGGCCATGAGCACCAAAAAGCCCACGGCCGAGATGGCCGAGCCAATCTGCGGTGCCAAGCCGGCTGCCGCGCCAATAGCGATAGCCGCGACGACCAACCCGGGAAGCGCCGCGACCCCGGCCGTTTGCATCAGCAAAAAGCTAAAGGTGCCGCACGTTAGCGCCGAGATAGCGCGCATGGTGTAGTCGCGCGCATGGCTCCAGCGCGTGCCCGCCCAGCCGAGTGCGGGGTCGACCTCGATGGCGTCGTCCTCGTAGTGCGACGGCTCGATATCGTTGAGCTCCTGCTCGTCATCCGAAAGCTCGCTAACCATTTGCTCCAGACTGCGACGGCCCTCGCGCACGCTGCCCAGACCGGCAAGGAGTTGGTCGCAAAATGCCTCGATGCTGTTGGGGCGGTCCTGCGGCATGGGGGAGAGCGCGCTCATGAGCGCGGCCTCGGCTCCCGGGGGAAAGTGTGGTATCAGCTCGCTGGGATAGGTGGCGCCGCCGATGATGCGGTCGAGCGAGTCGGCGGGCGTGGCCGCCATAAAGGGAGCGCTGCCGCACAAGCCCTCATAGATAACGCAGGCAAGGGCAAAGACATCGGCGCGTTCGTCGACCGTGCCGGTCTCGATATCGAGCTGCTCGGGCGGCATGTAGCCGATGGTGCCGCCGCGCGAGCCGCCAAAGCCACCGGCGGACGACAGTCGCGCCATGCCAAAGTCGGTGAGCTTTACATTGCCCGAGTGGTCGATGAGCACGTTGGCGGGCTTAATGTCCAGGTGGAGTACGCCATTGCTATGGGCGAAGGTGAGCGCCTGGCCCAGGGCATCGGCAATGGCCGCGGCCTCGTCAAAGGTGAACGAGTGGCCGTCCACGCGATGCAAAAACTCGGCCAACGACATACCGTCGACATACTCCATGACCAGGTAGGCATAGGCGGTGTCGTGCGTAAAGTCGATGACCTGCACGATATTGGGATGTTGAAGCATGGCGGCAGTGTGCGCCTCGCGCAGGACATCCATGATGTCGCTGGCGGGCATGCCGGCGCCGTTGATAAGGGGGATGCGCTTAATGGCGACGCGTCGGCGCAGGTGCGTGTCGCGGCAAATCTCGATGGAGCCAAAACCGCCGGTCGCAAGTGTCTCGAGCGGCTGGTACCGCTTGAGCAGCTCGCGAGAGCTGGTGCCCTCCAAAGGAACGTCCGGCGAGAACCGGGCGGTATGTTGCGAGAAAAGCGGCATGGCCAACCCTCGTGCGTTTAAAGTTCGTTTGCGAGTGGCGGGCGCGGAGCCGAGCCGTTCGCGGTGGCATAGATGCTGCTAGTGTAGCACGCTCGGGTGCATGGGGAGGATAGCGGGATGCGAGGCTGCCTGTCTGGTTTGGCCTTAGCGCTTCTTCCTGTTCTTCTTCTGCTTGCGCTGCTTGCCTTTGGTCTCCTGGGGCTTGTCGCCCTGCTTGGCCTCGGCGGCGGCCTTCTCGGCCTTCATCTTCTTGCGTTTGGTCTCGATGCGGAGTTTTTTGTTGATGCGCGCCTTGAGGAAGGAGCCAAACTGCTCGGCATCGCCACGGATGAAGGTGTCCTTGGGGATCGTCACGCCCTGGTCGGCGAACATGGCCACAAAGATGCGCTCGCCGTCGAGTACGTGGTCGAGCTTCTCAAACGGGAAGAACTGCGACTTGCCGCTCTTGCCCCAGACCATCAGACCGTCTTCGTTGGCGGCGACGCGGCGATAGCGGCCGCCCATGGACTCGTCGGCCTCGACGGCATCGATAAAGTCGCGGGCAAGCGTGTGGTGGAGGTTCTTGCTCCACCAGGCCAAAAAGGCGCCGAACACGATCAGCACGACGCCGAACTTGATCCAGCTGCCGCCGGCCACCAGCATGCCGATGCCGAGCAGCGCGGCAATTGCCGCGGCGACATACAGCGAGCCGCGACGCCTGGGCGAGGCGACCAGGCGGGCGAAGTCGGTGACGAGGTCGTTTTCGTACTGATACTCGTTGAGGTACAGAATGCCGTCATCGGCCGCGGCCTGCGCCTCGAGCGCGACCTCGACCTGGTCGGCTGCTTCGGAGGGAACGAGGTTGCTCTCTGCATCTGCCATGCTCTTTGGACTCCTATCGCGGCGGGCTCGCCGTACGGGTTATTATGGAATGCAGTATGCCGTGCGACCGCATGGCCGCCGCGGCAACAAGACTCAGTATACCCGGGGGAGCACCCATGGAATCGTTGTACCGAAAGTATCGCCCGCTCACCTTCGACTCCGTGGTGGGCCAGCAGCATATCGTCTCGACGCTCGAGCACGCCATCACCGAGGGACGCCTGTCCCACGCCTACCTGTTCTGTGGACCGCGCGGCACGGGCAAGACCACCATGGCGCGCATCCTTGCCAAGGCGCTGCTGTGCCGCAATGCCGAGGCGGCGCGCGCCGAGGGTGCAAGCGGCTGCATGCCCGACGGTACTTGCGAGGAGTGCGAGCTCATCGCCGAGGGTAACCACCCCGATGTTTACGAGCTCGATGCCGCCTCCCGCACGGGCGTGGACAATGTGCGCGAGGAAATTATCAACTCCGTCAACTTTGCCCCGGTGCGCGGCAAGTACAAGATTTATATCATCGACGAGGTCCACATGCTCACGACGGCGGCGTTCAACGCGCTGCTCAAGACGCTTGAGGAGCCGCCGGCGCACGTGATCTTTGTGCTGTGCACCACCGACCCGCAAAAGATTCTGGAGACCATCCTCTCGCGCTGCCAGCGTTTCGATTTCCATCGCATCGGCAACGAGGATATTGAGCATCGCCTGGCATACGTGTGCGAGCAGGAGGGCTTCGATTACGACGACGAGGCGCTGGCTATCGTGGCGCGCCATGCCAAGGGCGGCATGCGCGACGCGTTGTCCACGCTGGAGCAACTGAGTGTCTTTGGCAACGGTTCTGTGCATGCGGACGACGCCCGCTCGCTTTTAGGCGAGGTTTCGGACCAGATCCTGGGCGAGTTTGCCCGCGCCATTGCCGATCGCGATGTTGCCGAGCTCTATGGACTGATCCGTGCGCAGGTCGAGGAAGGAAACGACCTGCTGGAGCTGACGCGCGACCTGGTGGCGCACGTGCGCGACGTGTATGTTGCCTGCGTTGCCGGCGCCCGTGCCGAGTTGTTTGAGGGCGGTGCTGAGCAGGCCGAGGCGCTTGCTGCCGAGGCCGCTGCCTTTGGCGAGCATCCTGCCGACCGCCTGGCCCGTGTGCTGACGGTGCTCGACGATGCCGCACTGGAGATGAGGGGCGCGAGCGACGTGCGCCTGGTGCTCGAGATCGCCTGCACGCGCCTGGCACGTCCCGAGGCCGATTTAACGATTGAGGCATTGGCCGAGCGCGTGGCTCGCTTGGAGGCCATGGTTGCCAACAGCGCCGTGCCGGCGAGCGTGGCTGCTGCTCAGGCCGCCGCGCCTGCAGCATCCGTACCCGCTGCTGCCCAACAGCCGACGCTCATTTCGGGCGCTCGTGCTGCCGCTCCGGCGGCATCCGCTGCCCCCGCTGCTACGTCCGCGCGCCAGGGCGGTATGCCTTGGGACCGTGGTGCTGCCGTTCCGGCTGCCCAGCCGGCGTCTCGTGCTGCGTCCGCACCGGCGTCCAAGCCTGCGGCGTCCGCGCCCCAGCCCGCCGCTGCCCCGGCTCCCGCACCTGCCGCCGTGCCGGCACCTAAGCCCCAGCCCAACACTGCCGCTCAGGTTGCTGCCGCCGGTGCTGCCGAGACGCCCGCGGTCGAGGATGCCGGAGAGCTGCAGCGCAAATGGGCCGAGGTTGTCGAGCGTGTCAAGGCGCGTCAGGCTTCCTACGCAGGGCTTTTGCTCAACGCCCGCGCCACGGCCGACGACGGCTCCAAGCTCACGGTCTCGTTCCCCGCGGGCTCGACCTTTGCCATCAAGATGCTCGGTCGCGCCGATACGCAGTCGGTGGTCCTGCCGACGGTCTGCGCGGTCTTCGGTCGTCGCACCGTCGACTACGTCCTGGATGGAGGTGGCACGCCGGCTCCTCAACATGAGGAGCATTCTCCATCTGCACGGGCTGCGGCATCTGCGGACCCGCAGCCCGTGTCCTCGGCGGCCCCTGTATCCTCGAGCGCCAGCGCGCCGCAGCAGCAAGCGGCACCGGTAGCGGCATCGACCCCGTCGGCGCCTAAGCCAACCGCGGCCAAATCGGCTGCTTCGGTCCCCGTGCCCAAGCCTGCCGCTGCGCCTGCGCCCAAGTCATCTGACCTGGGCAAGGCCCCCTGGCTGCGCTCGGACAACCCTGCCGGTGCTCCCGCCACGGGCAAGCTCCCGACTGAGCCTGCGCCCCGCGCGCCCGAGCGTGCGTCCGCTCCCAAGGCTCAGCCGTCCGCGCAGTCTGCACCGTGGGAATCCGAGCGGGTGCCCTACGACGATGCCATGGTCGCCGGTTTTGCCGCCGATGCGGGCGGGGACGATCTGTCTCCGTTCGACGCGCCGGCCACGGCGTCCGCGCCCAAGCCCGCCGCAGCGGCTGCGGCTCCCACGGTCCCCGCAACCGCGACGTCTGCCCCCGCCGGCGACGACGCCCCCGCAGCTCCCTGGGAGTCCAACCCCGGTGCGGGCAGCCCCTTCGGCCATCAGGGCGCAGCCCCGAGCATCCCGCAGACCGAGGACGAGGCTAAAGCCCTCATCCGCAGCGTCTTCGGTCAGTCCACCATCTTCAAGCCGGTGGAGTAGCTGTACAGGCGGGTATACTGCTCAAGAAGAGACGTCTTTGAACGGAGCGAGCTTATGATGTGGGAATATGTCCGCCTTGAGGACGATACGCAAGTGTCGTATTCCGAAGTCCGTGAGGACAACACGGTGAAGGTTGTTGTGGAGCGCCCACGCGATTGGGGTTTTGACACGGCGGAGTGCATCTTGCCGGCATTCAATTGGGTGTCGCACGAGGGCTTTAGCGAAGCAGACCTCAAAGAACTCGATGATTTTGTACGCAACAACGCCCCGCTCATCTTGCGTTTTGCTTACGAAGGCGGACGGGTCTATGCCTAGTCTTTTCCGACTCGGGCCGTACATCATCTTCTTCAGGACGGGGGGAGAACGGCGAGCCCGTCCATGTTCATATCGCGGTCAAGCGCCCCACCGCCGAGGCGACCAAGATATGGCTTACCCGCTCCGGCGGATGCAAGCTGGCCCATAACAAGGGCGATATTCCTGCTCGGGATTTACGCGATATCATGCAGTTTGTTTCATCTAACCATGCGCTGATTTGCAAACGTTGGAAAGAAACAACTGGCGGGCTATCGTTCTACTGTTGAGAGTCGCTCGCCGGGCTTAGGATCCCCAGCTCTTTAGGGGTTTTGTCCGGGCGCATCTGTATTTCGGACATGTGTAATGTGGTGCCGCGTATATCGCATTCGAGTAGACAGGTACGTGACGGTCGGCCTAGGATGCTGAGGTCGATACGATACGTTGCATGGCTGTCCGTGTACTCGACTTGCTCGGCGCTGACGGTTGCTCCGATTGTCGAGAAAACGCCTAGTTCGGCATCGACAATCTTGGAGTTCTTTATCTTGACCTTGAACTCTTGGTAGAGGGATGGGCTGTTGTAGTAAACGGTTCGGGTTCCGTCGGTGCACTCATCGGTCGCTTCCCATTTGACGACGGGCTGGTCCGAGCTGGCTACCAGCAATTCTGCTCCAAAGGCTATAGCATGGGTGATGACAACCAGCAACGCCCAGCCGACAAAGAGATAGAGAACCACATATGCAACGGGGTGTTTTGAGCGGATGTTTTGGAGCGCGTCGGGGGCATTCATGGGGCACCTCCAAATTGCTATCTATGGCAATCAAATTATACCTCGCCGTCATGAGCGCCACCTCGAGTAGAGGCTCGGTATTTAGCCATTTAGTGGTACGCGCTAAATGTCGGATTCCGGCTCTGCAAGAATTAGCTTTCAATATTATGCAGATGCGAATTATTCAACTTTGCATAATCTATGGGTGCGGCTTGCGCTCCAGGACATGTATATCGACTGAGGTAACACGTCCGCCCCGCTCGCTGGCCTCGCGCCGTGGTACGATTTTTGAGTTTGAAAGTCCCGCCGTGCTCCGGCTGCCCTTGCAGCTCGGCGTGCGGCCGCACGTAAAGGAGCCATCATGGCCGGTATGAACATGCAGCAGATGATGAAGCAGGCTCGCAAGATGCAGGAGCAGCTTGCCGCCGCGCAGGAGAACCTCAAGTCCCAGACCGTCGACGCCTCTGCCGGCGGCGGCATGGTCAAGGTGACCGTTAACGGCGAGATGGAGCTCGTCAACCTCACCATCGATCCCGATGCCCTCGATCCCGAGGACGTCGATATGCTGCAGGATATGATCATGGCTGCCGTTAACGAGGCCGTCCGCGGCGTCAACGAGCTCGCCAACAAGCAGATGGGCGCCATCACCGGCGGCCTCAACATCCCGGGCATGCCGTTCTAAGACACGCATATATATGAGTGCGAATCACAGTCTGCAAAAACTGCTCGATGCGCTGGGCCGTCTGCCGGGCATTGGTCCCAAGTCGGCCCAGCGCATCGCCTATTACCTGTTGGAGGCCGACGCCGAGGAGGCGCGCCGCCTGGCCGAGGCCATCCTGGAGGTCAAGCAGGAGGTCCACTTTTGCAGCCGCTGCTTTAACTACGCCACGGCCGACGAGTGCTCCATCTGCCAGGACCCGATGCGCGATACCACTCGCATTTGCGTGGTGGGCGAGCCGCGCGATGTCCAGGCGATTGAGCGCACGGGCAGCTACCACGGCCTCTACCACGTATTGGGCGGCGTGATCAGTCCCATGGACAAGATTGGCCCCGAGCAGCTGCACATTCGAGAGCTGCTGGCACGCTTGGGCCACGAGGACATCCACGAGGTCATCATCGCCACCAACCCCAATATTGAGGGCGAGACCACGGCGAGCTATCTGGCCCGTACCATCAAGCCGTTGGGCGTCGAGGTGTCGCGTCTGGCAAGCGGCCTTCCCGTGGGCGGCGACTTGGAGTATGCCGACGAGCTTACGCTTGGCCGCGCCATCGAGGCCCGCCGCGCGATTTAGGTGGCGCGCCTGCTCCTGCCGTATGTTTTCCTTGCGACGCACGGGGTAGCCATAATTTCCCCGTGCGACTGTGATTTTGTTGTGCAACAAAGATGCTTCGTATCCGCTTATCGCATGGATGCTTCCGCTCGCATCCTTAATTTGCCCATTCGTTGCGCAACCTTTTGGGTTCGCTGATACACTCGAATATGGATTTGAATGAATGCGCCGCTTCTGAGCGGCGTGTTTTTCTTGGAGGAGAACGCATGCGGCCCGGTGGCACTCAGACAAGCGCGGCGCCGCGGTGCGCATGCGACGCCGACTGGGCTTGGCGCCGCGGGCGTACGTGCTGCTGTCGTGCTCGCTGGTGCTGGTCATGGCTGGCGTTTCTGCCTATGGCATGACCGTGCCGTCCATGATGCAGGCGCATGCCGCACGCGAACCGCGCGTGGGGCATGAGGTCAAAAGTGATCTGGGTACCACGACTGGATATGCTTGGGCAAGTGTGGTCGGGCATATTGTGTTTGGCACCGACGATGCGGACGGCGCCGAGGCCCCGGACAACGAAGTCACGCTTGCCAATGGCAAAACCATCGTACTCACCAACACCAAGATCATCGATCGGTTGTCCAACAATAGCGTGGCGGCAACGGTGAATAAGGTCGAGCAGCAGAAGGAGCAGGACGCCCAGCAGTCCGGAAAGCCCGGTAGCTCGGATACTTCTGGCTCCGGCTCGGATTCGTCGAGTTCGGGCGGCGGCTCTGGGTCGGGTTCCTCTACCGGAGGGTCTGGAAACGGCGGTTCGACGGGCGGCAACACTGACAACGATGCAAACTCCGGTGGCCTTTCCGCTGCTGAAGAAGAGAGCATTCACAGTTGGCTTGTGACCAAGTACAACATGCTCGACGGCTATGTTTCTCGTGCCAATGACGTGGTCTCGACCTATAACTCTACGGGAGATCCCAGGCCGTGCGACAGCCTGGTCGGGGAGATGTTTGTCATTCGAGCCGAGTTCGGTCGTCAGACATTCTCGCCCCGGTCAAAGTGGTATCAGCAGTATGCCAATCTGTGGGGCTGTTACACCAACCTATGCCAATGGGTCGGCCATTACGGCGATGATGACGTCGCGCTCGGTAACTTCAACAATAACGTGGCGGCGCTTGCCCTATGATGACCGATCTTGCATCCACCACACCACAATCGCTCGGTCGCGATCCCATGGTCGGCCTGCGCCTGGCGCGTGTCGACGGGTTTGAGCCGGCCATTGCGCTCGGTCAGGACGAGCTGCCTGCCTATCTGCGTCGTTTTACGATGCTGTTTGCCGACGATGCCACCATGCGCCGTGGCGGTATCGGCCGCGTGACGCGTGCCGTCAACGCCCAGGGTGAGGCCGTGGCACTCAAGCAGCTCATCTTGCCGACGCGCGATGAGTTTGACGACGATGCCGCTCACGAGGCGCTGGTCGCCAAGTTCAAGGCGGCGTTTCGCGAGGAATACGAATGCCATCGCGCCCTTTCGGGCCTTAAGGGCTTTCCCCGCCTCTATGGCTGGGGCGAGGTCGACGGTGTGCCTGCAATTGTCATGGAATGGGTCGAGGGCGAGACGCTTGCCCGCTTGCGTTCGCGACTTGCCGTGGACGATGCCGGACGCCTGTCGCCACTTGTGGCGGCGCGTCTGGGTCGCGACCTGTTCGATCTGCTCTGCCGTATGAGCCTGGTGGGCGAGAGCTTTGTCCATCGCGATATCTCGCCCGCTAATATTATGGTGCGCACGGCGCGCCTGCCGCTTGACCGGCAGCTTGCCGAGGGCACCTTTGACCTGTGCCTGATCGACTTTGGCTCGTCGCTGGCGCTTGAGCCTGCGTCGGCCGTGGCCGGTACCGGCGGCAAGGCGTCGTTTACGGAGCGTTATGCCACGCTGCGTCGCGCGACGGTTGCCTACGCCCCGCCCGAGATGCTCACCGACGATATTCCCGACCTACGCGCTTTGCGTATGTCGCCGGCGATCGACGTCTATGCCGCGGCAAGCACGGTTTACGAGCTCATTGCCGGCGTCGCGCCATACGAAGCCGCGCCGAGCACTTCGGGCACCTCGGGTTCGCGCAAAAAGACGCGCGACATCGCCAGCCCCTACCGTCTCAAGATGGACACGCGGCCCGACTATCCCATTGGTGCCCATGCGCCCGGTTGCGATTTGACTCAGCTGCTTCGTCGTGAGCCCGATGTGGCGCTCGCCGCGGCCGAGCAGGCCCAGCAGCTAGGGCTTGAGCCGGATTCCGAAGAGCTACGCGATGCGCTGGCGTTTGTCGATGCCCAGCTGTTCGACGTGGTGATGGCCTGTCTGTCCAGCCATCAAAAAGATCGTCCCGAGCCGGCTGCGGTCGAGGCGGCGCTCTCGGCGTTTTGTGACCACTATGCGCAAAATGTCGGTCGTTCGCTCCGCGGCGAGCCGCTCACGCCGTGCCCCATGGATGCGTCTGGCCGCGCGGTTCGTCGCGCGCTGATGGTCGGCGCGACGGTCGTCTGTGGCGTGGTTTGGGCTGTGGTCGTGGTTTCGGCCGCGCTGCTGGCGTCGGGCGCTCGCGTGACGGCGACTTTGGGATCGCTCGTGTGGTCTGGGTCGCTACCGGGTATTATTGCCGCACTGGCGTTGGCGCTGCCAGGCATAGCCGGCGTTGCCGCGGGGGCACTTGCGCGTGATCGGCGCTCGGGGTTCCTGCAGGGTGTGCTTGCGCTTTCTGCCTGCGAGGTTCCGGTGCTGGTTGTGGCTGCATGTAGCGTATTTTCCCAACGCGCCGTGACGGGCGGCCTTGTTGCCGCTCTGGTTGCAACCTATACGCTTACGTGGTTTTTGCTTGCGATGGGCTTTGCCTTTGAACTTCCCGTTTCGGCACCGCGACGCACAAAAGCCCAGATGGCGACTCCGCTTGCCGGTGGAGCCGCAGCTGCCCGTACTTTTGGCGGACCTGTTGAAGTATCGTCCGATTCTATTTCTACGACCAAGGAGGCCTAGGTCATGGCATCTCAAGTTGAGCTCACCCCATGCGGGGCCATGTTTGACATCTTTAAGCGCGCGGCGCATCTGAGCCATATCGAGCTGTGCGGCCTGGTGCTTTCGTCTCGTCCGCTCGCCGACGGCCGCAGCCCGCAGAGCCGAGCCGCCGATCGCTCTTGGGTTTCCCGCTTTATCGTTCGCGCGCCGGTCGGCACGCTTCAGCAGCGCTACTTTGCCGAATACGGTACCTCGGCTGCGCGTATTATGTCGCAACTGGCCCTGCGCCAGCGAAATCCCATGGACTCCACGGCTGTGATCAATATGGTGTGCGGTCCTGCAGGTGAACCGATGGTACGCGCGCTCGAAGAGTGCCACCAGGACACGAATCTCTATCGCAACGCGCTCGATCGCCTGTCCCAGGCGGCGGAACTCATGCCCGCCGAGCGCGCCGAGGCCGTGCTGGTGCTGTTTGTCGCTGTCGGTTGTTCGGCGAATGTGCGGTCCTCGGTGAACTATGCCATCGACTACGCGCACGCGACCTGTGGCGGAGGCACCTCCACGCCGCGTTCGCTTGGCATGTCGATGACCGCAGGCGAACGCGAACCCGCCCCGGCGCACCCCTTGGGCTTGCTGCGCGTGCAAAACAGTTTTGTCGTGAGCGCCCCGCGCTGGATTCAGCCGAGTGAGCGGGGTGTTGAGATTGGCGCGCTGGCCACTGGCGAGGGCGATATTACCGACGTCGGCGACGATGTCTCGGCCCGCCATGCCCATATCTGGTGCGATGCTCAAAATATCTGGCACGTCGAGGACTTGTCGTCCACCAACGGAACCGTGGTGGTAAACGGGGCCACGCGCGTCTGCATTCAGGTCGAGCCCGGCCGTTCCGCCCAACTCAATCCCGGCGACGAGCTCAAGCTCGGCGAATCCACTACCTACGCCATTCTCTTCGGTGCCCTCTAGCCGGCAGATAGGGACGTTCCTTTTCTGCCGGCACTTGGGGACACTCCTTGGCGCACCAGAGCCGGTCGCCCAGGGATGGAGGGGCCATTTTGGCCCTTGGCGGTCAGTCGGGGCGAAACTAGAAGATCTTTCCGATTCGCGGCTGTTCATGCTTGTAGAGCATCTAAAACAATAGGATGTTATTCTGGAATATGCCGGGTGCGTGAACTTGCCTGTCTTAGCCTTAATAAGGTATAGGGGAGTTTGGCTCAGGGGTTCCGTCTTGTTCTTCAGCGCAGTATTGTGGGACAGATTTGCTGAGATTGGCGCCTTACACCGCAGAGCGCACGGAAGGCTCTCGATTTGTGTTCTGGCCCCAGAATACAGGGCCTGATACTTACCAACTGTGGCATGGATGTAACATCTGTAGAAATCAACCCTTTTGTTGTCGACCTTTGTAAGAAAAACACTGCCATCAACTCTTTGGATGACGAAACTAGGGTGCTTGAGGGGAGCCTTTACTCCCCTCTGAGAGATGACTCATGTTTTTCGCTTGTCGTTGTGAATCCTCCGTTACTGCCGATTCCGGATGAGATTCCTTATCCCTTCGTTTGAGATGGAGGACAATCGGGTCTGGATAAAACACTTCGTATTCTTAAGGGTGGCGATACGCATTTAGAGAAAAACGGTAAATACTGCTAATAGGGGTGACGACGATGGTGCAGGGGCGACCCGCGATGCTCTCATCAATACGTCGGATACTTGGGAAATCAGGTCTAGATGCATGTATGATGATGCTGTGTGGCTATTCAATTAATCCGCGTTCCGAATGGGTGCAGGGTATAGCTGCGACATCGTATGCTTTTGACCCGGCGCGATACTCAGATATTTCTGAGGCGGTTGACGAAGTTTATACGCACTATGCCGCGCAAGGCGTTTCGGAAGTTTGCACATCTACGTTACGGGCTTAGGTTTCTTCAAGCGAGCAGGCCGGTTGCGTTATTTCGAGCGATTTTTCTAGTCTAGACGACAAAAGGCAAAGGATTTGATGGGTATAAAACGCGGACGTTTGTGGGCGGATGCTCAAATCTATTGTGGCAATCGGGCGGTTGAAAAAGATATTTCAACCGCCCGATTGCCAGGTTCGTCGGAGGAGATGTCCGATTCCGACTCTCTTGTAGGAAGAGCTTGAGATCGTATTGGCCCAAGGCAATCTTAAAGCAGTCTCATTGGCAAATTTTCGCTCCTGTTGTGTTGAGGTGTAAGGTATCAGTGATTGATGTTTTGTGGCGGGTAGATTGGGGCCTTCCTTGATTCGATGCGTTCTCTCGAGGTTCATCAGAGCAAAAGGGGCTTTCGTCTTCATTGCTATCACGGTGATTGGAACCGCTCTCTCCTATGCCATGCCATACGTGAACGGGAAATTCTTAGATTTTCTTCTCGGTAACCGCAGCGAAAGAGACGCCGTACTCTTCGCGCTCCTGGTTGCGTCAATAGGAGTTTTCTCCACCCTCTTTACTTATTTTGCAGGAACACTTTCCATTCGCATAACCACGAGACTTTCCTTTGATCTTCTCAGGGAGGCCGTCTTGCGTTTTGAAAGAGACGATTACTTGGTGAGTCGGACCATCGATCCAGCCTATACAACGCAACGGATTATTTCCGACTCCAGCGTGGTCTCATCCTTCGTTTTGGCGAATTTTATCAGTGCGCCGCTGTCCATTGTAGCCATTCCCATCGTATTGCTTATCATATGGTCAATTGATTCAACTCTCGCGGTGTTTTCCATCATTCTCCTCATCGTGTATTTCTGTGTAATTACTGGGTTGAGGAAACTTTTGTATAGGGTCACGTATGAGAAGAAAGAGGCGGACAGCGCCTTTTACGCCGCAATTGCATCGCAGCTTAATCAGATTCTCAACATTCAACTGACATCTTCGTACGGCAAGAGCGAACAAGCGCTCGACGCTGGGTTTAAGAGCTATTTTCCCAAAGTTTTGCGCTCCGGAAAGCTATCATATTCTCTGACATCGCTCGATGGTCTTTTCGCAGCGTTGTTTCAAGCGGTGATACTTGTTGTTTCCGGAGTACGAATCATTAACGGAACTATGTCAATAGGCGAGTACACTATCATCGGTACATACTTCGCGGTTCTCTTTAAGACTTTGAAAAGTATGATGTCATTGTTCAAATCCTATCAAGATGCCAAAGCATCATGGGATAGGACGGCTATCGCGACGAGAGAAAAGGAGAGATCGGGGTGGAATCGGACCGATTTAGCTAAACTCGATGAAATAAATGACATTTCGGTATCTGATTTGGAATTCTCGGTTGCCCTTCCAGACGGATCTGTCCGAGAGGTCCTCGGCGGGTTTTCTTTCAAGTTTTCCGGTCCTGGTACATATTGCATAGTTGGGGAAAACGGAAGAGGCAAGACGTCACTTCTTTACTTGATGCTCGGGCTATACTCATCGAAAGGCAAAGTAAAATACAACGGCGTGCCAATCGAAGAATGCGACTTGGATTACATACGTGCGAGAGAGATATCGTGCTGCCCACAGTCGTGCTTCGCGCCGGACGAAACGGTGAAAGAGCTGTTAGAGTATTTCGACACGCCCTTTTCTTCCTATCACCGGGGTGTAGATGGCCTACTTTCGCTGGAAAACAGCGTGAAGGAGTTGCTCGGGAAACGTTGCTCCGCGCTTTCGGGCGGTGAGCTGCGCCGAGTGTACTTATGGTCGGCGATTTCACGCAAGTCGTCAGTTTTGGTACTCGACGAGCCCACGACTGGGTTAGACGCTGTAAGCCGCGCCGAGCTTGCGGCCTATGTTAAGCGCAACAAGCAAAGCCAGCTGATCATCGTTGTCTCTCACGATGACGAGATGGTCGGCGCGGTAGAAGGGGTAGTGGATTTAGGCAGCATGTACCAGGGTAAATGATGACAAGTGTAGTGCTACCCAACTGGCAGAGATAACAAAAAGGCGATGCAGATGCACGTAGCATTCAGGCGGTTCGGACTCGGTGCCTTCACGCCATCGCAACGCTTTCAGATATAGTTCTCGTTCTCTTACTAAAGGAAACTTTAGTCTACGTCATCTTGTCGAGACAGAGGTGAAGCGAAGTGTTGTCGCGACGTATCTTATTCCAGGTGGCTCAGTATCAGCGTGAGAATCGCACCAAAGTGTACTTACGATTCTCGTGTCCCACGGACAACATGAGCTGAGCATTGAGGTTCCACCCTTTGCTGCAACTACACGGGGTTGGACGGCAATGAATATGCCGGGCCGCATACCACGCGCAGCGGGGGTCCATGTCCCAGTATGTTGCCTACAGCAGCCTCGATGTCCACGCACACATCATCTCTGCCTTCGCGTTCAATCCATTTGCCGGAGAGCGCGAGGGTTGCCAGGCCGTAGAATTCGAGCCGAACAAATGAAATGCGGTATCAGCGCATAGGATTAAACTGACGATTGCTTTGCACTGAGAATACGCTTGGAAAGCCGCTATGGGTGGCGGCCCGGGTTAAATAGAGAAGCCCGTCCGATCACTTTCATGTGGCGAACGGTTGGGCTTCTTATTCCACTTGCCAATGCTCGGCTCATATTGGAAGAAAGCTACGCTAATGTTTGCGTGACACTCCTATTTTCTCCGAAGAAAGAGTCGGATAATGAAGAATAGAATTAAAAAAGGTGCCAGATATAACGCAAGTATAAAGGCTAATCCAACGAGACCTTGCAATAATGGCATAACTCCTCCCAGACACAAGATTTTGGTATTTGTTCCCATCTTATTCTGAATTGGACCAAATAGTTCCTAGCCACAAAACTACTCGTCAACTGGATCGCACCAATCTGCTGGCAAAACACAGCTTGATTCTTTATCGACATAGCACCAATCCGCAACAGGGCACTCGGCGATGTCGTAAAAATTGCATATATCAACTCCAAGACAACAAGGCTCAACGGGAGGATGTTCATTTGAACCAACAGGATGGATATGCTTCATAACAGCTCCTCACCTTAATCCAATTAGAGACTACGTTTGATCAATGCCACAGTGATCTACAACGCAGATGCTGCCGCCATCCATGTCATAGTCGCAGTAATCGTATGCACCACAGCCATCTGCTTTATCATAAACAGTACAGATGTCAGTAATGCCCAAGAGGCAGTCAAAAGACATCGGCTTCACGCCTGCCTCGTCGCCACTTCCTGGATTAATCGGATGAATATGCTTCACGACTACCTCCCTTTGAGTGCAGAAAAACCTCAATATTGTGTATAACAAACCAAGATGTCTAGTCCACCATATTTCTAGAATGGTTTCGGCGAACGTAGCAATAAGCTTCGCAGACGGTAATCAGAAGAACGAACACCTCCACAATGGTGACAGCAATGCGCTGAACCGCTTATTCCGATACAGTAGCTTCTCGTTGATTTTTCTCCTGCGAAGATGAGTGGCGGGAAATAAGGTCAAAAGCCATCTCGTAGCACATTTTTCTATATTCACATGATGCAGGGTGTAGACTCTTGGGCAAGTAGCCGTGCTCGTCTGCAGCCTCCCAGCTACAGCCCCCACCACAGAAAGACCGAGCCCAACAGTCCGTACAGTCAATTCTTTTTTCGACACCCTGACTCCAGTTTTCAATATACCTAGTTTCGTCAATTCCGGTGACGATGTTGCCCATTTTGAATCGCATCATCCCGACAAACCTGTGACAGGGGTATACGTCCCCTTCGGGAGTCACGGAAATAAAACGCCTGCCAGCCCCGCATCCGACAAAGGCGATCCTGTTGCTCATAATCAAATCAACTGCAGTTTTCAATGTTCTAAACAAGGGCTTTTCCCCTTGATCAATCTGTTTGAGATATTGATCCGCCAAATCTATTAGGCCCGCCCTGATTTTGTTTAATGAGTGTTCGTCGAGTTTGATATTCTCATCGAATGAGCTCACGGGCGAGAAGTAAATCCTTCTGAAGCCCATCTCTTTAAACTGAAGATAGTCTTCAACAAGGTTACAGTTATTATTTGTTAAGGTCGCTCTTGCGCCGAAGGGGAACGACTCGGAAAAACGACGAACGTTTTTGTCGATATCGGAGAAAGAGCCGCCTCCCGTCTTGTACGGGCGCGATGCATCGTGCTTGCATCCTGTACCATCGAGACTAATCAGAACAGAAAACCCGTGCTCCTTGAAAGAATTCACAGCAGTGTCATTCAAAAGCGTTCCGTTGGTCGTAATAGAATAGGTAAAGTTTCTATTGGGGTATATTCTTTTTGAATAGTCGACCGTTTTCCATATCAGCGGCTCGTTAATCATGGGTTCCCCACCAAAAAAGACGATCGCAAGCGTTTCGTTTTCCGATGAACTTGCGACGAGGTAGTCGACCGCCTTGAAGGCTATCTCGTCTGTCATCAGCAGAGGAGACGTTCCATAATCTCCTTTACCGGCAAAACAGTAACTACAACCAAGGTTGCATGCATGTGAAACGTGGAGTTCGATGGATCTAAGTTTTCGAGGCGTGTCTTTTGTTAAGAAAGTCCGCTCAGACAATCGTTGATACTCATCAATGTCGTCTTCAAGTTCTGCTATGGTCGTTTGGTCGTAGCCTTTCGCAGCAAGTGACTTTGTTAGCAACTTCGAGTTGACCGTTCTTCCCGATGCTTCAAATATGCGAAGCGCATCTTCTGATGCTTGGTCAACCTGAAAGCAATTGCGAGTGACCTCATCGAAGCAGTAACGACGATCACTTACTGAGAAAAAATGCATACGTTCCTCAATTTCATGCTGGACTGGCACTAACCTTGTTTATTGTTGCGCAGCTATAAAAAACCACCAGCGGGGATTCGGTGTGCGGCCCAATCGGACTCCCAAAAGGTTCTATTTGAGACTGGCAAGCTTTGTGTTGTTGGCACTTCGACAGCGCTCTTTATTCCAACATGGAGCCTCGCAGTTTGAGTCGACTTGCCTCTGGAAGGTCCGATCTTAACTTGATTTAGGATGAAAACAGATTACAGGCGCGCTCCTCTAGAAAGAAAGGAAACCAATCGCCGCCTTTCACCAGGAAAGTTTTTATAGCCCACCTCGAGCAAAATGAAAGATGCGAGAGCGATTGGGGAACAACGCGAATCTCCCCTTTTGGGTGGAAGCGAGCCTTCAGCCACCGGCGAACGACTCGCCCTGGTCAGAATCTGGAAGTGGTGCCGGGCCGCTTGGGCCTCCCCGGTGACTTCGTGGGGCTTACCTGCCTGACGTCGAGGAGTACATCCGCAAGATTCGTTCCCTATGCCGTTTGCTCTCACGCCCGCCTTAGTTCCAAGTCGGGCGAGCCGCCGCGCTCATGCGACCCGTGGCGGCGACACGTCGACGCCGCGCTCGCTGAGCACATCTTCGGTCGCGGGCGAGCACGAGGTCGCGCCGGCGCATCCGCTGGGACTGCTGTGCGTGCAAAACGGCTACGTGGTGAGCGTCCCGCGCTGGATTCAGCCGAGTGAGGAAGGCGTTGAGATCGGCGCGCTGGCAACGGGGGAGGGCGGCATCACCGACGACGTCTCGGCCCGCCATGCCCATATCTGGTGCGACGAGTCTGGCGCATGGTTTGTCGAGGACCTGTCGTCCACTAACGGCACCGTGGTGGTAAACGGGGCCACGAGTGTGTGTATTCAAGTAGAGCCCGGCCGCTCCGCCCAGCTCAACCCCGGCGACGAGCTCAAACTCGGCGAATCCACCACCTACGCCATCCTGCTCGGCGCCCTCTAGCCGGCAGTTAGGGACGTTCCTTTCCTGCCGGTACTTGGGGACACTCCTTGGCGCGTCAGAGCCAGTCGTCCGGGGATGGAGGGACCATTCTGGCCTTTGGCGGTCACCCGAGGTAAACCTTTACCGCCCGCCTATATTTGTCGAAATTACACTTAACGGCGGGGTACAATAAACCCGCATGCGGATTTCCGTTGCGGGCGCTTCCCATCGCCGGGGCGTGCCCGGGAGCATCCGGCATGCGGCCTTTGCGGCGCTCGGTCATGTGCAAGACGGGTAGCTGGGCTTGTGGAGCGCGTGCAGCCCTCCTCGCCTCGGCATGCCTTCTCTCCACGCCATGTACCTGCTGCTGAGCCTGCCTGCCAGATGATTGGAAGCAACAGCGAAAATCCCATCACGCCAACATCCCGGCAATCGCCGGGGCCTGTATACCTATATGAGAGGAGAGGGGTATATGGCGCGTAAGTTTAAGTCTATGGACGGCAACGAGGCGGCCGCATATGTTTCGTATGCGTACACCGAGGTAGCGGGAATCTATCCCATTACGCCGTCCAGCCCGATGGCCGACCATGTCGACCAGTGGGCGGCCCAGGGTCGCAAGAACATCTTCGGCACCCCGGTCAAGGTCGTCGAGATGGAGTCCGAGGCAGGTGCAGCCGGTACCGTTCACGGTTCGCTGGGCGCCGGTGCTCTGACCACCACCTACACGGCTTCCCAGGGCCTGCTCCTGATGATCCCGAACATGTACAAGATCGCGGGCGAGCAGCTCCCGGGCGTTTTCCACGTCTCCGCGCGTTGCGTCGCTTCCCACGCCCTGAACATTTTTGGCGATCACTCCGACGTCATGGCCTGTCGTCAGACCGGCTTCGCCATGCTCGCCGAGGGCAACGTCCAGGAGGTCATGGACCTCTCGCCGGTGGCTCACCTTGCCGCCATCGAGGGTAAGACCCCGTTCCTTAACTTCTTCGACGGCTTCCGCACCAGCCACGAGATCCAGAAGGTCGCCATGTGGGACTACAAGGATCTGGCCGAGATGTGCGACATGGACGCCGTCCAGGCTTTCCGCGACCACGCGCTCAACCCTGAGCACCCGCACACCCGCGGCAGCCACGAGAACGGCGATATCTTCTTCCAGAACCGTGAGGCCTGCAACAAGGTCTACGACGAGCTTCCCGCCGTCGTCGAGGGCTACATGAAGAAGATCAACGAGAAGCTCGGCACCGATTACGGCCTGTTCAACTACTACGGCGCTCCCGATGCCGACCGCGTCGTCGTGTGTATGGGCTCCTTCTGCGACGTGCTCGAGGAAGTCATCGACTACCTCAACGCTCACGGCGAGAAGGTCGGCCTGGTCAAGGTTCGTCTGTTCCGTCCGTTCTCCATCAAGCACTTCGTCGACGTTCTCCCCGAGACCGTCAAAAAGATCGCCGTCATGGACCGTACCAAGGAGCCGGGTTCCATCGGCGAGCCGCTCTACCAGGACGTCGTCTCCGCTCTCTACGAGGCCGGCAAGACGGGCATCAAGGTCGTCGGCGGCCGTTATGGCCTGGGCAGCAAGGACACGCCTCCCGCGTCCGCGTTCGCTGTCTTCGAGGAGCTCAAGAAGGACGAGCCCAAGCGCGAGTTCACCATCGGCATTGTCGATGACGTGACCAACCTGAGCCTGCCCGAGGCCGAGGATGCGCCCAACACCGCAGCCCCCGGCACCATCGAGTGCAAGTTCTGGGGTCTGGGTGGTGACGGTACCGTCGGCGCCAACAAGAACTCGATCAAGATCATCGGCGACCACACCGACAAGTACGTCCAGGCCTACTTCCAGTACGACTCCAAGAAGACCGGCGGCGTCACCGTCTCGCACCTGCGCTTTGGTGATTCTCCGATCCGTTCGCCGTACTACGTGACCAAGGCCGACTTTGTCGCTTGCCACAACCCCAGCTACATCGTTAAGGGCTTCAAGATGGTCCGCGACGTCAAGCCGGGCGGCACCTTCCTGGTCAACTGCCAGTGGAGCGACGAGGAGTTCGCCGAGCACATGCCCGCCGTGGCCAAGCGCTACATCGCGAACAACAACGTCAACGTCTACCTGATCGACGCTATCGACTTGGCCGCTAAGGTCGGCATGGGCAAGCGCACCAACACGGTGCTCCAGTCCGCCTTCTTCGCGCTGGCCAAGGTCCTGCCCGCCGAGGACGCCCTGCAGTACATGAAGGACGCGGCTACCAAGTCCTACATGAAGAAGGGCCAGGCTATCGTCGACGCCAACCACAAGGCCATCGATGCCGGCGCTACCGCCTTCCGTAAGTTCGAGGTTCCGGCCGACTGGGCTACCGCCGAGGATGCCGCTCCCGTCGAGCTCTCCGAGGAGACCAAGTCCGCCATCGCCCAGCAGGTCAAGAACCTGCTCGAGCCCATCGATCGCATGGACGGCGACAGCCTGCCTGTTTCCGCCTTTGTCGATTGCGCCGACGGCCAGTTTGAGCTGGGCGCCTCCGCATACGAGAAGCGCGGCGTCGCCGTGGTCGTTCCCCACTGGGACGAGACCAAGTGCATCCAGTGCAACCAGTGCGCCTACGTGTGCCCGCATGCCACCATCCGTCCGTTCGCGATGACCGAGGACGAGGCTGCTGCCGCGCCCGAGGCTACCCGCACGCTCGACGCCATGGGCCCCAAGGCCAAGGGCATGAAGTTCACCATGGCTGTGTCCCCGCTCGACTGCATGGGTTGCACCAACTGCGTCAAGGTCTGCCCCAAGGGCGCCCTCGAGATGGTTCCCACCGAGCAGGAGATGGACCAGCAGCCCGTTTGGGACTACATGGTCGAGAACGTCTCCGAGAAGAAGGAGCTCATCGCGGCCAACGTCAAGGGCAGCCAGTTTAAGCAGCCCTACCTGGAGTTCTCCGGCTCCTGCGCCGGCTGCGCCGAGACCGCCTATGCACGTCTGGTGACCCAGGTCGCCGGCGACCGCATGTTCATTTCCAACGCCACCGGCTGCTCCTCCATTTGGGGCAACCCCGCTGCCACCGCTCCTTACTGCAAGGACAAGGACGGTCACGGCCCGGCGTGGAACAACTCCCTGTTCGAGGACAATGCCGAGCACGGTCTGGGCATGGCCGTCGGTTACGAGGCCGTCCAGAAGAAGCTGATCGCCGCTACCCAGGACATCATCGCTGCCGATGGTCCGTCCGATGAGCTCAAGGCCGCCGGCCAGGCTTGGATCGACTCCGTCAACGACGCCGAGGCCTCCAAGGCCGCTGCCGCTGCCTACGTTGCCGAGCTCGAGAAGTGCGGCTGCGACGCTTCCAAGGCGATCCTCGCCGACAAGGCTTACCTCACCAAGAAGTCCTTCTGGATCTTCGGCGGCGACGGCTGGGCCTATGACATCGGCTTCGGTGGCCTGGACCACGTCCTGGCTTCCGGCCACAACGTCAACGTCTTCGTCTTCGACACCGAGGTCTACTCCAACACCGGCGGTCAGGCCTCCAAGGCCTCGAACCTGGGCCAGGTCGCTCAGTTCGCCGCTGCCGGTAAGGTGACCAAGAAGAAGTCCCTGGCCGAGATTGCCATGAGCTACGGCTACGTCTACGTGGCGCAGGTCGCCATGGGCGCCAACCCGGCTCAGACCCTCAAGGCCATCCACGAGGCCGAGGCCTACGACGGCCCGTCCCTCATCATCGGCTACAGCCCCTGCGAGATGCACTCCATCAAGAAGGGCGGCATGCAGAACTGCCAGGCCGAGATGAAGAAGGCTGTCGAGTGCGGTTATTGGAACCTCTTCCGCTTCAACCCCGAGGCTGCTGCCGGCAAGAAGTTCTCGCTCGATTCCAAGGAGCCCGCGGGCGGTTATCAGGAGTTCCTGATGAACGAGGCCCGTTACGCTTCGCTGACGCGCTCCTTCCCCGAGCGCGCCGAGGAGCTCTTCAAGGAGAACGAGCAGGCCGCTATGGACCGCTACGCTCACCTGCTGAAGCTCAAGACGGTGTACAACGAGGCCTAGGTCTCCCACCGCAGGATCTGAGGGCTGACCTTCGCGGACGTCCTCGGACATGAAAGAACCCCCGCTGCGCACTACGTGAACTGCACCCCAAAACTTGGACGGCTTAAATAAAAACTACGCCGCAAGGGACTGTCTCCGGAACTCCTCCGGGGTCAGTCCCTTCAGTTTAACCTGGCGCCTCCTCGTGTTCCAA
>CABUTR010000004.1 GCA_902494555.1 uncultured Collinsella sp.
AAAGGAAAGCACTTAATGTGCTTTCCGTCTTGCGCAGGACTGTAGAGCAGCAAACTTAACCCCCGCCCTCAGCCCCGGAGACCCTCCCGGATGGCCCCGAAAAATTTTTTCAAAAAAGTTGTTGCGCGTCGGACAGACTTCTGTGTATACTAATCCCCGCAGCGCACGCGAGCGGAAACAAACGCGAACGTCTGCCTGGGGAGTTAGCTCAGTTTGGTTAGAGCGCCGGCCTGTCACGTCGGAGGTCGCGGGTTCGAGCCCCGTACTTCCCGCCAACGCAATTAAAGCCACGTCTTCGGACGTGGCTTTTTGCGTTTGATGCACTTTGTTTCGATAGAACGATTGCCCTGGTGCATCTTCGCCCAGAATCCCCGCGCCTTCGGGAACGCAAGTAAAATCTAATAAGTATATCTGTCTGAACAACAGCTTTGTTGCGCAACACCTGTTCTACGAGGCAGGGGGTTAGGTTATACTAAATTGCACTGTGCGCCGCATCTGATGCATTTCGCTCCAAGCGCGGCACTCAGTGGATATCCGATTTACCATTTGGATATCCTGGCGGTCATTTAGCGTCTCGACACAAGCTCGGCCCCGGAGCTCGTTCGAGCTGTTCGTATTCCTTGAAAGGGGAAAAATGGACATATCGAGGAAGACTGATTACGCCCTTCGTATGCTGGCGATGCTTGCTGAGGATCCGGAGCGTTTGCTTTCTGTTCGCACCGCTGCCGAAGAGGTCAATGTCCCGTATTCGTTTGCCCGTTCGATTCAGCATGGTTTGGTCCAGGCCGGTATTGTGGAGAGCCTGCGTGGCGTCCACGGTGGCATGCGTCTCAAGGTCAGTCCGGACGACGTCACTATCCGCCAGGTCGTCGAGGCCGTTCAGGGCCCTATGGTTATGAACGACTGCACCGCCCCCGATGGTGACTGTGCGCGCATGGGCGCGTGCTGCTATCATCCCCTGTGGGCCGGAGCCCAGGCGTTGATGCGCGACTACCTCGATTCCGTTTCGCTCGGCGATATCGTCGCCCATCGCCAGTTTCCGGCTGTCGATCCCAAGTTCGCCGATCGCGATGCGTTTCCCGAGTACGCTGCCTGCGCGTACGCTTGCCGGGAGGAATAGCGCCGCATAAGGAGTATAGCTATGATTCAGGACCCCTTTCGTTCGATGATTCGTTCGGAAGGGGTCTTGCGTTATCGCGACCTTCCGTGGCGCCGAACGCGCGACCCGTATATCATCTGGCTCTCCGAGGTCATGCTGCAGCAGACGCAGGTGCCGCGCGTGGAGACGCGTATGCCGGCGTGGCTCGATCGCTTTCCGACTGTTCAGGCGCTCGCTCAGGCTGTCCCTTCCGATGTCTTGGATGCGTGGCAGGGGATGGGCTATAATCGCCGCGCCTTGGCGCTTCACAGGGCTGCACAGTGCGTTGTAGAGGACTGGGATGGGGAGTTTCCGCGCGAGACGCGTGACTTGGTCGCTCTGCCCGGCATTGGCCCGGCAACGGCGCAGGGCATCCGTTCGTTTGCATTCGATCTTCCGGGCGTGTATTTGGAGACCAATGTGCGCACGGTCTTTTTGCATCATTTCTTTCCCGATGTGCCGGCCGTTCCCGATCGCGAACTGGTGCCGCTGATCCAAGCTGCCTGTCCGGCGGCCCCCGGTGCGGCGGCGGACGAGATCGCGCCCTTTGCCGCGCCTCAAGACGATGCCGACACGCCGCGCGCTTGGTATTACGCATTGCTGGATTACGGCGCGTATCTTAAAAAGACACTGCCCAATCCGTCCAGGCGGTCGGCGGGCTATAGTCGTCAGTCCAAGTTTGAGGGCTCGCGCCGCCAAAAGCGCGCGCATATCGTGCGTATGTTGTTGGCAGCGCGCGATGGGCAGCCGGCGGGGATTACGCTTGCTGATGCCGTGGTGGGCGTTAACGAGATGGAAGCGGCAGCCGGTCGCGGGCCGGTCGAGTGCGACTTGATCGCGGGCATTCTAGCTGACCTGGAGCGCGAGGGCTTTTGCCGAGCCGAGGACGATCGTTGGTTGAGTGTGTAGCCCGCTCAAATCTGAAGAACGGGATTGTAAGGTTTAAATTCGCGGCTTGAGGGCATCCTAAAGACAAGGTCGCTCAAAGCTTATGGGCGGCACGTGTTGAAGGGAAGTACACCTATGGATTTTGAGAACTCTCAGACCAAGAAGAACCTCGAGACTGCTTTTGCCGGTGAGTCCCAGGCACACACCAAGTATCGCTACTATGCATCCAAGGCCAAAAAGGACGGCTACGTTCAGATCTCGAATATCTTTGCCGAGACGGCGGGCAACGAGTCCGAGCACGCCAAGCTGTGGTTTAAGTATCTGCACGACGGCGCCGTTCCGGGCACTCTGGACAACCTGCGTGACGCCGCCGCGGGCGAGAACTACGAGTGGACCACGATGTACGACGAGTTCGCCAAGACCGCCGAGGAGGAGGGCTTTGCCGAGATCGCCGAGAAGTTCCGTGGCGTCGCCGCCGTCGAGAAGGCCCACGAGGAGCGCTACAACAAACTCGTCGAGCGCATCGAGTCGGGCGAGGTGTTTGAGCGTGAGGGCGTGAAGGTGTGGAAGTGCCTGAACTGCGGGCACCTGCACGTTGGTGCCGAGGCGCCTGAGGTGTGCCCGGTGTGTAACCACCCGAAGGCGTACTTTGAGGAGCAGGTGGTGAACTACTAGCGCGTGGCGCTAGCGTGAGCTGGGCCGGGAGGGCCGGACTACCTTCCCTCCTCGCTCACGGCTTCGCAGGGTCGCGTTGAGGGAAGGTAGTCCGGCCCTCCCGGCCCGCTTTGGGTCGTCGCGTGCTCGCTACAGAAAAGCTGATAAAAAAGTTTGTGTGCCGCCCCTTATGGGGCGGCACGTTTTTGTGGGGGCCGGTTGGGGCGGTGACGTTGCTTAGAGGGTACACTGGGTAGCGTTGGCTATTCGTTTCCTCTTGTGAGGTGTTGGTTATGGGTAAGAAGTCTCGGGCTCGGGTTGCTGCGGCGGGGACTCGCAAGGATCCTGGTCGTCGGGTTGCCGAGGGTAAAAAGGCCGATCGTGCTGAGAAGGACAAGAAAGTCGGCGTGCATGCTCATCCTGAGTGGGCGCCCCATTTGAATTCGGCTAGTGAGGATTTGACTGCTAAGTTGTTTACTCTGGTCGAGGTTATCTTGGGCGTGGTGCCCGTGGTGGTCATTGGCCTGTTCCTGGCCTCTAAGGATGCCACGAGCGTGGATAAGCTCACCGATGTCTTTTCTCAGGACCCCTCGATGGTGGTTACGTTTATCTCTGCGTGCCTGCAGCCGTTTGTGGCGTACATGTTGTACATGATTTATCGCAAATACTGCGAGGGCGACGCTGGTTTTGCCGCCGGCAACCTGATCGGTCTTTTGTGCTCCGAGATCCTACTGCTCAATATCCCAGGCGTCATCGGTATGGGCATCTTGCTGTGGCGTGTTTGGCGCAACGTCGCCCCGCACTTTGAGAGCTGGTTGTTTGAGCGTCGTGCAATGGGCGTGCTGGCAGACATTGCGGGCTCGCTCGTGATTTTAACCTTGGCGTTTATGTGCGCCACCGCCGCCCGCGGTCTCGCGGGCATGTAGTCTGTCCTCACCGACCACGGAGCGCAGGGCGGGGAAACCTTTCCCTCTCGCTCACGGCTTCGCAGGGTCGCGCGAAGCAAAGGTTTCCCCGCCCTGCGCTCCGGCGTTGAGTCGTCGCGTGCTCGTTACAGAAAAGCAGATAAGAAGTTTGCGTGCCGTCCCTTATGGGGCGGCACGTTTTGTTTGGGGGTCCCGGTCTCCACAATTTTCGTCAAGCTTTTGGTTAGATTTTGGTCAGTTGGCGTAAGGGTGGAAGGCCAAAAGATTGCTGGCGAAAAAAGCTCAGAGAAAGTGCTGGTAGGGGAGTTGTTGAGCTTTTCGACAGCTTTTGAGCAAAAGAAACTTTGTGGCTATTGCCGGCGATTGCGTTGTCGCGGTCATGGCGGTGCGGGATGCTGGTCGTAAGCGTCGAATGCTCCGATTTTGGAGGCCAGCATGGATCTGTTTCTTGAGACTCCGCAGCAACAAGCCGAGCGCATGCTGCGTCAGCAGCAACGACTCATGGAGATGCAAATGCAAGGGGCGGCAGTCCAGCCCTTTGCGCAGAATGTCGTGCCCGCTGCTGTACCCGCAGCTGTGCCCGGGTGCGAATCGGCACCAGAGGCCTATTCCGTACAGCAAGATTCATATGCGCAGGAGCTCGCGTTCGACAAGCGTCGTGCGCGTCGTCGCCGCGTGGGCCAGCGCCTGCGCACCTTGGCGATGATCGTGCTCATCCCGCTGGGGCTTGCAGTCATCTTTCTGGCGTCGTATGCGCTCACCTGCATTCTTAACGGTGCTTCGCCCAGCGAAGTGCTCCAACATCTGTCAGCCCTCGGCCAGCGCCTAGGCGATGTCATGACAACCATCCAGGTCGGTTGGGAAGGCTGACGTTTGCCACCATTGGTCTTCTTGGATGCAAGGATTATCGCCACGAGTGGAATCCTTGCATCTTACGGGCCCTATCGTGCGACTGAATAGTATTATTGTAGATGAATAATAACAGGATTTGATATGTATAAGCAGGATTTAGAGCAGACTCTGTTGGGCATTGACGAAGAGGCAGAGCTGGAAATAGGTCCAAGAGACGACAGGCCGAGCGTTGTATTGGTGGGAGGAAGCGCCTTCATGCTAAACGATGTGACGAATCGTTCGGTTACACATGACATTGATGTGTTTGAGGCAGATAAGTGCCTCCGCGAGATCATAGCTCGATACCCCGAGGTGAATGGTATGGCGGTGGCATATTGTAATCAGATGCCATTCAATTACGAAGACCGTTTGATTCCCTTGGATATTGGGGCGCGTTTTATCAGGTACTTTACGCCATCCTTGGAGGACCTGGCGGTAATGAAGCTCTATGCCTGTCGTCCGAACGACATCATCGATCTTCATAGTCAGGCATTCGTCGACCGACTTGATTGGGGCTTGCTCGAATGGCTTATATTCGACGAGGGAGAGGCGTTGGCGTCGTCGCCTTCGGAGCGGAGTTATCAAGAGATGGTCTGTGCATACAGGCAATATAAAAAGGAGGTGCGTGGTTGAATCTGACTTTTGAGGGGTTCTTGAAAGGCTATTGCCGAGAGCTGTCCGGGCAGCAGTCGCTGAATTTTAGAAAGCTGGTTAAGCAGGCGACGACGGATGCGCCGCGCGTGGCGGAGCCTCTGTTTTTGCTCGCTTTGGCGCAAGGAAAAGCCGAATACGTTCTGGGTTTATCCGAGGGCTCGTGGATGGAACGGGATTACCGAGACGTTTTATCCTTGTACGGTCAAGCGGGTAGCATGGCGTCTTTATGCGCCAAAAGTGAGCTCCCTAATCGTTATGCCAACGTTTGGCGTGCGTATAGAGCGGTGAAGGAAAAGCCGGCGGCCGATAGAAGGGTGAACGCCCTGATGAGAAAGAAAACGCTGGAAGCATTGGAGGAATCGGGTGTAACGCGCTATGGCCTCTGCCGTGCTCTGCGCCTGAATAAAGGAAACGTATACGCATACTTGGCCGGCGATGACTCAAAGGTGAGCAGGAAAACGGCGCGCCGCATTATGGAATATGCGGAGGAGAGGGGCGCCCAAGAAGGGGCCGGGCGCCCGGTGTGTGTGGCGGGGTAAGATTGATCGCGGTTTTGATTGATGACCGATTGAGTTTGTTGGGCGGAGTCTATGTCTGCTATTGATATCGTGCTTGTTATGATCGCCTTGGTGGCGGTGGGGGTTGCTGTGACCTGCGCCCTCCAGCTCAAGAGCCTGCGTGCCGAGCTGCGGGAGCGTGGCGACAGTAGCGCGGAAACGCTGGCAGCACTCGAACAGGCCAACAACGCGCTCGATGCCCTGAACGTCGCGCTGGCCGAAACCCGCCGCACGGCCAATGCCATCGCGCAGCAGCAGACGACCGATGCGGCCGTGGAGCAGCAACGTTACCTGACCATCGCGCGCGAGTTCTCGCAAGCTGGTGACCGGATGGATGACTTGCGCCGCGAGACGGCCCAACAGCTCGGCGCCAATCGCGAGGGCATCGAGCATCGCCTGGACAAGGTGCGCGAGACGGTCGATGCTCAGCTGGGCGCCATCCGCAAAGACAACAACGTGCAGCTCGATCAAATGCGTGCGACGGTGGACGAGAAGCTCTCTCGCACGCTCAACGATCGCCTGTCGGCATCGTTTAAGCAGGTGAGCGACCAGCTCGAGGCCGTGTACAAGGGCCTGGGCGACATGCAGTCCATCGCCACCGGCGTGGGCGACCTTAAGCGCGTGCTGGGCAACGTGAAGGCGCGTGGCATTTTGGGCGAGGTGCAGCTGGGTGCAATTCTGGCGGACATCCTTACACCCGACCAGTATCTGGAAAACGTCGCCACCAAGCCCGGCGCCTCGGAGCGCGTTGAGTTTGCCGTCAAGCTGCCGGTGGACGAGGGCGACCCCGTGCTGCTGCCGATTGACTCCAAGTTTCCGGGCGACGCGTACGAGCACTTGCTCGACGCGCAGGAGTCGGGCGATGCGGAGACCGTGGCGGCTGCGCGCAAGACGCTCGACACCATGGTCAAGCGCGAGGCCAAGGACATCTGCGAAAAGTACCTGAGTGTGCCGGCAACGACCAACTTTGGCATCATGTTCGTGCCGTTTGAAGGACTGTACGCCGAGGTCGTCAGCCGCCCCGGGCTTATCGAGACCCTGGGCCGCGACTATCACGTCAACGTAGCCGGTCCCAGCACCATGGCCGCCATTCTCAACAGCCTGCAGATGAGCTACCAGACGTTTAGGCTGCAAAAACGTACCGACGACGTACTGCGCGTGCTCTCCGCCGTCAAGGCCGAGCTGCCGCGCTATCAAAAGGCGCTTCGCCGCGCCCAGCAGCAGATCGAGACCGCGGGCAAAACGGTCGAGGGCATCATCACCACGCGCACCAACGTCATGGAGCGCAAGCTCAAGGACATTGATGCGCTGGAAGATGCCGAGGAGGCCGACGAGATTTTGGGGCTTACGTCCGCGGAGCTGCTCGCAGACCAAAAAGACGAGGACTAATTGCGAAAAGCAGCGGGGCACCGGCGCAAACGCGGGCGCCCCACCGCTTTTCGTATCGCACTTGTCTGAAGCGTGCTCCAATGTGCAACAATGGCGTTTCGCCCTATCAGACGCGAAAGGAAGCCCATGTCCCAGAGAAGCACCAGCCCGCTCAGCCGCTCCACCGTGCGTCGCACGCTGCAGCGGTTTTGGGGTGTCACGCGCACGCAGCCGCTGATTGTCTTTCTCTCGGTATTCTCGTCGGCGGGCTACATCTTTTTGCTGACGTTTGCCAATACCTATGTGATGGCCCTCATTGTCGACCGCGTTCAAGCCGGTCCCGTGGCGGGTGACCAGGTGTTTGAGGTCTTCGGCCCCTATATCCTGGCGCTCGTACTCGTTAACCTGGTGGGTCAGATCCTCTCCAAGTTACAGGACTACACCGTCTACAAGCTCGAGATTGCAGGCAACTATCACCTGGCGCGTCTATGCTTCGACACGCTCTCCAACCAATCCATGACATTCCATACCAGCCGCTTTGGCGGATCGCTCGTGAGCCAGACGAGTCGTTTTATGAGCGGCTACACGGGGCTGGTGGACGTGACGGTGTATTCGCTCATCCCCACCATCACCTCGGTCATCTGCACCGTGGCCGCACTCGCCCCGGTGGTGCCGACGTTTACCGTGATCCTGGTGTGCATCATGGTCGTCTACATCGCGTTTGTCTGGCTTATGTACAAGCGCATCATGCCGCTTTCGGCCGCGACGTCCGCCGCGCAGAACAAGCTCTCGGGCGTGCTCTCCGACGCGGTCACGAACATCTTGGCCGTCAAGACCTGTGGGCGCGAGGACTTTGAGCGCGATCTGTTCGATGCCGCCGATCGTGCCGCGCGCGACGCCGAGACGGTTTCGATGCACGCCATGATGCAGCGCAACTTTACGACCTCGGGCCTTATCGTCATCACCATGGCCGTGGTGAGTGTGTTCGTGGCGGGCGGCAACGCATGGTTTGGTATTTCTGCCGGCGCGCTCGTCATGATCTTTACCTATACGTACAACCTCACCATGCGCCTGAACTACGTGAGTTCCATGATGCAGCGCATCAACCGCGCTTTGGGCGATGCGGCCGAGATGACGCGCGTGCTGGACGAGCCACGTTTGGTGGCAGACGACCCGGACGCCCCTGAGCTCAAAGTGACCGAGGGCGCGATTGATTTTGAGCACCTGAGCTTTGCGTACCGTGACGCTGTGGCGGGCGAGAGCGTGTTCGATGACCTGACGCTTCATGTGGCGGCGGGCCAGCGCGTGGGCCTGGTGGGCAAATCGGGCTCGGGTAAGACGACGCTCACCAAGCTGCTGCTGCGCCTGGACGATGTTCAGGGCGGCCGCGTGCTCGTGGACGGTCAGGATGTCTCGCGCTGCACGCAGCAGAGCCTGCGCCGCCAGGTTGCCTACGTGCCGCAGGAGGCGCTGCTGTTCCATCGCTCCATTCGCGAAAACATTGCCTACGGTCGTCCCAACGCCACTGATGAGCAGATTCGCGAGGCCGCGCGCCTGGCCAATGCCCTGGAGTTTATCGACCGCTTGCCCCGTGGCTTTGACACCATGGTGGGCGAGCGCGGCGTCAAGCTCTCGGGCGGCCAGCGTCAGCGCGTGGCTATCGCCCGCGCCATCCTAACCGACGCGCCGATTCTGGTGCTCGACGAGGCGACCTCTGCCCTCGACAGCGAGTCCGAGGCGCTGGTGCAGGAGGCGCTCGAAAACCTGATGCGTGGACGTACCTCCATTGTGGTGGCGCACCGCCTGTCCACCGTGGCGGCGCTCGACCGCATTGTGGTGCTGGCCGATGGCGAGATCGTCGAGGACGGCACGCATGCGCAGCTCGTCGAGGCGGGCGGCGAGTACGCGAGCCTGTGGAGCCGTCAGACCGGCGCATTCTTGGAGGCGTAAGCGTCTCGGACGTGGGACAATTGAGCCCATAAGTTTATTGTGCCGTTGAGCCGAGGAGTCGTTATGCCACGCGAGACCAATGCCGCCAAACGCGAGCGCGCCGTTGAGGTGTGTGAGCGCCTCGACCGTCGCTATGGCCCGGTCGAGTGCTTTTTGGACCACGAGAATCCCTTCCGCCTGCTGATCGCGGTGCTGCTCTCGGCGCAAACGACCGACGCGCAGGTCAACAAGGTGACGCCGAAGCTGTTTGCCCAGTGGCCCACGCCCGAGGCCATGGCCGGGGCGAGCGTGGCTGACGTAGCAGACACCATCAAGTCACTCGGCTTCTACAAGAGCAAAGCCAAGCATGCCGTCGAGGCCGCACAGATGATCGTCGCCGACTATGGCGGCGAGGTGCCGGCCGACATGAAGGAACTCGTGAAGCTGCCGGGCGTGGGGCGCAAGACAGCGAACATCGTGCTCAACGTGGGGTACGGCATCGTGGAAGGCATCGCGGTGGATACGCACGTCAACCGCATCGCGCACCGCCTGATGCTGAGTCCCAAGACGCACGCCAAAGAGCCGCTCAAGACCGAGCAGGATCTGCTCAAGATCTTGCCGCACGAGTATTGGGAGTCGGTCAACCACCAGTGGATTACCTTTGGCCGCGAGATCTGCGACGCCCGCAAACCTAAGTGCGACGAGTGCCCACTGGCAGACCTTTGCCCCAGCGTGCGCGTGACGGGGTAGGGCCCGGCACGTTTTGCCGGCGTCCGAAGGCTTTGGCCAATGTTGCGCAACACATTTGGGTCGCGAGGGCTCAATATGATGACGGCAGATGCCGTTTGTTGTAAGGGGATGCCCGAATATGTTTTGCACCAAGTGTGGCTCCGAGATGCCCGACGGAACCGATTTTTGCACGAACTGCGGGGCTGGGCATGCGCTTGAGCAGGAGTATATGTTGCCTCCTGCCGGCTCATGCAAAAATGTGTTGCTAATTTAGAAGCCTATTCAAGCGCGCCGAAGTCGTGGCGTGCTGGCGTAGCATGAACAAAAAATCAAGCAATGGAGGGCAACGTGGCAACATTGAAGACGCGAGAGCTTGAAGATTATTTTGAGCGCATTGTGCGCACGCGCGAAGGTGACCTACCTGGTCGTCGCAAAGGCGACGCATACTTGTCTCAAACACATGTGCTCTACCACGGAGATCCTGCACCCTGGGCTTTAACGCCAAAGATATTCGATAAGGATATGACGGCGCTTCTTAAGGAGGCGGCCGAGCGGATGTACGGCATTATGGACAAGGTGACGCGGGCGTTTTGTTCCGATGCCTCCGTGCGTGCGTGGTTTCGCATGGATCCGGCTTTTGCTGACCTGTGCGCTATGGATGCCGGCTATGATTGCCAGATCCCCCTTGCGCGCGTTGATATCTTTCTTGACGAGGACGCCGGTTCGTATACGTTTTGCGAGCTCAATACCGACGGCAGTGCTGGAATGGTAGTGACCGATGCAGTCTGTCAGGCAGTGCGAATGACGCCTTCCTTTGAGGAGTTTGCATCCAACCACCCCGGCTTTCGGCAGTACGATTTGTGCGGCAGCTGGATAGATGCATTGTTTGAGACCTATGCAGAGTGGGAGCTGGTCCATCCTCACCGCACCGAGGATAGTGCACGATCGGACAGCGGGGCCTGCGTTGACGAGGGTCTCTATGCACCGCAATCAAAGATATATCCCGCTTCGGTGGCAATCGTCGACTATTCGGAAAGCATCGACTTGGAAGACGCGGCTCATTTTGTCGATCTTATGAGGCGGCGGGGTATAGTCGCGCGCTTTACGGATGTACGCGACCTGCGGATTGTCGAAGAAGAGAGCGGTGCTAGGCGCCTGTGCGATGCCGCTGGTCCTATTGATTGCGTTTGGCGGCGCGCGGTGACCGGCGAGCTGTGGGATAAGCCGTGCGACGGACGCTCGGCCTTAATCGAGGCTGCCCAAGAAGGGCTTGCATGTATCGTCGGTGGTTTTAGAACGTGGCCGTGTGCGACTAAGACCGTATTTGCGTTTTTGTGGTCTCGAGCCGGGCAGTCCTTGTTGAGCCCGGAGGAGCAATCGTTTGTCCGGGAGCATGTGCCCTATACCGAGATTATGGACGAAAGCACCCAGTTGTCGAGATTTGCCGAAAAGGATCGATGGATTGTCAAGCCGTGCGGCGGCTACAACGCGGTTGGCGTTGTCGCCGGTTTGGATGTCACGGAACGGGAATGGTCCCAGGTGCTTGCTCGCGCTGCGGCAGCTGGGGCGATTGTGCAGGAGTATGCTCAGCAGTATCAGACTCCCTGCTTGCGCGGAACGCTTGTCGATGGGCCGCATCGAGGAGAGGCGCCCAAAGGACTTGTGGATGATCTTGGTTTTGCGCCCGCTTCTAATATGGAAGGCCTGTACCTGTATCGCGGCCGTTTTGCGGGCGTGTACACACGCGTCGGTTTTGCCAACACCATAGGTGAGTGGACGAGCCGCCTGAACGTTGCGAGCTTTTTTGAAGAATAGCCGTTTCTTGGGGCACCTTCCGTGGCTGCGGCGTTCGACGTGATGGGGAGATTTTGGCGAAGTCGGTGAGTTCAGTTCTGTCTGGCGTTTTTGTTGCGGGGCTGGGCGTACGCCTGAGCTGGAGTCCCCTCCATGCGCTACCATGACAGACAACGAATTTGACGAACGACCCGCCGAGCTTGCCTCGGCGGGCTTTTGTCGTTGCAATGCCGGAGGAACAGCATGCTCATTCACCGTATAGCCGCGCAGCTTTACACTGCCGAGGCGCTGCAGACCGTCGAGGCCGGACTCGATGCCGGCGAGGACGTGACGCTGGCCGTGTCTCAGTCGGGCCGAACGCTTATGGCGGCCGCCCAGTTTGCGCGCCGCCCGCGCCCCACGGTCTACATCGTGAGCGGCGAGGATGCGGCTGATCGCGCCGCACGCAGTTTGGCCGCTTATGTGGGCCTGGCGCACGTGTGCCGCTTTCCCGAGCGCAAGGACTACCCTTGGCGCGAGCAAGCGCCCGACGATGCCGTGGTGGCGCAGCGCTGCGAGGCGCTGGGACGCATCGTGCGCGGAGACAACTGCATCATGGTCGCCTCGGCCCGCGCACTGCTGCGCTGCGTGCCGCCGGTCGAGAGCCACTACTGGGAGTCCACTACTTTTGCGGTGGGCGAGGAGATTCCCTTTGACGAGGTGCCGCAGCGCCTGGTGGGCATGGGCTACACCAATGCCGGTGCCGCCGATGCGCCCGGTCTGTTCCGCGTGCACGGCGACACCGTCGAGGTGTTTCCCGCGCAGGAAAAGGCGCCCGTGCGCATTGAGTTCTTTGGCGACGAGATCGACCGCATCCGCCGCATGGTGAGCTCTACGGGGCAGACCATCGGCAACGAGGACAGCATCGAGATCTTCCCCTGTCGCGAGCTCGCACTCACTGACGACGCCGTCCACAACATGCACGTGGCGCTCTACCGCGCCAGTCAGGACGACAGTAAGCTGGCGGCACTGCTCGAGATGGTGGATGCGCGCATCGTCACGCCCGAGCTCGACCGCTTTTTGCCGGTGATGTACGGCCAGACCGTGAGTCCGCTGTCGCATGTGAGCGGCAAGGCGCTCGTGGTGCTGTCCGAGCCGCGCTCGCTGTTCGACGATTGCCTGCGCGCCTACGAGGATATCGAGGCACGTGCCGGCGAGGCGGGGGTCGACCGTCTGGACGGCCTGTACGTGCGTGCCCAGCAACTCGACTTTGGTTCCCAGCAACGCCTGAACTATGTGAGCCTCATCCGTGCCGGCGGTGCGGTTACGGCAGAGCTCAAGATTGAGCAGCCTGCCATCGCAGGCTCGGACAACCGTTTTATGACGCGCATTCAAGAAGTAGTGGGCAAGCGCTATGCCTGCGTGTTTGCCATTCCCGACCGCGGCGCGCGCGAGTCGATGGAGCTCACCTTTGGCGACGAGGGCATTACCTTTGAGGAATCGCTGACCGCGGCGCCCGAAAATGCCGGCGCTATCGGCGACCGCGTGCGCGTGGCGGCGGCGGATTTCGCCGACCGTGCCGCACGCCAGGAGGCCCATGCTTCCATTCGCGAGCGTAAGGCCGATGCGCTCAACGCCCGCTCGCTCGAGGCGGGCGCCGCGCAGGCTGCCGCCGGCGCCGCCGTGCCCACCATCTCGCGCGGGCGCGTGACTTTTGTCGATGCCGCCCTGCCGCAGGGCGTGGTGGTGCCCGACGCCAATCTGGCCGTGTTCTCGATCGCCGACCTCAACGCCCGCATGGATGCCAACCGCGCGCGCAGTCGCCGCAAGGTTGACATTACGCAGATCACCTTCCCGTTTAAACCGGGTGACTACGTTGTTCATGCCACCCACGGCATCGCGCTCTTTAGCGAGATCGCGCGCCAGGAAGTGGGCGGCAAGGAGCGCGACTACTTTTTGCTGGAATACGCCGATGGCGACAAGCTCTACGTGCCGCTGGAGCAGGTTGACCGCATTACGCGCTACGTTGGTCCCGACGGCGATAAACCGCGCTTGACCAGGCTCAATACCGCCGACTGGACGCGGGCTACCAACAAGGCGCGCAAGAATGCCAAAAAGCTGGCGTTTGACCTGGTCGATCTGTATACGCGCCGCTCGTCGATTGCCGGTATCGCCTGTCCGCCCGATACGCCCGAGCAGATCGAGATGGAGCAGAGCTTCCCCTACGACGAGACACGCGACCAGCTGGAGGCTATCGCCGACATCAAGGCCGACATGGAGGCGCCCAAGCCCATGGACCGCCTGCTGTGCGGCGACGTGGGCTTTGGCAAGACCGAGGTCGCCCTGCGCGCGGCCTTTAAGTGCGTGGACTCCGGCCGCCAGGTCATGGTGCTCTGCCCCACGACCATTCTGGCCCAGCAGCACTACGAGACATTCTTTGAGCGCTTTGCCCCGTTTGGCCTAGAGGTCGAGGTGCTCAGCCGCTTCCGCACGCCGGCGCAGCAAAAGCGCGCGCTCAAGGCGTTTGCCGAGGGCGCGATCGATGTGCTCATCGGCACGCACCGCTTGCTTTCTGCCGACGTGAACCCCAAGAACCTGGGCTTGGTGATCATCGACGAGGAGCAGCGCTTTGGCGTGCAGCACAAGGAGCAGCTCAAAAACCTGCGCGAGCAGATCGACGTGCTCACGCTCTCGGCAACGCCGATCCCGCGAACCATGCAGATGGCCACGAGCGGCGTGCGCGACATGAGCCTGATCACCACGCCGCCGACCGGGCGCCGTCCCGTCATTGTGCACGTGGGGGAGTACGACCCCGACGTGGTGAGTGCGGCGATTCGTCTGGAAGTGGGCCGCGGCGGCCAGGTGTATTACGTGTCCAACCGCGTTAAGACCATTGACGATGCCGTGGCGCGCGTGCACGAGGCCGCGCCCGAGGCACGCGTGGGTGTGGCACACGGCAAGATGAGCCCGCGCGAGGTCGAGGACGTGATGATCGAGTTCGCGACCAAGAAGATCGACGTGCTCATCGCCACGACCATCGTGGAGAGCGGCATCGACAACGCAACGGCCAACACGCTCATCATCGAGGACTCGCAGCGCCTGGGCCTGGCACAGCTCTACCAGCTCAAGGGCCGTGTGGGTCGCTCTGCCACGCAGGCATATGCGTACTTTATGTTCCCGGGCGAGCTGCCGCTCACCGAGGAGGCGACGGCGCGCCTGACCGCGCTTTCCGAGTTCCAGGACTTGGGCAGCGGCATGCGCATCGCCATGCGCGATCTGGAGATCCGCGGCGCCGGTTCGCTCATGGGTGCCGAGCAACACGGCAACCTGTCGAGTGTGGGCTTTGACCTGTTTACGCAGATGCTGGGACAGGCCGTGGCCGAGGCGCGCGGCGACGACGATGCCGGCGTGGAGGCGGCGAGCGTGGGCATCAACCTGCCGGCCGACTACTTCTTGTCCGAGGAGTACCTACCGGCGGTGGACCAGCGCGTGCTCGTGTACCGCAAGCTCGCGGCGGCTGAGGACCTGGAGAGTATCGACGAGGTGCAGGAAGAGACCGAGGCCGCGCATGGTGAGCTGCCGTTGGCGGGACTCAACCTGTTCAACCGCGCGCGTATCCGCATCCGCGGCGAGCGCCTGGGGCTCGAGAGTGTCACGCTCAGCGGCGGACGCATTACCTTCCTGGGGGTTGACGTTCCCAAGAAGGTGGCCTTTGAGCTTAAGACCCGCTATGGCGCGGTGAACTTCCCCAAAAGCCGCAAGCTGTCGGTGCCCTACAAGGCCGGCGCCGGGGCGGGCAGCGGCCTGGGCCGCGGCCTCGACGCCAACGACGGCACCGGTCCGGTGGCAGCCGCGCTCATGCTGTTGCAGCAGCTGGGCGCTAGCGACGACGACTAATTGGGTCGACGCTGCAAACGCCCCATTTGGGCAATCTGGTTCCATCGAAAGGAAAGTATGTTTGGATACATCTATAAGAAAGATGTCGCCATTATCGCGGTTGTTCTGGCCTTTTGTCTGCTCGTTGGGTCGTTTTTCGATTACCAGATCTCGAGCGCGTTGTTCAACTCGTCCAGCCTGTTTGGCCGCTTTGTCGAGGCGGCCGGCGAGCTTCCGTTCGAGCTGACGGCGAGCATCGCGGGTGTTATGCTCGTGCGCTCGGCACGCTCCGATTCCAAGGCGAGCAAGTGGCTCGCCGCGCTGGGCATTTTGATCAACGTTGGCCTGGTCGGCTACGAGATTATCGGATCGCTGCGCGTCGGCGGCAAGCTTATTGCGTTTCAGCTGGTACTAACGTTTACGCTGGTCATCGCGGCCAACGTTATTGCCTATCGCCTTACGCGCGACACCGACCCCGACGATCTCACGCGCTGGGCGTTGATGGTGCTTGCCGTGTGGGTCGCTCAGGCCATCATCCTCAATGTCATTGTTAAGCCATTGTGGTCGCGCCCGCGCATGCGCGTGATCGAGGTCACGCCGGGGCTCAATTTTCAGCCGTGGTGGGTAATCGGCAACCCCGACAAGTGGGGCTATATCGCGGCCGGCGTAATCAAGGACGGCTTTAAGTCGTTCGCGAGCGGTCATACGGCGCATGCGGCGATCGGCCTTATGCTCGCCGGGCTTCCTGCGGCGGCCTCTAAGGAAAAGCCGTCGCGACGCCGCGTGGTCTTTTGGGTCGCTGCCGTGGTCGCGGCACTCGTCGCCTTTGGCCGTATCGTGATCGGTGCACACTTTTTGACTGACGTGAGCTGCGGCTTTGCCCTGGTGTTGGCACTTGAGTGCCTTGCCGCGCGCGTTGCCTATCCGCACGGCGTACAATAGCCCCACCTGAATCATCTGGTCGATACCTGGTAAGAGAGGATTGCCATGCTCGCGTTCAACAACGACTATTCCCACGGCGCACACCCGGCAGTGCTGCAGGCGCTTGTCGACACCAATATGGAGCCGCAGCCCGGCTATGGTACCGATGCGCACACCGAGCGTGCCAAGCAGCTTATCCGCGAGGCCTGCCAGGCCCCCGATGCCGACGTGTTTTTTCTGGTGGGCGGCACGCAGGCCAACGCGACGGTGATCGACATGCTGCTCGCGCCGTACGAGGGCGTCGTTGCTGCTGAGACTGGCCACGTCGCCTGCCACGAGGCGGGCGCCATCGAGTTTGGCGGCCACAAGGTGCTCACCATCCCCGGCTACGAGGGCAAGATGCACGCCGAGGACCTCGAGAACTATATCCAGGTGTTCTACGAAAACGAGAGCTACGAGCATACGGTGTTCCCGGGTGCCGTGTACGTGAGCCTATCGACCGAGTACGGCACGCTGTACTCCAAGGCTGAGCTCGCGGCGATTCACGCAGTGTGCCAGAAGCGTGAGATTCCGCTGTTTGTGGATGGCGCTCGCCTTGCCTATGCGCTGGAGGCCGATGAGTGCGACATTACCCTGCCCGAGCTGGCGCAGCTGTGTGACGTGTTCTACATCGGCGGCACCAAGTGCGGCGCGCTTTGCGGCGAGGCCGTGGTGTTTTGCGGCATCCACGCCCCGGCGCACCCCATTCCGCGCATTAAGCAGCACGGCGCGCTGCTTGCCAAGGGCCGCCTGACGGGTGTGCAGTTTGAGGCGCTCTTTACCGACGGCCTGTATTATGAGATTGGTCGGCAGGCGATTGAGACGGCTCAGGCGCTGCGTCGCGTGCTGCACGAGCGCGGCTACCAGTTCTTTTTGGAGACGCCCACAAACCAGCAGTTTGTGATTCTGCCCAACGAGGACATGGCGCGCATTCGCGAGCATGCGGCGATCGAGTACTGGGAAAAGTACGACAAGGCCCACACCGTGGTGCGCTTTTGCACCAGCTGGGCCACGACGCAGGAGGACATCGACGCGTTGGCGGCGGTTCTGTAGGTTGATGTGACGAAGAGGGCCGCCTTGCGCTTGGATTTGGCGTGGGGCGGCTCGTGCTTTTGAGGGGGGAGGGGCTGTATGCCCGAGAAATCCGAGATGTCCGAGCCGACGATTCGCCTAGCGACTCCCGATGATGCGCCGGCGTTGCTTGCCATCTATGAGCCGTATGTGCGCCAGACGGCGATTACCTGCGAATATGAGGTGCCGAGCGTTGAGGAGTTCGCCGGGCGCATCGAGCGTACGCTCAAGCGCTATCCGTATCTGGTGATGGAGCTGGACGGGCGCCCGGTAGGCTATGCCTATGTGAGTCCGCTCAACAGCCGCGAGGCATACGACTGGTCGGTCGAGACGTCGATCTACTTGGCGCGCGACGTGCGCCACGGCGGGCTGGGGCGCAAACTGCACGATGCGCTCAAGCAGTGCCTGGTCGCGATGGGCATCACCAACATGTGCGCGCTCATTGCCGTGCCACACGACAAGGACGACGAGTATCTGACGCACAACAGTCAGGATTTCCATGCGCATATGGGGTATCGCCTGGTGGGCGCCTTTGACCGCTGTGCCCAAAAGTTCGGCCGCTGGTACGACATGTGCTGGATGGAGCTGGTCCTGGCCGAGCACACACCCAACCAACCCAAGCCAACCTGGTTCCCCGACCTTCCCAAACCTACCATTTAGGGACAGGTTTATTTTGGCAGGTTTTATCTGGTCAAACGCTAAAGGCCGCCGCGAAGGATGTGAATTCCTTCGCGGCGGCCTTTGCGTTGGGCCGTTCGATTGATAGGTTCAACCTGCGGATGTAGCAAAACCCCAGATAAAACCGATCAAAATAAACCTGTCCTTTTTTGGCAGGTTTTTGGCTGTCTTGCGGTATCAAATCACCGCAAGAAGTGCAGCGTTCGTACGCTATTTTGACTTGAATCGTCCCGTCGAGACACCTTGCGAGCTAAGTGAGTAGACTTTTTGGCGCAAGGCGAGCACAAAGCGTATCTGCTTTAGTAAAACCGCAGGTCACAGAGGTGGCTGTTTTGGGTGTGCTCGGCAGGTCGCGAAAAGTCTACTCACTTAGGCTTACGGTGCTGGATATTCTGAGCAGGAACAGTTGAGCTTGGACGGCGCGTATTGCCAGACGATGCCGGCACTTGCGCCATGCCGGCTTGAGATTTAATAAAAACCGCAGGTAAAACGTTTATTATGTACATTTTGCCTCGTTTGGTGCGCTAGCCGATGGGCTCGGTGTATTTGGCGCGGTCAGTGCGTTGGATGCGCTTGGAAACATGGAGTGGGCGGCCGTCCGTGTCGTAGACGTAGTCGGTGATCAGGATCAGCGCCTGCCCGCGCTCAACGTTGAGCAAAAACGCCTCGTTTTGCGAGGCATAGCACACCTCAAAGGTCTTATGCCCCTGTGCCGGCGCGCGATGGAATTCTTGACGTAGCGTGGCGTAGAGCGAACCGTTGATATCGCGATCGATGAGTGCTTCAAAGCTCGGTGGTAGATAGGTGGTCTCCAAGCACAGCGGCGCATCGTCTAGGTAGCGTAGGCGGACGAGCTTGACGAGCTTGCTGCCCACGGCGACATCGAAGAACTTGGCCGCATTGCCCGCGGCCTTGGCAAAGCCCGAGTCCACCGTGCGCGTGGTGGGCTTCATACCCTGACCCTGGACCTGTGTCGTGTAGCTCGAAAACACCAGGTTGTTCTCGTGGAGCGCCGGCGTGTCGGCCACAAAGGCGCCACGCCCGCGCTCGGTGCGCACCAGGCCCTCATCAACGAGCACCTTAAGGGCGTGGCGTACGGTGCTGCGCGACAGCCCCGATTCGTCCATGAGTTCCATCTCGGACGGCAGCTTGTCTCCGCGCGCGTAGGTGCCGGAGGCGATGCGGTCGCGCAGCATGCCCGCCAAGCGCTCGTATTGGGTCAGTCTCTTTTTAGATGAAGCGTTCATGCGATCAACCTGTATCTAACCTGTATGCGTATCTAATCAAGCATGTATTCAATACAACAACAAAACCGCTGGTAGCTAGTTATCGAAAACCGCATCAGCAAAATTTCTAAGACAAATATAGCATACAACTAGTCGACATAGCCAAAACATGTATGTAACTTGTATGCCATCGAGAGCATCAAACGAGAAGAAAGGCTGATGCACGATGACTACTCAGGAACAGGTTAAGGACGTCGTCTCCCAGGTTTTGGCCGACAAGGCAGACAAGGGCGGCATCAAGCGCGTCGTGTGGATTGGCGCCGGCGGATCCAACGGCGGCAACTATCCTGCCCAGTACTTTATGGAGCACGAGGCCACGCAGGTCGTGAGCTCCAGCTACACCAGCAATGAGTTCGTGCACGCCACCCCGGCCTACGTCAACGAGAACACCCTGGCCGTCGTCGTGTCCATGCGCGGCACCAAGGAGACCATCGTCGCCGCCCAGGTCGCCAAGGACCACGGCGCCAGCACCATCGCCATCTATGTCGACGAGTCCGGCCTCACCGAGGTCTGCGACTACAAGATTCAGTATGACAGCCTGGCCGTCGACGAGTCTTGCATGGGCCGTACCAACTCCGCCGTCGTGACCATGATCGCCATGGAGCTTACGCAGCAGACCGAGGGCTATGCCGAGTATGAGACCGCTATGGCCGCCTTCGACCTGGTTGACCCCATCTATCGCAAGGCCGTCGAGTACACCCGTCCGCTCGCCGCCAAGTGGGCCGAGCAAAACGCCGACAAGCCCTGCATCAACGTGATGGCTCAGGGTCCGCTCTTTGGTGCCGCCTACGTCTTTAGCATCTGCAACGTGCAGGAGATGCTGCAGATCGACTCCTGCACCATCAACACCTGCGACTTCTTCCACGGCCCCTTCGAGATCCTGGACAAGCGCACCTCGCTGTTCCAGCTCATCAGCGTCGGCCGCAGCCGCTGCAACGACGAGCGCGGCATCCGCTTCGTCAACCAGTACGGTGGCGAGCGCGTCTATCAGCTCGACGCCAAGGAGCTCGGCCTCAACGACATCAAGGACAGCGTGAGCGAGTACTTCAACCACCTGATCTTTGCCCCGATCCTCAACAACGTCTACATGCGTGCGCTCTCTGCCGTCACCCACAAGGACTACATGACGCGCCGCTACATGTGGAAGCTGGACTACTAAGAGTTACGCGGTTTTACCAAACCGCGTAACGGCTCGACGCTGCGCGGACCGCATTTGGACAATCTGACGTTCAACTTCAAGGGCGCGACCAGAAGGTCAGCGCCCTTTCGTTTCACGCCACCTTGCCTCAAATGCGGCCCGCTCGCTGACTTATGCTCAACCAGCGGTGCCTTAGACGTTGGGGATGTTCTTAAATGACTAGTCATTTGGGAACGTCCCCAATGAGTATGTGGGGAAGCAGATTTTTCCGTTCGGCGATTTGTGTCTTGAAAAATGTATATAACGACTATAACGTAGTACGAAACATATTGGAAACAATACCGAGGAGGCTGCGTTGAAGAAGAGCAATCTGGGCTATGTGCTGGTGCTGGTCGCCGCGCTTATGTGGGGCAGCATCGGAATCTTTGTAAACGGCATCTCGGCCATGGGCGTTTCGTCCCAGAGCATGGCTGCCTTTCGCTTGTTGGTCGGAGCGCTTATCTTGGCGCCGGTCCTGATGTTTATGGGCTGCCGTCCGGGTGAGGGGTCTACCGTGGCTCAGGGTCCGCTGGCACTGTTCAAGGCAAGCCCCAAAGAGCTTGTTCCCTGCGCGCTTGTCGGTATCGTCGGTTTGGCCGCTGCCAACACCTGCTATTACGAGTGCATGGGCGAGGTGGGCATGTCCACGGCCTCGGTGCTGCTCTACACCTCGCCGGTGTTTGGCGTCATGCTCGGCCGCGTGCTTTATCGCGAGGACGTGACCCCCAACAAGCTCGTTGCCATTGTCTTTAACATCGTAGGCTGCGTGCTTGCAGTGACCAATGGCGACCTTTCCGGTTTTCATTTTTCGGTTTGGGGCGTCACGTCGGGCGTGATTGCAGGCTTTTGTGGCGCGTCGCTCGCGGTGTTTAGCCGAATAGCAACCAAGACGGTCCATCCGCTGGCTGTCACGTTTTGGGGCTTTGTTTTTGGCGGTGCGGTTATGGCAGCTATCGCGGCTCCGTGGCCGGATGTCGCCGCGGCAATGTCGCCACAGCTGCTGCTGCTGTTCCTTGGCTTTGGACTCATCCCCACAGCCGTGGCTTACATCTTATATATGCAGGGTCTGTCCATGGGGCTCGAGACATCGAAAGTTCCCGTCGTAATGTCTTTCGAGACGGTCGTCACCGTACTGGTGGGCATTGGTGTCTATGCCGAGCCCGCCGGCGCGATCAAGGTCCTGGGCATCGTGCTGGTGCTCGCGTCCATCCTGATTATGAACACCGACTTCTCCAAGCTGCGCAACAGTGTGTTTGTCGGTCATGTCGTTGAGAGCATGACCTTTAAGCCCAACGCGTGGTGGACCGAAAAATCTCAGGACATGGATCTGTTTAAGGAGCGCACCGGCATCGCGCTGGAGCCCACCGTGCAGGAAAGTCCCTGGTACTTCGTGCGATAGAGGATTGTGCGCAGGGTCTGACCTGGGGTTATCCAGCCCGCGCCGGCCTACCCTGCGCCAACGTTTCAAGTACGTTAAACCCGTCAACGGTCGATTTTCATCCGCGAACGGTCTTTATACTAATTAGCAATATCCGCAACGTATAAGACGTTATAATGACCATAACGAAAAGGAGGAGGCAAGATGAATCAGATCATTCTCGCATCTCATGGCGGCCTGGCCGCAGGCGCCAAAGACACGCTCGAGATGGTTCTCGGCGACGTGTCGAACGTCCACGTCGTGTCGCTTGCTCGTGACGACAAGGAGCCCATCACCAATAAGGTTGAGGCTATGATCGCCACGTTCAACGCGGACGACACCGTCTATGTGCTGACCGATATGCTCGGCAGCTCGGTCAACAACAACATGGTCGAGCTTTCCAAGAACGGTACGAAGTTCACGGTTGTCAGCGGTTTCAACATCCCGTTGGCACTGACGCTCGCCATGAGCCCCGTCCCCGTCAAGGGCGCCGAGCTCGCGGCCCTCATCAACGAGGCCCGCACCGGTCTGACCAACCCCAACGCACCGGTCGAGGCCGCCGTGGCTCCCGCCAAGAAGGCCAAGGCGTCCCGTCACAGCTCCGGTCCCGCCAAGATCGTCCTCGCACGTCTTGACTACCGTCTGCTGCACGGCCAGGTCGTCTTTACCTGGACCACCAAGGTTCAGGCCGAGCGCATCATCGTCGTCGACAACGCTGCCGCCAACGATGACATCAAGAAGGGCGCTCTTAAGCTGGCCAAGCCCCAGGGCGTGCGCCTGAACGTCTTCACCGTCGAGCGTGCCCTCGCCAAGATGGACAAGCTCAACACCCTCGGCGAGCGCGTCATGTTCGTCTTTGGTAACACTGCCGAGATGCTGCAGTTCTGCCAGGGCTACAAGCTTGACGCCATCAACCTGGGCGCCACCGCCAACCACGACGGTGCCGATCAGGTCGGCGGCAAGGACAGCTCCGTCTTCCTCGACGCCAACCAGAAGGCCGACGTCAACCAGCTGCTCGACATGGGTATCAAGCTCTATGTCCAGCAGACCCCTACGTATCAGAGCGTCGACATCGACGCCAAGCTGTAATCAACCAGGCTTTTGCCTGACTGAAAGGAGAAGGGTATGAATACGTTCATCAGTGCGGTGCTCGTCGGCCTCGTCGGCGTGTTCTGCATGTGGGACTCCCGCCTGCTCGGTCGTCTTAACTTCGAGCAGCCCCTCGTTGGCGCTACGCTCGTCGGTCTGCTGTTGGGCGATGTGCCCACCGGTCTTGCCGTCGGTGCCGCCGTCGAGCTCGTGTCCATGGGCCTGGTGCAGGTCGGCGCCGCCGTTCCGCCCGATATGGTCCTGGGCGGCATCGTGGCCGCTGCCTTTGCGTGCCTGACCGATGCTTCCGCCGAGACCGCCATGACGATCGCCATCCCGGTCGCCGTCCTGGGTCAGCTTCTCGGCATCGTGTTCCGTTCCATCATCGCCGCCCTCACCCATGTGGCAGATAGCGCGATCGATAACGGAAAGTTCAAGACCGCCTACCGTATGCACATCTGCGCCGGCTCCGGTCTGTACGCCGTCATGTACTTCCTGCCGATCTTCCTCGCCGTTTTTGTTGGCACCGACCTGGTTCAGGCCATCGTCAACATGGTTCCCGAGTGGCTGTCCACTGGTCTTAACGTTTCGACCAAGATCATGACCGCCTACGGTTTGGCCCTGCTGCTCACCATGATGATCAAGAAGGGTATGACTCCGTTCCTGTTCATCGGTTTCCTGCTCGCCGCTTACCTCAACCTGTCCGTCATCGCGGTCGCTCTGATCGGTGTGTGCCTGGCTGTCGTCTTCATGGGCTTCAAGTTCAACGGTTCCCATGCAGCCGCCGGTGTCGATTCCGACTACGATCCGCTCGAAGACGACGAAGACTAAGGAGGAACACACTATGGCAACCGCAACCAAGGACGTGTCCCTGAACAAGAAGGTCAGCCAGTTCTTCTGGCGCTCCTGGGCCATCCAGGCCTCTTGGAACTACGAGCGTCAGATGAACATGGGCTTCCTCTACGGCATGGTTCCCACGCTCGATCGCCTCTATCCGGACGAGTCCGACCCCAAGCAGCTCGCTGCTAAGAAAGAGGCTTACCACCGTCACATGGCGTTCTACAACTGCACCCCGCAGACGAGCGCTTTCATCCTGGGCCTCTCCGCCTCCATGGAGGAGGAGTACGCCAAGGATCCTGAGAACTTCAACCCCGATTCGATCAACGCGGTCAAGACCTCCCTCATGGGTCCGCTTTCCGGCATCGGTGACTCCTTCTTCCAGGGCACCATCCGCGTTATCGCCTTTGGCCTGGGCGTTCAGCTGGCTCAGCAGGGCTCCATCATGGGCCCGATCCTGGCCATGCTCATCTCCATCGTCCCCTCTGTGCTGATCACCTGGTTCGCAGCCAAGATGGGCTATCAGGGCGGCCACGAGTACCTGAGCAAGCTTCAGGGCGGCGACCTCATGGAGAAGCTCATGTATGTCTGCGGCATCGTGGGCCTTATGTCCGTGGGCGGCATGATCGCTACGCTGATTGGCGCCACCACCCCGCTGCAGTTCGCTGAGGGCACCGTCGTTATCCAGGACATCCTGGACGGCATGATGCCCCAGATGATTTCCCTTGGCCTCACCGGCCTTATGTACTGGCTCATCAAGAAGAACGTCAACACCGGTTGGCTTCTCGTGATCGCCATTGTGGGCGGCATCGCCCTCTCCGCGGCCGGCATCCTGGCCTAGTCGCGACCAAGCGCCTAACCGCTTTCCCCCGGGGGCCTGCCTGGCATCCCATACCCCAGGCAGGCTTCCATCCCCAAAATGCGACAATGGGACAGTCCCTTTGTCGCATCCTTAACGGGCCGGCGACTCGGTCCAAACCACGGTAACCCTGCGAGCGCCCGGCAATGTGGCGCCGCAAAAATCGAAAGGAATGTGTCAGATGTACGAGATCGACCTTAACCTCCCTAAGCAGATCGTCGCTGACGTCCTGTCCAACCACGAGATCCACAGCGTCGCCTTCGTCGGCTGCGGTGCTTCCATGTCCGACCTTTACCCCGCCAAGTACTTCCTGGCCAACAACACGGACAAGCTGAACGTTCAGATCTTTACCGCTAACGAGTTCAACTACGACACGCCTTCCTGGGTCAACGAGCACACCTTCGTGATCACCTGCTCTCTCGGTGGCTCCACGCCCGAGACCGTCGAGGCCAACAAGACCGCCAAGAAGCACAACTGCCCGGTCGTCTCCCTCACCAACAAGGCCGGCTCCGCTCTGACCGTCGACGCTGACTACGTCATCGTTCACGGCTTCCACGCCAACTTCGCTGCCAAGTGCGAGAAGCCTGGCTACGCCATCGCTCTTGCTGTCGAGATCCTTCAGCAGACCGAGGGCTATGACCACTACGAGGACATGATCACCGGCCTCACCAACGTCTTCGACCTCTGCGAGAATGCCGCTCAGCACTGCAAGAAGCTCGCCAAGAAGTTCGCCGAGGACTTCAAGGACGACAAGATGATCTACTTCATGGCTTCCGGTGCCTCCGAGAAGATGGCTTATTCTCACGCTGCCTTCCTGTTCACCGAGATGCAGTGGATCGACGCCGCCGCCTACAACACCGGCGAGTACTTCCACGGCCCGTTCGAGGTTTCCACCGAGGGTAAGCCCTACGTCTTCTTCATGTCCGATGGCGCCACCCGTCCGATGGACGCCCGCGCCCTCACCTTCCTTGAGCGCATGGGCGCCAAGGTCGCTCTGATCGACTCCAAGGACTACGGCCTGGCTGACGCTGTGCCCGCGAGCGTCGTCACCTACTTCAACCCGCTGCTGCACCTCGCCGTTATGCGCGAGTACGGCAACCAGATCGCCGAGGCCCGTCAGCACCCGCTGACCATGCGTCGCTACATGTGGAAGCTTTCCTACTAATCACAAGTAAGTAGACCTTACGGGTTGATTGAGAGGGGATGGGGTTTGTGCCCCGTCCCCTTTTTGCTCTGGGGAGGGCGTGTCTGTCGCGCCGTAAAACCCCAGATAAAACCTACCAAAATAAACCTGACCCTTTTTGGCAGGTGGGAGGAGATGCGTATGATCAAGGCAGTGCTGTTTGATATGGACGGCGTGCTGGTCGATACCGAGTGGTTCTACAATCGTCGTCGCGTGGCGTTTATGGAGGAGAAGGGCTTCCACTTTGACGAGATCCCCGATCTTTCGGGGTCTAACGAGCCTGCCATTTGGGAGGCGCTGGTGCCCGACGATGTTGAGCTGCGCGAGCGTCTGCGCGTGGAGTACAAGCAGGTCTATAGCCCGGACCATCCCGTTCCGTATGCCGAGCTGCTCAACGAGCAGACGGAGCCGGTGATGCGCGCACTGCACGAGCGCGGCGTGAAGTGTGCCATCGCGAGCTCGTCCTATCGCGAGTTGATCGACGAGCTGGTGGAGATTGCCGGTATCCCCGACGTGCTGGACTACACCATCAGCGGTCACGAGTGCAGTGCGTTTAAGCCCGACCCCGAGATCTACCTGCGTGCCATGGAGGCGCTGGGGGTGGAGCCTGCCGAATGCCTGGTTATCGAGGACTCGCCTTTGGGCATCGAGGCCGGCAAGCGCTCCGGCGCCCGCGTCCTGGCGCTGCGTCCGCACGAGGGCGTCAACCTAGATCAGTCCGCCGCCGACGTTATCATCGACAATCTGACCGACATCCTACCTGCCATTTAGCAGCAAAACCACCACAAAGGGGACAGGCACCTTCGTGGTGGTCCATGCTAAAATCGCGGGCATGCCCCACAACTACATCTGCCTTCGAAAGGAGCTTCCGTGGCGAACGCCATCGATCAGCTCACGGACCGCGTGCTCGTGCTCGGCCGCCTCACCATCGTCCGCCGTGCCATTACCGCCGTGGCGGTCACAATTTCTGCCGTCCTCCAAACATTCCTGATCCAGGCGTTCATTCAGCCCGCCGACCTGCTTCCGAGCGGTCTCACCGGCGTCGCGGTCCTGCTCGATCGCGTTACCTCGCTCGGCGGCGTTCACATCGACATCTCGCTCGGTATGCTCGCGCTCAACATCCCCGTGGCACTCCTATGTTGGAGCGGCATAAGCAAGCGCTTCGTCATCTTCTCGATGATGCAGGTCGTGCTCTCATCGCTCTTTCTCAACATCTTTCACTTCGCCCCGTTTTTGGGCGACAAGATCATGCTCATCATTTTTGGCGGCGTGGTCTCGGGTCTGGGCGCTGCCATCGCGCTAAAGTCCGGCGCATCCACCGGCGGCACTGACTTTATCGCGCTGTGGGTCTCCAACCACACGGGCAAGACCATCTGGGGCGTCATCTTTGGTTTCAACTGCTTTATCCTGGCGATCTTTGGCTTTATGTTTGGCTGGGACAAGGCGGCGTATTCCATCGTGTTCCAGTTTATTTCGACCAAGACCATCGACAGTTTCTATCGTCGCTACGATCGCGTGACGCTGCAGATCACGACGCGCAAGGCAGACGAGGTCATGACCGCCTATGTTGACCATTTTCAGCATGGCATTAGCTGCGCCGAGGTCATTGGCGGATACAGCCGCGAAAAGATGTACCTGCTGAACACCGTTGTCTCGACCTACGAGAGCCAGGACATTATCAAGCTGGTGTGCGACGTTGATCCCGGCGCCGTGATCAACGTGTTCCACACGCTCAACTTTGTGGGCGGCTGGTGGGGTGGTCATGTCGACGAGCCCATGCCCACGGCCGTTCCCGATCCCGACAAGCCCGCACGCATGGCCAGCAGGCAGGCGCGCCTCAGCGAGCAGGACAGCCTGCAGCAGGACGACGGCAGGTAAGGATTTGCTGTATGTGGTGTATCGTTTTATCCAACTGAGGTAACATATAAAAAGACGTTATATACGTATTAGTTATTTCGATATTTTGATAAGAGTGATTAGATATGCCTGCGCCCAAAAATGCACCGCTTTACCAGCAGATTTATGACGAAATCAAGGATGCGATCGAGAAAGGTGTTTATGCACCCAAGGAGCGTATTCCGTCCGAGCTCGAGCTTGCCGAGCAGTACGAGGTGAGCCGCATCACGGTGCGCCGCGCCGTCGAGGAGCTGTGCTCCGACGGCTACCTGGTTAAGCAGCAGGGCCGTGGCACCTTTGTCTCCACGCCGCACATCAATCGCCAGTTCCACGCCTCGACGCTGCAGACGTTTACCGCGCTGTGTGCCGACAATGGCATGAAGGCCGGTGCGCATGTGGTCGATCGCCAGATTGTTCCGGCGCGTCAAAACGAGATGGAGTTCTTTGGCCTGCAGAAGGATGCGCTGCTGCTGCATATCAAGCGCGTGCGTACGGCCGACGGCGAGCCCATCTTTGAGGAGAACATCTTTGTGCCGTTTGACGCCTACCGTGAGCTGTTGACGGTCGATCTTGAGGACAAGTCGATTTTTGCCGAGGTTGAGCGTGTTGGCGGAACCCCGATTGCATCGGTTGGCTACCGCACGGTCGAGGCCGTTCGAGCTAACGCCGAGCAGGCGGCCGAGCTGGGCATTGCTCCGCACGATCCGCTGCTCAACCTGCGTGCCGGCTTTACCGGTCCCGATGACGAGCCGGTTTTGATGGGCAAGCAGTACTACGTGGGATCGCGCTACGTTATGGTCATGTAAGTTACGCGGTTTTACCAAACCGCGTAACGGGCCGACGCTGCAAACGCCCCTAAGCGGCAATCTGACGTTCAATCGTCGGTCGCGTACCGAAGTACGCTTCCCTCCTCTTTCACGTCACCTTGCTCGCTTAGGGGCGTTTTCGCTGACTTATGCTCAACCAGCGACGTTTGCGCGCTTGTCAAGAGATTAGCCGTTGGGAAAGTGTCCAAAAATCCCACGCTCGTTCCTTTTGGATTGCGTTGCCCGGGGCCGACAGCCGTGCGGCAGTGGTCCGCGTGGCGGCGTATAATCGGCGGCAGATGACTTGGACGTTAGGAAACCATGACCGATAGCATGCAGCAGACGGCGCTCGACACGCTCGGCGCCTATTTTGGCTACACCTCGTTTCGCCCGGGGCAGGACCGCATGGTCGATGCGATTCTTGCCGGTCGCGATGCGCTGGGTGTTATGCCCACGGGCGCCGGCAAGTCCATTTGCTACCAGGTGCCCGCGCTCATGCTGCCCGGCATCACCTTTGTGGTGAGTCCGCTGCTGTCGCTTATGGAGGACCAGACCCGTGCGTTGCTCGCGGCGGGTGCGCGACCCAGCTATCTCAACTCCAGCCTTACTCCGGCCCAGCAAAACACCGTGCTCAAGCGGGCGCGCGAGGGCCGCTATCAGCTTATGTACGTGGCACCCGAGCGTCTGCTCGAGCCGCGCTTTTTAGCCTTTGCGCAGGAGGCCGCGGCGGACGGCGGCATTGGCGTGCCGCTCGTGGCCATTGACGAGGCCCACTGCGTGAGCCAATGGGGCCAGGATTTTCGCCCCGCCTACCTGCAGATTCGCGAGTTCATCGATTCCCTGCCGCAGCGCCCTATCGTGGCGGCCTTTACCGCTACGGCGACCGAGCGTGTGCGCGCGGACATTCAGCAGATGCTCGGTCTGCAAAACCCCGCGACGGTGGTGACGGGCTTCGATCGCAAGAACCTCTACTTTGGCTGCGAGGAGATGGGCGACAAGGCCAAGGCAGCGTGGGTGCGTGACTATGTGATCGCGCATTCGAGCGAGAGCGGCATCGTGTATTGCTCGACCCGCAAGACGGTCGATGCGCTGGCAGGCGAGCTTGTCGAGGCACTGGGTCCCAGCGGCATTCGCGTTGGCCGCTACCATGCAGGCATGAGCAACGACGCCCGTCGCCAAAGCCAGCGCGCCTTTATCGACGACGATATTCAGGTGATGGTTGCCACCAACGCCTTTGGTATGGGCATCGACAAGCCCAACGTGCGCTACGTGATTCACAACAACGTGCCCGAGAGCATCGAGGCCTACTACCAGGAGGCGGGCCGTGCCGGCCGCGATGGCGACCCGGCCAGCTGCCACTTGCTGTGGAACGGCAACGATTTTCGCATGCGCCGCTTTCTGATCGATCGCGGCGATGCTGCCGATGAGGCGCTCGACGACGAGCAGCGCGCGTGGGCGCTCCAGAATCGCTACCGCCTGCTCAGCCAGATGGAGGGCTACTGCAATACCACCGGCTGCCTGCGCGAATACATGCTGCGCTACTTTGGCGACGAGGCCGCGGCCGAGCATGCTGCTTCGGCTGGCGCGGGCGGCACCGCTACGGACGAGGTCGAGGGCTGTGGTAACTGCAGCAACTGCCTCACACAGTTCGAGGTCGAGGACGTCACCGATATGGCCCGCGCCGCCGTGCGCTATGTGGCCACGCGTCCCATGCGCTTTGGCAAGTCGCTGATTGCCGACGTGCTCCACGGCGGCAACACCGAGCGCATTCGCCAGATGCATCTGGACGAGGACCGCGGCTACGGTGAGCTGTCGAGCGAATCGGTCGGGCGCATCAAGGACATCATCGGCCAGCTGTGCGGTCGCGGTTATTTGGCCACCTCGCAGGGGCAGTACCCGGTCGTGGGACTGGGTCCGCGTGCCGGCGAGGTCGAGGACGAGGCGTTCGTCTTTACCGTTAAGCGTCGCGCGTCCAAGCGCAAGGCCTCGGCCCGCGCCCGCCGCGCCGTCGATCTGCTGCGCGAGGAGGCCGAGCTGGATCAGCGCCCGCGCGTTGGCGACGATGCCGAGCTGTTCGAGCGCCTGCGTGCCCTCCGCAAGGAGATCTCGACCGAGCTGGAGATGGCGCCGTATATGGTCTTTTCCGACAAGGCCCTGCGCGGCCTGTGCCGCCTGCGTCCGCAGACGCGCGAGGAGCTGATCCAGGTCAACGGCATTGGCGAGAAAAAAGCCGACGCCTTTGGCGAGCAGTTTATGGCGGCGATTGAAGAATTTGAGTCCGAGCATGCGCGGGATGGAGCGTAACGATGGCATTCGACGATAAAACCGACCGCACTGACGTGCCCGCCGTGCCGCTGTACCAGCAGGTCATGGACGACCTAAAGGGCGAGATCGCGCGCGGCGTGTACCCTGCCGGCTCGCGCATCCCTGCCGAGATGGAGCTCGCGAAGTCCTACGGCGTGGGGCGCATCACCGTGCGCCGTGCCATCGAGGAGCTGTCGCGTGCGGGGTATCTCAACCGCCAGCAGGGGAGGGGCACCTTTGTGTGCGCCCCCAAGCTCAAACGCAAGATTCGCCAGAAGGGTGACGTCCAGAGCTTTACTGAGGGTTGTGCTGCCAACGACATGGTGCCGGGTGCGCGTCTGGTGTCGCGCACGGTGGTCGCGGCGACGCACGAGGATGCGGCGTTCTTTGGCGTGGAGCCCGGCTGCGAGCTTATCGTGGTCGAGCGCGTGCGCACGGCCGATGGCATCCCCGTCATGCTCGAGAACAACGCCTTTGCGCTCGCCGACCATCCCTACCTGCAGACGCTGGCCGACGAGGACCTCACCAATAACTCAATCTTTGCGCTCGTTGCCGAGCATTCGGGTCGCGCGCCGCTCAAGTCCGACCCCTGCACCGTGGAGATTGCGCTTGCCGATGCTCAGACGGCCCCGCTGCTGGAGGTGCCGGTCGGCGAGCCGCTCTTCTATATGGAGGCCTACTTTACCGACGCCGGCGGGCGCCCTCTACTGCTCGGCCGCCAAAAGATCGTGGGCTCGCGCTACGTCTTCGACATCTAACGTCCACAGATAGAACAACATAGAACAAATTTGCCGAGATGACTTCACGGGCGTTGTTGCACGTGCTATAAATAGGACAACATAGAACGACAGCAGGTACGAGCTGTCGTCGTTCAAAGCCGCCCCACAAGGAGGAGCATCACCATGAACGCACACGATCTGGTTCAGGAAATCATCGAGCGCAAGGGCAAGGTCGAGAACGTCTTTTGGATCGCCTGTGGCGGTTCGATGATCGACCTCATGCCGGCTAACGAACTGCTCAAGTGCGAGGCCACCACGTTTACCTCGACGGTCTACACGGCACGCGAGTTTTGCCTGATGGCTCCTAAGAGCCTTGGCGAGAAGTCGCTCGTCATCGCCTGCAGCCACAGCGGCAACACGCAGGAAGTCGTTGACGGCTGCGAGATGGCGCTGGCAGCCGGTGCCGAGGTCGTTGCCCTCACCGACTGCGAGGGCTCCAAAATCGATAACGGCAAGTGGACCACCTGGGTCTATCCGTGGGGCGAAGGCGTGCCGCAGGCCGAGGTACCGCAGGGCATCGGCGCTCTGATCGCCGCCGAACTGCTTGACCAGCAGGAGGGTTACGAGGCGCTTGCCGACATGTACGCCGGCCTCAAGCAGATGGATGCGCTGCTGCCCGCTGCCCGCGAGAAGGTCAACGCCGAGCTGGGCGATCGCTTTGCCGAGCTCTGCCAGCAGCACGAGTTCTTCTATATCCTGGGTTCCGGCCCCAACTTTAGCCAGACCTACGCCATGGCCATCTGCTCGCTCATGGAGATGCAGTGGCAGCACTGCTGCTATATCCACTCCGGCGAGTACTTCCACGGCCCGTTCGAAGCCACCGAGCCCGGCGTGTTCTACTTTGTACAGCTCGGATCGGGCGAGTGCCGTCCCATGGAGGAGCGTGCACTTGCGTTCCTCAACACGCACACCGATACGGTTATGGTGCTCGATGCGCTCGAGTACGGCGTGGGCGAGGTGCCCGCCAGCGTGCGTTCGTTCCTGGAGCCGATCTTCTTCTATGCGATGAGCTGCGAGCTGCGCGCCGCCCGCGGCAAGGTGTTCGACCACAGCCCCGAGGTCCGTCGCTACATGGGCATCGAGCAGTACTAGGCACCGGGAAAAGTATTCACCTTCGATTCGCAAGGGCACTGCGTGAGTCAAAAAAGCGGGCCGCGCCGGGGATTTCCGGCGCGGCCCGCTTGGTATCGCGTTTAGATTCGCGAGATTGCGGCGATTGACGGTCTACTTGCCGACAACGCCTTCGGCGTCCCACCAGTCGAGCTGGGCGATGTTGTCGCGGATGTGCTGGCAGCTCTTGTGGAAGCCCTCGAGCTCATACTCGGAAAGGTCGAGCGTGTAGACCTCCTCGACGCCCTCGGCACCGATCACGCACGGCAGGGAGGTAAAGATGCCCTCCTCGCCATACTGGCCGGTCATAAGCGTAGAGGCCGAAAGCACGGCGTGCTCGTTGTGCAGCACGGCGGCGCAGACGCGCGCGGCGGAGTTGGCGACGGCGTACTCGGTGCACTGCTTGCCCTGGTAGGTTACGTAGCCGCCCTTGCGCGCGAGCTCCTCAATCTCCATGTGGTCGAAGGCATACTTGTCGGGGTTCTCGGCCTGAAGTTCGTTGAGGCTCTTTCCGGCGATGGTCGCGGCCTTAAAGGCGGCCAGCTGGCTAAAGCCGTGCTCGCCGATCATGTAGGCGTCAATGGACTTGGGGCTCACGCCGACCTTCTTGGAGATCTCGGTGCGCAGGCGGGCGGAGTCCAGACCGCAGCCCGAGCCGATGATCTTCTTGGGATCGTAGCCGGTCAGGTGCCACAGCTCGGTGCACACGACGTCGCAGGGGTTGGAGACGCTCACGAAGATGCCGTCAAAGCCGGCGTCGACGATGCGCTTGGCAAAGGTGCGGGCGGCGTCGGTGGTAAAGAACAGCTCGCCGTCGCGGTTGCCAGCGGCCAGTGCGACCTTGCCGGCGGCATTGACGATGACGTCGCAGCAGGCCAGCTCCTCGTAGTGGTCGTAGCAGTTGACGATCTTGGTGTTGTACGGGACAAACGAAAGGGAGTCGCGCAGGTCCTGGACCTCGGACGTCACTTTGGCCTCGTTGATATCGCACAGGTACAGCTCATCGGCAATGCCCTGCATAAGCAGGCTGTTGGCGACATGTGCTCCTACGTGGCCCTGGCCGACCACACCGATCTTACGCGTCTGGTACATATATGTATCCTTTCGGCCGAGTTTTTCGCGTCGAACCATTGTAGCCTCCTGCCGTCACTTTGCTAGGCTAAAGCGCCATAGATTTTTGGGCATGCCTTAATCTCTACTTTTGGAGTGATTTGGGCCGCTGACGGCATCGCTGGGCGATGCGCTCGCGCGGATGGGGCCGGTCGTTGTACCATAGCTGCAACTGACTCGTAAGGAGCATCCATGCCCATTCGTATTCCCGACGCCCTCCCTGCCGCCGCGCAGCTCGAGAGCGAGAACATCTTTGTCATGACCGAGTACCGCGCGCTGCACCAGGACATCCGTCCGCTGCGCGTGCTCATCCTCAACCTCATGCCCACTAAGATCGCCACTGAGACGCAGATCATGCGCAAGCTCTCCAACACGCCGCTGCAGGTGGAGGTGGACCTGCTGCGCACCAAGACGCACGAGGCCACGCACGTGAGCGCCGGCCACCTGGAGACGTTCTACCGCACGTTCGACGACATCCGCGACATCCACTACGACGGCCTGATCATCACGGGCGCGCCGGTGGAGCAGATGCCGTTCGAAGAGGTCGACTACTGGCCCGAGCTCTGCCAGATCATGGATTGGTCTACCACGCACGTGCACTCCACACTGCACATTTGCTGGGGCGCGCAGGCGGGGCTCTACCATCATTACGGTATCCAGAAGTACGACCTGCCGGCAAAGGCGAGCGGCGTGTTCGAGCATTATCTGGTGAAGCCGCAAAGCCCGCTGGTCCGCGGCTTTGACGACCGTTTCTATGCCGTGCATTCGCGCAACACCGATGTGCGCCGCGAGGACGTGGAGGCCGAGCCGCAGCTTGAGGTTGTGGCCGTGTCTGACGAGGTTGGCCTGTACATCGTCAAGTCGACCGACAGCCGTCGCTTCTTTGTATTTGGCCACCCCGAGTACGATACCGACACGCTGCGCCTGGAGTACGAGCGCGACGTGAAGCGCGGGCTCAACCCGGAGGTGCCGGCGCATTACTTCCCGGGCGACGACCCCACCGCCGAGCCGCGCAACGTCTGGCGCAGCCAGGCTCAGCTGTTCTACACCAACTGGCTCAACTACTACGTCTACCAGACCACGCCCTACGACCTGGCCCGCGCCGGCGAGGAGCACTAGACTGCGATGGTGCTGCTGTAGCCGTGGCTGATGTGGCGGCGATTAGGCGCTAATGATGTGGGGTAGCGGCAGGTCGTGGGCGTCGGTGGGAACGTGGTCGACACGCTGCTCGTCAAAGGCGATGCCGATGATTTGGCATGCGGGCGAGAGCATAGGCAGGTAGCGGTCGTAACAACCGCCGCCGTAGCCCAGGCGCGCGCCGGTTTGGTCGAAGGCCACGAGCGGCACGACGATCATGTCGAGAGCTTCGGCAGGCACGATAGGGAAGTGGTTGCTGTCGATGTCCGTGGCCGCAAAGGCCCGCGCGGGGTGGGCGATAAACGGAGCCACGGACGCATCGTCGGCGGCAACTGCCCGCATACACATGCACTGGCCACAAGCTGCGGCATCAATTGCCGAGAGCATGCACGGATAGGCCACGCGCCAGCCACGTTTGGCGGCCGTGGCGGCAAACGCGGCGGGGTCTGCCTCGGAACCCATCGCGGCGTAGACGGCAACGGTGCGCGGCGCCGCGGAATCCGAGCGATCCAACAGCTCAACAAGCCGCGCACAGATATCAGCAGACTTCGCCGCCCGCAAGTCCAAATCAAGAGCATCGCGCTGGGCAATCACCGCCCGCCGCAACTCAGCCTTGTCCATCCCGGCTCCCTCTCCCAAACCTACCAAAAAGGGACAGGTTTATTTTGGCAGGTTTTATCTGGGCAAACGTCGAAGCCGCCACAAAGGCACCCTTTGTGGCGGCTTCGACTCGACGTTGGCTTCACAGCGCCGCAGCGATCGCTTCAGTCACAAACTTATTGAGTGACTCACCCTTCTTTGCCGCTGCCAGTGCCGCCTGTTTGTGAAGCTCGGAACCCGTTCTTACGTTGAACGAGCCCTTAAAAGCCCGCTCGGGTTCCTTGCCCTTTTCGGCGCAAAATTCAAGGTAATCGTCGACGGCGTCGTGGAAACATTGCTCCACTTCTTTGGCCGTGGAACCTTCAAATACGATTGCGTCCCTAATGCCGGCGACCATACCTGTTAGCACATGCTGTTCGGCATCGAACTCGACCGGGGCGAAATAACCCTTGTATGCCAAAACGTTACTCATGACTACCTCCGACATCTTGCAGAAAGCGAACGATGTTTCGAATGGTTCCCGCTGTCAATTCGTCAGATGGATGAGGTGCGTGCATTACGAACATCCTGCCGTCCGATGGCCTGTAGAAGCGAACGCGCGATCCGGATGTCTTGCCTTTGCTGTCCATTTCAAAGCCATACGAAGCCATGACTTTTAAAAAATCCGCATAACGATACGTCGAAGGGCAGCTAAACAGTTGGGCGATGAGTTTATCGGATCGAGTTATCCCGCCTCACATTCTGCAACTATATTCTAGTTGCAATTTCAGTTCGATGCAAGCACCTCTACTATAGAACATGTGTGCGTATAGAACAAGTGTTCGAACTACCACGAAGGGCGCCTGTGAACTGCGCCCTTCGTGGTAGTTTTGCTTGCCGTGCCTTAGCCCAGCAGGTCGACTACGTTGAAGCCGGCGTTGCTCTTGGCGATGACTTCGCGGCTGCCAAAGACGCAGGTGGGCGATTCGGCTGCGATACGCGCCACGTCGGCGCCGAGCGAGCGCAGCTCACCGGGCGTGGCGGCGAGCATCTGGGCGCGACGCTCCTCGCGCGCATGCGAATCGAGCCCGGCCAGGTAGGTCGTGTTGCGGCGCTTGGTGAGCGCATACGGCTTCACCGGCGCGTCCATGCCGCTCACGCAGCTCACGATAAAGCCCTCAAAGGCGGCCTCGTCGGGCTCAAAGCTGCCAAGCCATGCACCCGCGCGCTTCACGCGCTCAATCGAAGGATCGATCGCCGGGTCGCGGTAGGTGTAGAACGCCGTCTGGCGCTCGCCGGCTGCGCGGAATCCGCAGCCGTACGCACCGCCCTTCACGCGAATCTCGTTCCACAGGTAATCGTAGGAGAGCGCGTTGGCAGCCACGGCCCAGGCGCCCGTCACGTCGATGCCCAGGCGACGCGGGTCGCACGCGCTTGCCGCAAAGCAGATATCGCTGGGGATGACGAAAGCCTCGTGGCGGTCGCGCGGCGTCGGCACCACGAGAGCGTCGCGGCCGGTATCGGCACCATCGCCCGCACCCAGCCCCAGGTCGCCCGCGGCATCCCAGTATGCGTCAAAGTCCTCGTTGCTGCCGGTAAAGCTCGCCATGCAGCCATCGGCCACAAAGATACGCTCCGCCAGCTCGGCAAGCTTGGTACGCAGCCCGTCCACGCGCTCGTCAAAGTGCTCGAGCAGATCGCGCAGGAACAGGTAGAAATCCACGCCCGAAAGCTGCTCGCGCACCACGGCCGAAGGCGAGCTGTAGCTCATCGCGCGACCGAGCGCCGCCGAGTGGCCGTTGTTGATAAAGCCCTGCTCAAGCCCAATGCGAATCTGCGTGAGCACGTCGCGCACGCGGTCGGCGTCGGCGTCTGCCAAAAGCGTGCTCGACCACACCTCGCGCGGCAGACTCGCCAGCGCATCGATCTTCTCGGACAGGGCGCCGGCGCTCACCAGCAGGTAGGGGCGCACGCCGTCCACTTCGGGCTGGGTCATGACCTCGGTCGTAAAGCTCAAAAAGCCGAGCTTGCCAGCGAGCAAGTTGTCGAGTTCCTCGGCCGAGTGCTCGCGCGTGGGCAGCTGCTTAAGCAGGCGGCAGAGCAGTGTCACATAAGGCAGGTCCTCAAACGCGACGCAGCTCAGGTCGAAATACTGCATGGCGTAGGCCAGACGGTTGGTGGGGATGCCGTGGCGCAGGCAGGGGATGGGCGCGGTCGTGTCCACGACCAGCGGCGGCTCGGGGCGCGCCTCGCCAATGTCGGACACGCGCAGGCGCGGCAGCGTGGCCTTGGCCTCGGGCGTGTCTTCCGCCTCCTGCGCGGCACGCAGCGCGGCCGTGCGCTCGACCACGTCGGCCAGCTCGGCATCGGTCATGGCATCGCGCTTGGCTGCCAGCTCGGCGGCCTCGGCACCCTCCGAACCCTCGGCGGCGTCCACCGGCACCAGCTCGACCAGTGCCATGTGATCGTTTTCCAGCACCAGATCGCGCAGCAGGTCCTCAAAGTAGCTGCCGTCCAGCTCGCCACGCAGCTCCTCGTACACCGGGCCGTACTTGAGCGCCAGCGTCGCGGCGTCGTCATCGTAGAGCCAGGTGCTCAGCGCATCGCATGCAATGGCCACGCCGTCGGCGATACCGTAGTCGCGCTGGCGCAGATCGTACTCGTTGCTGCTGATGATAGCTTCCAGGCGCTCGCGCGGAACGCCGTGCTCGCACAGGTCGCGGCAGGCGTCCTGGAACACGCGACGCAGCTCGCGCGCCACGCCGGGCTGCGCGTTTTGCAGCATGATGAGCTCGTAGGGCTGCAGGCTCTCGGCCGCGGTATAGCTCACCACGTTGCCGCCCAGGCCGGCGGCCAGAATGGCCTTCTTAACCGGTGCTTCGTTGGAGCCCAGCAACGCCTCGAACAGGATATCCGCCGCGATCGTGCGCTTACGGTCGAGCGCGCTGCCCAGCACCAGGCCCAGGCCCACCAGGGCGTTCTCGGGCGTGGTGGCCATCTCGACGCGCTTATACTCGCAGGTCACGGGCGCCTGCACGCCCAGCGGATTGGGCGCCAGCGTGGACGGGTCCTCGCTGGCGGCAACGGCTGCGTCCATGCGGCGGCTCGCGGCACTCGGCTGCGACAGATAACGCTCGTCCAAAAAGGCCAGCGCGCGGTCCACGTCCAGGTCGCCGTAGAGCGTTATATAAGAGTTGGAAGGATTGTAGTGGCGCGCGTGCGTGTCCAGGAACTGCTCGTAGGTGAGCGCGGGGATCGCGCGCGGGTCGCCACCGCTCTCGTGTGCATAGGCGGTGTCGGGGTAGAGCGCGGCGTTGACGGCGTCGTCCAGCACGCTCATGGGGTCGGACAGCGCGCCCTTCATCTCGTTGAACACCACGCCGTTATAGCGCAGCGTGCCCTCGCGTAGGCTCGCGGCGCCGCCCTCGCCCTCGGCGCCCTTCGGCAGGCCCAGCTCGTAGTGCCAGCCCTCCTGCTCAAAAATGGTGGGTTTGGTATAGATGGCCGGGTTGAACACCGCGTCCAGGTACACGTCCATCAGGTTGTACAGATCCTGCTCGTTGGTGGTGGCAACGGGGTAGATGGTCTTGTCGGGGTAGGTCATGGCGTTGAGGAACGTCTGCATGGAGCTCTTGATCAGGTCGACAAACGGCTCCTTGACGGGAAACTTGGCCGATCCGCACAGCACCGAGTGCTCAAGAATATGGAACACGCCGGTGGAATCGGCCGGCGGCGTCTTAAAGCCAATGGCAAAGGCCTTGTTCTCATCGTCGCATGCCAGGTACAGCAGGCGAGCGCCCGATGCGGTGTGGCGCAGCACGTAGGCGTCCGAATCGAGCTCGGGCACGGTCTCGCAGCGCTCGACGGCAAAACCGTGGCAGGTGGTACCGGGCACCAGCAGCGCGGCGGCAGCGGCGCGCGGGTCGGTTGAGGTGGTGGGCATATGCAGTCTCCTTTGACGCCCCAGCGGGGGCGAATCGAGTCGAATCCTCGAGAGTATACCCATATGGGGCCCTCGACCAATCTGCCGGATGAGCGTGGATTTTCGGACGGAATCTGCCGCAAAAGCCCAAAATCCGTCCAATAATCCACGCTCATGCGTCAACCACGTATCTCTCGCCTCACATTCATCTCTATGACGAGGGATAACTGAGAGACAGACAGAAGATAAAAATCAATCGGCTTATCGGATGCATTTATCGCCATCAGGTTGAGGCTGTATGCGGAGATGGATGGACTCTACACCGCTTACACAAAATAACCCCTGCCTGTCGAAACATATAGAAAATGGCATGGAGTGCTAAAAGTTATAATACAATATAAGTCATATATCTATAAATTGTTGATTCCTTGCAAAGGTATGGTTGATATGGTTGAAGCAAATAGCGTTATCCCCCTGTACAAACAGATTGTCCGTGCGCTCTCTGATTCGATCGCCAACGGCACGTACCGCCCGGGAGATAAGCTCCCGACCGAGACGGAGCTTATCGAGCAATTTGGCGTGAGCCGAATAACGGTTCGCTCCGCAATTAAAGAAATGGAAGATGCTGGGCTTGTTGAGAGGGCCCGCGGCAAGGGCACGTTCGTTTCGTCGGACACACAGATGTATGCCGCGGACGACCGTGAGAGCTTTACCCATTCGTGCCAGCTTGCGGGAAAACAGGCGTCTACCAGGGTTCTCGAAATGGGCTGGGACTTCCCAAACCTGCGAGACGCGAAGTTCCTGGGCGTAGACGATACCCAAAAGGTATTGCGTAGTCGTCGTCTGCGCCTTGTGGATGGCAAGCCCACGATGCTGGAAACCAATAGCTATTCCGCTGCGCTTTCTTTTTTGGAGCATGAATCCCTCGAGGATTCGCTGATGGCGGTACTCGATCGCCAGGGGATCAAGATGGGTCCAAACACGCGTACGCTCGAGGTCTGCTATGCGAGCGAGCTTGAGGCGGCATACCTTAACGTGGAGCTGGACTCTTCGCTGCTTCTGTTTGTCGATAGACGTTATGCTCCAAGCGGCGAGCCGCTTTTCATCTCCCGTCAGGTGTACTGCACCGAGCGACTGAAGTTCTATTTGTAAATTAGAGATAGATTGGTTTACCGACCAATTGTTACCGTTCGCGGATTTGGAAAATTGACACACCGCGTAGGTGGAGATTGCTAATATACTTTGTTATGACAATATAGTACGTCTTATTGATATTGGAGAACTATGAATAAGATATTGCTAGCGAGTCATGGTTATCTCGCCCAAGGTATGAAAAGCTCTCTGGAGATTCTGATGGGTACCGACGACCGAATCGAGTGCCTGTGCGCCTATGTCGATGACGACTCAAGGGATGTCGCGGCGTTGATTGATGCATGGGTGGAGGCGAAGGATCCTGCCGACTCTTGGTTTGTCGTGACTGACATCTTTGGCGGCTCTGTAAGCAACGAATTCATACAGAGGCAGACTGCCGAATCGTTTACGTTGATCGCCGGAATGAACTTGCCGCTGCTGGTGGAAATGGTTACACAGCTGGACTCCCTGGATGCGGACAAGGCCAAAGCCGCGGTCGAGGGATCGCGTTCGTTTATTCAGCTTTGCGAGGCGGCGGACATGCTTGCCGGCGCCGAGGAAGAAGATTTCTAGTTAGTTCTGGTTCGAGCCCTAGCTAGGGGTCGAACCTGTCAGTCCCTTTATCACGTGCGGAGATGATAACGATGATTAAGCTTACGAGAGTTGATTACCGACTGATTCACGGCCAAGTTGCCATGTCCTGGACTCATGCTTTGGATGTAGATTGCATCCTGCTTGCCAGCGATGCGGTGGCAAAAGATGACATGAGGAAGGCGGCCTTGAGGCTCGCCCGCCCCAACGGCGTGAAGCTCGTCATCAAGGATGTTAACGCTGCTATCGAGGCGCTCAACAGCGGCGTTACCGACAAGTATTCGCTGTTTATCATCGCTGAGACGATTGAAGATGTCTATCGTCTCGCTAAGGGCTGCAAAGACATCAAAGAGATCAATCTGGGTGGAACCCGAAAGACTCCTGAGACCACGCTTCATCCGACCCCTGCAATCTTCGCGACCGAGAAAGATGCCGAGCATATCCAAGAGCTTCTGGGCGATGACGTGGCCATCGAAATCCGTCAGGTTCCCAATGACGCTAAGGTGTTTGCCAAGGACGTTTTTTAGCCGAAAACATGCTGGTGTTCGGTATTTATTGAACTGACACTCTATGCCTATGCCCGTCGATCATTTGATCGGCGGGCTTTTTATTAAAGAAAAATCGAAAAAAACTGAAATAGTTCTTGCATAGTTGGTTATATAAAGTATTATAACATCATGGGATGAATGAAGGGTTCATCCAAGTGAGTTAGGAGTAAGGGATGTTCAATTTCGATGAGCCTCGTTACGAGAAGGTTGTGAGCGATGCCCTCGCTCTCCGTCCTCAGATTGAGGCTGCCGTGGACGAGGTCTGCGAGCAGGGTTATTCCAACATCTTCTTCATCGGCTGCGGCGGCACCTGGGCCCACACGCTCCCGATGAAGTATTGGGTCGAGACCACCACGGCCGACGTCGACGTCCACTGCGAGATCGCCGCCGAGTTCCTCGCGTGCCCGCCCAAGACCTTCAACAAGGATTCGGTCTGTGTCTTCTCCACCCGTACCGGCACCACCCCCGAGATCATCGAGGCTGCCAAGTTCTGCCAGGAGCAGGGCGCCCGCACACTGATGTATGTCTCCAACGACAACACCCCGGCCACCGAGTACGCCGATTACAAGTTCTTCAGCTTCGCCGAGGACGACGTCCTGTGCGAGGCCATCTACACCTACCAGATCACGCTGGTCGCCCGCTTCCTCAAGAACGCCGGCGCCTTCCCCAAGTACGACACCTTCATGGAGGAGTTCGGCAACATCGCTCCGTACCTCATCAAGGCCAAGGACGCTCAGGACGAGCGCTGCGCCGCCATGGCCGAGGACTTCAAGGACACCGACTACCACATGGTGATTGGTTCCGGCATGCTCTGGGGCGAGGCCTACGACTACGCTATGTGCATTCTCGAGGAGATGCAGTGGATCAAGACCAAGTCTATCCACGCCGCCGAGTTCTTCCACGGCACCATCGAACTGTGCGAGGAGGGCACGAGCCTCATTATGCTCTACGGCGAGGATGACACCCGTAAGCTTATGGACCGCGTGGACAACTTCACTCACATGCTCGCCGACGAGAAGGGCGTCCATGTCCGCGTGAACAAGTTCGACACCGCCGAGGTCGAGCTGCCGTTCAGCGACCCCGAGTTCCGCAAGATCGTCTCCCCGATGGTCACCTACACCATCACCGAGCGTCTGAGCTGCCATCTCGAGCACGTCCGAAACCACCCGCTCACCACGCGTCGTTACTATCACCAGATGAACTACTAATCCTCTCAAATTGCTGCGGTTGTCTGCAGGCGAGCTGCGCAGAATGCCTCGCCTGCAGACCTGTTTCTGGGGTTGATCGAAATGGTTGTCCAGTATCTTCTTGTTGCACTGGTCGCATTTATTGCGTCCATGGACGAGCAATTATTTGGCATTACGATGCTTGGTCGTCCGCTGTTTACGAGCCTGTTTGTCGGCTTGATTCTTGGCGATGTCCAGCAGGGCGTTATCGTCGGCGCTGCTTTGGAGTCCATGTTCATGGGCGCCATCATGGTCGGCGCGGCGGTTCCTCCCGAGGTCTATGCCTCCGGTGTGCTTGGCTGCGCGTTTGCCGTCATTACGGGTACGGGCACGGCAACTGCCGTCGCGCTCGCCCTTCCCGTCTCCGTCTTCCTTCAGGTGTGGCGCAACTTCTGCTACGCCGTTCCGGGTGCCTTTGCCTGCAAGAAGATTGAGACCGCTCTGGCAAATCGCGATCTTGCCAAGGCGAATCTGTACCATCTGACCATCGTGCCGCTGTCGATTGGCATTCCGTCTGCACTGCTGGTGTTTGGCTCGCTGTTCTTTGGTGCCGACCTCATCAACAATGCGCTCAACGCGATTCCGCAGTTTGTGATGGACGGCCTCAACGTTGCGTCCGGCGTCATGGTCTGCATCGGCTTCGCTCTTCTTATTAGGACCATGGGCGACAACAAGCTTCTTCCTTGGCTGTTCTTGGGATTCATTATGGTCATCTACCTCAAGATGGACGTTGTCGGTGTCGCCGCAGCTGCCATTTGCGTCGCGCTGCTCCTGGCCTTCCGCGAGGGCTCGTCCGGTCCGCAGACGGTTGCTGCAGATGAAGAGGAGGACTTCTAATGGCTACTCAGAACACCGACCTCAAAGAGGCCAAGAAGGACGCGATTATGAGTCCCGATATGTATCGGAGCATGTTCCTTCGCCAGTTTACGAGCCAGTGCTCGCAGTCGTACGACAAGATGATGGCAATGGGCTTCATGTACACCATTTAGAAGCCCCTGCGAAAGATCTATCCTAACGACGACGATTACTATGCGGCGCTCGATCGCCATACCGAGTTCTTTAACATCACGCCTCATGTGCTTCCGTTTGTAGCCGGCCTAACGGTTTCGATGGAAGAGCAGGCGGCTGCCGATAAGAACTTTGACACGTCCTCGATCAACGCCATGAAGGTCGGTCTCATGGGACCGCTTTCCGGCATTGGCGATTCGTTCTACTGGGGAACGTTCCGCGTGGTCGCGGCAGGCATTGGTATCGGCATCGCTTCGACGGGCAACCCGCTCGGCCCCATCGTGTACGCGCTCATCTACTCCGTGATTAACTTTGCAACGCGTATCGTCGCGGCCCATCTGGGTTACGACCTGGGAACCAAGTTTTTGCAGCAGTCCGAAGAGAGCAACCTTATGTCTCGCATGACGCATGCTGCCGGCGTTCTCGGAATGACCGTCATTGGCGCGATGATTGCGGCACAGGTCTCGCTGTCCACTGCTTTGACCTTTGACGTGGGTGGTTCGGAGATTGTCCTGCAGGATCTGTTCGATTCGATCTTCCCCGGTCTGCTGCCCTTGCTGGCAACGTTCGCTTGCGTTGCACTGTACAAAAAGGGCGTCAAGACCATTTGGATCATCTTGGGCATCTTCGCGATCTGCATCATCGGAACGGGTTTGGGGGTGTTCGCGGCGGCGTAATGTTGACTGCTATGCTCGCGCGTTGGATAACTAACTGACCGTTTGAAAACGGGGCCCGGCGTAAGGCCGGCCCCGTTTTTTGTTTGAGGGATTTTCCGACCGTCCAATAATCCACGCTCATGCATCACTCACGCATCTCTCGTCTCTCATTCGTCACTAACACGAGAGATAGCTTAAAGACGAGAGATAATTACGAGAGATAGCCCAGCAGCAAAGAGACAAGCAACCATGGTATTGTCTCAATATCGATTATTCCACCAGCAAAAACATGATTTAATGAAGCAGGTAGAGATATCTTATCTCTCATCTTTCACTCATATCTAATACGAGAGATAACAGAAAGATGAGAGATAATTACGAGAGATAACTGAGAGACGAGGGAAATCCGTCTGCAGCATTCTCCGCAGGACCGAGCGAAGGGACGTGCAGATGAACGAAAACGAGCTGGCCGGTTTGCTCGAGTCTTTAAAGCGCATGGGTTCGGATGACTTTAGCGTCGAAGTAAAGGAGAGCGCCACGACGCTTTCCCGCGACGTATGGGAAACGGTCAGCGCTTTCGCAAACACCGCCGGCGGCATCATCGTACTCGGAGTGAGCGAGCGTGCGGGTTTTGTCCCAGTTGCAAACTTTGAGACCGAGAAAGTGCTCAACCAATTCGTGGCGGGCATGGGCGATGCCGGCGGTCGTGGAAAGCTGGCCAATCCGCCCAAATACACCATTGAGCGCGTGGAGCTTCGGGGTACCGTTGTTCTCGTCATCACAATCGAGGAGCTCGACCCGTCGAGCAAGCCTTGCTATGTAATAGAACGGGGCGCCCAGGGCGGCAGCTACAAGCGCATCGATGACAAAGACGTGCCGCTTTCGTCGACGGAGGTTTTGGCGCTGTCGTCATACGAACGGACGAGTCCTAGCGATCGCGATACGGTGCCCGGCACGAGTGTGGGCGATCTCGACGAGTCGCTGGTCGACCGCACGATAGAGCGCGCCTATTCGTTGACGCCTCGAGCGATGCACGGTGCGACGGACAGGAAGACAAAGATGGAGCGTCTGAATTTCCTCGACCCCCAGGGCAATGTTACCAAGGCCGGCCTCCTTGCCGCGGGCATTTACCCTCAGCAGTTTTATCCCAAGCTCTTCATTGATGTAGCTGTCCATGCGGGAACTCAAAAGGGCGCTGCGGAACCGCTAAGGTTTATGGACCGCACAGTCTGCGAGGGCACCCTGGGCGAGATGATTTCGGATGCTGTCGCGGCTGTCGCCAAAAACCTGCGTCGCACCTCGACCGTTCAAGGCGTCTCGCGTATCGACTCGCTGGAGATCCCCGAGGAGGTCCTGCGCGAGGCAATCGCGAACGCCGTAATCCACCGAGAATACGGAGATCGGTTCTGTGGGCAGTCGATCGCTGTTGACGTCTTTGATGACCGTATCGAGGTGACGAACCCCGGCGGTCTTTATGGCGGAAAAACTCGCGAGAATTTGTTTGACGGCAGCTCCCGATGCCGTAACGCGACGCTCGTGAAACTCATGTCGATTGTCCCGCTGCCGGATGGCGCAGGTTCGCCGGCTGAGGGCAATGGCTCGGGCATCCCGATGATGATCGATGCCATGCGCGCGCATGGTCTGGCCGAGCCCCTGTTCTGCCCGGGGTTCGATCGGTTCAAGGTCGTACTTTACCGTTCAAAGATCAATCCGGTCGATCATGGCGGGGACTTGATTATGACGGCACTCAAGCGCTACGGCGAATTGGGGACGCGCGAACTGGCGGAGCGCACGGGACTCACGGTTTCCCAGGTTAGGGCACGCGTCAATGCGCTCATTGAGCAGGGTGAGCTTGAGCCGACGGCGCCGTCGACAAGCCGTAACCGCAAATATCGACTGTCAGAGCGCGTGGAATAAATGCGTTAGTGGACGAGGCGACCCAATAATCGGCCCTCGATTGGCGCCCACTAAGGTAAAGCGGTTGTTGCCCAGTCGACGGTGATGCTAAAGACTCGGCTTACGCCGGCATGGCCGCGAACCCGTTCATCAAGAACAGCCTAAGAACCAGCTTGATGACATATCCCGGTTTGACTTCTGCTGCGTCAAAGACGTGGCGCTCGGCGAGCTCGCTGCAGTATGCGTAGATGTCGCGGATAAGGTCCGCGCCCGAAAGCGTAAACATGTAGCCTGCGTCCGAAAGCGCATTGGGCGCGGCGGGCAACTTGGCCATGCGGCAGAACGTTTGCAGGTCGGGCGCCATAACATTCTGGTAGTCGAGGTGGCCGCTGGTATCCTGTTCGGCAAGCTCCAATTGGCGCACAAAATCCAGCGCCGCCGCTAACACAAAGCTCGGCGTAGGCGCATTGACGTCCTGAGTGGTCGCCACAAGCCTGCCCGCCGCCTGCGTGACAAGCCAGGCGACCTCGCGCTGGCAGCGCACGGCCTTGCGCGTAACCGGCTTGATGGACGAAGAAGAAACGCTCCCCTTAGGCGGATTCGAAGCAGCCACAAAAACCTCCCATGAACAATCCGGCCCAACAAGCCCGGATGAAACACGTGCTACATCAGTATACAGGGGAGTGGGGTAGCGGGGTACAAGTGCGCCAGCGGCAAACCGAGAGCATCAACAATGTGCCTCCGCTCTATTTGGACGATGGCACGTGGGCCATTAAGTACTCGGTTCAAGCGCTGGGTACCGTTGGTTTTCGAGACCAGAATTACAACCGTAAAAGGCTCAACTGCATGGAATGTGGCGTCCCAGTCGGAGTCATAATTTGCAACCGAGGTGGGCTATAAGGTGCTCGGCCTTGCGTTTGTTGAGCGGTCCGAGCCCGAAAACGGATGGTTTGTTCTGCACGGTCCTGTTCATAAAGGCGGACCGGACCCTCGTTTTGCGCCCGACATGAGTTATCTGAAGCACATGCCCGTCGATATTGAGTTTGCCGGACAGGGTGCGACCGACGATGAAATTTGGCTTTGGCGGTCTTTTACGATCGTGTTGTTTGATCGGATCGCGCGGCGATGCAATCTCGCGCACGCCTGCTGGTGCATGCTCTTTCTGATTTGTATAGCGAGAGGGGAGCGAGCGTGAGCTGGCGAGGCGATATTGCGATGGGGAAGTACGGAAAACTGCCGTGTGCCCTTATAGACAACAAAATGTTTCCGAGCGTAGAAGTTGATTGCGGGTCGTTTGTCGTCGCCTGTCCTTGCTGCGGCTCGCAAATACCGTGCCTCGACATTCGGTTCATCGATGCGCGCGACAGGCTTAGCGACGAAGTGAGAAAACGGACAGGCGTTCATATGCCGGTGTATCAGGAGAAATGCCCTGTTTGTGGCCTCGATATCGTGTACGACGCCGGCGACGAGGGATGGGTGATGCGGAGGAGCTGGCTGTGAAGGCATCTCCGTTCCTACAAATAAATCCCCTCACCGAGCTGCTTGTGGAACTCGGCGTGATGGTCGCGTGCCCAAGTAAAGAGCGCCTGGTCAAAGTCGGTGCGCGTGGCCGGGACGCCAAAGACGCCGGCAACTTCGACGCGTACAAACTCCAGTGCCGGCAGCTTGTTGATGGCAGTGAGGGCAAACGGGGACGAGGGCTCCTCGAACAGATAGCGGCTGCCTTGCAGCGCGTCGCAACTGGTGCACGTGTTGCCGAGCGACGGGGCTTTGGAGGCTCGCGCGCCTACGGGCTTGTAGCCGCAGCGCTTAGAAAGATAGTCGCGGATCTCGCCCGGCACGCAGCCAAGAGCGGGCACGATGGCGAGTGCGTTGGCGTTGGCCGTGTCGATGGTAATGTGCCCGGCCTTGTTGGGCGCGTGCGCGATGGCGATGCTCTCGTCGTCATCGGTTCGATAGGGAATGCCGAAGGCCGCGACCGAGGTCTCTTTGTGACACTTCCAGCACTCGCGCTTGCCCAGCACTAGATATATATACGGCGCTGAGGGGTCGGATCGGTCAACACCGGGCAGCCACTCGGCAAAGGGCTCGGGGTTGACGCCGCTGGGTACATACCAGATCTTCTTGGTCCGGTCCCATTTGGCGCCCAGCGCCTTGGCTTCTTCTTTGTGCGAAAAGGGGACATCGAGCTCGGTGCGCATGGCGGCTCCTTGGTGCTGCAGGTGCGAGTGGCTCAAGGATACCGCAGGGCGCAGACATCGCGGCGTTTTGCTGAGAAGTTGCGGTGCGGACTGATTGGTTATGCCGATGGATAGATCGGCAAGTAGATGGTCGGCTTTTGGCCAGTTGGGCGGTTGGAGCAGCTTGCGGCGCAGTTTTGTGCCTGGCCATTGTTGATGTTGGGGTATTGAATTTGTTTGGCAGCCATTCGTCAGGTGAATTGATGCTACGTTGCGATGACGGTTGGAACTGCCAGCGGATTTAGCGACATAAAACAAAACAGCCCAGATGACATAGCCTCTGAGCTGCGAACATTTGGTGGGCGTTAGAAGATTTGAACTTCTGACCTCTTCCGTGTCAGGGAAGCGCTCTCCCCCTGAGCTAAACGCCCGATCAAGGGTGCGCAAGCGCGCAAGGGATAATATAACGGAGCCTGAACTCGGTGGCAAGAACATTTTTAAAAATCGCTTACATTGTGGAATTCGGGGGTCTTGTCATATCCATTTCAAAAGAGCCTGCTGTCGCGATTTGGCTGTCGCATAATGCAAGGCCGTTGCGGTGTCGAGCTATGGAAAGACGCCTGCGGAATTGTCCTACCGATAAGCGGACAAGCCTCCAGCTGGTGCCTTCGCCGTGGTAAGGTAAGCCGAATTGTTTCCAGGCTGCTTCGAGGGAATGGAATGAGCAAAGAGTGTGTCGAGCAGGTCGAAGGCGCAGGGGCTTCGGTGCCGATGACCGATATATCGAACATTGATGTGCCCGAGGGCACCGACGAGCTCAGCCGCAACACCCGTCGCGCATGGCGCGACCGCCTGAACAGCGCTTCGACGCGCAAGATGATCACGGGCGTCTTGGCTACGCTGGTGGGCGGTTCGTTTTGGGGCTTCTCGGGCACCAGCGCGAGTTTTCTGTTCGATACCTACCACGTCGACACCTTGTGGCTTATGAGCGTGCGTCAGATTCTCGCCGGTCTACTCTTTATGGCCGTGGTTGTTACGCGCGACCGCGAGCGCCTGATTAAGCTCTGGACCACACCCGCCGATCGCAAGCAGCTGCTGCTCTTTACCGCCTTTGGTCTGTTGTTCAACCAGTTTTGCTATCTTTCGGCCGTGCGCCTGACGAACGCCGGAACCGCGACGGTGCTCCAGTGCCTGCAGCTCGTTATCATCATGGGCTACACCTGCGTGACCGATCGCCGCATGCCGCGTACTCGCGAAGTCATCGGCATTGGCCTGGCTCTGGGTGGAACCTTTTTAATCGCCACCGGCGGCGACCCCACCAGCCTTAATATCTCGCCGCTTGGCCTGGCAGCAGGTCTTATGTGTGCGGTCAGCGCCACGTGTATGGCGGTGATTCCCGCCAAGATCCTGCCCGAATACGGTAGCCCCATCGTCACGGGCTCGGCAATGCTCACGGCGGGCGTGGTCTCGTGCGTCTTCGTGCAGCCTTGGGCGCATATGCCGGCACTCGACGCTGCCGGCGTCGAGGCGCTCGCGGTGTTCGTGGTTATCGGCTCGTTTTTTGCTTACATGCTCTATATGCAGGGCGTTAAGGACATCGGCTCGGTGCGTGCGAGCCTCATCGGAACTGTAGAGCCGGTTTCGGCGACCATCACCAGCGCTCTCATGTTGGGGACGGTATTTTTGCCGACCGCCCTTATCGGCTTTGCCATGATCATCGTGATGATGTTCCTCACGGTGTAGCTGGCACCGCCGCCAAGACAGAAAAGGTGTTGTGCCGCATTTTCGCCAATTGATATCCGTGTCTGGAGTTTAGCTGTCGATGCTCAAAATGCCATAAACTAGTAACGTTATGGACTTTTTCATTGCGACTCAATTGCGAGGATTTCTTTATGGCTGGTAATCACTTTAAGGGCAGCGATAGCGGCCGCCCTGCAGTTCCGCCGCGTCCGAACGGGGCTGGTAAGGCCGGCACGCCGAGCGGCGCTGGGCAGGGCGGTTCCGGTAAGCGCGTGTCCCCGGGCGAGACGGCGATGTTTACCGCTCTGTACGAGCAGTCTCAAAAGGCAAAAAAGACCGGCCGTGCAAGAGGGAATGTCTTTGCGGGCGGTGCAACCTCCACGTCGCAGCCGAGCGGGGCTCCTTCGGTACCCGCGAACAACGCAGGTGCTGCCAACGCCGCGAATGCCGCCGGCAACGTTAATGCCGACAAGGCCGCCAACAATACTCCCTCTGCCGGTGGCGCGGGGCTTACGGGTAACCTTGGCACGATTTACACCGGCGCCTCCGAGACTGGCACGTTCGCCCGCCTGGATGATAGCGGTGCCGAGTTTGCGGGCTCGGGTTCCAAGGAAGATTATTACGATTTTGGCTTGAACTACGGTAGCGACGCTTCGTCGAGTTCGACCTCTGACGGTCTGGTCCGTCATCGCCATCGCAAGGGCGAGCGCAAAAAGCGTCACACCGGCGCCATTATTGCCGCTGTAGTCGCGGTGCTTCTCGTTGCGCTTGGCGCAAGCGGCTTTATGCTGCTTAACTCGGCAAAGACCGTAAAGAGCGAAGCGAAGGAGGCTGTCGAGATCGTCGGTGGCCTTAAGGACAAGGTCACATCGGGCGATTTTTCGACGCTGCCTGACGACGCGAAGAAGATCGATGAGCTCTGTAACAGCATGAAGGCGGAGACCTCGAGCCCGCTGTGGGCGGCGGCTTCGTTTATCCCGGTGTATGGCAGCGATATCAATGCGGCCCGCACCATGATTGATGCCCTGTCCGATGTCTCGAGCAATGCGCTGGTTCCCATGGCCGATAACCTTTCGCAGGCTACGCCCGGCAAGCTGTTCCAGGACGGCATGATTAACGTGTCCGCGCTGCAGGCGGTCGCCGATTCGCTTTCCAGCAGCTCGAAGGTGTTCAAGAGCGCCAACGAGAAGGTCCAGGGCATTGGCGATACTCATATTTCCCAGGTGACCGAGCTGGTCGATAAGGCCAAGGACGGCTTTGCCACCCTCAACGGCGCGGTTGACGCGGCGGAGAAGGTCGCCCCCGTCCTTCCCCAGATGCTCGGCGCCAACGGCCAGACGCGCAACTACCTTATGTACGCCATGAACAACGTCGAGATTCGTGCTTGCGGCGGCTTTGGTGGTTCGCAGGGCCTGATTTCGGTCACCGACGGCCAGATGTCGATTGGCGAGTTTGTTCCCCGCATTGGACTCAGCGAGGATGAGGCAGTCGAGAGCGTCGACGAAGAGGATGAGGCGCTGTTCGGCAACCACAGTAACCTGTACAACTCGGGCAATACCTATTCGCCTGATTGGCCCCGCAACTCGCAGCGTGTCGCCGCGCTGTGGAAGTCCCAGTATGGACAGGACGTTGATGGCGTCATCGGTATCGACCCGGTGTTCCTGCAGTATCTGCTGGGCCTGGTCGGTAACGTGTCGCTGCCCGACGGAACGGTTGTCGACGGCACCAATGCCGCAAAGGTCCTCATGCACGATGTGTACTGGAACTATCCGGTCGAGGAGTCGGACGGCATCTTTGCATCCGTCGCCAGCGCTGCCTTCGACAAGATCCTTGGCGGTATCGGCGATGTCGATGTTACGAAGCTTGTCAGCGCCGTTGAGCGCGGTGCCGAAGAGGGCCGCCTGATCGCGTGGATGAGAAACGATGATGAGCAGAATGCCATCAAAGAGACGGGCATTGACGCTTCGCTGCCCGATCCGGATGATCCGAGTGCCGATCCCGTTGCCGGCGTTTACTTTAACAACCTGAGCTTCTCCAAGCTCGACTGGTATCTGAACGCCGATACGCAGATTGGCCAGGGCATCAAGAACGGTGACGGCACGTGCTCGTATCGCATCACCGTTACCCTGACGAACATCATGACGCAGGAGGAGGCTGGCAAGCTGCCCGACTACGTTGCGGCGAGCGCACCCGATGCCGCGCGCGACGACGAACGCCTGAATGTCTCGTTGTTTGCCCCGACGGGTGGCAACATCAGTGACCTTACGGTTGAGGGTACCCAGTTTGGTCTTGGTGCCGCTACGTGGCATGGAATCCCCTTCTATTCGGGCACCGTTGACCTGCATGCTGGCGAGACGACGACGATCACGTATACGCTGACCACGTCGGCCGAGGCGGGGGACAAGCCGCTTACGCTGCGTCAGACTCCTACATGCCAGGCGGCTCGTGACAGCGCGTCGGCGTAGGGTTTTTCTGGTAGCGCAGATAATCGAGTACCATTTTGGGGCGGACAGGCAATCTGTCCGCCCCTATTTTGTAAGGAGAGCGCATGAAGTACTTTGGCACCGACGGCTTTCGCGGTGAGGCCAACGTTGGGCTGACGGTAGAGCACGCTTATAAGATTGGCCGTTTTGTGGGCTGGTATTACGGCGCCAACCGCGAGCGCAAGGCGCGCGTCATCGTGGGCAAGGACACACGCCGCTCGAGCTATATGTTCGAGGCGGCGCTGGTGAGCGGCCTGGTCGCGAGCGGTGCGGACGCCTATATGCTGCACGTGATCCCCACGCCGGGCGTGGCACATCAGACCGTGGAAGGCTGCTTCGATTGCGGCATCATGATCAGCGCGAGCCACAACCCGTTTTGCGATAACGGCATTAAGCTCGTCAATAGCGACGGCTTTAAGATGGACGAGGACGTACTGGAGCTCATCGAGGACTATATCGATGGCAAGAGCGAGGTGCCGCTGGCAACGGGCAACCACATTGGCGCCACGGTGGACTACATGCAAGGTCGCAACCGCTATATTGCCTCGCTCATCGCAAGCGCGAACTTTTCGCTGCAGGGCGTCAAGATCGGCATCGACTGCGCCAACGGCTCGGCGTCCTCGGTGGCCAAGCCGGTGTTCGACGCGCTGGGCGCCGACGTGCGCGTGATCAATGCCGCGCCTGATGGTTTTAACATCAACGTCGACTGCGGCTCCACGCATATGGAGCGTCTGCAGCGCCACGTGGTGGAGCAGGGCCTGGACGTGGGCTTTGCCTACGACGGCGATGCCGACCGCTGCCTGGCCGTGGACGAGCGCGGCCGCGTGGTCGATGGCGACCAGATCCTGTACGTGTGCGGCGTGTACCTGAACAAGCACGGTCGCCTTTCGGGCGGTACCGTGGTTCCGACGATTGCCAGCAACTTTGGCCTGATCAAGTCGTTGGAGCTTGCCGGCCTAAGTGCCGTGACCAGCGGTGTGGGCGACCGTCACGTGTATGCCAAGATGCGCGAGGGCGGTTACAGCCTGGGCGGCGAGCAGACGGGCCATACGATCTTTGGCGATATCGAGCGCACGGGCGACGGCATTATGACCTCGCTGCGCGTGATGGAAGTGATCCGCGCCGAGCGCGAGACGCTCTCGCAGCTCACGGCTCCGTGCAAGCTGCTACCGCAGGCGCAGGTGGCCGTGCGCGTGGCGGACAAGGACGCCGCGCTCGAGAACATGGGCGTGCAGGCCGCCATCGCCGAGGCCGAGGCGTCGCTGGCGGACGAGGGCCGCGTGCTGGTGCGCAAGAGCGGAACCGAGTCGGTTATCCGCGTGCTGGCCGAGGCGCCCGACCAAGCATCCGCCGACGCCGCCATGAAGCGCATCGCCAACGCGTTGGAAGCTCTGTAGTTACGCGGTTTTACCAAACCGCGTAACTACTCGACGCTGCAAGCGGCCCCAAGCGGCAATCTGACGTTCAATTTCAAGGGCGCGACCAGAAGGTCAGCGCCCTTTCATTTCACGTCACCTTGCTCGCTTACCCGGCACTTGGGGACGTTCCTAAAGTGCCGGCATAAAAGGAACGTCCCCAAGTGCCGGGTCTCTGGTTTAGATGAAAAAAGGGGCGCCGCGGGATAGATCCTGCGGCGCCCCTTTGCGTTGCGTGTTGTCTAAGCTTTACAGCTCGTAGAGCGTGGTGAACTTGTCCTGCAGGTAGCTGCAGTAGTAGCGGGCGTCGAATGCCATGCCGCAGGCACCCTTGATGAGTTCCGGCGCGTCCTTGGCACGGCCCCATTGCCAAATGTGCTCGCCCAGCCAGGTGCGGACGGGTGCCAGGTCGCCGCTCGCACAGGCGCCATTGAGGTCGACACCGTCGCGGCACATGGCCGGCACAAACATGGCATCGTAGGCGCTACCCAGCGCATACGTGGGGAAGTAGCCAAACGAACCGCCGCTCCAATGCGTATCCTGCAGGCAGCCGTGCGTGTCGTCGGGAACGGGAATGCCCAGGTACTCGTCCATAAAGCGATTCCAAAGCGCGGGGATGTCCTTGGCCGTAGCCTCGCCGGCAAACAGCATACGCTCGATCTGGTAGCGCACCATAATATGCAGCGGGTAGGTGAGCTCGTCGGCCTCGGTGCGGATCAACGACGGCTGCGCGATGTTCACGGCGCGGTAGAGCGTGTCCTCGTCAACGTCGCCGTAGACTTCGGGCGCGTGGCGGCGCAGTACCTCGAGCAGCGGTCCCATAAAGGCGCGGCTGCGACCCACGGTGTTCTCAAAGAAGCGGCTCTGGCTCTCGTGGATGCCCATGGAGGTGCCGCCCTCCAGGCAGGTGCGCGCATAGGCGGGATTGACGCCCAGCTCGTACATGGTGTGCCCCGCCTCGTGGATGATGCTGTAGACGTTGGAGATGCAGTCGTCCTCGTAGATGTGCGTCGCGATGCGCGCATCACCCACGGCAAAGCTCTCGCTAAACGGATGCTCGGTAAAGGCAAGCGTGGTGTCGTCCAGGTCCAGGCCGACAAGCTTCATAAGGTCGAAGCTCATGGCGCGCTGGGCAGCCTCGGGCACGTGGGCGTGCAAAAAGTCGGCAGCCGGCTGCTGGCCGCGCTCGCCGATGGCGTGCACGAGCGGCACGACCGTGGCCTTGACCTCATCGCAAAACGCATCGAAGCTCTTGGCGGAAAGGCCGCGCTCGTACTGGCCGAGCCAAACGTCGTATGGATCGCGCTTGGGGTCCATGAGCTCGGCCTGATGCTTAAGTTGGGCGACGATTCTATCCACATAGGTCTCAAAGCTCGCCCAGTCGTTGGCTGCCTTGGCCTTGTGCCACACGGCGTCCGCCTCGCAGGTGAGCCTGGTCCAGGCCTCGGCTTCTTCGGTGGGGATGGCACTGGCCTCACGTTGATCGCGGCCGAGCACACGGATCTCGTCGAGCAGCTGAGGGTCGTCGATTTTGCCGCCGGCGACGGTCTCGCGCGCTAACGAGCGTACGAGCTCAACGGACTTCTCACTGGTCAGCAGCTTGTGATGCTCGCCGGCAAGCGTGCCCATGGCGTCGGCACGCGCTGCTGCGCCGTTGGCAGGAGCAATCGTCGCTCCATCGAACTCGGCAATCTTGAGCAGGTACTCGCGGGTCCACAGTTTGCCTTCGAGCTTGCGGAGCTTCTTGACGGCCTTATCGACTTTAGCAGCCTTGACGCCCTTGGCAGCCTTTGCCACGGCGGCCTTGGCCTTCTTATCGAGTTTCTTTCCCATACCGTATCCTTAATCTCGCAGGCCGAGCGCCGCAGGCGGGTGCACGGCCAGTTTGCACAACTACCTGCCTTGTACCCAGCGCGAACAAAACGGAACGCGGTGATGCGCTCGCGAAATGTGTTATCCTATAGCCCAATGCGTTGACGGAGAGGGTTTTGCCCGCCGCGTCGCCGGCAAGAGAGGGAAGGTCATGGGCTGCAAGCCTTCCTGCGGTGGCAAGGGCCAAGCGTTCACTCCCGAGCAGCGACCTCAACGGGCGCGCGGCTAGCGGCGGCGAAGCCCCAGTAGGGAAGCCGTGAGCCTCGCGATAAGGGGCGCAGAGTGGGCACGGCGGGCCAGACATCCGCCGGGTCAAACAAGGTGGTACCGCGGAATTCAACCGTCCTTGGGCAATGCACATGCCCGAGGGCGGTTTTTTTGTTACCGAACCGGGCCGCGTTTTCGCAACGCTGGGCGGCGGCAGTCGTCCCGGCGAGCGGGGAGCGCGAGAGACGAAAGGGAAGACATGAGTCTGATTGATGATCTGGTCAAACTCGAGGAAGAGGCCAAGGAGCTCGTCGCAGGCGCCGACGACGCCGCCAAGCTCGAGGCTGCGCGCGTTGAGCTGCTCGGTCGCAAGGGCCGCATCACCGGCCTGATGCGCATGATGGGCAAGCTCGCCCCCGAGGATCGCCCCGTCATGGGCAAGCGCGCCAACGAGATGCGCCAGCTGATTGAGGGCATGCTCGACGAGCGCACGACCGAGATGAAGGCCGCCGCCCTCAAGCACGCACTCGAGCACGAGGCCGTCGACATCACGCTGCCGGGCATCCGTCCGCAGATCGGTCACCAGCACCTGATCAAGCAGATTATTGAGGAGGCCGAGGACATCTTCTGCGGTATCGGCTACACCGTCGAGTCCGGCCCCATGGTCGACACCTCCTATTACAACTTCACTGCGCTCAACGCTCCCATGGATCACCCGAGCCGCTCGGCCCGCGACACGTTCTATGTGGTCGACAATAACCCCGGCAGCGTCGCGCACCCCGAGGCCCACGCCCACGGCGAGTCCGACGTGCTGCTGCGCACCCAGACCTCGGGCGTGCAGATCCACACCATGGAGTCGCAGAAGCCGCCCATCTACATGATCTGCCCGGGCACCGTCTACCGTCCCGACACGGCCGACGCCTGCCACCTGCCGCAGTTCAACCAGATCGAGGGTCTGGTCGTCGACGAGGGCATCACCTTTGGCGACCTTAAGGGCACGCTCGACTACTTTGTTAAGTGCATGTTTGGCGAGGACCGTAAGACGCGCTACCGCCCGCACTTCTTCCCCTTCACCGAGCCTTCCTGCGAGGTGGACGTGAGCTGCCACGTGTGCGGCGGCAAGGGCTGCAACTTCTGCAAGCACAGCGGCTGGATCGAGATCCTGGGCTGCGGCATGGTCGACCCCAACGTCCTGATCAACTGTGGCATCGATCCCGAGAAGTACACCGGCTTCGCCTTTGGTATTGGCGCCGAGCGCGTCGCGGCCCTGCGCTACGACCTGCCCGACCTCAGAACGCTCATGACTGGCGATATGCGCTTCTTGAACCAATTTTAAGTTGACCTGTCCCGGCGGCTTCCCGAGCCACCGCACCTTGCCTTTCAATCGTCGGTTGCGTACCTAAGTACGCGGCCCTCCTCTTTCAAGGCAATCTGCGGCACCTCGGAAACCCGTCTCCGTAGCTGGAGTTTTCCGTCTGTTTATTGCAGACGTTACAGATGAAAGGAGACCAGTTAGATGCGCGTTTCTTACGACTGGCTCAAGACCATGATCGATATTCCGGAGGATCCCAAGACTCTTTCGGACGAATATATCCGTACCGGCACCGAGGTCGAGGCGATCGACACCGTGGGCGAGTCCTTCGACCACGTGGTGACCGCCAAGGTACTCACCAAGACCCCGCACCCCGATAGCGACCACATGTATGTGTGTTCGGTCGATGTGGGTGACAAGAATCTCGACGCCGACGGCAACCCCGCTCCGCTGCAGATCGTCTGCGGCGCGCAGAACTTTGAGGCCGGCGACCACATCGTCACGGCCATGATCGGCGCCGTGCTTCCCGGCGACGTCAAGATCAAGAAGAGCAAGCTTCGCGGCGTCGTGTCCATGGGCATGAACTGTTCCGCGCGCGAGCTCGGCCTGGGCGGCGACCACTCCGGCATCATGATCCTGCCCGAGGATACGCCCTGCGGCATGCCGTTTGCCGAGTACGTGGGCTCGAGTGATACCGTGCTCGACTGCGAGATCACGCCCAACCGTCCCGACTGCCTGTCCATGATCGGCATGGCCCGCGAGACCGGCGCCATCTTCGACCGCGATTTCCACGTTGAGTTGCCCGCCATCAAGGCCGAGACCGGCCGCGCGACCGACGACGAGCTTTCCGTCGAGATCGCCGACGAGGGTCTGTGCGACCGCTACGTCGCTCGCATCGTGCGTAACGTGAAGGTCGGTCCGTCGCCCGACTGGATGGTCAAGCGCCTCAACGCCCTGGGCGTGCGCCCGCACAACAACATCGTCGACATCACCAACTACGTGATGATGCTCACCGGTCAGCCGCTGCACGCCTTTGACCTGGACACCTTTGCCGAGCGCGAGGGCAGGCGTCGCGTGGTGGTTCGCGCCGCCCAGCAGGACGAGAAATTCACGACGCTCGACGGCGAGGAGCGCGTGCTCGACGCCGGCATGGGTCTCATCACCGACGGCGAGCGCCCCGTGGCGTTGGCCGGCGTTATGGGCGGCATGGATTCCGAGATCGAGGACGACACCGTCGACGTGATGGTCGAGAGCGCCTGCTTCAACGCCGGTCGCACCTCGCACACCAGCCGCGATCTGTCGTTGATCTCCGACGCCTCCATCCGTTTCGAGCGCCAGGTTGACGAGACCGGCTGCGTGGATGTCGCCAACGTTACCTGCGCACTCATCGAGGAGATCGCCGGCGGCGAGGTTGCTCCCGGCTATGTCGACGTTTTCCCCGCGCCCAAGACCATCGACAGCATTAAGCTGCGCCTGGCCCGCGTGCACGCCATCTGCGGTGCCGACATCGAGCCCGACTTTATCGAGCGTTCGCTCACCCGTCTGGGCTGCACCGTCGAGCGCGACGGCGAGGACTTTATGGTCACCCCGCCGAGCTTCCGTCCCGACCTGCCGCGCGAGATCGACCTGATCGAGGAGGTCTTGCGCCTGTGGGGCATGGGTCGCGTGACGGCGACCATCCCGGCTGCCAAGAACCACATCGGCGGCCTGACCCGCGAGCAGAAGCTCACCCGTAAGGTTGGTGAGATCCTGCGCGCCTGCGGCCTCAACGAGACCACGACTTTTGGCTTTGCCGCCCCGGGCGACCTGGAGAAGATCGGTATGTCCACCGAGGGCCGCGGTTGCCCCGTGGTGCTCATGAACCCGCTGGTAGCCGAGCAGACCGAGATGCGTCGTTCGCTGCTGCCGGGCCTGCTGCAGTCCGTGGCCTACAACGAGGCGCACGGTACGCCCAACGTGCACCTGTACGAGGTCGGCAACCTGTTCCACGGTCGCGAGAACGCCAGCCTGCCCAAGGAGACCAAGTCCGTGGCGGGTGTGCTCTCGGGCCAGTGGAGCGAGCAGTCCTGGAACATGAAGTACCGCAAGCTGCGCTTCTTCTTTGGCAAGGGCATTGTCGAGGAGCTGCTCGCCCAGCTGCGCATCGAGAAGGTTCGCTTCCGTCCCGTCGAGGGCGAGGGCTACGCTTTCTTGCAGCCGGGTCGTGCGGCCGAGGTTCTGTCCGGCGGAACCGTGCTGGGCTGGGTCGGCGAGATTCACCCCGAGGCGCGCGAGGCGATGGGCATCGATGAGGTCGTCGTTGCCTTTGAGCTCGACTTGGACAAGCTGATCAAGGGCGCCCGCAACCAGGAGAACTATCGCGAGTTCTCGCAGTACCCGGCCGTTGAGCACGACCTTGCTATCGTGGTCGACAACACTGTGACCTGCGAGGATCTTGAGCGTCGTATTACGAGTGCCGGCGGCAAGCTGCTCGAGGGCGTGCGCCTGTTCGATGTCTACCGCGATCCGGTCCGCATCGGAGCGGGCAAGAAGTCCATGGCCTTCGCACTTACGTATCGCTCTGATGACCACACGCTCACCAGCGAAGAGGTCGAGAAGGCGCACCAGAAGATCGTCACCAAGGTGTGCAAGGGCGTAAACGGCGAGGTTCGCTCGTAATCTTTGCCGTTCGGAACCCGTCCCCTGCGGGGTTTTCACGGCAACGTCCTCGCCGCTTCGCGGCTGCGGGATGTTGCCTTAGAAAACCCCTCTCGGGGGCGGGTTCCTGCGTTAATCTTGTTGCGAGCGGACCGCGCCTTCTTCCGGGTGACCGGAAAGTTGGGAATGCATGGGCCTTTATTGGACGGTGCGTGGACCTGGGTTAATAACGTACGTATTGCAAGGGCGTGCTGCGTTGTGGGCGGTGCGCCTTTTTGTTAGTATGCAGAGTCGGTGTTACGGATTGTTGGAAACGTAACACGCAACGTTCTGATTGAGAGGGCTCATGCATATTCCCGATAATTATCTGTCCCCGCAGACCGATGCCGTTATGGCGGTGGCGATGGTGCCCGTTTGGGTCCATTGCATCAAAAAGGTACGCGCCACGCTCGATCGCGAGCACATGGCGTTCCTGGGCATTTGCGCCGCATTCTCCTTTTTACTCATGATGTTCAACGTGCCGCTGCCTGGCGGCACCACTGGTCACGCTGTTGGTGGCGCGCTCATCACGCTGCTGCTAGGCCCCGAGGCTGCTGCCATTGCAGTCTCGGTTGCACTCGCGCTGCAGGCGCTGCTGTTTGGCGACGGCGGCGTTCTGTCCTTTGGCGCCAACTGCTTTAACATGGCTTTCGTGCTGCCGTTTGCCGCTGCTATCGTGTTCCGTGCGCTCAACAGCCGTTTGCACGACAAGAGCTGGGGCACCTCGGTTTCGGCCATCGTAAGCGGCTGGGTCGGCCTGTGCCTGGCGGCCCTGTGCGCGGCGGTCGAGTTTGGTATTCAGCCCATGCTCTTTACTAACGCTTCGGGCGCGCCGCTGTACTGCCCCTTCCCGCTGTCCATTGCCATTCCGGCCATGTTGGTCCCGCATATGTTGGTTGCTGGCGTGGTCGAGGGCGTGGCGACGGCCGCCATCTACGGTTTCATTAAGAAGACGGCGCCGAGCGTTATCGTCGGGCCCGAGGCCGTCGATGGCCAGCTTGCTGCCGAGGGCGCTGCCACCAAGAAGACCTCGCTGGTCCCCACGCTCATCCTGGTCGCCGTGCTTGTCGTGGCCACGCCGCTGGGCCTGCTGGCCACGGGTGACGCCTGGGGTGAGTGGGACGCCGAGGGCGCCGCGACCGCCGTTCAGGAGGCTGGCGATGACAGCCTGCAGGCTTCGGTCGGCCTCGATACCCCGACCTTTGCCGATGCTCTGCCTACGGGTGATTACCTGCAGGCCTATTCCGAGGAACAGGGTCTTGGCTTTGCCGGCCAGGCCGCGATGTATATCCTGTCCGGCGTGATTGGCGTGGCGGTGCTCACCATCGCATTCCGTCTGATCTCGCTGACGGTTAAGGAAAGCGGTGCTCATGGCAATAGCCGAGCTGCCTAGCTGGCTCGCGGTCGAGCAGCGTTACGAGCCCGCGGGGGCTCGACATCGTGTGATGCAAAAGAACGTCCTGCACCTGGCGAGCCTGCTTGAGCGGGTTCGCCTGGGCGGCGGCGCACACAAGGGCGGGTCGATAATCGACCGCGCCCTTTCTTCCGTTTCGGCCCCGGTGCGTTTGGTAGGGATGTTCGTTTGCGTTCTGTGCGTGTGTCTGACGCAAAGCCCGCTGTATCTGATGTTGATGGCGGCGATCGCGTTGGTGCTGGTCGCGGTGCGCCCCGCACGCGGGCTGCGCGCGACCTTTGTACCGGCGCTCGGCGCCACGGGGCTTGCGGTTGTTCTGGCACTGCCCGCCCTGCTGCTGGGCGCGTCTGCTACGGGTGCCATGCTCAAGATCGCGCTCAAGACGTTCATTAACGTGTCGCTCGTGCTGGGCGTTTCGTGGACACTCACCTGGAGCCGCATGTCGGCGGCGCTCAAGACGCTACATCTGCCCGACGAGGTCATCTTTACGTTTGATATGGCGCTCAAGCACATCGAGGTGCTGGGCCGAACGGCGCACGATCTGACCGAATCGGTCATGCTGCGCAGTGTGGGTCGCGCGCCTGAGGGGTTTTCGCGCACCGACTCGGTTGCGGGTATCATGGGCATGACGTTTATCAAGGCGATGGAATGCAGCCACGCGATGGACGAGGCTATGCTTTGCCGCGGCTTTGCCGGTGCGTATCCGGCGCCCGCGCGCGCCGGGTTTGGCTGGCGCGATGCGGTCTATGCGGCCGGCGTGGCGCTGCTGGCAGTGTTGTGCGCCGTGCTGTAGGCGCTGCTGGTTCTGGCTGGGGATGGAAATAGGGAAGGGCGACGTTTTGACGATCGATATGAATAGCGCGGCGGGCACGAACGGTGCGGGCGCCGAGGTCGCGCCGCTCATCGAGCTGCGCGACGTGGTGTTCTCCTATGCGGGGCATACGGTGGTCGACGGCGTTTCGCTGCAGGTCGATCGTGGTGAACTCGTTGCCCTACTCGGTCCCAACGGCTGCGGTAAGACGACGATTATGCGCCTTATTAACGGCCTTGAACTCGCGGACGCAGGGATATACCTGTTTGACGGGCACGTGATCGATGCGGCGTTTCTAAGGGATTCCGCGGCCGCTCAGCGGTTCCATCAGCGCGTGGGCTTTGTGTTCCAGAACGCCGATGCTCAGCTGTTCTGCGCCACGGTGGGCGAGGAAGTCGCTTTTGGCCCGGCTCAAATGGGGTTGCCGACGGGCGAGCTCGACCGTCGCGTGCGCGATGCCATGGAACTGTTTCAAGTTGCCGACCTGGTCGATGCCTCGCCCTATCAGCTTTCGGGTGGGCAAAAGAAGCGCGTGGCGCTGGCTGCGGTCGTGTCGATGAGCCCCGATATCTTGGTGCTCGACGAGCCCACCAACGGTCTCGATGAGGACTCGTGCGACATCGTAGTCAACTTTTTGCTGGCCTACGTTGCTGCCGGTAAGACGGTTTTGATGAGTACGCACCATCAAGATTTGGTGCGACGCCTGGGTGCCCGTGCAATCTATATCGATCGATATCACCATGTGGTCGAGGCGCCGGTGCCGTCGTATGGAACCGAAAGCGGTGCTACGGACTAGTTGCTGCGTAGAGGATGCGTAGCCGCCCGCGCGGCTTTGCCGTGATGGTATAGTTATCCAGGTTTTTTATGGGGGTGGCTATGCCAAGCTGGAACATTCATATCGCTCAGACGGAGCGTTTGCTGGAGCGTACCAGTGCGCTTGCCGATAGCGTGCGTGACCGCAATGCCTATTTGTTTGGCTGCGTGGTTCCGGACATTTTTGTGGGCTATATGGTTCCCGGTATCGCCGATCCCATTCCGTATCGCATTACGCACTTTGCAAAGCCCGAGCCTATCCCTAAGCCTCGTGAGCATGAGTTCTGGGATACCTATGTGGCACCGTTGCTTAAAAGTTCGCCCATCGGTGCGCCGGCCGCGGCGACCTCGATTATCGAGGAACGCGAGCGACTGAACCGCGTGCACTATCCCCAGCGCTACAAGGATGCCGAGCCGGTTGTCGGCCCCGGCGCCTGTGAGTTCTCGCTTGCGTCCGAAGATGTGGCGCAGTCGCTACTCGATTTAACGCTGGGCGTCTGGTCGCATCTGGTGGCCGATACCGTATGGAATACGCGCGTGAATCAGTACCTGGAGGCGCACGGCGGCAAGCCGTGCGAAGAATTCCGCATTAAAAAGCAAGGTGACTTTGACTGGTTTGGTAAGACGCTCGGCATTGTTTCGATTCCGCGCGCGACCGATCGCCTGTATACTGCGGCGATGCGTTTTGGGCAGTATCCCATCCATAAGGAGTATGTGCTCAAGACCATTGGCGTTATGCACGAGATTGTGCGCGAAAACCCCGGTGAGCCCGATCATCCGCCGTATCGCCTGCTAACCGAGGAGTTCTTCGATGCAACATTTACCGAGGTCATCGAGCTAACCGAGGCGGGATTTGCGGCTCGCGTTGCCGCTTCTGACGTTCCCGCAGTCCCCCTGATCGCTAGCTGCTAGCCGGCCGGCTTAACGGTGAACAGTTCATCCCAATTGACCAACAGCTCCCGTCGCAGGGCATCTTCGGTGGTACGCTCGACATCGGAAAGGTTCGCGACTGAACACAAATCGATGAAGCGGCATACGAAGAAGGTTTAAAAAAGGGCCCGGAAGGCTTTGCCTTCCGGGCCCTTTGCAATGCAAAGCTGCTTGCAAGTGCGATTTAGCGCACCTGAGCGACGTAAGCGACGTTGGTCGAGGAGACCTTGTCCTCGAGCTGGACGCTCATGCGGGGATCGCCGGCGGTAGCGACGGTCAAATCGCCGGCCTCGACGTAGCCGAGCTCCTTAGCGGTCTCGATTGCCTTGACAATCGTGCCGTTGACGGTGCCCTGGGTAATCTCGGCCTGGTGCGGGATAACGCCCCAGTACATAATCATCTGCTGGACGGCCCACTCGTGGCGGGAGAACGCGCAGATCGGCATGTTGGGACGGAAGTGCGAGATCAGGCGAGCGGTACGACCGGTGGTCGTCGGCACGGTGATGCACTTGGCGCCAACGGTGGTGGCCATGTTCACAGCGGACATACCCACAACGTTGTTGACGACGCGGGTGCCGTGAGCGTCAGCCGGAACCTCGAGCGGAGCGTGAGCCGGGAGGTACTTCTCGGTCTCGAGAGCAATGCTGGCCTGCATCTTAACGGCCTCGACCGGGTACTTACCGGCAGCGGACTCGCCAGAGAGCATAACGGCGTCGGTGCCGTCGTAGATGGCGTTAGCAACGTCGGCAACCTCGGCGCGCGTCGGGCGCGGGTTCTGCTGCATGGAGTCGAGCATCTGCGTAGCGGTGATAACGGGCTTGTAGGCCGCGTTGCACTTGGCGATGATCTCCTTCTGGATATGGGGAACGAGTTCGGGCTTGATCTCGATGCCCAGGTCGCCACGGGCGACCATGATGCCGTCGGAAGCCTCGAGAATCTCATCGAAGTTCTCGACGCCCAGAGCGCACTCGATCTTCGGGAAGATCGTCACGTGCTCGCCGCCGTTCTCGCGGCAAAGCTCGCGGATGCCGCGGACGGACTCGCCGTCACGGATGAAGGAAGCGGCGATGTAGTCGATGTTCTCGGTCAGGCCAAAGAGGATGTCCTGACGATCGCGCTCGGTGATGGCAGGCAGCGAGATGTTGACGTTGGGCATGTTGACGCCCTTGCGCTCGCCGATCAGGCCGTCGTTCTTGACGACGCAGGTCATGTCCTGGCCGCTGACGGACTCGACCTCGAGGGCAACCAGGCCGTCATCGATCAGGATGAGGGAGCCCTTCTCGACCTCGGAGGGCAGAGCCAGGTAGTCGAGGGAGATGTGCTCGGCGGTGCCGTGGAAATCCTCGGACGTGGGCTGAGCAGTGACGACGATCTTGTCGCCGGTCTTGACGGCAACCTTCTTGCCGTCGACCAGAAGGCCGGTGCGGACCTCGGGGCCCTTGGTGTCGAGCAGGATGCCGACAGGCAGACCGAGCTCCTTGGAAATACGACGGACGCGCTCGATGCGACCGTGGTGCTCGTCGTAGGAGCCGTGCGAGAAGTTAAAACGGGCGACGTTCATGCCCGCCTTGATCATCTCGCGGATGGTCTCGTCGCTATCGCAGGCGGGACCCATGGTGCATACAATCTTAGTGCGCTTGTACATTCAGACCTCCATCTGACATCGTCTTGCGCTGATAGATAAACCATAAGAAATAAAATCGAGTTGATTATAACGAAATACCGACCGAATACCCCAAAAAAACGACCGTATGCCGATTAAGAAGTTCATTTTTTGCGGGAAAAACGGTATATGCAAAATTTTTACCAACTGCTCTTACCGCTGCTATCTGGGCGATATTTCAGTTTGACGAAGTGCCGAAGAAAAAACGTTTTACCAACATTGAGCATCACACGGTCTGCACCGTTGCACTCGAGCCGTGTTTCCAATTGGAATGTTTTGGCTAGACGCGCCGCTTTGGGGTACCATAGCTCCACTATCAACTGCCGCTCAGCACGGCAGCCTTGATGAGCCCTTGCCCTTCTCCTGGGAATTATGATCGGGCATCAATCTGCTGAGTGGCCCGAATCCCAGGAGGGGACTCTATATGCAAAAGGAATACCTGTCCGCCGCGGCGGAGGTGCTCAGCGACCAGGGTGTCGATGAGAACCTCGGCCTGAGCACCGGCGAGGCGTCGTCGCGCCTCGCCAAGACAGGCCCTAACAAGCTCGAGGAAGCAGAGAAGACACCGTTGTGGAAGCGCTTCTTTGAGCAGATGGCCGACCCCATGGTCATCATGCTGATCGTTGCCGCCGTCATCAGTGCACTCACGGGCATGGTCAAGGGCGAGCCCGACTTTGCCGATGTCTTCATCATCATGTTCGTCGTTATCGTCAACTCGGTGCTGGGCGTGGTCCAGGAAGCCAAGAGCGAGGAGGCCCTCGAGGCCCTGCAGGAGATGAGCGCGGCGCAGTCCAAGGTGTTGCGCGACGGCAAGCTCGTGCACCTGCCGAGCGCTGAGCTCGTGCCCGGCGACGTTATCATGCTCGAGGCGGGCGACTCCGTCCCGGCCGACTGCCGTGTGCTCGAGAGCGCCACGATGAAGATCGAAGAGGCCGCACTCACCGGCGAGTCGGTGCCCGTAGAGAAGCACGCCGACGTGATTGAGCTTGCCGCGGGCACCGATGACGTGCCGCTCGGCGACCGCAAGAACATGTGCTACATGGGTTCCACCGTGGTATACGGCCGCGGCCGCGCCGTCGTGGTCGGCACCGGCATGAACACCGAGATGGGTAAGATCGCCGGCGCCCTGGCCGAGGCCAAGGAAGAGCTCACGCCGCTGCAGGTGAAGCTTGCCGAGCTCAGCCGCATCCTCACCATTATGGTGATTATCATCTGCGTCGTGATCTTTGGCGTTGACATCCTCCGCCACGGCGTGGGCAACGTCCTTACCGATCCGACTGCCTTGCTCGACACCTTTATGGTCGCTGTCTCGCTCGCCGTCGCTGCCATCCCCGAGGGTCTGGTCGCCGTCGTGACCATCGTGCTGTCGCTTGGCGTGACCAAGATGGCCAAGCGCCAGGCGATTATCCGCAAGCTCTCTGCCGTCGAGACCCTTGGCTGCACGCAGACCATCTGCTCCGACAAGACCGGCACCCTTACCCAAAACAAGATGACCGTCGTCAAGCACGAGCTCGCCGCGCCTGAGGAGAAGTTCCTGGCCGGTATGGCTCTGTGCTCCGACGCCCAGTGGGATGAGGAGCTGGGCGAGGCCGTGGGTGAGCCGACTGAGTGCGCGCTCGTCAACGACGCCGGCAAGGCGGGGCTCACCGGCCTGACCGCCGAGCATCCGCGTGTGGGTGAGGCCCCGTTTGACTCGGGCCGCAAGATGATGTCCGTGGTCGTCGAGACCCTGGACGGCGAGTATGAGCAGTACACCAAGGGCGCGCCCGATGTGGTGATCGGCCTGTGCACCCATATCTACGACGGCGACAAGGTCGTTCCACTGACTGAGGAGCGTCGTGCCGAGCTCGTGGCCGCCAACAAGGCCATGGCCGACGAGGCCCTGCGCGTGCTGGCGCTGGCAAGCCGCACCTACACCGAGGTCCCGGCCGACTGCAGCCCCGCCGCGCTCGAGCATGACCTGGTCTTTTGCGGCCTGTCCGGCATGATTGACCCGGTCCGCCCCGAGGTCGCCGACGCCATCCGCGAGGCGCACGACGCCGGTATCCGCACCGTCATGATCACGGGCGACCACATCGACACCGCCGTGGCCATCGCCAAGCAGCTGGGCATCGTCGCCGATCGCAGCCAGGCCATCACCGGTGCCGACCTCGATCGCATGAGCGACGAGGAGCTCGACGCGCACATCGAGGATTACGGCGTGTACGCCCGCGTCCAGCCCGAGCACAAGACCCGCATCGTCGAGGCTTTGAAGTCGCGCGACCAGATCGTGGCCATGACGGGCGACGGCGTCAACGACGCTCCGTCCATCAAGCGCGCCGACATCGGCGTGGGCATGGGCATCACCGGTACCGATGTCACCAAGAACGTCGCCGACATGGTGCTCGCCGACGACAACTTCGCCACCATCATCGGTGCCTGCGAAGAGGGCCGTCGCATCTACGACAACATCCGCAAGGTCATCCAGTTCCTGCTTTCGGCCAACCTTGCCGAGGTGTTCTCGGTGTTTATCGCCACGCTCATCGGCTTTACCATCTTCCAGCCGGTGCAGCTGCTGTGGGTGAACCTAGTTACCGACTGCTTCCCCGCGCTCGCTTTGGGCATGGAGGATGCCGAGGGCGACATCATGAAGCGCAAGCCGCGCAACGCCAAGGACGGTGTCTTTGCCGGACATATGGGTCTGGACTGCGTGGTCCAGGGCCTAATCATCACCGTGCTGGTGCTGGCGAGCTTCTTTGTGGGCGTGTACTTTGACATGGGCTACATCCACATCGCCGATATGATCGCCGGCAATGCCGACGAGGAAGGCGTGATGATGGCGTTCATCACGCTCAACATGGTCGAGATTTTCCACTGCTTCAATATGCGCAGCCGTCGTGCGTCGCTGTTCACCATGAAGAAGCAGAACAAGTGGCTGTGGGCTTCCGCCGCGCTGGCGCTGGTGCTGACGGTGATCGTAACCGTGCAGCCGACGCTTGCCGAGATGTTCTTTGGCCCCGTGACGCTTGAGCTCAAGGGCGTTGTCGCTGCCCTGGGCCTGGCCTTCCTGATCATCCCGCTGATGGAGATCTACAAGGCGATCATGCGCGCGGTGGAGAAAGAGTAGGTCAAAAGGCCATCCTTCCCGCCGGCCCGACCGCCTGCGGGGTTTCTTCTTCGCTGGTCCTCGCGCTTCGCGCTGCGGGATCACTCAGAAGAAACCCCTCCCGGCGGGCGGGCCTTCGGATAACCTCTCGGGACCGTAAGCTGAGGGAAAGTATGTGAGCTGGTCGGGCTTTGCCCGGCCAGCTCTTTTTGATTTAAAATACCTGCTCAGTTGTGATTTATGGTGCTGGGAGGCGCTTGTGGGCAAGGCTAAGGCTAAAGCGAAGAAAAAGACGACGGGGGCGCGGGCTAAGCGCGATCGTCGTCGGAAGCTCGCGACCGAGGCTCCCGCATCTGCTGAGGAGCTGCTGGCAAGCGTGCCGGGACTCGACGCGCTGCAGGATGTTCCGGCGTTTGATGACCTGCCGGTCGATGAAGCTCAGCAGGCTGCCTTTGATGATTTCTGCGCACATGCCGAGGAGCCCGAGCAGATGCAGCTTGGCGCCGTGGTGCGCTTGGATCGTGGGTTTCCACTGGTGGCGACCGCCGACGATACCTTCCGCGCCGAGCATGCCGTGGGGTTTGCCAAGTCGCGCGGTGAGGACGAGGTCCTGCTACCTGCCGTGGGCGATCGTGTGGCGGTGCGCCGCGCTCCCGGGCACGATATGGGCGTGATTGAGTGCGTGCTGCCGCGCCGTACGAGCTTTGAGCGTTGGCGCGGCCGTGCCCGCGGAGAGCGCCAGGTGCTCTGCTCCAACGTGGATAGCGTGCTAATCGTGCAGGCGCTCGGTGCCGGCGAGGTGCTGCTCGACCGTGTGGCGCGCTCGCTGGTGTTGGCGCTCGACTGCGATGCCGAACCGGTGGTGGTGCTCACCAAAGCTGACCGTTGCGATGCCGAGGAGCTCGAGCGCGATCTGGACCGCGTGCGCCGCCTGGTGGGTCCGGACGTGCGCGTGATCGTGACGTCCTCTGCCGAGGGCCGCGGCCTGGACGAGGTCCGTGCCTGCGTGCCTGTCGGGAGCTGCGCCATGATTCTGGGCGAGTCGGGTGCCGGCAAGTCGACGCTGCTCAATGCACTGCTGGGCCACGATACGTTGGCGACCGGCGGTGTGCGCGAACGCGACGACCAGGGCCGTCACACTACCGTCGCGCGCGTGATGGTGGCGCTGCCGGGCGACGCCGGCGTGATCGCCGATGCCCCGGGTCTGCGCAGTTTGCCGCTCGTGGGACATGAGCGGGGTCTGGCGCGCGCCTTCCCCGAGATTGTCGAGGCATCGCGTGCGTGCCGGTTTGGCGATTGCACGCATGTCCATGAGCCGGGTTGCGCCGTTCGCGAGGCCGAAGACGCCGGGCAGATTGACAGCCTGCGTCTGGAAACGTTCCAAAACCTGGCGTCATCCATGCGCGTGAGCGCTCAAATGCTCGATCCCGATGTCCATCTGTAATTGATTTTTCCTATGACAGCCGTCTCCCAACTGTTCGGGAGACGGCTTTTTTGCTGCGGAAAAGCCTCGAAACATGCAGTTTGCTGACGTGCCGACCAAAACCTTGCCACGAGCTTGACGGGCTGGTCAGCTTTTGGTCAGCGATTGGTTTGACATCGAAAACCAAGATCGCGATTGCGCCGCTTTGCGCTCTGACCGCCCAGACAATGGTGGTACGGGCATTCGCCCGGCACTGCCATGAGAGGAGCGGCCGTGAACAAGAGCAAGCGCATCGCCATCAGTCTGGTCGCGGGTGTGCTCGCTGCGCTGCTCTGCATGGCTTACGGCTCGTCGATCCGCTCACGAGCCGAACAGGTCCAGGCTGAGACCTTGGCCAAGTACGGTGGCGATCGCGTCGAGGTATGCGTCGCGGCGCGCGATATCGATGTGGGCGAGACCCTCGATGAGACCAATGTCATAACCCAGGAATGGCTGACGAGCCTGCTGCCGCGTGACGCGGCGACCGAGCTGCGCCAGGTGCGCGGCGACGTGACGACTTCGCGTATTCCCAAAAACGCCGTGATCTGCAATGTCTACACCAAGGCCGAGAGCCACAAGCTCGAGGTGCCTAAGGGCAAGGTCGCCGTTTCGGTGGCGGTCGATGCCGAGCACTCGGTCGGCGGTGCTGCGGGCGTGGGCAGCTACGTGGACGTGTATGTGCAAAAAGACGGCGTAACCGATCGGCTGTGCGGCGCGTACGTGATCGATACCAGTGAGGATTCCGGTGCCACGCGCGAGGGCAAGATCGAATGGGTGACGCTGGCGGCTGACCCCGAAGACGTCAAGGAACTGCTGGGAGCCTCGGGCAAGGGAACGGTCAGCTTGACGATTCCCGCCACGGCGCGCGGCAAAAAGAGCGGAGGCGACGAGTGATGAAGGCGATCTGGCTTGCGTGCTGTGCGTGCGGCGATTACGGACTGTTGCAGCGGGAAGTCGAGGGCCGTGATGTGGGTGCACAGGTGCTTCGCGTGGGTGACCTGGACGGGCTGGTTTCCATGGCGCGGGCGTTTCCGTCACGCCGCGGGGCTGCCATCATCGCGGCGTCTCTGTTTGATACCGAAGATGTGCGCAAGACTGTTGCGCGCCTGACGGCCGAAGGCCGCGTGAGTCGCGTGGTCGTGTTGATAGAAGCGCTCGATCCGTCGGATATCGAGGGGCTGTTTCGCGCGGGGGCGACCGAGGTCATCGCTGCACACAGTATATGCGGCAACGGGCGCGCGGGCGAGGGAGCGGTTGATTCCGATCAGCGCATGACGATTGAGCCCGATGCTTTTGTTGATAGGGAACCCGGGGCGCCTCGCGCTACAAGAGGCCCGCGTGTTAATGATTATGGAAAAGCGGAAGCCGAGCATGGTCGGCGCCCCAGGAACCCCCTTATATACGATGACGCTGGAGGGCCGGCGCAGCATGTTGGCGACTCCCCGGCTGTAGATATGGGATACGTGCACGGCGTGAGCCTGGCGGATGAACTCGATGAAGTTGAGGGCTTTGCCGGGTGCGGCGAGTTGTCGCTGATGCAGCATGAGCAGATTGCGCAGAACGAGCCTGCCTCGCAGACCGAACAAGCTGCCATGCCGGCTTGGACGCAGCGTGTGGTTGCGGCGGGGGAGACGGGGACGCTGTCACCGACGCCCGCCCCGCCGCCTCCGATGCCGCCGGCAGACGCTGCCGCTTCGCCGCATCGAGCTCCGGTCATCTGCGCCATTTCGGGTTCGGGCGGTTGCGGCAAGTCGACGATCGTTGCCACCATGGCACACACATCGTCGCTGTTGGGCTTGCGTGCCGCCGTGCTCGACCTGGACCTGATGTTTGGAAACCTTTACGACTTGTTAGGCGTCGATGCTCCGCGCGATATGGCGGCACTTATCGAGCCGTCGGCGGCGGGCACGCTCACCGAGCCGGATATCGTAGCCACATCGATGCGCGTGGCACCGGGCGTTACGCTCTGGGGTCCCGTCGCGGCGCCCGAGCAAGCCGAGCTCATGGCACGTCCGGTGGAGCTACTGCTTGATGTTCTGCGTCGCGAATCCGACGTGGTCTTTATCGATACCTCGGTCTTTTGGGGCGACGCCGTGGCGGCTGCGGTGGCGGCGAGCGACCGTTGCCTGGTCGTTGGCGATGCGGCGGTGTCGTCCACGGCATCGGCATCGCGCGTCATTGAACTGGCAGGTCGAGTAGGTGTGCCGCGCACGCGCATGAGCGCCGTGTTCAACCGGTTCGGTGCGCGCGGGGCAGACGAGGACGTCGCCATGCGCTTTGAGATTGCCTGTGCGTTGAGCTCCAAGATTCGTATCGCCGATGGCGGGCAGGATCTCGCCGCGCTCATGGCGTTTGGGCGCGCTGACGAGGCAGTGGGGCAGACCAGCGCTTTTGCGACTAGCGTGCGCGAGGCCACGCGCGAGATGCTCGTGGAACTGGGGTGCGCCGTCGGCCCTTGGAGCGATATGGTCGCCGACCGTGCAACGCGCACCGAACGCCCGCGTATCCGCCTTCCCTGGTCGCGCGAGGGTGATCAGCGATGAGCCTGCAAACGAGGATTAAGGCTGCCGGCGCTGCGGCGGCGGCAGCGCCTGTAGATGCGGGGCGTCGCCGCGCCGTGAAACGACGCACCAAGCGCGCCGTGATGGACCGCATGGGTTACGACGAAGTGGCGCGTATCAGCGCCTATATCGACCCGGCACTTGCCCGCTCGGAATTGCGTCCTGCGGTGGAGGCGGCGCTCAATGTTGAGGAGCCGACCGATCTCGCGACGCCCGAGCGCGAGACCATCATCGACGAGATTTTGGATGACGTGGTGGGCTTGGGGCCGTTGCAGCCGCTCATCGAGGACGACACCGTTACCGAGATCATGATCAACGGCTGCCGCTCGGCTTTCTTTGAACGCGGCGGCGTCTTGTACCCCATCGAGCATGCGTTTGAGGATGATGAGCAGATCCGTGTGCTTATCGACCGCATCATCTCGCCACTTGGCCGCCGTATCGACGAGCGCAGCCCCATCGTCAACGCCCGCCTCAAAACGGGCTATCGCGTCAACGCGGTGATTCCGCCTGTGGCGATTGACGGACCGATTCTCACCATCCGAAAGTTCTCGGACCGTATCTGCTCGCTGGACGAGCTCGTGGGGTTGGGATCGCTGCCGCTTTGGTATGCGCAGCTGCTGTCGTGTGCGGTGTCGCTGCGACAGGACCTGGCGGTTGCGGGAGGCACGGGATCTGGTAAGACCACCCTGCTCAACGCGTTGTCATGTGAGATTTCCACCGGCGAGCGCATCGTGACGATCGAGGACTCTGCCGAGCTCAAGTTTGCGCATCATCCGCACGTGGTGCGCCTAGAGGCGCGCGAGGCTTCAATTGAGGGCGAGGGCGCGGTGACGATCCGCGACCTGGTAACTAATGCCCTACGCATGCGCCCCGACCGCATCGTGGTGGGCGAGGTGCGCGGTGCCGAGTGCTGCGACATGTTGCAGGCCATGAACACGGGCCACGACGGGTCGCTCACCACACTTCATGCGGGTTCAGAACAGGAGACCGTGGTGCGTTTGACGTTGCTTGCACGTTATGGGATCGATCTGCCGAGTGAGCTTATCGAGGAGCAGATTGCCATGGCGCTCGACGGTATCGTGATGTCCGAGCGCCACGCCGATGGCAGGCGTTTCGTCTCCTCGTATTCGGGGGTGCGACGCGCCGCATCGGGCGGCGTAGAGCTCGAGCGCTATGTGACGTTCGATGCCGCCGAGCGCACCTGGACGCTTGACCGCGAGCCGCCGTTTATCGCAGAAGGCCTGCGGTCGGGGACGCTCACACAAGAGGAGGTGGACGAATGGAGATCACTGTGCCCCTCGTCGTAGGGGGCTTGGCAGGGCTTTCTGTCGCGACGGCGTGCGGGGCGGAACCTCGTGTGCCGCAGGTATTGCCGGCGGAGCTGGCGCGTCAGGCGCTCGAGACGGTGGCAGAGAAGCTGCCGCGTGAGCTGGTGGAAAACGATCTGCTGAAAAAGATCGCCCGTTCGTGGGCATCGCTGGCTCCGGCGCATCGCCTTGGCCTCGTGATCGAAGATGCTTCGGGACGTTTGGCGTTTCTGCTGCTATCGAGCGGTGTCTGCTGCGTTTTACTAACGATGGTGTCGTTATCGCCCCTCGGATTTGCCTTGGGACTTGTTGCTCCGTTTGCCGTTGGTGCCGCTCGGGATGGCTTTGAGAGCCGGCGCGAGCAACACGATGCAGAAGAGGCAATGCCCGAGGCGTTTACCGCACTTTCCATGTCGCTTGCCTCGGGACATTCGCTGGCCCAGGGCATGCGCTTTGTGGGCGCTCATGCGCAAGAGCCAGTGCATACCGAGTTTTTGCGGGTGGCGGCGGCGATCGATTGCGGCATCTCGGCGACCGACGCGCTCGATGACTTGCTCGTGCGTATCGACGCCCCCGGTCTTTCGCTTGTGACCTTGGCGCTTAAGGTGTCCCAGCGCACCGGCGCTCCGCTTGCCGACTTACTGTCCGAGGCGTCGAGCATGGTGGGGGAGCGCATTGAGCTCAAGCGCCGCCTGGATGTTAAGACGTCGCAGGCTCGCATGTCTGCGCATATGGTCGCGGCGATGCCGGCGGGCATGTGCGCGGTGTTGGCGCTGCTTTCGGCAGATTTTCGTCGCGGTCTTGCGACGCCTGCCGGCGCGGGCGCTGTGGTGCTGGGTCTTGCCCTTAACGCCGTTGCCCTGGTGGTTATCCGGCGCATTATGCGGGTGGAGCTATGAGCGCCCCGGTTGCAGTTGCGGCTTGTCTGTGCGCCCTGAGTGTATTTGTCGCGACGGGTTTGGATCGGGCGGATGCACGCAAGATCGCAGGGGCCTGCAAGCGCGAGGCGGTGCTGGTCGCTGCCGCGGGTCGCTCGGTGGTCGATGCTCTGACCGCGCGAGTGAAGGGCGCGGTTGGAGCGGGCGGCCCGGCGCGAGTGTCGCTCGGCGAAGTGTCCGAGATGATCGATGTTGTGCGCTTGGGTCTTTCGGCCGGTCTTTCGTTTGATGCGGCGCTTGAGATTTTCTGCGCCAACCGCCGGTCAGTGCTGGCTCTTCGCTTTGAGCGCGCCTGCATGGCGTGGCAGGTGGGCGTGGGCACGCGTGAGGACGAGTTGTTGGCCGCCGCGCGCGACCTGGACGTGCGAGCGCTCGAGACCTTTTCCATCACGGTGGGGCAGGCGCTCGCCCTGGGTGCCCCACTTGCCGAGACGCTGGCCGCTCAAAGTCGCGAGATCCGTGCGGCTCATCGCGCCGCGGTCGAGCGCGAGATCGAGCGTGCGCCCGTCAAGCTGCTGATTCCCACCGGCACGCTCATCTTGCCGGCGTTGCTTCTGTCCATATTGGGCCCGCTGCTGGGAGCAGGCGGGATGATGTAGGGAGGAATACATGAACACGATGACTGACGCTGCTGGCAAGGTCCAGGGCTGGGCGTTTTGCCGGGCGGCACATGTTCGTCAGCGCGCCAAGGAATTATTGCAGGAGGAGAGTGCACAGGGTACCACCGAGTATGCCATCTTGGTCGGCGTGCTCGTGGTGATCGCGATTATCGCCATCGTCGCATTTAAGGGCAAGGTCCAAGATCTATGGAACGCTATCAGCGAGGGCATCAACAGCCTGTAGAGGGCGAGCGCCCCATCGGGGTGCTGCTGGTGTTTGCTTACCTGACCGTGGCGATAGCGGCGGTGCTTTGGGGGCTTAACGCCGCGCGGCAGCAGCGTCCTGGGACCGCCTCCGATTTGGGCTCAGATTCGGCGGTGGCGTCTCAAAAAGATGAGATGCGAGATGCGGACGATTCGGATGTCGCTGTCACGGCGCAAACCTTTCTGCGGACGCTCGACAAGCGGTCTGGCACTGCGACGGATTCGCCTGAGGGCAACGCGATTGCGGTCCGGCTTGCATGGTCCGAGGACCGACCGATGACCGAAGCGGCGGCGGATATGCTGCGTGCCTATCGCGAGGTACCCACGGCGCAACTTGCTCTGAGCGGCTATCTCGACATCAAGGGAAACGTGTGGGGCGCCATCGTGCGCGACGGACGCGGCTGGGTCGATATGGTGACAATTGCCGCGGATGCTGGCGATGCTTCGTGTCGTCTGCGCGCCGTGCGCCTGAGCCCGCAGGCAACGGACTCAAAGGAGGGATCGTGAAATGCATGATGTCCTGCGTGAGGAATCTGCCCAGGCGACGGTCGAATACGCCATTGTCACAGTGGCGCTGTTATCGATCGTGCTGGCGATCGCGGGACTTTGGCGTGCCGGCACCGATGGGCGCTTGGCGGCGCTGGTTGAGCGGGCGGCATCCCATGGCGTTGCCTCGACGTCGGTTATTGACGCCGCTGCGGCCGCTAAGGACATCGCGTTGTATTGATGCCGCGCGCGAGGACCGGGCGCAGTCTACGGTCGAGGCCGCTTTTTTGCTGCCGACGTTTCTGACACTCATCCTTCTCGCGCTGCAACCGGTGTGCCTGCTCTATACGCGCGCGGTCATGGAGTCTGCCGCCGCCGAGACCGCGCGGCTCATGACCACAACGACGGCGGAGGACGACGATCTTAAGGAGTTCACCCGCCGCCGACTTGCCGCAGTGCCCAACGTTTCGATCTTTCATGCCGGCGGGCCGTTGTCGTGGGATATCGAGCTTGGCCGGGCCGGTGCGGGTGGCGTCTCGTCCGTGTCCGTTTCCGGCGAGGTCAAGCCGTTGCCTGTGATCGGTGCGTTTGCGCAGGCTATGGGTGGTACCGCCGAGGGCGGCTACGTTGAGCTCAAGGTCGATGTCTCGTATCAATCGCGTCCCGAATGGCTGGAGGGAGATTATGATTCGTGGATTGCTGCATGGGATTAAGTGTTTCTGGTCTAGACGCGTTTTGACGCACCGTCCGAGCTGCCATCGCAAGCGAGGCGGCTTTATGGGTCGAGCCGGTGTCGATCTGTTTATCGAAGACGGCGCCTATACCACGCTTTCTTCTGCCGTGGTCATCCTAGTGGTGCTCACATTGTTGTTTTCGTCGACCGCGGCGATATGGAGCATGTCGCGTGCCGGGGATACCCAGGTGGCGGCTGATAGCGGCGCGCTGGCGGGTGCCAACGTAGTGTCGTCCTATCACACGGCTGCCACGGTGGTTGATGCGAGCATCTTGAGTCTGGGGCTGGCGGGGTTTGCCACGATCGGGACGGGCCTGGTCGCCATCCTCATCCCGGGTGCCGAGCCGGTTGCCGGCAATATGGTCGACACCGGGATTGAGATCATTAAAACGCGCAACAAGTTTGCCAAAAGCGCATCGGAAGGCTTACAGAAAATCGAGACGGCTCTGCCGTATCTGATCGCCGCGCGTGCCACGCAGGCGGTGTCGGCGCAGGATACCGATAGTGTGACCTATACCGGTACGGCGCTTGCCGTGCCCAGGACATCCGAGTCTGACTTCGCTGCGCTCAAAGGATCAGAGATCTCGACCGATACCATTAAAGACACATCAGATGATTTAGAGTGTGCGGCCGAGGAGCTGCGGAAGGCTTCTGAGGACACGGCGAAGGCTAAAGAGCGTGCTTGGCTGGCGGATTGTGGTGGGTCTGACAAGGGCTCGGTCGGCAGCTGTTCTTGCATGTGGGAGCGTGCGAAAAGCCTAACGGATCTCTCCGGTGTTCAAAATCCGCATTACTCATCGAGCGTTACGTGGGAGCCCCAAGTTGCCCTTGATCGCGCGAAGGACTACTACCATTGGCGTCTGACAAATGAGAAGCCCCACGGCTCGAGTGTCGAGATGAAGGCAGAGTCTGCGGCGCGTAAGGCGTTTTATACCTATGCGAGCGCGGAGGTCGATCGGGCACATATAACCGAGAACGGAGACAGGGTTTCCTCCTATATTCCGCTGCTGCCGCGCAACTCTGATGAGGTTCGGGCGACGGAGCTCTATACCGATGCGGTGTGGCCGACGAGCGTGAACGATGACAAGGCGTATCTGCATTACGGGACGACCTGCCCTAACTATAAGAAAGGGACGCCGAGCGGATTTGCTTCGGTTGCCGATTACGATGGACAGGATAAATGCAGCAAATGCCATTTTGGCGTTTTGTCGCTTGGTGCTGTTGCGGCGCCTTCAACCTCTATCGAAAACGGCTTCGAATATCACTTCGACGAGTTCAAAAAGGCCTTGGAGGAATACGTCAAATGTCGGAACAAAGAGCTTGAGCTCATGCGTCAGACCGAGGATGAGGCCGACCGTGCGAGCAATGCGTTTGACCAGGCCATTAAAGCGCTTTCGGGCGAGCGTCCGCGTATCGCTCCGCCCGGTCGCAACGGCGTGGTTGCCTTTGCGGTTTCGGGTGCCATCTCGAGCCCCGATGAGCTCAACTCTTCGTTTAACACGGCAGTCAGGCTTGGCGATCGCGGTGCCATCTCTGCCGCGGTGCTGGCGCCCGATGAGGCGACGGCGCAAAACAACGTGCTTTCGCGATTTTTCTCGACATTGAAGGAACGCTCGGGTGGCGTTGCCGGCGTACTCGATGGCGTCATGGATGTTTGGGGACGGCTGCTTGTGGGATACGGAGACATCCAAGGTTCGGCCGACGAACTTATGGACGAGATGATTAAAGGCCTAGGAGGGGGCAGCGGCGCGTTGGGCTCCATTGCATCGTGGCTCGGCGATACCGTTTCGGCGTCCGTGGCGGCGTTGGGTCTGGAGCCGTGCGACTTGCGCCTGCGAAAGCCAGTGCTGACTGATTCCGCCAACGTCATTAAGAGTCCGGGGTCTGACATTGCTGGTCTCTCTCAAGCGCAAGACAAGCTGCGAAGTATTCCGTTGGGCGTGACCGATCCCAAGGCGCTTTGCGAGGCGTTGGAATATCAAGTCGAACGCACCATCAGCGGTACGGTGCTCACACTTGCGGAGATTCCTCTGCCCGGCGGCGGCTCCATCCCGCTTACCGTCGATGTCGCCACGCTGGTTGGCGCTCTGGGCGGTGGGTCGTAATGGGCATCCGCACGCGCCTGTGCGAGGAGCGCGCCCAGGCGACGGTCGAGATGGCCGTGGTCACGCCCGTCCTGCTGGTTCTGGCGCTTATCGTGTACAACGTCATGGTCTTTGCCAGTGCGGTCGCACGCTTCGATCGCGTGGTGCCCGATATCGTGCTAGCACATGCCGTGGCGCCGAGCGGGGAGGGCGATGGCAGCTCCATCGATGCTTCCGCGACCGTTCAGGCTCAGATCCAACATGCCATGGAAGGCTATGACTTGCTGATCGAGGTCTCGAGCGAACAGGGTGCGACGACATCGGATGGCGGTTTGCTTTCGCTTTCCGGCACGTTTAGGACCTATACCTGCACCATGCGCTATGAGCCGTGGCCGAGCTCGCTCAGCATCGCTGGCGTTCCGCTGGGGGCGCCGACAACGTTGTCGCACGAGCGCGCGGTGACGGTCGATCCATGGCGTCCGGGGGTGGTCATGTGACCGCGGTCTCGTCCTACATCGCCTACGCGCGGGCACTCAACAGGCTGGGTTGGACGCCGGCCGAGTTTGCGGTGGCGGAGTCGTTTGTCGTGCGCCTGCGCGGCATGCTGGGACGGCGTCCGGTTGCCGCCAACGGCTTGCCGCTCGTCATGGCGTTTCCACGCTGCTCTTCGGTCCATACGTGTTTTATGGCCTATCCCATCGACATCGCCTTCATCGATCGCGACGGCAATATCCTCGCGCGCTACGAAAACGTATGTCCCTGGCGTATGTGCTCCTGCCCCGGCGCCTGGGCCGCACTAGAGCGCTCTTCAATCATTGTTTCGACCCCTGCTCTCCAACGCGTGCCGGCTTAAGAATTGGCGACAGCGGACTTTCGTCATACGAAATTGGGTAAGATGGAGGAGAAGATGCATGGATGTTGAGATCCATCCCAACGCTAAAAAGCACCTGACGGAAAAGCAGGTGCTTAGCGCTTGGCTTGCGGTTACTGAGTGCATTCGTCGCGAGTCGAAGGACGAGCCGCCGAGATGGCTTGCGATTGGATGGCTCCCAGACGGACGAAGCGTGGAGCTTGTCGCGGTCGAGCTTGTCCGTGGGTGGCTTATCATTCATGCCTTGTCTCCAGTCCAGAAGAAATTTTGGCAGGAGATTGAACGGGCTCGGCAAAGGGGTCGATGATGGGTAAGACGTATACGGCCGCTAATGGTCAGGTTGTAACGGATGAAATGATTGACGCGTGGTGCGGGTCGTACGAGCGCGGAGAGTTTCCGGATGGCGAACACACCGTTGGTGGGATCGTGCATGGACGGCCCCCACTCTCAGGTGAGGGGACGGCAACGCTGTCGGTCAAGATTCCTCTGGGAATGAAGGAGGCCATTCGTCGACGGGCGGCTGCCGAGGGGATGACGCCAAGTGAGTTTGCCCGTGCGGCTCTGAGCGAAAAACTTCTTGCTGCCGGCTGATGCCTCTGACGTGCCGATTTAAAGAACCGAGGCTGTGCTCAAAAACTTTTTTGAAATTCTCGGTTGACCGGAACGCGTCCTTGGTTATACTAATCAAGCCTTGAAACAAGGCACACCTCAAATGGCTGGGTAGCTCAGTTGGTAGAGCAGAGGACTGAAAATCCTCGTGTCAGGGGTTCGATTCCCTTCCCCGCCACCTTGAATTGACTAGGACCTCTGCAAAGGGGTCCTTTTCTTTTATGCAGCCCCCACATGGAATCGAACCCCGTGAGGGCGCGGAGCTGAGTAAACGCGTAAGCGTTTGCCAGCGCAGCTCGCAAGGCGCGTAAGCGCCGCAGCGGTCCGTCCGCGCAGCGCGCGGACGCGATTCCCTTCCCCGCCACCTTGAATTGACTAGGACCTCTGCAAAGGGGTCCTTTTCTTTTATGTAGGGTTCTGCGGAAACTGCGTCCCAGAATAAGGGCTCAGAACGGGACACACTTTCCGCTTCGGGCCTGTCTGGGAAAGCGCGACCCGGAATGACGCGAAATTGCGGGTCGCGCTTTCCGGTTGGGCCTGCTAACGGAAAATGCGCCCCATTATTGAGCGATAGAACGGGACACACTTTCCGGTGTCTGCCTCCGGCGCGCGTACGCACCTTGTCGCACCATTCCGAGCCCGTCTGCTCCCAGACATTCCTCCCACTTTCGCGTCACTTTACAGACCGTTCGGTCGCCTGTCCGCACACGCGGGTATACTCAAAACGGTACTTATCCTATGCAATACGATGCGGGTTCGACCTGCATGATCCGAAGGGGGCAGTGATGGAGAGGATACTCGGCGTTAATCTCTCTGGCTGGTTTATTCCCGAGCCTTGGGTGACCCCGTCGCTATACACGGCGACCGGTGCATCCAATGCGGCCGAGCTGCAGGAGGCCATGGGCACCGCCGCCTATAACGAGCGCATGCGCCGTCATTACGAGACGTTTGTGAGCGAGGATGATTTCCGTCGCATGGCGCAGATCGGCCTCAATGCCGTGCGTCTGCCGGTACCCTGGTATGCCTTTGGCTCGCAGGAGTCCGATGCGTCCTACATCTCGGTTGTCGACTACATCGACCGTGCAATTGAGTGGGCTGCCAAGTACGACATCCGCGTGCTGCTCGATCTGGCAACTGTGCCCGGTGGCCAGGGCGATTCCAACGATTCGCCCGCCACGCCGGAGGCTGTTGCCGAGTGGCATTCGTCCACCAACGGTCGTCATGTCGCACTCGACGTGCTCGAGCGCCTGGCCGATCGCTACGGCGAGGCCGAGAGCCTGCTGGGCATTGAGCTGCTGGATACGCCGCAGATGAGTGTCCGCAAGAGCCTCTTCACCATGACGGATGGCATTCCTGCGCACTACCTGCGCAACTTCTATCGCGATGCCTATGAGCTCGTCCGTTCGTATATGCCCGAGGATAAGATCGTCGTCTTTTCGTCTTCGGGACATCCCAGCGAGTGGAAGCATTTTATGCGCGGCGCTAAGTACAAGAACGTCTACATGGACCTTCACCTGTACCATTACCGCGACGAGTATGCGCTCGATATCACGAGCCCCCGCGGGCTGACGACGGCGATTTCGCGTAACAAGCGCGAGCTTAAAGAAGCGATTTCGACTGGGTTCCCCGTGCTGGTGGGCGAATGGTCGGGCGCGGCGATCTTTGCCAACTCGTCGGTTACGCCCGAGGGCCGCAATGCCTACGAGCGCGTGTTTATCGCCAACCAACTGGCTTCGTTTGCACCGGCTGCCGGTTGGTTCTTCCAAACGTGGAAGACCGAGAAGCGCATTGCAGCATGGGACGCCCGCGCGGCGCTCGGTACGCTCGAGCGTGGCATGATTGAATAGGTTGATATGACGCAAAACAGCGCCCATACGGGCAAACTCTATGTGGTCGGCACGCCCATCGGCAACCTGGGCGACCTGTCCCCGCGCGTTGGCGAGGCGTTTGCCGCCGCCGATGCCATCTGCTGCGAAGACACGCGTGTGACGTCAAAGCTGCTGATGCACCTGGGCATTTCCAAGCCGCTTGTCCGTTGCGACGAGAATGTGATCGCCAGCCGCGCCGCCGGCCTGGTCGACCGTCTGCTGGCGGGGGAGACCCTCGCCTTTGCCTCGGACGCCGGCATGCCGAGCGTGTCCGATCCCGGCCAGGCGCTGGTCGAGGCGGCACGTGAGGCCGATGTGCCCGTCGAAGTTATTCCCGGGCCCTCCGCTTGCGTCACGGCGCTCGTTTCGTCCGGCATTCCCTGTGAGCATTTTTTCTTTGAGGGCTTTTTGGGCCGAAAGCACGGCGACCGCGTGCGTCGTTTGCAGCGCCTTGCCGTGGTTCCCGGCGCACTCATCTTCTACGAGTCTCCACATCGCATCGTGGCGACGCTCGAGGCCGTGGCAGAGGTTTTTCCCCAGCGTGAGGTTGCCGTCTGCCGCGAGCTCACCAAGCTGCACGAGGAAGTCTTGCGCGGGCCCGCTGCCCAGCTTGCTGAGGAGCTGCGTGCTCGCGGCGAGGTAAAGGGCGAGATTGCGCTGGTCATCGCGCCGCCGAGCGAGGATGAGGAGGCCGGTATCGTGCCGGTTGGCGCCGCGGCAGCGGATCCCGACGAGGCCCTGCGCGAGGATATCCGCGCCGCGCTCGAGGAGGGGGAGCCCGCGTCTGCGGTGGCCAAGCGCCTGTCTCAGAAGTATTCGCGCCGCAAGCGCGATGTCTATGCCATGGTGCTCGATATGCAATAGATGGAGGATATCCAGCCCTTGCGCTAGAATCATCCTCTGTATGCAACGTTTTTCTGGAGGACAAACCCCATGGATCAAAGCAAGCCTTCGTTCTTTATCACGACGCCCATCTACTACGTCAACGCCGATCCGCACCTGGGCACGGCTTATTCCACCATCATCGCCGACGTTCAGGCTCGCTATCGCCGCTCCGCCGGCTATAACGTCAAGTTCCTGACCGGCATGGACGAGCACGGCGAGAAGGTCGCCGAGGCCGCAGCCAAGCACAACATGACGCCTCAGGAGTGGACCGACAGCCAGGCTCCGCACTTCAAGGAGCTTTGGAACAAGCTCGAGATCTCCAACGACGACTTCATCCGCACCACCGAGCCGCGCCAGCATCATGCCGTGCAGTACCTGTGGGAGCGCATGAAGGAGTCCGGTTACCTGTATAAGGGCAGCTACGACGGCTGGTATTGCGTGCCTGATGAGACCTACTTCACCGATACGCAGGTCCAGAAGGGCGACGAGGAGTACGGCAGCGTCGGCCAGCACCTGTGCCCCGACTGCCACCGTCCGCTTGAGCGCGTGCAGGAGGAGTCCTACTTCTTTAAGCTTTCCGCCTTCCAGGACAAGCTGCTCAAGCTCTATGACGAGCACCCCGACTTTGTCGAGCCTGCGTTCCGCATGAACGAGGTTCGCAGCTTTGTCGAGGGCGGCCTTAACGACCTATCCGTGAGCCGTACGAGCTTTGACTGGGGCATTCAGGTCCCGTTTGACGAGGGCCACGTGACGTATGTGTGGTTCGATGCGCTGCTCAACTATATGACGGCCGTCGGCTACGGTGTCGACACCGACGAGGCGCGTGCCGAGCTGGCCTATCGCTGGCCCGCGCAGTTCCACATCGTGGGTAAGGACATCATCCGCTTCCACTGCGTCATTTGGCCCGCCATGCTCATGGCCATTGGCGAGGCCCTGCCCGAGCACGTCTTTGCCCACGGCTTCCTGACCGTGCGCAATGCCGAGACTGGCAAGGCCGAGAAGATGTCCAAGAGCCGCGGCAACGCCATCGCTCCGCAGGACGTTATCGACATGCTGGGCGTCGAGGGCTATCGCTACTACTTCATGACCGACGTCGTCCCCGGTACCGACGGCGCCATCAGCTTCGACCGCATGGAGCAGGTCTACAACGCCGACCTGGCCAACAGCTGGGGCAACCTTATCTCGCGTTCGCTCAACATGAGCGGCAAGTACTTTGACGGTTGCGCGCCCGCCAAGCCCGCATCGTTCGATGCGTTCGACAACCCGCTGGCAAAGATCGCCGATGGTCTGGTCGAGCGCTACATGGCCAAGATGGACGTGCTCGATTACGGCGGAGCCAAGGACGAGGTCATGGAGCTCATCCATGCCGCCAACCACTACATCGAGGACTCTGAGCCTTGGGCACTTGCCAAGGACGAGGCCAAGGCTGACGAGCTGGCGTTTGTGATCTACAACCTGCTCGAGGCCATCCGCATTGCCGCCCACCTGCTGATGCCGCTCATGCCTCAGACCTCTGCCGAGGCCCTGCGCCGCCTGTCCTGCGAGGACGAGGCCGCGACCGACGACCTCAAGGGCATTTGCGCTTGGGGCCTGCTTGCCGGCGGTCAGCCTGTCGAGAAGGGCGAGCCGCTGTTCCCGCGTCTGGGCTAAGACGCGGCGCGCCATATCGGCAATTTGCTGTTTAGATGTAAGGGCATGGCCGCCACGGTCCATGCCCTTTCGTTTCAAGACGCCGCCATCATGCTAAGGAGGCAACTATGACAACTTCGCCTTTGGCAAACCCCACGGCAACAAGGGAGCTGCTGGAGGAGTTTGGCCTTGCGACCAAGCATCGCCTGGGCCAGAACTTCCTGATCGACAACCATGTGATCGAGCGCATTTGCGAGCTTGCCGAGCTTGCGGGCGATGAGCGCGTGCTCGAGGTTGGTCCGGGCGTTGGCACGCTCACGCTTGCGCTGTTGCAGGAGGCGGCGTGCGTCACGTCGATCGAAGCAGATCCCGAGCTCGAACCGGTGCTCGACGCCCATGCCGCCGACTATGCCAACTTCCGCTTTATCATGGGCGACGCGCTTAAGGTGGGCCCGGAGCAGATTGAGCAGGCCGCCGGCGGCGAGCCCACGGTATTTGTCGCGAACTTGCCCTATAACGTGGCGGCGACGATCATTTTGCAATTTTTCCAGACGATGCCGGCGCTCAAGCGTGCCGTCGTCATGGTGCAAAAGGAGGTTGCCGATCGCATTGCCGCAGTGCCGGGCAACAAGACCTATGGCGGCTATACGGCAAAGCTCGGCCTGTATGCGCAGGTGACGGGTCGCTTTGAGGTGCCGCCGCGTTGCTTTATGCCAGCGCCGCACGTGGACTCGGCCGTCGTGCGTATCGACCGTGTTGACGGCGTGGTGCCCGAGGGGCTCGATCGCGAGTTCGTGGCTCGTGTGATCGACGCTGCATTTGCTCAGCGGCGCAAGACCATCCGAAATTCCATGAGCGCCAACGGTTTTGCCAAGGACGTGCTCGATGCCGCTTTTGAGGTTTGCGGTATCGCACCCACCACGCGCGCCGAGACGCTCGATGTTGCCGACTTTGTCCGTCTGGCCCGGGAGCTAATCCATGACGCCTAATGCCGAACGCGTGACGTTTACCAAGAAAAAGAAGACGGTTGCTTGTCCCGTGCCCTTGGCGCCGCTTGCCGACACGCATGCACATCTGCTTTCGTTTTGGGGCAAGGATGTGCCCGAGACGCTCGTGCGCGCCAAAGCCGCGGGCGTCGACCTGTTGGTGACGATGTTCGACCCCATTGCCGACAAGCGCAGCGTGGCGGACTATAGCGACTGGCTGGCGCGCGAGATTCTTCCGATGCAGGATATCCCGCAGATCAAGTATCTTGCCGGCGTGCATCCGTATGGCGCGCCGGACTATACCGACGACGTTCATGCACAGGTCGTTGCGGCACTTGATGACCCCTTATGCGCCGGTATTGGCGAAATCGGCCTGGACTATCACATGGACTATGACGACGATATCGCGCCGGCACCCCATAACGTGCAGATTGATTGCATGGCGCGCCAGCTCGAGCTTGCCGTGCGCCGCAATGTGCCGGTGGAGCTGCACCTGCGTCACGAGGACTCGGATGGGGAGCGCACCTCGCACGTTGATGCGTACAACGTACTGCGCGAGGTGGGTGTGCCCCAGGCTGGTTGTGTGCTGCACTGTTTTGGCGAGGACCGCGCCACGATGGAGCGCTTTGTGGATTTGGGCTGCTATATCGCCTATGGCGGTGCGGCCACCTTTAAGCGCAACGACGATGTGCGCGAGGCATTTGCGGCAACCCCACTCGATCGAATTTTGTTCGAGACGGATTGCCCGTATATGGCTCCGGAGCCCATCCGCGGTCTTGAATGCGAGCCCGCAATGATCTCCATTACGGCAAACACGCTGGTCAACGACCGTGTCGATCGTACCGGCGAGGATGCTGAGGTAATCGCGCGAGCAGCTTGGGAAAATGCCTGCAAACTTTTTCAAAAATAGTTCTTGCGTTCGCGATGGCGCTCCGTTATTCTAATTCCTGCACGCGGGCGTGGCGGAATTGGCAGACGCGTACGGTTCAGGTCCGTATGGGGGCAACCCCATGAAGGTTCAAGTCCTTTCGCCCGCACCATTAAATGAAAGAGCTCCCAGCAATGGGAGCTTTTTTGTTATGGGCCCATCACAGGGACTTGAACCTGTAAAGGAGCGAGCGTAAAGAAAACGCGGAGCGTTTTTAGCGAGCTGGCGAGGACGCCGGCAGGCGGCCGAAGCCGGTGCGGATCCGCGAAGCGGATACGCGGACGTCCTTTCGCCCGCACCATTGAATGAAAGAGCTCCCAGCAATGGGAGCTTTTTTGTTATGTACGATCTCCTTGTGCGGGTATCCTAGTGCCAACGTATGCCTATCAGAGGAGAGACCATGCTGTTGTCCGGTATCATCGCCGCCCTTACCAGCCTTTTGATTCCCATCATCATTTTGTTGTTACTGCTTCCCAACGCCTGCTATGTCGTTGAACAACAGCATGCCGTGATCATCGAGCGTCTGGGCAAGTTTAACCGCATCGTCAACGCGGGCTTCCACATGAAGGTGCCCGTGATCGACCGCAAGGCCGCCACGGTGAGTCTGCGCACCATGAAAAACGGTTTTGGCATCGACGTTAAGACCCAGGACAACGTGACCATCGGCCTTGAGGTCTCTGCTCAGTACCACGTGAGCTATGACATGGGCGCCGGCCCGGCAGATTCGGGTATCTACAAGAGCTACTACATGCTGCAGGAGCCCGTCGACCAGATGCGTGACTTCATCACCGACGCCCTGCGCTCTTCGATCCCCGTCTACACACTCGATGAGGTCTTTGCCAAGAAGGATGACATCGCCAAGGATGTCAACGCTACCGTTTCCGAGCAGATGGCCGCCTACGGCTTCACCCTCGTGTCGACGCTCATCACCAAAATCGCACTGCCGACCGAGGTCGAGAACTCCATGAACGACATCAACGCCGCCCAGCGCAAGCGCGCTGCGGCACAGGAGCTCGCCGAGGCAGACCGTATCAAGCGCGTCACCGAGGCGACCGCCGAGGCCGAGGCTATGGAAAAGGCGGGCGAGGGCATCGCCAACCAGCGCAAGGCCATCGCGCTGGGCATCAAAGATTCACTCGAGATCATCCAGGAGACGGGCGTCGGCAACGACGAGGCCAACCAGCTGTTCATGTTTACGCAGTGGTCCGAGATGATGACGGAGTTCGCTCGCACGGGTAAAACTTCGACGGTCGTACTGCCGAGCGATTTCTCGCAGTCGGCCTCGATGTTCGAGCAGATGCTGACCGCCGGCAAAGTTCAAAACGGTTCGAAGGAGTAGGCGCGCGTGAAATACACCGTCGTTTGCGTCGGTAAGCTCAAGGAGCGCTTTTGGAAGGACGCGTGCGCTGAGTACACCAAGCGCTTAGGTGCCTATGCCAAGGTGGATATCCGCGAGGTGGCCGATATCGACCCGGCTAAGGCGGGCGGCGTGGATGCCGCGCGCGACAAGGAGGGGGCGGCAATTCTTGCTGCATTGCCGTCTCGGGCGCATGTGATCCTGCTGGCTATCGAGGGCAAGGAGCGTTCGAGTGAGGAGCTCTCGGCGCGGCTCGACGATCTTATGCTGCGAGGCAGCAGCGACATTGCCTTTGTAATCGGCGGTTCGGACGGCGTGAGTGATGAGGTGCGCGCCCGCGCCGACGAGATGCTCAGCTTTGGACGCATTACCTTGCCGCATAACCTGGCGCGTGTGGTGCTGCTAGAGCAGATTTACCGTGCCTGCAAGATCAGCCGTGGCGAGCCGTATCACAAATAGGTCGGCAATACGAAACAATGGCGTGGGACAATACCTTTCGTTTTGAGGAATGTGTCTGAAAGGACTATGAGATATGAAGATTGGATTTGTCGGTTTTGGCAATATGGCGAGCGCTATGGCCGATGGCTGGATCGCTGCCGGTGTAGCTGCGAGCGACATGTGCGCCTGCGCGGGTCGCTACGACGCACTGGTTGAGCGCTGCGAGGCGCGCGGCATGGTCGCCTGCCACGATGCCGCCGAGGTTGTCGCCGCATCCGATATCGTGGTCGCTGCGGTCAAACCGTACATGATCGAGAAGGTATTCGCCCCGCTCAAGGATGCTCTTGCCAAAAAGGTCGTTCTGTCGGTTGCCTGGACCTGGGACAGTGCCAAGTGGGAGCAGGTCCTGCCGGGCGTCGCGCATATCTCGACGGTGCCCAACACACCGGTTTCGGTGGGCGAGGGCGTCATCGCTTGCGAGAAGGCTTCCACGCTTAGTGATGAGCAGAGCGCCGTGGTGCTTGATCTGCTTGGCAAACTCGGTGCGGTGGTCGAGCTCGATACGAGTCTGCTGTTTGTGGGAGGCACGGTGGGTGGTTGCGCTCCGGCATTTGTCGCCATGGCAATCGAGGCCCTGGGCGATGCGGCGGTCAAGCACGGTATCCCGCGTGCCGATGCCTATCGCATTGTGAGCCAGATGGTGCTAGGTACGGCAAAGCTGCAGCTTGCAACTGGCCAGCATCCTGCGGCGATGAAGGATGCCGTATGCTCGCCCGGTGGTGCCACCATCAAGGGCGTCGTTGCGCTCGAGGACGCCGGCATGCGCAGCGCCCTGGTCAAGGCAATCGACGCAACTCTCCAGTAAAACCGACCAAAAAAAGGACGGGTTTATTTTTGGCAGGTATTTTCTGCGGTTTTGTCCTTTTAGCGAAAAGCGCCCCGCAACTGGCTCAATTCCAGTTGCGGGGCGCTTGCGTTTGCCCAGATAAAACAGACCAAAATAAACCTGTCCCTTTTTGGCAGGTTAGTCCCAGAAGCTGTCTTCCTCATCCTCGGACTTGGGTCCGCGGTCGACGTACATCTTATGGGTACGCTTCTCCATTACAAAGGCAAGAATCGCAAATAACAGGATGCCGCCGGCGAAAAGGATGGCAAAACCGGTGCGGGTGCCAAACAAAAAGGAAAAAACTGCGTCCATTGGGTGCCTTCTTGCGTAGTTGAGTTGGGTCGTAAACGCTCATAAGTATATACTTGCCCATACATGTACAAGGTTGCAACCTAAATGGAATGTATATCGCCGGAGGATCTAATGCTTGATATCAAGTTTGTTCGCGAGAACCCCGATGCCATCGATGTCGCCATGGCTAACCGCCAGACGTCTTGGGATCGCGAGAAGTTCTTTGAGCTCGACGACGAGCGCCGTGCCGTCATCACCGAGGTCGAGGAGCTCCAGGCTACGCGCAATGCCGAGTCCAAGAAGATCGGCGCCCTGATGAAGGAGGGCAAGAAGGACGAGGCCGAGGCCGCCAAGGAGGCCGTGCGCGCCGTCAACGAGAAGATTGACGGTCTGGCCGAGCGCCGTACTGCTCTCGAGCAGGAGCAGTACGACTTCATGGCTCACCTGCCCAACATTCCTTGCGAGGCCACGCCGTACGGCAAGGACGAGGACGAGAACATTGAGCGCCGTCGTTGGGGCACCCCGCGCGAGTTCGACTTCGACTTTAAGCCGCATTGGGATCTGGGCACCGATCTGGACATCCTCGACTTCGAGCGCGGCAACAAGCTCTCCGGCAGCCGTTTTACCGTTCTCGGTGGCGCTGGCGCCCGCCTGGAGCGCGCCCTCATCAACTTCTTCCTCGATACGCACACCAGCCGTGGTTTTAAGGAGTGGTGGCCGCCCATCGTCGTCAAGCGTCAGACCATGTTTGGCACGGGTCAGCTGCCCAAGTTCGAGGACGACGCCTACCACGTCTCGGGCGACAACTTCCTGATCCCCACCGCCGAGGTCGTGCTTACCAACCTGCACGCCGGCGAGGTCCTCGATGCCGACACTCTGCCGCGTCGCTACACCGCCTTCACCCCCTGCTTCCGCGAGGAGGCCGGTTCCGCCGGTCGCGACACCCGCGGCATCATCCGTCAGCACGAGTTCGACAAGGTCGAGATGGTCAAGTTCGCTAAGCCGGAGGAGTCCGACGATGAGCTCGAGAGCATGACCGCCGAGGCCGAGTACCTGCTGCAGCAGCTGGGCCTTCCGTATCGCGTGATTAGCCTGTGCACCGGCGACTTGGGCTTCTCTGCCCGTCAGACCTACGACGTTGAGGTCTGGCTGCCGAGCTACAACGCCTACAAGGAGATTAGCTCCTGCTCCAACTGCGGTGACTTCCAGGCTCGCCGCGCCAACATCAAGTATCGCGACCCCGAGAACTTCAAGGGTTCGCGCTACCTGCACACGCTCAACGGTTCTGGCCTGCCGGCCGGCCGCACCATGGCTGCCATTCTGGAGAACTACCAGAACGCCGACGGCACCATCACGATCCCCGAGGTTCTGCGTCCTTACATGGGCGGTCTCGAGAAGATCGAGCCGGTCGCGTAACTTGGCTGCATAGGGGATATGCAAGGGCGCTCCTTCGGGGGCGCCCTATTTCGTGCGCAGGTCCATATCATGCCGTGCGGACAGCTCAATAGAAAACACACGAACAACTGTTCTGTATACAGCTATCTACCTGTTATGCTTTTGCTAAATAAGAGCGAGAGAAAGGGGACGCGATGGAGCTGTTTGATGATCGGGTGGTTTTGTTTGAGAGCGACGAGGGTGGGGAGTACCTGCTTGTAACGTGTGAGCCGTCTGGCATGGGTGGCCTGGTGGTTCGACAGACGAGTGAGGGTCCGTTGACACAATGGTGTTTTGAGGAGTCGCCGCATGTGGTCGAGACCTTTGTGACGCACGTGGGGCTTGTGGCGCTGGAGCACTTCTATGGAGTTGGGACTTCCAACCAGGTCGCGCGCATGCTGAGCATCTCGTTTGCCGATTATGATTGTGCCCAGCGGGTGAGATCGCTCCTGAGGGAACTTGATGCCAAGTTTGACGTGATCGAAAAGCCAATCGATCGTACGGGGAACGGCGGTATATGCGGAGCAGCATGACAAAACTGCGTTTCACAAAAAAGTTTGAGATTGAGCTTGACTCCAATAAGCTAAAGTGGTTTTATATGTCTTGCGCTGCGGCGTTACCTCAGCTGGATAGAGGGTCTGACTACGAATCAGAACGTCATAGGTTCGAATCCTATACGCCGCACCAATCGAACTTGAAGCCTCCGGCAACGGGGGCTTTTCTTTTACGCCGGCACCGCACGGATTCGAACCTCGGTCGAGGTACGAGCATCTTAATCATCACTTCGTAAAATTTTTCCAAATTGTCGCTTGACCCATCGAGGGGTCACGTGCATAATAATCCGTGCGTTGCGGCGTTACCTCAGCTGGATAGAGGGTCTGACTACGAATCAGAACGTC
>CABUTR010000005.1 GCA_902494555.1 uncultured Collinsella sp.
GGTTCTAATCGTTGCGTGGCCGCTGTTAACTTCGTCTGCGGCCCCGCTTTTGCACTATCCGCTATACCCTATTCGGCATCCTCGACCTCATACGAATCCGCCTCGGCTGGCGCATCGCTTGTCTCCGGCGCAGCCTCGCGCGCCTCGTCAAACGCCGCCTTCATGGTCTTGTTGCCCCACGTGAGCTTGCGAATGGTAAGATCGTCGGCCTTCTTGTTGGCTAGGCGCAGATTGTTCTCGGAGGACAGCAACGCCTCCTTGGTTTTCTGCAGATGGCTAATCGTCTTGTCGATCTCATCGATTGCCGTTTGGAACTTGCGGCTCGCGATCTCGTAGTTGCGGCCGAAATCGTTCTTGAACTTCTCCATCTTGGCTTCGAAGTTCGTGACATCGATATTCTGCTGCTTGTACTCCGCCAGCTCCTGCTTATAGCGAAGCGAACCCATGGCAGCATTGCGCAGCAGCGTAATGATGGGAATGAAGAACTGCGGGCGGATCACATACATCTTCTCGTAGCGATAGCTCACGTCCACGATTCCCGCGTTGTAAAGCTCGCTCTCGGGCTCGAGCAGCGTGCAGAGCACCGCATACTCGCAGCCTTTCTGGCGACGATCGTGATCGAGCTTCTTAAAGAAATCCTCGTTCTTGTGTTTGGTCGCGGTTTCGTCGTTCTCGTTTTTCATCTCGAACATAATCGAAATGACCTCGTTGCCGCTCGCATCGCACTCGCGGAAGATAAAGTCGCCCTTGGTGCCCTCGGACGCATCGTTATCTTTCTCGAAGTACGCGTTAGGAAACGCCGTCATACGCAGACGGTTAAACTCGGTTTCGCAGTGCTGTTCGAGCGACTCGCCCACCATCTTGGTGGACAGGCGGACCTTCATATCCTTAAGGCGCTCGATCTCTTCATCCTTGTAGCGAATCAGGTCATCGCTCGCGCGCTTGGCCTGCGCAAGCTCGAGCTCATGTGCTGCCTTGGCCTGCTCTTCGCGCGAATCGCGCACCGCCAGCTCGCTCGTCAGTTTGGCACGCGCCTCATCGCGCTCTCGCTCCGCCGCGGCAACCGCCTCCGACAGGTTCATTTTTGCCATCAGCTCCTGCTCGCGCAGCTGGGCGCGCAGGCCCTCGGCCTCCTGCTCAGACTGAGCCTTTGCGGCGGAAAACTTCTCCTGCACCTTCGCGCGGTAGTCTGTGAGTATGCGTTCGGCCTCGCTACGAGCGGCATCGAGCTCACGCTGCGACTCTGCCGCGGCAGCGGCAAGCGCCATCTCCTGGGCCTTGTCCGCCGCAGCAAGCTTGGCCTGCAGCTCGGCAATCTGGGCATCTCGTGCAGCTACATCGTTTTGAGCAGCATTGCGCGCCGCCGACTCGGCAAGCTTGGCTTCGTCATCCTTGCGCCCCAGCTGCGCACGCAAGTTGTCGATTTCGCGCTGGAGCTCGGCGTTCTCCTTTTGAGCGTCGGCACGGGCCTCAACCGCCGCGCGCTGGCTTGCACTCTCGCGCTCTGCGGCAGCGCCCTCGAGCTTGGCACGCAATTCGGCAAGCTCGGCATCACGCTTGGCAACCTCTTGTGCCAGCTCCTGAGCCGCGGCGTTTTTCTGCTCGGCAAGTTGAGCGCTACGCTGAGACTCCACCTCCTGCAGGGCGGCCGTCGAACGAGAGCGCTCAAGCTCCAACGCCTGCTCCCCCTCACGCTGGACGGCCTTTACACGCTCATCAAGATCGCGCGAGAACTCGGCATCGCGCACCTGCTTGACGATATCCGCATAACCGGACGCATCGACCTTAAAAACTTCGCCGCAATGCGGGCACTTGATCTCGTTCATAGCAGCTCCTCGATGGACGCAAATTTCAACCTTCTACACTCTACCGCGCCACGCGGACAAAAAAGGCGCCGCAGCCATAATGGCAACGGCGCCAGATCCACCGCGAGGGTGCCTATCCCCTTTGTGGTGGCTTGGGTCCTTACAGGTCGCGGTAGTCGATCAGGCGAAGATCGGATTGAGACTCAAGCCAAGCGCGAAGCTCGGGGTCGATCAGCGCATCGACTTCCTTGGTGCGATCGGTCGTAAGCGAGCTGTTCTCCAAGATAAAACGATCGAGATAGCCCGGATGGCACACAAAGACGACCGTCTCGCCGTCCGCCATCTCGCGAACCGTCCGCATAATCGAGTCCTTGGGTTCGTAGCCCGGCTCCATCGAGTGCATCACCATGCGCAGGTCGGTGGCACCGCATCGCACAACCGCCGCGGGGTCGAAGCTCGCCTTCTGTTCCTTAAGGCCCAGTTCCTGAGCAACCGCCGAGATCGCTCGGTTAAGGTTTTTGCTCATGACAGCATGGGCCTCAAAGTAATCGGGTTCGCGGCCCACGATCTCGACAAAGCGGTCATGCTGCGCGCGGATCTCGATGCAGGCCTCATCAAAGTCGATCAGTTCTTCGCCGCGCTTAAAATGCTCGCGGAAGGTACGGCTACTATGGAACTCACCGCTCTCGTTGAGCATACTCGGAATGAGCTCCGGGTCGGCACACGGCTTGCCCAGGCACACGTTGGTATGCTGGCCCACCGCAATGCCGGCGTCCGCCACGAGCGACCAGCCACGCTCGGCCTCGGGCATATTGGGCATCAAGCCCGCCGAGCGCACCAGACCCTCATTGATGCTGCGGGCAATCCCCAGGTTAACGGCATACGAATAACCGATATCGTCGGCACGAATGAGCAATTGCTTCATATTGACCCCCATCTACGGAAAGGGGCACTTGAAGCGTAGCCAAGTGCCCCAGATAATTGTCCTACCAAACGGATGCTTTAGGCCTTGGCGGCAGCAGCGTCCTCGTCGAGCTGCTCCTTGGTAAAGCCAAAGAGGTAAGCGATGACGGCTGCGGAAACAAACGCAGCGCCCGAGGCAACGCATCCCCAAACGAGATTAGCAGTTCCGCCGGCAACAAATCCAGTAACGCCCAGAATATTAGTCGCGCCCAAAACATACGTGGTCACATTGGCGAGAGCCGCGATCAGACCGCCGATGGCACCGCCGGCAACCATGGCACCCAGGCAGCGGGTGTACTTAAAGCCGCAGCCATACAGCGCGGGCTCCGTCACACCACCGACAATGCCGGAGAGCGAGAAGCCAAGCATGGCACCCTTTTCGTCGGTCTCCTTAAGGCGCAGGAAGGCGCCGAAGGCCATACCCCACGTGGCGAACTGGGCGATACCGCCCGCGACCATAACGCAAGAATCAGAGCCCAAGGTGAGCAGCTGCACAATGCCCAGGGTAAGCAGAACCTGATGCATACCGGTCATAACCAAGAACTCCCAAAGCGCGGCAATGGCGACGAGGGAGAGGATCGTGACGATGCCGCCAGTGTTACCGAGGCCGAACATAAAGTTGCCGACCAGGTTGCCCAGAATGGAGCCAATCGGAGCCAGAGCGCACAGAGAAACGGGGATCATCACAGCCATGGTGCACACGGGCACAAACACCGTGGAGAGCATGTCGGGGATGATCTTTTTCATGAACTTCTCGACGACCATCAGCACCGGCATAGATAGCACCATGGGAAGCACGGTCGCAGAATAGTTGTTCAGCTGAGCCGGGAGCACGCCGTAAACCATCGTGGTCGTAGCTCCCGAATCTGCGGCGGCGTTGACCAACGTCATGAACTCGGGGGCAATGAGCACGCCGCCGAGCATCATGCCAAGCGGCTGGCTGCAGCCAAGCTGTTTTGCGGCAGCCCAGCCCAGATAGACAGGAAGGAAATAATAGCCAGCGTTGTAAATCCAGTTGTAGAAGAAATTGTAGATGTCGGAATCGGCAGACCAGATACCGAGCATGCCGTCGCCGCAAAGTACGGCAATGGTACGGAACATGGCGGCACCCATGATGATGGGGATCGTCATGACCATAGTCTTGGACAGGTAGTTGAGGGTCTTCTTGCCCGCAGTCTTGAGCGTCAGCGGCTCCTTGGTACCGCCGTCGAGGTCCTCGTCAATTGAGCCTTCGCCCTTGACGCCCAGCGCAATGGCGGCGTCATAGACCTTCGGCACGTTCTGGCCAATGATGACCTGATACTGGCCGCCAGACCACTGTGCGCCCAGCACGCCCTTGATCTTCTTTACTTCATCGTCATTGGGAATGGACTGATCCTTGAGGTTCAGACGCAGACGGGTCATGCAGTGCGTCGCGTTCGTCACATTGGAGGCGCCGCCGACGGCAGCAAGCACGTCCTCGGCAATCTTCTTGTTATCGACAGCCATGTCGAATCCCTTCTCTTCCAACTAAAAGCCGTGGGACTTCACGGCACCAAGACGCACGATTCCGCTCGCGCCTGCGCAGCGCGCGATATCAGTTGGCAAGAGATTGATTTGCATGTGATTCCCGGGTGGATCGACATGAAAAAAGCCCCGCGCACAACCGACAGAGACCCAATTATGGTCTCGGCAGAATCGGTAGTGCCTCTCGGAGCTGCGCCGTGAGTAACACCCAACACACGGCGAGTATATGCGGCAGATGCGTTCATTGCGGCTCAGATTACCGACGAACGGTAGCAAACGACCCGCGAACGGCCGCCATGACGGAAAGGAAATACCAGAGAGCCTATTTATCCGAGTGGACAGAAGCCACGCGGTTCACATGCATGATCAGATAGACGAGTTCTTCTTGGGCCAATGGCTCGCCAAAGGCCTCTTGAATCAGATCGTCGACACGATGAGCGCAACGCGACGCCGCCGGATACTGCTCCACGAGCACGTCGTAAAGACCGGAGTTCTCGGTATCGATCGGCTCTTTCTTTGCCACGCGGTCGAGCAGATAGCGTACATGAGTGGCAAAGCGAGTAAAGGCGAACGACGAGCGATCAACCTTCACACCCAACTCTTCTTGAATAATCGCGACCGTCATATCGAGCAGATGCTCTTCATGTTGTTCAGCCAGCACGCGCCGCTCGCTCGGCTTAACCGATGCGTTGACAATCGACATGGCAATGCCCGCGGCCTCGCTTCGGGGCATACGCACGCGAAAGCTTTTCTGAATGCCGCGAACGGCCAGCTCGCCCAAGCGGTATTCGATGGGATGCAGCTGCTCCAGATCGCGCTCGAGCGGCAACGACACCACCATATGTTCGCGGGCGCGCTTAATGGCAAACTGAATATGGTCTGCCAATGTAATGGGAAGGTTAGGACTCAATTCGTACGAAAGCTGTCCGGTCGCGATATCGGCCAGCTGAGCAGAAAACTCCAGCACCTCGGGATCGACCTCATCGATAAACGCCAGGTACTTTGAATCAATGCCGTAAAAGGTACGCGTGATGACATCCAGGTCGACTTCATGCGGCATATCGCCAAAGCCGATACCGCGACCCAGCGCGATAAGCTGACGCCCCGCGCCGTCTTCGCAGATGGCAGCGTTATGGTTAATGCGCTGGATAGCCCTCATGGATTCATCGCTCCTACTGAAACGCGCCGCACAGACCATCCGCGCGGCGCGTTCATTCTACCTGCACTTACAGCTACAGTCCAAAGAAGCCGAGAATCTGGTCATGGCTTACGGGCTTGTACTCGTTGGCATCGAGGCCAACGTCGTAGCGAAGGACTGGGCGCTCGCGATCGCGGTTGCGCGCGTTGGTGCGGTCTCCCCTGCTGTGGATATGCCCGTGCAACATGATGGCGCCACGCGCCTTGCCGTTCCAGCTGAGCATGGGGTAATGGCTCATTACCAGGCGATGGCCCTTAGCGTAACCGGGGGCGACCTCCAGATAATCGCGCACCTCATCCCAAATGTGCGGCGCGTCTGGATCTTCCCAGTCGCCGTCATGGTTACCACGGATGAGCGTTATGTTCTGGCATTCGATGCGCCTACGCAGGCGCACCGCTTCCGCCATGGGCAATCGATACGTAAAGTCTCCCAGGATATAGAGGCGGTCGTCCACAGCCACGCACTCATTGATGGCATCGATGACCTTGCGGTTCATCTCCTCGACCGAATCAAACGGTCGATCCATGTCGCGCAAGATATTCGTATCGCCCAGGTGCAGGTCGGCGGTAAACCACATCATCGTCTCTGTCCTCATTTCGCAACGCGTATAAGACCTGTTTAGTATACAGACGCGGCGATGAGACAGTCACCCAAAGAGCCCGCCGAACAGGCCTCGGCGACGCTTGTCCTGCTTTTTCGAAGCGTCATCCCGCGCCTTCTTGCCCTGCCGCTTTTTACGATCTTGTTCCAGCTCATCGTCATCGAGCAGTAAATCCCACTCAAACGGATCATCCGTCAAATCGAACAGGTCATCGTCATCAAACATGACTGCCTCCCTTACCGATTAGCGAGCATCCACCACATAGTTGAGAAGTCTACGGGCCCGTGCGGACACAAATTCATCCCGTCCGCGTCTTTCAATCGCTTGCCGCAACGCTTGCGCGGCGGAACGCTTACAGCTAAGATAGGGACACGGATGGCACCCATGGCTGCGGGTCTTGCCAACTCCGATACACGTTTTCATCGTGAGAAGTGGCCGTCTTCGCTTACGCGGGGACGGTCACTTTGTTTATCCCTATGTCATCTGATTCTAATGCACAAACATGCGCACGAACTTGTGCTTCCAGCTTGCGTAAGGGGCATAGCGGAACGGCACGTCCAGCCACGTTGCCTTGTTCACGATGCTCTTCTTGTGGCTAAACGTGTCGAAGCTCTCGCGTCCATGGTACTGTCCCATACCGCTCGCACCCATGCCGCCAAAGCCCATATGGCTCGTAGCCAGGTGCATGATCGTGTCGTTGACGCAGCCGCCGCCAAAGGGCACGTAGCGCACAAAGCGCTGCTGAACTGCGCGGTCTTGGCTAAAGATATACAGGGCCAGCGGCGTCGGACGATCCGTAATAAACGTCTCGGCCTCGTCTAGGCTCTCAAACGTCAGCACCGGCAAGATGGGGCCGAAAATCTCCTCCTGCATCACGGCGTCATCGGGGGACACGCCGTCCAAAATCGTCGGCTCGATCTTGAGCGAAGCCTCGCGCGCGGCGCCTCCAAGCACGACCTTATCGGGATCGATCAGCCCGCGCACGCGCGCAAAATGCTTGGCGTTGACGATATGCCCGTAATCCTCGTTATCGAGCGGATGCTCTCCAAACATACGGCGGGCCTCCTCCTTGATGAGACCCAGCAGCTCGTCGTGCACGCGCGTATCGACCAGCAGGTAGTCGGGCGCCACGCAGGTCTGCCCCACGTTGAGCCATTTACCAAAGGCGATACGGCGTGCCGCGACCTTCAAGTTAGCCGTCGCATCCACGATGCAGGGACTCTTTCCGCCCAGCTCAAGCGTCACGGGTGTGAGGTTTTTACTTGCACGCTCCATGACGAGCTTGCCGACCGGAACGCTACCGGTAAAGAAGATCTTGTCCCAGCACTCATCGAGCAACGCTTCGTTTTCGGCACGCCCGCCTTCGACGACCGTCACCAAGCGCGGATCAAATGCCTCTTCACAGATTTGCTTGAGCACCGCGCTCGATGCCGGAGCATAGGCGCTCGGCTTGATGACCACAGTATTGCCCGCGGCAAGGGCGCCGGCGAGTGGCTCGAGCGTCAGCAAAAACGGGTAGTTCCACGGAGCCATGATGAGTGTGACGCCATAGGGCACGGACTGCGTCTTGCACACACTCACGGCGTTGGCGAGGTCACACGGACGCAGGCGCGGGCGGCTCCATCGGGCCACGTGCGTAATCTGATGACGAATCTCGGAAAGCGACGTGCCGATCTCGCACATATAGGCCTCGTCATGCGACTTGCCCAGATCGGTCTTGAGCGCATGGGCAATATCGGCCTCGTGGGCCCGCACTGCATCGCGTAAACTCACGAGCGCACGACGTCGAGCATCGACATCAAACGTGGCGTGCGTCTTAAAAAAGGTGCGCTGGTCGCCGACGATGCGCGCAATTTCCTCGGTGTTCATGGGCCCTCCTAGTTCTCGCCCTCAAACATACCACCTGCAACGACTTCATACATATGCTCGAGCTCCAAGCGGTCCATTAATAGCGGAACGGGGTACAGGGGATTGGCCTCGGCATCGGCATGCGTCGCCATTTGCGGAATATCGGAGCGGCGAATACCCGAGACATATTTGGGGATTCCCAGGGCCTCGTTCATGCGGTCGACCCAATCGATAAAGGCCTCGGCCGCCAGGCTGTCCTGCGCGTTAGCCGGCGCGATACCGGCCATGCGGGCGAGATCGGCGAGTTTAGGAGCAGCGGCTTCGCCATAGGCACGAAGCATGTGCGGCAAGATGATGGCGTTGGCCAAGCCGTGGGGAATCCCGTAACGCCCGCCCAGGCTGTGCGCGATGGCATGGACGTATCCAACATAGGAGCGCGTAAAGGCAACACCCGCTTTATACGCCGCCGAAAGCATATTGCGGCGCGCACGCATGTTCTCCCCGTGCTCATAGGCCTCGAGCAAATTGTCGTGGATGAGCTGCACCGCCTGGCGCGCCATCTTGCGCGTATAGGGCGTGGTGCTGCGCCCGATAAAGGCCTCGACGGCATGCGTCAGGGCGTCCATACCCGTTTGCCCCGTAATGGAGGCGGGCAGGCCGCGCGTAAACTCGGGGTCGTGCACCGCATAGCGCGGGATCAGCACAAAGTCGTTGATGGGGTACTTGTAGTGCGTCTCGTCGTCGGTAATTACCGCTGCAAGCGTGACCTCGCTTCCCGTGCCCGCCGTGGTGGGAACGGCGATGAGCAGCGGCAGGCGACGATGGACACGCAGCAGGCCGCGCATCTTGTTGATGGGTTTGTTGGGTTGCGCGATGCGCGCACCCACGCCCTTGGCACAGTCCATGGCAGAACCGCCGCCAAAGCCGATAATGGCCTGGCAGGCGCGCGCTCGATACAGAGACGCCGCTTCATCCACGTTTGAGACCGTGGGGTTCGCTGATGTTTTGGCATAGATCGCAACGCCGATTCCCTTGGACGCGAGCGCTGTCTCGAGCGGTGCCGTGAGCCCCAGGCGGGCAATACCGGGATCCGTCACGATAAGGACCCACTGTATCGAACGCGCCTGAAGCACTGCGGGCACATCCTCGGCGTGCTCCAGAATGCGTGGCTCGGTATAGGGCAGCACCGGCAATGCGATGCGAAAAACCGTTTGATACGTTCGGCACCAGGCACGACGGGCTAGATGCATAAAGGAAGCTCCCTCATTTGTTGATGGGTCAACATTTGCTCGACCGATTGTACTCATCGGCGTCCGCATATGGCTTGCCAATCGTTAATCAATCAACATCTTCACATGCTTAAATTGTTTTATTAAAAATCATTCCTAATAGGCTTCACATTTAGTTGCATTTATGGATAATAGAACCCGTCAAGACGCACGTCCGGAGAGGGCCCTTACGGGACCGGACGAGCGCGCCATCGCCATCGATCGAAAGGATCGAATCATGAAGTTTGTTTGCCCCGTTTGCGGTTATGTGGAAGAGTTCGACGGCGACCAGCTGCCCGAGGACTTCAAGTGCCCCCAGTGCGGCGTTCCCGGTTCTCGCTTCCTGAAGCAGGAGGAGGGCCAGCTCGAGTGGGCTGCCGAGCACGTCGTAGGCGTCGCCAAGATGGAGGGCGTCTCCGAGGACATCGTTGCCGACCTGCGTGCCAACTTTGAGGGCGAGTGCTCTGAGGTCGGTATGTACCTAGCTATGGCTCGCGTCGCTCATCGCGAGGGCTATCCCGAGATCGGCCTGTACTGGGAGAAGGCTGCCCACGAGGAGGCCGAGCACGCCGCCAAGTTCGCCGAGCTCCTGGGCGAGGTCGTGACCGACTCCACCAAGAAGAACCTCGAGATGCGCGTTGAGGCCGAGAACGGTGCCACCGCCGGCAAGACCGATCTTGCCAAGCGCGCTAAGGCCGCCGGCCTCGATGCCATCCACGACACCGTGCACGAGATGGCTCGCGACGAGGCCCGCCACGGCAAGGCTTTCGCCGGCCTGCTCAAGCGCTACTTTGGCTAAGCCAACTGCCTGAGACATAACCTCTAGCTCGAAGAAGGCCCGGACCGTATTGGTTCGGGCCTTCTTCGTGGGCTTATTGCAGCTGCTCTTGAAGAACACTGAGCGACTGAGGGCTCAGGTCGTCGTATTGTATGAGGACGCGAGATGGAGCGTTCTTAGTCGATGCCCGATCAGCCATCCACAGGCAATCGGCGATGTTGACATAGGAAATACGAGCGTCAGCGAGAGCCTTCGCGAAACTCTCCCCCGCCTTGTCCTCGGCCAGGGCAACAGTGCAGTAAAGGCCCGCGTCTGCATGCTCGATCGAGACCTCCCCTGCCGGAAACGCTTTCCGTACAAGCGCTGCCAGGCCATCGCGTGCCTCGCGAGCACGCACGCGCACGCGGTTAACATGCCGCTCGTAATCACCCGATTCCAGCAAGCGCGCTAAAGCGACCTGGTCAACAGAGCTCACCGACGAAGCGTAAAAACCAAGGTCGCGCCCAAACCGTTCCATCAGCTCATCGGGCAACACCATGTACGCCAAACGCAACGCCGATGAAAGGCTCTTCGAAAACGTGTTGGTATAGATGACCGATTGAGCGGCATCGATCGACGCGAGCGCGGGAATCGGCTTGCCGGCAAGGCGAAACTCACAATCAAAGTCGTCTTCGATGAGATACCGACCTGGCCGCTCGGCGGCCCAGCTCAGCAACGCATAGCGACGTGCAATGCTCGTAACAAGACCGGTCGGATACTGATGAGACGGCATCAGGTGAAGGACATCGGTCCCGGTTTTCTGCAGCGCGCTCAAGTCCACGCCCTCAGCATCCAGCGGGACATGCCGCACTTCGCAACCCATGGCCTGATAGATGCGCGTCAAGCGCAAATAGCCTGGATCCTCGACGGCATACACCTTGTCCGCGCCAAGCAACTGAACCAACATGGTATCGAGCAGCTGGGCGCCCGCACCGATAACGATATTGTCGGGATTGACATTCATGCCCCTTGTTCCGCGCAGATGGTGCGCAATCGCACGTCGCAGTCGAGCGGTGCCCTGCGCCGGTGCGGGCGAAAAGATTTCACGCTCGTCTTCGGACGTCAGCGTCGCCCGTAGCGCACTTTGCCAAAGCCGCGCCGCCTCCAAAGCGGAAGGAGAAAGTGCGTCGAATCGCTCTGCCTGCCCCATGGCATCATGCGCGCTGGGACCAACAGGGACGGCATCTCGGTCGATATCCCCCGCAGCCAAAGCCAAAACCGGCGCATCCGGAAGCTCGCACGCGTAGTAGCCACGACGCGGCATTGAGCAAATATAACCCTCGGCAAGCAACTGGCTATATGCATTCTCGATGGTAATGACACTGATACCCAGATGACTCGCAAAGGCGCGCTTAGACGGCAGATGCTCCCCTGCCGCAATGCGCCCGGCAACAATATCATCGCGAATTTGCTGGTAAACATACTCATAAAGCGATGCTTCGCCGCGATTTTCCAAATTGTAGTCAAGCATGGGTCTATCACCTGACCTTATCGAATCATTCAATCTGGCATTAGTCTGACCTTGTTATTATCTAGAAAACTGAGTATTTCGCCATACCCAGCTCCCCGATAGGATGTTCCGTCAAGCAATGTACATGCCAACCAAGGGAGCAACCATGGCAGAACAGACCAGCAAGGCCGATCGCGTCAAACTCAATCGCGAGCTCGCGCAGATGCTCAAGGGCGGCGTCATCATGGACGTCACCACGCCCGAGCAGGCACGCATCGCCGAGGAGGCGGGCGCCTGCGCCGTCATGGCGCTCGAGCGCATCCCGGCCGACATCCGCGCTGCAGGCGGCGTCTCGCGCATGAGTGATCCCAAGATGATCAAGGGCATCCAAAAAGCTGTCTCCATCCCCGTTATGGCCAAGTGCCGCATCGGCCACATTGTCGAGGCGCAGATCCTGCAGGCCATCGAAATCGACTACATCGACGAATCCGAGGTCCTCTCCCCCGCCGATGATGTCTATCACATCGACAAGACCCAGTTTGACGTGCCGTTTGTCTGCGGCGCCCGCGATCTGGGCGAGGCGTTGCGCCGTGTTGCTGAGGGCGCCACGATGATTCGTACCAAGGGCGAACCGGGCACGGGCGACGTCGTTCAGGCCGTGCGCCATATGCGCAAGATCCAAAAGCAGATCCGCGACGTAGTTGCTCTGCGTGACGACGAGCTATTTGAGGCAGCCAAGCAGCTGCAGGTTCCGGTCGAGCTGGTGCGCGAGGTCCATGCCACGGGCAAGCTTCCCGTCGTGAACTTTGCCGCCGGCGGAGTCGCGACCCCCGCCGACGCCGCGCTGATGATGCAGCTGGGCGCCGAGGGCGTCTTTGTTGGCTCGGGCATCTTTAAGAGCGGCGACCCCGCCAAGCGCGCCGCCGCCATCGTCAAGGCCGTGGCAAACTTCACCGACGCCAAGCTTATCGCCGAGCTTTCGGAGGACTTGGGCGAGGCCATGGTAGGCATCAACGCCGACGAGATCGAGATCATCATGGAGGAGCGCGGGCGCTAGTCCAGCAGAAAGGATCGCACATGAGCGATTATGCAGACCAAACGGTCGCCGTGCTGGCGGTCCAGGGCGCTTTTGCCGAGCACGAGGCAAGACTGTCCGAGCTGGGCGCACGTTGTATCGAGCTGAGGCAAGCGGCCGATTTGCAGCAGAACTTTGACCGCCTGGTCCTCCCCGGCGGCGAGTCCACCGTTCAGGGCAAGTTACTTGCCGAGCTTGGTATGCTCGATGAGCTTCGCACCCGCATTGTTGAGGGCATGCCCGTACTGGGCACCTGCGCCGGCTTGATTCTGTTGGCGCGCGATCTTGCCGCCCACGACGATAAGGGGACGCCGCGCTTGGCAACCATGGATGTGCTCGTTGAGCGCAATGCTTACGGCAGACAGCTCGGCAGCTTTCGCACCAAGGGGCAGGTAGGCGGTATCGACGGTGAGGTGCCGCTGACGTTTATCCGCGCGCCCCGCATCGTCGAAGTGCACGGCGACACTGAGGCCCTAGCCGAAGTCGACGGTCGCATCGTCGCCGCCCGCCAAGGCAACCAGCTCGGCGTCACCTTCCACCCCGAGCTCGACGAAGACACCCGCCTCCACGAACTGTTCCTGCAAATGTAGGCAGAATTTAAACGAGCGTGGATTTTCGGACATACAACAAATGAGAGTGGATAATCTCCCACTTTGAGCTTGAATGCAGGCTCATACCGGGAGATTATCCACTCTCGTCCTATGTAGTCGTTGGGGACGTTCTTAAACGACTAGTCAAACAAGAACGTCCCCAATGACTACATAGCGATAGACGACCACGTTTGCCCAGATAAAACCGACCAAAATAAACCTGTCTTTTTGGCGTCCCTTTTTTGCAGATTTGGACTATGGGAACGCCGATGCTTTGGCAACGCCAGCGAGCGCCGCCCAGGGCGAACAAGTTGGCATGAAAAAGGCAAGGCATAGACCTTCTGGTCATGCCTTGCCTTTTGAATGACAAATTGTCGCCCTGGGTGGCGCGCAGCGTCAACTAGTTACGCGGTTCGTAGAACCGCGTAACTCAACTAAAAGCGGTTGCCGCGGAAGCCGCCACCGTTGCGGCCGCCACGGTCGCCACCGCGACCGCCGCGGTCGTTACCACGGTTGCCGCCGAAGCCACCACGGTTGCCACCGCGATCGCCATAGCCACCACGGTTGCCACCAAAGCCGCCGCGACCGCCACGGTCGCCGCCGCGATCACCAAAGCCGCCACGGCCGCCGCGATCGCCACCACGACTGCCACGGTCGCCACCACGGCCACCGCGATCGCCAAAGCCGCCGCGGCCGCCACGGTCGCCGCCACGGCCACCACGATCGTCACGGCCGCCGCGAGGACCGCGGTCCTCGTCCAGGCCCATGGCGACGAGCGGAGCGATAACCTTATCGAGAGCGGCCATCAGCTCGGTGGCCTCCTCGTAAGAAAGCTCGGGCAGGAGCTTCTCCTTCTTATTGGCAAGCTCGACTAGGCCCTCAGCGGCATCCTCGGCAGCGAAGACGACGATCTTGCGCATATCGCCCTCGGCGTCGTCGATGCGGCCGACCAGATCGGCAGCCTCGGCCTCGGCCATCAGGCCATCGAGCTCACGAAGGCGCATGCCCAGCAGGTCGGACATTTCCTTCTGCTCCATCTTGGGCTTGAGGTCAAGAAGCTTGATGGCGCGCTCGATGTTCGCCATGCGCTCGGCCTTGGCCTCCTCCTCCTTGGAAATAGCAAAGCGACGGCTGCGCAGCAGGCGGGCGGCCTTCTGCATCTTGTCCATCAGCTCTTCGTCATCGTAATCAGCGGCGGCCTCGACAACCTCGGCCTCCTCGGCGGAAACCTCGTCAGCAGCCTCAACCTCAGCAGCTTCGGTCTCCACGGTCTCGACTGCCTCGACCTCGGCAGCCATGGTCTCGTTCTCGGTCTCGTTCATGATCTCTTCGTTCTCAGACATGAGACTCCTTCTTGGCCCTCTCGGGCATCATCGCCCCATTCGCGGGGCCCGTCGCGCACTCTTTGCGCTTTAAACATTCATGCCTCTCGGCAAAACGTCCATTAGTTTATGGTGTCGCCATCCAATCTAGCTGCAGAATCTATGTGCACACATTAATGCGACATGTCGCGGTATCATGGCCTGAACCAAACGTGTCCACCTTAAGGAGCCCGCCATGATCAAACCCATCATGAAATCCGAGTTCTTTTTGCGCCTGCCTTCCGAAGACGCGGGCCCCGATGACGCCGTGACCGGGCAGGACCTCCTGGATACGCTCCATGAGCATGAGCACGAGTGCGTGGGCCTCGCCGCCAATATGATTGGCGTGCGCAAACGCATCATCTGCGTAAAGGACGGCAACAGGGCGCTCCTGATGTACAACCCTCAAATTCTTGAGCAGGTCAATGCCTATCAGACGAGCGAAAGATGCCTTTCGCTGGTTGGAGAGCGCCCCTGTACCCGTTATCGCCGCATTAAGGTGGAGTATCTGGACGAGAACTTCGTCCACCGCATCAAAAACTTCTCGGGCTACACCGCCGAGATCATCCAACACGAAATCGACCACTGCAACGGCGTCGTTATATAGTTCCGCCGATTCAAGAAAGCTCCCTGCAGCAAAACAACTGCAGGGAGCTTTTCATAGTGCGGAACTTCTATCCCACTAGCTCTGGCGGTAATGGTCGAAGAAGTCAGCCAAGTCCTCGAGGGACTCTTTGAGCACTTCCATGCGCGGCAGGTACACGATACGGAAGTGGTCGGGCTCAGCCCAGTTAAAGCCGCCGCCGCGCGTGATCAGGATCTTCTTCTCGTGCAGCAGGTCAAGGGCGAACTGCTCGTCATCGGTGATGTTGAACTTCTTCACATCCATCTTGGGGAAGATGTAGAACGCCGCGCGCGGCTTGACCACCGAGATGCCGTCAATCTTGTTGAGCGCCTCATACACAAAGTTGCGCTGCTCGTAGACACGACCGCCGGGGCGGATGTAGTCGTTGACGGACTGGTGTCCGCCGAGCGCCGTCTGAACGATCGACTGAGCCGGCACGTTGGAGCACAGGCGCATGTTGGAGAGCATGTTGATGCCCATGATGAAGTCGCTCATGCAGCGCTGGTTGCCCGAAAGCACCATCCAGCCAATACGATAGCCCGCGATCATGTGCGACTTGGACAGACCGCTAAAGGTAACACAGGGCAGGTCGGGGGCGAGCGAGGCAATCGAGACGTGCTCGTAGCCGTCCATGCACAGGCGGTCGTAGATCTCATCGGCAAAGATCATCAGCTGATGCCTGCGTGCAACCTCGACGATGCCCTCGAGCACCTCGCGCGGATAGACGGAACCCGTGGGGTTGTTGGGGTTGATGATGACGAGGGCTTTGGTCGCGCTCGTGATCTTGGACTCCATATCCTCCAGGTCGGGATACCAATCCGCCTGCTCATCGCACAGATAGTGCACGGGATGACCGCCGGCAAGGGTTGCGCACGCCGTCCAGAGCGGATAGTCGGGGCTGGGGATCAGAATCTCGTCGCCATTGTCGAGCAGCGCGTTCATCGAAAGCTGAATGAGCTCGGACACGCCGTTGCCCGTGTAGATATGCTCCATCTGAACGTTGGGCAAGCCCTTGATCTGCGAATACTGCATGATCGCCTTGCGCGCGGAGAACAGGCCACGCGAGTTGGAATAGCCTTCGCAGTCGGGCAGCTGCTGGCGCATGTCCTTGATGACCTCATCGGGCGTGCGGAAACCGAAGGGCGCCGGGTTGCCGATATTGAGCTTGAGGATGCGCTCGCCCTCGTCCTCCATACGAGCGGCCTCGTCGACGACGGGACCGCGCACGTCATACAGGACGTTATCGAGCTTGGTAGATTTAGAAAAAGTACGCATGGTGGCGCTCCTTGCAATTTGAGCTGAGGGATGGGGTTCGGGCTTGGAATCGTTGCGGGGAGATGATTCCTCACCTTGGTCGGCGTCACCGGCGAGCAGCCAGGTAACATCGACCTCCAAAATACGGGCGAGCAGCTCTGCCACATCGCGCCGCGGAATCGTCTTGCCGCTCACATATTGGCTCATCTGACTCTTGCCGAGTTTTTTGCCGAGTATCTCCGATGCACGAATCACGTCCGACTGGCGAACGTCGCGATCGGACATAGCCTGTCGCAGGCGATCGCTAAACGTCTCTTGGGCCACTAGAACCTCCTTGCTGGCAAAGTTCAATTTATAGAACACGAATTGAACCAGAGTTCAATTTAGGCAGCAGTATAACGCGGCACCTCATTCGAAAGTTCAATTTCAAAAATAAAATGAGCCAAACCTCGAGATTTATCCCAAAGCGACAACGGCGTGCGCTCATTTAGAGGTATTCAAGGAATCGAGCGGCGGCAAGTGAAACATCGGCCGTTCGGTATATGGCGTTGATCTGCCGATGGGGATGTCCTTCGAGCGAACGAATGGCGACATTGAACTGGCAGCGGCGCAAGATGAGCGCCGGAAGGACGCTCACGCCCAGGCCGTCCTCGACCATAGCCATAATCGCATAGTCATCCCAGGTCGACAGCTTTGAGCGCACGGTCAGCCCGGCCCGACGGAACAGCGGCGTAATCTCGTCATCGGTGCCGCGTTCCAGCAGAATAAACTGCTCGTTGGCCAAATCGGCAAGAGAGACGACCTCTTCAGTGGCAAGCAAAGAGTCTGCCGGCACTACCGCCATCAACTCGTCGCGCACCAAAGACCGCGACGTCATGCCATTTTCTCGGGGCTCATGCGGGATAAAGCCCAGATCGCAGCGGCCCTCAGCCACCCATTGTTCAATCTCTGAGTAATCGCCCATCAACAACTCGTAATCGACGTCTGGATAATCGGCACGAAAACGAGCAATCACCGGCGGCAGCACGTGGGTCGCCACGCTCGAAAACGTACCGATGCAGATTTTGCCGCGCATGAGCCCACGCATCTCATCCACGCGTCGCTGCAAGCGAACGAATTCCTCGCAGAGCGCCTCGACAGCCGGCATGACCTGCCGCCCGTCAGCAGAAAGAGCCACGCCCTCGCGACTGCGGTCGAGCACCTTAAAGCCCCAATCGGCCTCAAGATCAGCCACCATGCGGCTCACGCCCGATTGCGAATAGCTCAGGCGCTCGGCGGCGCGCGTAAAGCTTCCGGCGCGCACTGTCTCGAGCAGCACCTGCATCTTTTGAATATTCGTTTCCACGGCAGTCCTCCATCCTTGCATGAGCTTTTGTCATGTCAGCTATGCATTATATTCGCTTTTCTTCTAAAGCCAGTTCACCCATAGTGAAGATGCTCGGATATAGAGGGGATGTCAGCGCATGAACAACGGATTGTTTACGTACTTAGCAGCATTGCTATTGTTTGGCTCCAACGGCATCATCGCCGCTGCCATCGCGCTGCCGAGCTTCGATATCGTGCTACTACGCACGTTTTTGGGCGCACTCTCGCTTGTCACCATCCTCGCCATCACCCAACGCCATAAGTTGCAGGCGCCATCTCGCCCCCGCGAAGCCGCAGCCCTCCTCCTCTCGGGAGCCGCGCTGGGCGCCAGCTGGATTTTTCTGTTCCGCGCCTACCAGACGATCGGCGTCGGCGTATCCTCGCTGCTGTACTACTGCGGCCCCATCATTGTCATGGCGCTGTCCCCACTCATCTTTGGCGAAAAGCTGACCGGCGGCAAAATCGCCGGCTTCATCGCCGTTGCTTGCGGTGCTTTTCTCATTGCAGCGCAAGGTCTAGGCGGCAATATGCCCATTGCTGGTATCGCTTGCGGAATCGCCTCGGCATTTTGCTATGCGCTGATGGTCATCGCTAGCAAGGGTGCGCCACACATCGAAGGCCTCGAAAACTCCACGCTCCAGGTGAGCGCCGCCTTTGTGACCGCACTGGTCCTCACGCTCATCACGCAGGGCGTCCCCTCATTCCTGTCCGCCGGCGTCGCCGCCGGTATTGATTGGCGCGCCGTCGTCATGCTCGGCGTCGTCAACACCGGCATCGGTTGCCTGCTCTACTTTAGTGCCGTTGCCAAACTGCCCGTCCAGACCGTCGCGGTTGTCGGCTACCTCGAGCCGCTTTCGGCCGTCGTGTTCTCCGCCGTCCTTTTAGGCGAAGCCATAACACCGGTCCGCCTGATGGGCGCCGCACTTATCATCGGCGGCGCGCTCTTTTGCGAACTCGCCGGCAAACGCGCAAACGCCAAGGCCGGCATCGCCCAAGCAGCACGTGCTTAAAAGCCCCTCTTCAGCTCAAAGCAGGGGCGCGTCCGCGGTTATCACATTGCAGCAAACCACACAGCCGGAAGTGCTCCTGCTTTGAAATGCTATCTGCGCAAACAACTGCTCCCCAGATGGGGATTATTGTCTAAAACACCCCAATGTGCCAAACTGCTCTTATATGTATAAAGATGGCATAAAGGTCTGCTGCTCTTTGCAGAGGCCAGATGTCTAAGGGAGTCCACGTGGCACACAACAAGCTGGAGGCAAGCCTCCAAGACCAGCATGTGCAGGGCGGGCATGGCGCCATCCCCCTCTCCGCTGGCATGCTGCTCGTAACGCTCGGCGTCGTCTATGGCGACATCGGCACGAGCCCCATGTACACCATGAAATCAATCGTCGCTAACAACGGCGGCATCGGCACTGTCAGCGAGGACATGATCCTGGGCGCGCTTTCGCTCGTCATCTGGACCATGACGCTCGTGACCACGGTCAAGTACGTGCTGATCGCCATGAAGGCCGATAACCACAACGAGGGCGGCATCTTCGCCCTGTTCAGCCTCGTACGCAAGGTGGCACCGTGGCTGATCCTTCCCGCCATGATCGGCGGCGCGGCGCTGCTCGCCGACGGCATCCTCACCCCCGCGGTCACGGTCACCACGGCCATTGAAGGCCTGCGCACCATCGAGTGGGGTCACGCGCTTTTGGGCGACGGGCAAACCAACGTCATCATTATTACCATCATCATTATCTGCGGCCTGTTTGCCATGCAGCGCGCCGGCACCTCGTCAATCGGCAAGCTGTTCGGCCCGCTCATGACGCTGTGGTTCCTGTTCTTGGCTGGCGCCGGTCTGTTCAACATGCTCGGCAACCTGTCCATCTTGCGCGCGCTCAACCCCATCCGCGGCATCATGTTCCTGTTCTCGCCCATCAACCACTCGGGCATCATGGTGCTCGGCTTCGTTTTTCTGTCGACAACCGGTGCCGAGGCGCTCTATTCGGACATGGGTCACGTGGGCAAGGCAAACATCTATGCATCTTGGCCGTTTGTTAAGGCGGCCCTCATCCTTAACTATCTGGGTCAGGGAGCCTGGCTGCTCGCCAATAACTCCAACCCCCAAATGCTCGCGATGGATATCGTCAACCCGTTCTACATGATGCTTCCCGAGCCCCTGCGCCCCTTTGCCATCGTGCTTTCGGCCGTGGCGGCCATCATCGCCTCGCAGGCGCTCATCACCGGCTCGTTCTCGCTGGTATCCGAGGCAACCCGTCTCAATCTCATGCCGCACCTGCGCATCCACTACCCCAGCGACACCAAGGGTCAGCTCTATATTCCGCTCGTCAACAACATCATGTGGGTCGGCTGCATCTTCATTGTGCTGTTGTTCCAGAACTCCGAGCGCATGGAAAGCGCCTATGGCCTCGCCATCACCGTGACCATGCTCATGACCACGACGCTTTTGACGAGCTATATCACCGGCATTCTCAAGCACAAGCTGGGCGCCTGTGTCTTCGCCCTGCTTTTTGGCGCCATCGAGCTCTGCTTCTTTGCCTCGTGCCTCACCATGTTCTTTGACGGCGGCTATGTGATGATCTTCCTGGCCTCGCTGCTGTTTGGCCTTATGTATGTGTGGCGCCGCGGCACCGCCATCGAGCGCACGCAGACGATCCTGCTGCCCGTCTCCAAGTACATCGATCAGCTCAACCGTCTGCGTAACGACGAGACCTACCCCGTGCTCGCCGACAATCTGGTGTTCCTTACCAACAGCCCCGACCCGCTCACGCTCGACCGCGACGTGCTCTATTCCATCTTGGATAAGCATCCCAAGCGCGCCAAGGCATACTGGTTCATCAACGTGCACGTTACCGATGAGCCCTATACGCATGAGTATTCCGTTGAGACCTTTGGCACGGACTTTTTGTTCCGCGTGCGCTTGGACCTGGGCTTTAAGGTCAACCAGCGCGTTAACGCCTACCTGCGCCAGATCGTTGGCGACTTGATGGCATCGGGTGAGCTGCCGCCGCAGCATCACACCTACTCCATCTACGAGACCCGCGGCAACGTGGGCGACTTCCGTTTTTGCATGCTACGCAAGATGCTTGCCCCCGAAACGGACATCAACCGCAACGACCACCGCGTGATGGCCATCAAGTACGCCGTCCGCCGCGCCTGCGGAAGCCCGGCACGTTGGTACGGCCTCGAGAACTCGGCCATCATCATCGAGTACGTGCCCCTCTTTGCCCGCATGCGTCCGGCAGTCAAGCTTGTACGCACCCAGGTGCCACTCGAAGTTCAGATCGAGGAAGCCGAGGAAATGGAAGTCGACATCTTCTCGGACGACCTGGTCAACGGCAACGAGGCCGGCAGGAATATGAACGTCGATCCCACTGAGCTGCTCGAGAGCGTCGCCGATACGCCCGAGCAGCAACAGCTCGACGGCCTCGAGAGTGAACAACTCAACGACGCCAACTTCTAGCGACGCCGCGAATCGACGACAGCGGCCCTGCACCTCACGAGAGATGCAGGGCCGCTTTGTATCGCGACGGACTTCTCACCTACGAACGACGCGGCTCGGGAACCACGAGCCTATCGGGGCTCGCGCCCTCGGCATCCATCAGGCTCACGTAGCGAATCGACGGATCCCCATACATCGCGTAGTAATAATTGCCCGTGCGCGCGCTAAAGCATCCGGTATAGATAGTCTTCTCGAACTTGCCATCGCCCATCCTGGACGCCCCCTCAATCATCACCACACCCTCGAGTGAACGGAACATGCGGACGACGTTTTCGGTCTCGCTCTCCTTTTGCGGGTAATTGGCATTGAGGTACGCCGCCTTTACAAAACGGCTCGGCGAATAGCAATCGCCCGGAATACCGCGCATGCCGGCACCCGCGCCATAGGGCTTGAGCTCGGCGCCACGCCATGTCGCCGTCTGCGGAAAATCGCTTGTGGCAGTGATATAGGTGCGCAGGTTTTCCATGTGCCACGGGAAGGTCGGCTGGTTGGCAAGGGTGTCGACCGGATCGTCGTATACATGCAGGCCGTCAGCCATCATCTCGACCACGATGCTGCGCTGGCTGTCGCCGATAATCCAATGGAGCAGCGACACGCCCAGCCCCTCTCCTGCAGATTTGGCGACAATCACCGTATCGCGCAGCGCAGCCTCGACCTCGTCGACCGTCGAGAACGTCGCTGCCACCCACAGGGGAAACTCATAGGCTGCGATATTGGTCCTGCCGTCGACAGGGTCCTCGGCATACTCGGCATAACCCGGAAAATTGAGACCCGCCACGGCGAGCCCCGCATCGTTGCCGCAGTCGAAGAACATAGGGTAGTTCTTGTAATCGATGCACATACCGATCACCGCGTGTGCCGCTGTCGTGTCGTCGATAAACGAATACGGAATGTGAAACCCGCGCGGCATCACGCGAACCTGTTGGCCGTAGTCAAAGCTCCAGTCGAGGTTGCGGCCCAGATACATGTGGCCAGAATTATCGGTAAATCGAATGCTCGTGCACATAGCGCCTCCTAGTCTTACGTTCTTACTAAACTCATTGTCACCAAACAAAGAGGCGCTAAACACAAAAGCCCGGACATGACAACAATGTCACGCCCGGGCCAAAAGCACAGGTTCAATCCCCGATCAAATCACTTTAGACAAGTTTGCCGAGACAATGGTCGATCATGTGCTGGACCATTTGCGCCTCGAAGCCCACAAAGTCCTGCTTGCGCTCGCGCATCTTGCCGTCGACGATCACGTCATAAGCAACCTTGCACTTGATATAGCGCGTGGACTTGGTGACCTCCTCGTGCGTCAGGCAGCTCTCTTCCATCTTGCTGGCGCCCAGGCCAAACACCAGACGGGGGTTGTAGAGCACGTGGGGCTCGCCGGCGTCGTCCAGGTAGACGCAGACCTTCTTGGTAACGCCAATCTGGTTAGCGGCAAGGCAGCCGGCATCGTCGAGCGACTTGATGGTATCGATCAGGTCCTGAGCAACCGACTCGTCCTCGACGGTCGCAACCTCGCAACGCTGGGACAGGATAGCCTCGTCGTGGCAAAGCTCTTTAATCATACGTTCCTCCATAGGGGTCGTTGTAACCGCTTAAGTATACGGTACCCATACATTTTCATGCGAAAAATACCGTCCGTATGCTACAAAGCGCCGAACATCAACATGCGAGGAACAACAGCGTCGTAAAGGGGCTATAGTGGAAGCGTTCGTGTCAATCGGCCTAAACTCGGGGCCGAACAAGGAAAGGGTATGCATGGACGAACTTTTTCACGTCAGTGAGCGCAAGTCCACAATCGGGACCGAACTTCGCGCTGGACTGACAACATTCCTGGCGATGGCCTACATCATCGCCGTCAACCCCGCGGTGCTCTCGGGCGCCGGCATCGATGCGGGAGCGCTCGCCTGCGCCACCTGCCTGGGCGCCGGCATCATGACCATCTGCATGGGCATCTTCGCCAACCGCCCGCTCGCCTGCGCGTCGGGTTTAGGCGTCAACGCGATGATCGCTGGAATCGCCACCACCGTCTGCGGCGGTGACTGGCACGTGGCCATGAGCGTCATCTTCCTTGAGGGCGTCGTCATCTTGCTGCTCGTGCTTTGTGGCCTGCGCGAGGCCATCATGGACGCCATCCCGGTTGTCCTGCGTCACGCCATCTCGGTGGGTCTGGGCCTGTTCATCGCCATGATTGGCCTGTGCGATGCCGGCATTATCACCGCTGGCGCCGGTACACTCGTCGGTCTGGGCGACATCACCTCCCCCACCTTCATCGTCGGCATCATCTCCATCCTGGTGACAGTCGCCCTCGCCTGCTGCAACGTCCCCGGCTCGCTGCTCATCGGCATCGTCGTCGCCGTCATCGCCGGTATCCCCCTAGGTGTGACCCAGGCTCCGACCGGTATCATCGCCCCGCTCGACTTCTCGAGCATCGGCGGCCCCATCGCCGACGCCGGCGGCGTGCCCGCCATCGTCAAGGTCCTTACCGACCCCGCGCTCCTCGTCATCTCGTTCTCGCTGCTCATGAGTGACTTCTTCGACACCATGGGCACCGCGATGGCCGTGGCCAAGCAGGGCGAGTTCCTCACTGACGACGGCAACGTCGAGAATATCAAGGAGATCCTGATCGTCGACTCCGCCGCCGCCGCTGTGGGCGGTTTCATGGGCGTCTCCTCCATCACCACCTTCGTCGAGTCCACTTCCGGCGCCGCCGACGGTGGCCGCACGGGCCTCACCTCCGTCACCACCGGCGTGCTGTTCATTCTCGCCGCGTTCTTCTCCCCCATCGTCACCATCGTTTCCAGCGCCGCCACCTGCGGTGCTCTGGTCTACGTCGGCTACCTCATGATGAGCGAGGCCTCCGAGATCGACTGGTCCGACGTGTCGCAGGGTTTCCCGGCGTTCATGATTGTCGCCGGCGTGCCCTTCACCTACTCCATCTCTGCCGGCATCGGTCTAGGCTTTATCGCCTACGTGATCGTCGCGCTCTTTAAGGGCGAGGCCTCCAAGATCAAGCCGCTCATGTGGATCGCAGCCCTTGCCTTCCTCGTCTACTTCTTCGTGGCGTAACAGCATAGTCTGCTAAAGCAAAACAACAAGGCGCGGAGTCGCATCGAGCGGCTCCGCGCCTTTCTTTTAGCGTCTGCCCCCGTGCCAGCGTGCGACAATTGAGGCTGTCAATATCACAGCACCGAGAGAAGCCTGCCTTGGAAGCGCATCAGAAGCAGATAACCGTTTATTCAGAGTGTGCGGAAGGCGCGCCCGTCATCTACCTCCCCGTAGTTATGGGCGACGGTAGTGGAGTCTACGAGTGCTGCCGAGAGCTCGACTGCCCACCATTCACCCTTGTCGCCATTGGAGGGCTCGATTGGAATCGCGAGCTGAGCCCCTGGGAATGCGACGGAACCGTACGCGATGCCGAGCCCTTTGGTGGACAGGCATCCGAGTTTCTCGATGAACTGCTGAACCGAATAATCCCAAAGGTCGAATCATCGCTCCCACAGCCACCTGTTTGGCGTGGCATTGCCGGTTATTCGCTGGCGGGCCTCTTTTCGCTTTGGGCCCTCTGGCAGACCGATGTCTTTGACCGCGCCGCAAGCGCATCGGGCTCCCTGTGGTTTCCTGGCTTTATCGACTACGCGCACGAGTACACGATGTCGAACGCGCCCGATGCCGTCTATCTGTCACTCGGCAAAAAGGAGGCCAAGACACCCAACCGCATGATGAGGCACGTCCTCGAAGACACACGCGCCATGGAAAAACTGCTCGGCGAAAGTGGTATTCCCGCGACGCTGGAGCTCAACCCCGGCAACCACTTTGCCCAAACTGACCTGCGCATGGCACGCGGCATCCACTGGATACTGACGCATTAAAAATGGCGTCCACGCGTACATACGCATGGACGCCATTTTTAATTTGGCTGAACGCAGCTACTATTCAGCAGTCTCCTCAAGCTCGGAAGTATCGAACTCAAAGTCGTTACCGGGCAGGATGGCGTTGAGCACAATGCCCGCCAGCGAGCCCACGGCAAGGCCGGAAAGCGAAATGGTCACGCCGCCCAGCTCCAGCACGATGGCACCGGCGGTACTGTAGGCAATGCCGAGCGAAAGCACGAGCACCAGAGCCGCCACCAGCACGTTGCGGTTGTTCTGGAAATCAACCTGGTTCTCGATGAGGTTGCGCACGCCAACGGCGCTGATCATGCCATAGAGCACGAGCGACACGCCGCCGATTACACACGCCGGCATGGCCGCAATGACAGCAGCAAACTTGGGGCAGAACGAAAGCACGATAGCGCAGCACGCGGCAATGCGAATCACGCGCGGGTCGAACACGCGCGTCAGGGCGAGCACGCCAGTGTTCTCGCCATACGTAGTGTTGGCCGGAGCACCAAAGAGCGAAGCAAGAATCGTGGCGAGACCATCGCCGAGCAGCGTGCGATGCAGGCCGGGGTCGGCAATGTAGTTGCGCTCGCAGGTGGAGCCAATAGCGGAGATATCGCCGATATGCTCGATCATGGTCGCAAAGGCCAGCGGCATGATGGTGATGATGGCCGTCGTGGCAAGACCGCTATCGAACTGCGGCCCAAAGAGTGCAAACACCGTGTTGCCCCACACGACGGGCAAGCCAACCCAGGGAGCGGCTGCGACGCCCGAAAAATCGACCTCGCCCAGCGCAGTCGCAACGGCATAGCTCACCACAACGCCCAGCAGAATCGGCACGATCTTGACCATGCCGCGACCCCAAATGTTGCAGATGACGATTACGGCGACGGCAACCACGGCAACGAGCCAGTTGGTCTGGCAGTTGGCAATAGCGGAGCTTGCCAGGATCAGACCGATCGAAATGACGATGGGACCAGTCACCACCGGCGGGAAGAAACGCATGACACGCTTGGCACCAAAGGCGCGGAACAGGGCCGCAAGCACCGGATAGAGCAGGCCGGCACAAGCTACGCCCAGGCAAGCGTAGGGCAAAAGCTCGGCCTCGCCGTTGGACGCAATGGCGGCATAACCCGCGATAAAGGCAAACGAGGAGCCCAGGAACGCGGGCACCTTACCGCGCGATAGAAAATGAAACAGCAGCGTGCCGATGCCGGCGAACAGAAGCGTCGCCGAAACGGAAAGGCCAGTGAGCACGGGCACGAGCACCGTGGCTCCGAACATCGCAAACATGTGTTGCAAACCCAACACAAACATGCGCGGGCGGCCGAGCGACGATGCATCGTAGATGGCATCGGTGACGGCGGGCGTCGAAGACTGGGACATGGAAGTCCTTTCGAATGGAAGGGCGATCAGGCATATCGGATAACCTGCCCGAACGATACGATCCGAACCATTGTACGTGATACGCCATGTCTCGCACGCGCCGTCACCTGCAAACGGTAGCGTTACTTCCAAACGCGCTCGGCAATGCGCCTGACCAGCGCAATCTTTGCCCACTGCTCGTCCTCGGTCAGCTTATTGCCAATCTCGCAGCTGGCAAAGCCACACTGCGGAGACAGATACAGGTTCTCGAGCGGCACGTACTTTGCCGCCTCGCGGATGCGCTCGACGATAACATCCCCGTTCTCGAGCTCTGCCGCCTTGGTGGTCACCAAGCCCAGCACGACCTTCTTGCCGGGAGCAACGTACTTGAGCGGCTCAAAACCACCGGCGCGGGGCGTGTCGAACTCCAGATAGAACGCGTCAACGTCCTCATGCGCAAACAGATACGGCGCAATGGGGTCGTAGCCGCCTTCAAAAGCGTAGGTGGAGTGGTAGTTGCCGCGGCATACATGCGTGTTGATGACCAGATCGTCGGGCTTGCCCGCGATGGCGGCATTGTTGAGCGCCACGCCCAGCTCGCTCACCTTTTGCAGGTCAACCGGGTTCATGCCGGTCTTGGACACAAAGTCGGTATCGCAATAGATGCCCCAGGTGCAGTCATCAAATTGGATGTTGCGGCAGCCCGCGGCATACAGGTCGGCAATCACGGTGCGGTATGCTGCGGCGATGGCATCGGCGAGCTCTTCGTCAGTCTTGTAGACGGCGCGCAGACTCTCCTGCTGGCCATCGCAGCGGTCGAGCGCAACCTCCGAGAACGTCTGGATCGGCGCCGGAATGGTCTGGCGCGCGACCTGGCCCTCGCCCTCGAGTGCCTTGACAAATTTGAAGTGCTCGACGAACGGATGGTTTTCGCCGCTAATGGGACCGGTCACCACGGCAGTGTCGGCGGTAGTCTCCTCATCGTGGAACATGTAGCCCGTGCGCGAGGCGCGGCGCTCAATGCCGTTGAGTCCCCACATAAAATCGAGATGCCAGTAGCTGCGGCGGAACTCGCCATCGGTGATCACCTGCAAGCCAGCGGCCTTTTGCTTAGCCACCAAATCGCGAATGGCCTCGTCCTCGACGGCCTTAAGGCCGGCGGCGTCGAGCGTGCCCGCGGCATAGGCGGCACGTGCATCCTTAACAGCCTGGGGACGAAGAAAGCTGCCGACGATATCGGCGCGAAACGGCGCGTTCGGTTGAATCAAGGTGCTCATAGATATCTCCCTTTGCATTGGTTGCTTTACTGGGACAGAGTATGAGCGCTCATATGGCTATCGTAAAATATACGTTTATAACAGTTTGATATAGATGCTTCCTATATCAGTCTGGACTGCCATAAAGAAATTTGACCCGCGCGGAGCACAGCAGCCTAGATATGCTGACGAATCGCGTCGATATAGGCCTGCCCATAGCGCGTGAGCGTCGTATTTTTGCGCGTGATAATGCCGATCTCCATGTATTCGTCCACATCGAGCGGAATCGAGATAATACCCGGCCCGTTGAGCTCGTGGCTGATCACGCCCGAACACACCGTGTAACCGTTAAGGCCCATAGCTAGGTTGAACAACGTCGCACGGTCACGCACGCGGATATTCTTGCGACGCTCAAAGGTCGAGGTCAGTTCCTCGGAATAGTAAAACGAGTTATAGCTGCCCTGCTCATAGGACAGGAACGGGTAGTCCTCGAGATCTTCGAGCGTCACGCTGGCATGGTCCGCCAGTGGATGGTCGGCGCACACGAAGACATGCGGCGTAGCGCAGAAAAGCCCCTCGAATACGAGCTCGTTGGCGGCAAGCATGCGCTCGATAACCTCGCGGTTATGCTCAGATAAGTACAGGATGCCCAGTTCGCTTTTCATATGCGCGACATCCTCGATAATCTCGTGAGTCTGCTCCTCGCGCAGGGTGAAGTCGTAACGCGCGGCATCGAACTCGCGGATCACGTCAACAAACGCGTTAACGGCAAAGGAATAATGCTGGCAACTCACGCTAAAGTGCGGCACCTGCTCGGACGTGCCTTTGTACTTGCCCTCGAGCAGGTCGGCCTGGTCGAGCACCTGGCGCGCGTAGCCCAAGAAGGTCTCGCCTTCCTCGGACACAATGACGCCCTTGTTGGTGCGCTCAAAGATATGCACACCCATCTCGTTTTCGAGATCGCGGATCGACGCGGTGATCGAGGGCTGCGACACAAAGAGCCGGCGCGAGGCCTCGGTGATGCTGCCGCATTCGGCAACCTTAACGACATATCTGAGCTGCTGAAGCTTCATAGCCTTCTCCCTAGACGTTCGTGACGTCGAAACCCGTCGCGTCCATCTGACGCATAAACGACGGCATCTCCCCCGTCGCGGCGCAGGCGGCAATCTGATGTAGAGCCCCGGCGACCGCATCGTCTGCCGCAGCGCCGATATGCCAGCGCGCGGCAGCCGTGACGGCCTCGTTGGCATTGGCGACTGCAACGGAATTGGGAACGGCATCGATCATGGGCAAATCGTTATCGGAATCGCCGAATACGGCCACCTCGTCGGGCGTCAGGCCCAAAGCGCGCGCCAGCTCCAGCGCAGCACAGCCCTTGTCCCAGCCGGTCGGAAGAACGTCGAACAGGCGCACGCGGTTGTTGGGAAACACGAGCGAGAGCTCCGGCACCTCGGCGGCAACACGCTCGCGCAGCTCGGCGAGCTCCTCGCGCGAACGGGCACTCCAGATATTCGCCTTGTATACCGGGGCATCGTCAACGACAGGGCGACAGGGAGCCTCTTCGCCCTTGAGCCACGCGTTGCCGCCTGACTCCATGGCGCGACGCACACGCTCAGGATCGCTTGTCACGCAATAGGCGTCGTTGTCCCAAAAGTCATCACCCAGACGGTAGACTTTTAGAAATGTATCGTCGGTCTCTTGCTCCAGATAGTCGGCCAAACGCATCAGAGCATCGTTGTCGATTGCGCGCGAGGCGACTACTTCGCCGTCAACAAACATCACCTGGCCGTTACAGAACGCACCGGTCGAATAACACCCGGAACGGTTTTTGAACATCCAGCCCATCGCGGACGGCTGACGACCCGAAACCGGCCCAAAGTGCAAACCCGCCGCCTGCATGGCATGAATACCCTCAATGGCGTAGTCGCTGGCGCCGTCATGCCCGGCTGGAATCAGTGTATCGTCCATATCGGTCAGCACAAGTTTGATCATAGAGTCCCCTCGGTCATTCTTAATCCCATCTATTGTACCGACCTGCCAAAAAGGGACAGGTTTATTTCGGCAGGTTTCATCTGGGAAAACGCAAAGTCCCAGTTGTTACCTGCCGAAATAAACCTGTCCCTTTTTGGCAGGTGCGCTAGTATAGGGAACAACAGATTCGATGCGGGAGTGCCGGCGGTGCAAACCACAAGGCTGAGAGGGCATGGGGCCCAATCCTTTGAACCTGTCAGTTAATGCTGGCGTAGGGAGCATGCCGCCTTTACAGGGGCGCTGTCTATGCACAGCGCCCCTTTTCTATGCCAAGGAGGCATGTGCAGTGATTGATTCGAAACAGCTTAAGCAAAACGTGATCAAGGCCGTGGGGGAGATTCGCGCCACCAATCCGATGGCCGGCTCCATCACCAACACGGTGACGATCGACTTTGTCGCCAACGCGCAGCTCGCCGTGGGCGGTTCGGCCGCCATGGTCTATCTACCCGACGAGGGCGAGGCACTCGTTGCCGGCGGCGGCGCCATCTATCTCAACATGGGCACGCTCTTCCCCATCTACGAGCAGACGATTCCCCGCGCGGCCAAGGCGGCACACGACGCCGGCAAGCCCTGGGTGCTCGATCCGGTGGGCCTGGGCATTGGCAGCCTGCGCACCCAGCTGGTAAACGAACTCAAGCAGTACAAGCCCGCCATCGTGCGCGGCAACGCCTCCGAGATCATCGCGCTCGCCGGCCTGTGGGGTCTTGAAGGCGAGGCGGCCAATCTGAGCCGCGTGCGCGGTGTCGATACCACCGACACTGTCGACGCCGCCCGCGATGCCGCCGTGGCGCTCGCCCGCTACACTGGCGGCGCCGTGGTCGTCTCGGGCGAAGTCGACCTGATTACCGACGGCACGACCGTGGCCAAGTCCCACGGCGGCAGCCCGCTCATGTCCAAGATCACCGGCTGCGGTTGCTCGCAAGGCGGCGTACTGGCCGTGTACGCCTGTGCTGCCGATCCGTTTACGGCAGCCATCTGCGGCACCGCCGTCTACAACGTCGCCGGTACGCGTGCCGCCGCTGTCGCCGATGCCCCGGCAAGCTTTAAGGTCGCCTTTATCGACGAGCTCTACCGCGCGACCGCCCAGGATATTGCCGACAACCAACTCGAACTCGAGGAGGCATAAGCCATGTCCGAGTCCACAACCAGCGCCGGCATGAACACACTCGTCGCCGTGGCCATCGCCCCGTGCGGCACCGGCGATGAGCTGTCCGCCGAGGTCGCCGAGGTCGTGCGCGTCATTCGCGAGAGTGGCCTTCCCAACCGCACCAGCTCGATGTTCACCGAGATCGAGGGCGACTGGGACGAGGTCATGCAGGTCGTGCGCGACGCAACCTTTGTGCTGGCGAGCAAGGGCATCCGGACCGAAGTCGTGCTCAAGGCAGATATTCGACCCGGATTTACCGACACCATGACCGGCAAACTCGAGCGCATGGAAGCGCAGATCAAAAAGCAGGAGGAAGCACGATGAGCATCCGCGACAACCTTGATATCTCCGCCTATCTGGTACTCGGCCCCGAAAACACCCTCGGGCGCCCCGTGGGCGATGTGGTGGCCCAGGCACTCGACGCCGGCTTTACCTGCATCCAGGTGCGCTCCAAGGTGGCAAGCGCCCGCGAGATCATCGCGCTGACGGGCGATGCCGCGCAGGCAATCGCACAGGCCGGCAAGACCGGTCAGGTCGCCCTGCTGATCGACGACCGTCTGGATTGTGTGCTTGCCGCGCGCGAGCAGGGTATTGCTGTCGACGGCGTGCACGTGGGTCAGAGCGATATTCCCGTCGAGGTCTGTCGCAAGCTGCTGGGCCCCGATGCCATCGTGGGCCTTTCGGCCCGCTGCGAGGAGATGCTCGAGTACGTCAAGACCGCCGACATGAGTCTGGTCGACTACCTGGGCATCGGCCCGCTCCACGAGACCGAGACCAAGCGCGACTGCGGACGCGCGGCCGATGGCTCCATCATCACCAAGAGCTTTGAGGACCTGGCCGCACTCCACATGGCAAGCCCCGTGCCCATCGTGGTGGGCGGCGGCGTTAAGACGGCCGACTTGCCGCAGCTTAAGGCAACCGGCGTCGACGGCTTCTTTGTGGTGAGCGCCGTCTGCAGCGCCGATGACCCCCACGCCGCAGCCAAGGAGCTCGTCGACACCTGGCAGCAGGCATAGACATAGGCCGAGCAGCTACTCCGCAGCCTCATATCTTCAGCAATGGAAAGCGCATCCCAGTTTGGACGTCCATTCCGGGATGCGCTTTCCGCCGAGCCCATGGCAGTTTGCCTACCCCGCCAGATACGCTTCCAACGCCGGCAAAGTCGCCTCCGCATCGTGGCGGCCGACCTGGTAGATGCGCTCGAGCTCATCCGGTTCGCGGCACAGCGACGGCACCTTCACCGATTCGCTCGGCCGCACCACAAAGACCTCGCCGGCAGCCTCGCGACGTGCCAGGTCATCGAGCGTGGCATTGTAGACCTCATGCCGATGCTCAAGCGCTGCGACAAACTCCGGATAGTGACGGAACACGCGCCGCAGCATGGACATCACACTGTTGGGCTGCTTCACAAAGCCCGCCGGCTGCGTGAGCACCACGATATTGCGGTCATACCCCTGCGCAAACAGCCATGCGCTGGGGATAGAATCAGCCACGCCACCATCCAGATACTTATGCCCGTCAATAGCAACGGGACGCGTCGCCACAGGAATAGCAGACGACGCCCGGATCCACTCGATATCGCGCTCGTCGCCATACGGCAAATCGTGATAGACAGCCTTGCCCGTCTCGATATCGGTACACACGCACGTAAATCGCATGGGACAGGCGCGATACGCCTCCAAGTCGATGGGATCGCGCTCAATGGGCACCTCGTGATAGGCAAAATCGGCATTGAACATGTCACCGGTTCGCAGCCAGCTTGTCACGCTCGCATAGCGCTTGTCGGCACAATAGGCCTTGTTGTAGCGAATGGCGCGCCCAATCTGCCGCGATTTAAAGTTGTAGCCAAACGCCGCGCCCGCCGAAACGCCCACCATATGGTCGCAGGTCAAACCGTGCTCCATCCAAACGTCGAGCACGCCCGCCGTATACATACCGCGGTAGCCGCCTCCCTCGAGCGCAAGCCCCACCGTGCGCGTCGTATCCGGCTGTGCCATGTGACCATCTCCGTTCCTGCGTTTTAAAACGGGACAAGTATACCCGTCAACATATATCGACTCAGTCGCATTTTCATCGAACATCGCATTGTCGCGCTACCGCTTGGCGAATAGTAGCCGCCAACAGCATGGACACCCATATATAATTGCGTACTGTTGTTTACACTACTCAGCAGTTATCAACAGCGAACATTAGCCGGCAAAGTAACTCAACAACGCAGCAAGGCGGGGGCCTGGATACACGCAAGGCGCCGAGCAACGACGCGTGTACACTACGAGCTCGACCGACGCCATCCGCCCCGACCCCAGAAAGCCGCTTACAACATGGACACCGTCAGCAATTACACCGAAACGCTCGAAAAGACCGTCCGTGACCTTCTCGAGCGTCAGGATGATCTGATTAGGACGGCCTTTACCGACCAGCTCACCGGACTTGGCAACCGCGGCGGCTTTGCCCGTTCCCTAGAGGAAATCTGGGAGCAGGAACTGCCCGTGACCATGGCGTTTATCGACATCGATAACCTTAAGCACTGCAACGACGTCTTTGGGCATGACGAGGGCAACCGCTATATCTTGCAGGTAAGTCTCTATCTCAAGCTGTATATGAAGGTGGACGAGGCGGCGTTTCGCATAGGCGGCGACGAGTTTGCCATCCTGTCTACGATTGCGACCGAGGACGACCTCGCCGAGCGCCTGGAACACTGCCGAACGGTCCTACTCAAAAACAACGATTCCGAGATGCCTCACTCGTTTAGCTACGGAGTGTCGCACGCCGACCCCGCCCTGGGTGAAGTCTCCAATCGCATGACACTCGATGCCGACCATCGCATGTACGACTACAAGCTACGCCATGCCATGCATCTTGATCGACGCAATATCGCGCAAGTCCACACCGACGACTTCGAAATAAGCGATCGCGTTTTTGACGCCTTTTCGATGCTCAACGAAGGCCGTTATTGCTTTATCGAGAACTTGGACAAACATCGCACCCTTTGGTCACAAGGCGCCCTGCGCGATCTCGGTCTTCCTTCTGAGCATGTAGACAACTGCCACGATTACTGGAAAACGCGCGTCCACCCCGATGACCTTGAGGCCTACATCAACGACATCGACCAAATCTATAATGGCTCCAAACACCGCCGCGTCATGCAGTACCGCATGCGCAATGCCGCGGGCGACTACGTCCTCTGCCGCGCTCGCGGGTTTCGCATCGACGGCGACGGAAATACCCCCTCGCTCTATGTCGGCGAGCTCGTCAACCACTCACTCGCCGAGACCGTCGACGCCGCCACGGGCCTCGGAACGCAGCGTATGCTGATCAACGCTATCGATGCCTGCCGTCGCGACCGTTGCGAGACGGGGCTTATAGCGGTGCGCGTTCGCGGCACGACAAAGCTCAACGAGCTCTACGGGGCCGAGGCTGTCGACAACATGCTTGCCGAATACGCAGGCCGCATGCTGTCGATCACCCGCGGCAGAAGTCGCATCTTCCGCTCGCGAAACGCCCAGTTCGTCGTGCTCAGCAACGACCTGGACCACGAGGCATTCGAGCAACTGACCCGCCACCTTAAAGAGGCCGTTTTCGCTCCTGTTCAAATCGCAGGCGACACCATCACTCCCGTCTGCCTTGTCGTCCCGGCCTTTTACGAGCACTTAACCCATCAAGCGACCGCCGTTTTAGGCGAACTCGACCGTCGCCTTCGCACGGCCGGCGGCCTTGTTCCCAACGACAGCCTCCCCATACCCGAGACGGAGCGCAAAAGCGCCATCGCCGAACGTATCGACTCGCTCACGGGACTCTATCGACCCAGCGAGTTTATGCGGCGCGCCAACGCATTTCTCGAGGCAAGGCGCGACGACACCTGGTGCATCGCCACGGTCGACATGGGCCACATGCGCCTGTTTAATGAATGGCACGGCCAGGCCGAAGGCGACCGCGTACTCGCCGATGTGGGCACGGTCCTCAAGGACATCGAGAATGCCGATATGGGCGTCGCAGGGTACTGGGGCCAAGATGACTTTTGCGTACTCATCCCCTTTGAGCACATCACCGTCCATCAAATCTACAACCGCGTTCGCGAGGCCGTAGCCAGGCATGATGACGGCGTAGGTTTTTGGCCGTCCATGGGCGTTTACCCCATCGACTCCAATGAGGAAATTACCATCGATGCGCAGGCTAAGGCCATGTTTACCAATCGACGCGCCAAAAACGACTTTAAGGAGCGCATTGCCATTTTCCGCCCCGAGGAGTACAGGCGCGAAGTTGCGTTTCACCGCACCCTCACCGAGTTCCAGTATGCGCTCTCAAACGGCCGCATTACCTACTACCTGCAGCCCCAGGTTGATATGGAAACCGGCGAGATCATTGGCGCCGAGGCACTCACGCGCTGGATTGACAAAGATGGATCATTGATTCCACCCGCGTCCTTTATCCCCGCACTCGAGGAAAGCGGCTTTGTGGTGACGCTCGACAAGTACATTTGGCAGGGTGTCGGCTCGTGGCTGCGCGGGCGCATCGATCGAGGACTTCGCGTGGTTCCGGTCTCGCTTAACGTGTCGCGCGTGGATATCCTTGCCTGCGACGTTGCCAAGCATATGGGGGCGCTCGCCGCCCAATACAACCTACCGCCCGAGCTCATGCGTATCGAGATCACCGAGACGGCTTATACGGGGGAGTCCGAGGCCGTGGACAAACTGACAGCCGACCTGCACACCCGCGGCTTCTCGACCTATATGGACGATTTTGGCACCGGCCAGTCCACGCTCGCGATGCTCAAGAACGTCAACGTCGACGTCATCAAGCTCGACCGCACCTTTGTGCCCACCGACCGCGATCAAGGCCGCAGCGCGCAGATCGTGTCATCGATGCTCGAGATGGCGCAGTCGCTCCATCTGCCCGTCGTGGTCGAAGGCGTCGAGACAAATGAGCAGGCGAACATGCTACGACAGATGGGCGCCCGCTACGCTCAGGGCTTCCTCTACTACCGCCCCATGCCGGCGAAGGATTTTGAGGCATTGCTCGATGGCGGCGCCGGCAACTGATACGCTCGCGCGCAAAACACCACCGTCTAGGGGAGCATTTGTCCCCATTGGCTAACTCATATCCCCAATTCAGACCGAATTGGGGATATGATACGGAACATCCTGTCACCCAAGGAGGTTATCCATCATGAACGAGTCGTATCGCCTGGGCGAGCAATCAATCATTGCCCATCTTCAGCGACTCGCGAACGGGGCCTCAACCGCCGAGCTCGATGTCGCGGCACTGCCCACGGAGTTGCGCTCCATCGGTGAGCAGCTGCAGAAAACGCTCGCCATCCTGCAACAAGAACGCCAGCTGCTTGAGCGCAGCGCCTATATCGATTCGCTCACCAATCTTGGCAACCGCGGTGGACTCGACCGCCATGTCAATCAGCTCTGGCGCAAAGGCGCCCCCTTCACCTGCGCCTATATTGACATCGATCACCTCAAGCACTGCAACGATAAGTTTGGCCACGCCGAGGGCAACCGCTATATTCTGAGCATCTGTCGTGCGCTCACCGAGACCATGGAGCACGATGACCTGCTGTTCCGTATCGGTGGAGACGAATTTGTACTCGTGTCCCCCACGACAGGCGAAGCCGAGCTCGAGCAGCGCTTGGAGCGGACACGCACCGATCTTGTCGAGGCGACATCGGACGGCAAGGCGCCCATGATCGCCAGTTTTAGTTTTGGTTGCTCGCACGTCGACCCGCTTGCAGGCGATTCGCGTCGCCAGATGACAATGGATGCCGATCGCAAAATGTATCGCTACAAGCTCATGCACCGCGTGCAGCAACCGAAAGACAATGACGTGCCACAACACCCAATCGTCGATCAGCTTCCCTGCAACGACCGGGTGTTCCAAGCGATCTCCATGAGCTCCGAGACGCGCTATCCGTTTATCCTTAACCTCGATACGGGAGAATCGCAATGGTCGGTCAACGCCGTGCGCGATTTTGACCTGCCCTCCCAGCACCCTTTTAACTCGGTCGATATGTGGCTTGCTCGCGTCCACCCCGAGGACCGCGACAACGTACGCGCCGAGCTCGACATGGTGATAAACGGCACGTGGCACTTCCACTACATGCAGTACCGCGTTATGGATGCTACCGGAACGTACGCGCTTTGCGACTGCACGGGCTACCGCTTGGACGGCACCGATACCGAGCCCAACATGTATGTGGGCACTATCATCAACCGAAGCCTAGCAGATACGACCGACTCGGTAACGGGTCTGGGCGATGTCCACGCCCTGGTCAACGCTATTGGAGAGATGCGCCGCGTGCCGCGCGAGGCTGGCTTTATTGCCATTAAGGTCGACGATATCGCCGAGGTCAATGCCCGCTTTGGATTCGACGCAGGCGACCGCGTGCTCGCCGAAAGCGCCGCCTGCCTCATGGATTGTTCGCGCGGCAAGGGCCGCCTGTTCCGCTCAACGGGGCCAACGTTCGTGGCACTCTTCGATGAGCTCGGCCCCGAGGCAATCGACGAGATCGCAAGCGACATCGAACGGTTCCTGGGTTCTCCCGTGCTCATCGGCTCGCTTGAATATCAGCCGCCCATTCGCGTGGCCACGTTCCATCTGGACGCTGTCGATCGACAGCCCGTTTCCATTTTGAACGAGCTCAAAGCGTTGCTCGGGAAAGCCGTGCAGGTGCCAGGTACCAAACTGGATTAGCACCGCGCCCGCACCGCCTCCCCCATCGTGCGATAATCCTCTGCAGAAGTCACCAACAGCAGAGGGAGTTTGTGATGAAGGTTCTTTTGGTCAACGGCAGCCCCAAGGCAAACGGCAACACCGCCCGCGCGCTCGCCGAGGTTGCCGAGCAATTGCATGCCGAGGGCATCGATACCGAGGTGTTTCAGCTGGGCGCCAAGCCCATTCGCGACTGCATTGGCTGTGGCCAGTGCGGCAAGCTCGATTGCCGCTGCACCTTTGACGACGACGTGGTGAACGAGCTGATCGCTGCCGCCGAGCAGGCAGATGGCTTTGTCTTTGGCTCCCCCGTTTACTATGCGCATCCCAGCGGACGCATCCTCTCGGCTCTCGACCGCGCATTCTATGCTGGCAGCAAGGCCTTTGCGCACAAGCCGGGCGCCGCTGTCGCCGTTGCCCGCCGCGGCGGCACGTCGACCACCTTCGATGTACTCAACAAGTACTTCACCATCAACCAGATGCCCGTGGTCGCCTCCACCTACTGGAACAACGTCTTTGGCGCTGCGCCGGGCGAGGCCGCCCAGGACGCCGAGGGCCTTGCTACCATGCGAAACATCGGCAAAAACATGGCCTGGCTCCTGCGTTGCATCGAGGCAGGACAGGCCGCCGGCATCGAAGCCCCCGAAGCCGATCGCGCCCGCACCAACTTCATTCGATAAGTCCAGCGGTGGTCACCTCGAAGTTCTATCAATGTCAGCGAAAAGCCAGCTGATGAGGCAAGGTGCCTTGAAAGAGGAGGGCGCTGGGCTTTTGCCCGCGCCCGACGATTGAAAGGCAGATTGCCCATCAGATGGCTTTGCAGCGTCGAGGTGACCGCCGTTCGTTAGAACGGCGGAACATTATATGAACGTGCAAATTTTTGGCACCAAGAAGTCCTTCGACACTAAGAAGGCCCAGCGCTATTTTAAGGAGCGCCGCATTAAGGTGCAGTTTATTGACCTGAAGGAAAAGGAGATGAGCAAGGGCGAGCTCACGAGCGTGATGCAGGCGGTCGGCGGCATCGACAAGCTGCTCAACCCCAAAGCCAAGGACGAGGAGGCGCTCGCGCTCATCCAGCACCTCACCCCTAGCCAGCGCTTCGACAAGTTGCTCGAAAACCAGCAGGTTCTAGCCGAGCCCATCGTGCGCAACGGCAAAAAGGCCACCGTCGGGTATTGCCCCGATGTATGGGGAGCCTGGGAGTAGCCTGTGTTATTTGCCGGCGCGTGGGTATAAGAGCAGGCGTTTGGCATAAGATTCAACTGTAAGCCATGTCTAACAAAGGAGGGCACATGCCCAACAAACCCGTGAAGATCATCATGCTTACCGGATACCTCGGTGCCGGCAAGACCACGCTGCTCAACCACATCCTCGCTAACGATGGCGGCATCCGCGCTGCCGTGATCGTCAACGATATCGGCGAGATCAACGTCGACGCCAGCCTCATCGCCGACGGCGGCCTTTCCGAGACCGACGACCTCATCCCGCTCACCAACGGCTGCATCTGCTGTACGCTTTCGGATGACCTTGCCAACCAGCTGCAGGGCATCGCCGATTCGGGCGACTTCGATTACATCATCATCGAGGCCTCGGGCATTTGCGAGCCCATCCCCATCGCCTACACCATCTCGAGCTTCTGCGACGAGGCCAAGGTGGGCGGCGAGCCCAAGCTCGCGCTCGACAACATCGTGGCCGTGGTCGACTGCGCCCGCATGTACGACGAGTTCAACGGCGGTCGCGACCTGCTGGCTGAGGATATCGACGAGGACGACATCGAGAGCCTGCTCATCCAGCAGATTGAATTCTGCTCCACGCTGATCCTCAACAAGACCGACACCGTGACGCCCGAGCAGATCGCCGAGCTCAAGGCTATCGTGCGCAGCCTGCAGAAGGACGCCGTGATTGTCGAGGCTCAAAACGGCGAGGTCCCCATGGAGGAGCTACTCGATACCGACCGCTTCGACTTTATGCGCGCCTACAACTCCGCCGCCTGGATCGAGGCCATGGAGCATCCCGAGGAGCACGACGACCCCGAGGTGCTCGAGTACGACATCGAGACCTTTGTGTATTCGCGCCGCAAGCCGTTCGACCTACAGAAGTTCACCGATTTTGTTGAGCAGGAGTGGCCCGACGAGGTCATCCGCGTCAAGGGTCCGCTGTGGCAGGCCAGCAACCCGGACATGTGCTACATGTTTGAGCAGGCCGGCCACCAGATGCGCCTGATGGAGAACGGTCTGTTCGTTGACTCTGCGCCCGAGGGCGAGAAGCAGAAGATCATCGACGAGAACCCCGAGATCATGCAGATTTGGGACGACGAGACGGGCGACCGCATGACGAGTCTGTGCATCATCGGCCGTCACATGGACAAGGATGCGCTCATCGCCTCCCTCGATGCCTGCCTGACTGACTGGCACCGCGCCTAGGTTTATCCAAGCGGGCATTTTTCCGCCTACGTAACCGCCAAACCACCACGAAGGTACCTGTCCCCTTCGTGGTGGTTTTTCATTCCGAGCCAAGGAGATTCATGTTCAACATTGTGCTGTATGCGCCCGAGATTCCGGCCAATACGGGCAATATCGGCCGTACCTGCGTGGTCACCGGTGCCCGCCTACATCTGGTGAAGCCGCTGGGCTTTTCGCTCGATGACAAGACGGTACGTCGCGCCGGCCTGGGCTACTGGCAGAATTTGGACGTGACGACTTATGCCGGCTGGGAGGATTTCCTTGCGCGCAACGGCCTCTCCCCCGCCGACGAGCGCCTACATCTGCTGACCAAAAAGGCACGCCGCACCTATGCGCAAAGCACCTACCGCGACGGTGACTTTTTGGTCTTTGGCAGCGAGAGCTCGGGCATTCCCGAGCCGCTGCTTGCCGCGGCGCCCGAGCGCTGCGAGCGCATCCCCATGTTGCGCGATTGCGACTCGCTCGAAAACGCCGACGCCTGGGAGGCCCACGAGGAATCGCTGGGGCATACCGAGGACAGCCACGAGGCCATCCTTCGGCAGGATATCTGCGGCAACTTCGTCAATCCGGACGACTACCGCATCAGCGCACTCAACCTCTCCAACAGCGCCGCCATCGTCCTCTACGAAGCCCTGCGCCAAACAGGCTTTCCGGGAATGTGACAAAGGAACTGTCCCTTTGTCACATTCAAGCACCATGTCGATGACACACACCTAATTGATGCTCTAAATAACGGGCCATCGCTTTTAATCAGAATTAAATAGAATAAAATGAAGTTAAACGGCGGTGTGAAAGGAGAGCCTTGTGGAATATCTCGAAAACCCGTTTACCCCCAGTTTTGGTGAGGTTCCTGCCCATCTCGCTGGCAGACAACAGATTATTCGGGATTTGGACCGTGCCTTCTTGAGCCAGCGCAGGCGCCCAGAATTGACCTCGATCTTCTCAGGCGCGCGTGGAACCGGCAAAACCGCTCTCATGTCATCCCTCGCGACAAGGGCGGAATCCCACGGCTGGATAGCCGTAAAGACGACCGCGCTCCCTGGAATGCTTGAGGAAATCGAGTTCGGGACGAAACGCGCCGCAGTCCATCTCATCGACTCGTCCAGTCACTTCGAAGTCACCGGTCTCGGAATTGCACCGCTCGGCAGCATCGAGGTCGATCGCGTTCACGATGTCTCAACCTGGCGTTATCGCATGAGCGACATCATCGACCAGCTCAACGAGGCGGGCACCGGTCTGCTCGTCACGGTTGACGAGGTGGACCCGACACTCGACGAGATGATTCAGCTCGCAGCGACGTATCAGCACTTTGTGACCGATGGGAAACGCGTCGCCCTGCTCATGGCGGGACTTCCCAACAACGTATCGACGCTACTGAACCACAAGACGGTCTCGTTCCTTCGCCGCGCCCAACAATATCATCTGGGTCGCATTGCCGACTATGACGTGCGCGAGGCCCTAATTCGCACAATCCAGGAAAACGATCGCCTGGCAGATGCTGAGGGAATCGATAGAGCCGTTCGCTCGATCTCTGGTTTTCCCTTCCTATTGCAACTCGTAGGCTACCGTGCCTGGGATCTCACAAGCGATTCGAAGGAAATCTCGTCACGCGACTTTGACCTAGGAATCAAAATCGCACGCGACGAAATGGATGACCGAATCCTCGCGGCAACCTATCGGGAACTCACTGCAGAGGATAAGCGATTCCTCATCGCCATGCTCGATGACGAGGAAGAGTCCACCACCGCTGACCTTGTCGAACGCCTTAAGCGTTCGCCGCAGCAGGTCTCCCGCTACCGACGCCGCATGATAGATGCCGGCATCATTGGAGAACGCGGGCGCGGTATCGTCGCTTTTGAATTACCGTTCTTCCGCGATTATCTCGCCGCTCAATGCGTGAAATAGAAGTCAATGTGACAAAGGGGCAGTCCCTTTGTCACATCGCCTATAGATAACGACCGGTAATGCTCTTGGAGCAAGCAGCGATATCCACCGGCGTACCGGCGCAGACGATTTGCCCGCCGCCGTCACCACCGCCCGGGCCCATGTCGATCACGTAATCGGCGTTACGGATAAGGTCGAGGTCATGCTCGATCACGACAACTGTGGCGCCCTTGGCAACGAGGCCGTCAAACACACTCAGCAACACCTGAACATCGAGCGGATGCAGGCCGATCGTGGGCTCATCGAATACGAATACGGCATCGTCCTGCACGCGGCCCATCTCGCTCGCGAGCTTAAGGCGCTGCGCCTCGCCGCCCGAAAGCGCCGGCGTGGGCTCACCGAGCGTGAGATAACCCAAGCCCAGGTCGTGCAGGGTCTGTAAGCGCGCCTGAACTTTCTTGAGCCCCACCGTGGCGTCGAGCGCCTCGTCAACACTCATGTCCATGAGCTGCGGCAACGTAAGCAGACTCCCGTCCTTGCCCTCGCGATGGATATGCGAAGCCGCGTCTGCATAACGCGAGCCGCGACATGCCGGGCAGACGATCTCGACATCAGGCAAAAACTGCACGTCGAGCGATATCGAGCCCGTGCCATCGCACGTAGGGCAGCGCAGAGTGCCAGTGTTGTAGCTAAAGGCGCCCGCCTTGTAGCCGGCTGCCTTGGCCTCGGGCGTACGGGCGAAGGCGCAACGCAGCTCGTCATGGATGTCGGCATAAGTTGCCACCGTCGAGCGTACGTTGGCGCCGATAGGCGTAGCGTCAATCAGGTTTGCACGGGCAATGCCCTCGGCATCGACCCAACGCACGTGCCCCGGCAGGCGCTCGCCGGCTGCCTGCGCCTTAAGCGCCGGGATGAGCGTCTCGAGTACCAATGTCGTCTTACCCGAACCCGAAACGCCCGTCACCGCGACCAAGCGACCGCGCGGGATATCGACTTCGAGCGGCTTGACGGTATGAATGGTATCGGTCGCCATGCGGATATGGCCCTGGTCGAACATTTCGTCGTCAGCCACCTGCGGCCGCAAGCGCTTGGACTCTGCGCGCAAAAACGGCGCGATGCGGCTGCCCTGCGATTGTTCGACCTCGTCCACCGTACCTGCAGCGATAACATTACCGCCGCCTGCTCCGGCAACGGGGCCCATCTCGACCAGATAGTCAGCTTCCGCTAGAACGCGCGTATCGTGATCAACAACAACCACGGTGTTGCCGTCATCCACCAGATCGCGCATTACGCCCACCAAGCCGTCGACATTGGCAGGATGCAAGCCAATCGAGGGCTCGTCCAGCACATACAGCACGCCCGTCGATCGGTTGCGCACCACGCGGGCGAGCTGCACACGCTGGCGCTCACCCGTGGAGAGCGTAGCACCGGCGCGGTCGAGCGAGAGGTAATCGAGCCCCAGGTCGACCAAGCGACGAGCCGTGCTCAAAAACGAATCGCAGATATCCGCTGCCATGGGCCGCATTTCGGTCGGCAAGGATGCGGGTACGCCGTGCACCCACTCAATCGCCTCACCCAACGTCATGGCCGCCGCCTGCGCCAGATTGATACCGCGCACCTGGGGCTGACGCGCAGCCTCGGAGAGGCGCGTGCCGCCGCAATCGCGGCATGGGCCCTCGCGCAAAAAGCGTGCAACGCGCTTGAGGCCCTTATCGTCCTTAACCTTGGCGAGCGCATTCTCGACCGTATAGACGGCATTGTAATAGGTGAAGTCGAGCGGCGTGGCGCCCTCGCCGTTTTTGGGAACGTAGAGAATGTGCTTCTTAACCGCCGGACCGTGGAACACAATGTCGCGCTCTTGAGGCGTGAGCTGGTTAAACGGCACGTCGGTGCGCACGCCCATCTCGCCGGCCACCTGCTTCATCAGGTCCCACATGAGCGTACCCCAGGGAAGCACCGCACCCTCGTTGATAGTCTTCGACTCGTCGGGCACCAGGCTCGCCTCGTCCACCTCGCGCATAACGCCCGTGCCGCCGCAGGTAGGGCACGCACCGCCGCTGTTGAAGGCAAGGTCCTCGGCACTTGGCGCATAGAACTCGCGGCCGCATGCGGGGCATGCGAGCGACAGGCCTGCAGCCACATTAAGGCTCGGCTCCACACGCGCCCCGCAGTGCGGGCACACGTGATGGGCGCAGCGGCTAAAGAGCAGACGCAGGCTGTTGTTGAGCTCGGTCATGGTGCCAAAGGTCGAGCGTACGCCTGGCACACTAGGGCGCTGATGCAACGCGAGCGCCGCCGGCACGTGCAGCACTTCATCCACCTGAGCGTGCTCGGCCTGGGTGAGCCGTCGGCGGGTATAGGTGCTGAGCGCCTCCAGGTAACGGCGCGAGCCCTCGGCATAAAGAACTCCCAGCGCCAGCGAGCTCTTGCCCGACCCCGACACGCCGGCAATACCCACGAGCTTTCCCAGCGGAATATCGATATTGATGTCCTTAAGGTTGTGTACGCGCGCGCCACGCACCTCGATAACCTGCGGGCTCATCTTCTGTTCCGTCACCTTTATCACCCTACTCGTGCCATAAAACGCGGTCGCGGATGTAGCTGCCCAGCATGGGCACGGTAAACCGGACAAGGCCGTATCCGGCGGCCTCGATGACGCGCTCGCGAATTAGGCTTGCGCGATATTTACTCGCCCAGCTCTGGGTGCGATCGCAGCGCTCAATGATATCCGCCATGCGCGTCTGCTCACCCTCGTCAGCAGCCATGGCCTCGATAAAGAGGCGTTGCGGACTGCGCAATCCATAATACAGGGGCGCGTCGACCGCTTCGTAGAACTCGGAGACGGCATCCGCATGGCCATCCTCGACATCGCACCTTTCGATGACCCGCGAGCCACGCCGGACAGCAGAGCGCCACATGTAATATCCCACCAGCTGGACCATGTAGGGATGCCCCATACTCTTGCGCGCCGCAAGGTCCGCCGTCTCCGCATCAACGTAAAGACCGGCGTCCTTGACCGTCTGGACATATGAATCGCGCACCTTGGGCAAAGAAATCGCCCCCAGCGTACGCTGCTGAGCACGGCGCAAAAACGTCACGCTCGGCTCTTCGAGCAGATCGTCAACCATACTGGGCAAGCCGGCAAAAACCAGCGCAAGACCGCGCTGGTCGCTATCGGGCAAGCCCGTAGCATCCTGATCTCCGAGCACCTGCTGATAGAGAACGGCAAGAGCCGCCAGCTCCTCGATTGACGCAGATTGCGCCTCGTCAATCGCAAACAGGATGCCCTTGCCTGGACCGAGCTTCTTGAGGCGCTCGTTGACCAGCCCTTGCAACGTCTCGCCCTTTGCTCGCGCCGCCTCGACCGACATCCGACCAAACGACGGCCCGAACTCCATTGACGTCACAACGGGTTTATTCGAGCGAAGCGCGTCGGCCAGGCGATCGCACAAGCCAAGCGAAGCAGAATCGGAGACAACCGCCCATCCGCGCTCTTTGGCTAGACGTTGCAGCTCCCGCAGGAGAACCGTCTTGCCGCAGCCGCGGTTTCCCGTAATGAGCATGAGCCTGCCCGGCGCTCCGGCGCCGTTATCGAGCCCTTCCTCGAAATCTTCGACGACCGACTCGCGACCGATGAGCATCGGGGGCCGCTTGCCTGCCGTCGGCTTAAAGGGATTTGGATTCATGCCGGCCTCCTCGGATTGGCAAACCCTGATAATAGTTATACCAACTTATACCAAGTTATACCAATAGCATGTGACAAAGGGACTGCCCCTTTGTCACCTATGGCCGAAAAACTCGGCGTCTGCTGCTCGCCAGGGGCGGAAGGTGGCGGGATCGACCTTTACGTGGGCTGCGGCGGGTACGTCGTACCATTTGACCGTGTAGCCGGCGCCGTGGGCGCAAAAAACCGAGTCGGGCGTGTTGGGCAGATCGGCCTCGGGCTCATAGGCGGCCGCCTCGATGACGCGCTCGGCATCATGACAGGCCGCATAACCGGCGAACTCCAGGTACAGATGCCCGCGACCGCTCGTGTAGGCAGCCACCTCCAGCGCATAATCCTGCACCTCGGATGCCGGCACGCGACCCACAAGCTTCGCCCGGTCGCCCGCCATCGTCGGCGGCTCGTACTCGGCACCCATGCGCGTGGCATCCGAGAGCGCCCGGCCCACGCACTCCCCCGGCACCTCGAGCTCAAAGTGGTACCACGGCTCCAGCAGCACGGCTGCGCCGGCCTCGCGCGCCTGCATCAAACCCTGGCGAATCGCGCGGTACGTGGCCTGGCGAAAATCGCCGCCCTCGGTGTGTTTGGCATGCGCGCGGCCGCCCGTGAGCGTAATGCGCACATCGGTGATGGGCGAGCCGGTCAGCACGCCCAGGTGATCGCGCTCCATGGCGTTAGTGAGTGCCAGACGTTGCCAGTTAAGATCGAGCTCGTCGGTCGAGGTCACGGTGCCAAATTGCACGCCCGAACCCGCTGGCAACGGCTCCAGGCGCAGATGTACCTCGGCATAGTGGCGCAGCGGCTCAAAGTGGCCCACGCCCTCGACCGGCTGCGAAATAGTCTCCTTATAGAGAATGCCGCCGGGCTCAAACGCAATCGAAAGGCCAAAGCGATCGGCCAACACCCGCTGCACGACCTCGAGTTGCACGGCGCCCATCAGCTGCAGGTGAATCTGCTCCAGATGAGTATTCCAGCTTACGCCGAGCATGGGATCTTCGTCCGCCAGCTCAGTCAGCGCTTTGAACACCGCGTGGACATCGTGTTCGCCCGGAAGCACCGTATAGGTGAGGACCGGCGCAATGACGGGCGCATCGCCCGCGGGTTCCGCGCCCAAGGCGTCCCCCGGGCGAACGTGCGCAAGACCCGTCACGGCACAAATACCGCCAGCAGCAACTTCTTGGGCAAGCTCATACTTCTCGCCGTTATAGATGCGTACCTGATCGACCTTCTGTTCCCATGCCTCGGCACCGGAACGTCCGTCAATCATCTGCTTGGCGTGCAGCGTGCCACCGGTCACTTTAACCCAAGCCAAACGCTCGCCGCGATCTCCGCGGCTGACACGATAGACGCGCGCGGCAAACTCCGGGGACCACGCCTGCTCACGCATCAGCGCGCATATACCATCCAACAGCTCGTCCACGCCTTGGTCCTTGAGCGCCGAGCCGACAAAGCAGGGAAAAAGCTTGCGCTCGGCAACCATGCGCGACAGCGTTGCGACAGAAAGCTCGCCCGCTTCAAGAAACTCCTCGAGTGCTGCCTCGTCCAACGCAGCAGCATCCTCCTGAACGGCACCGCCCGCCAGCAGTTCGTTGGCATCTAGGCAGCCTTCGGAAAGACGTTGCCCAAGTTGTGCCAGCAAAACATCGCGGCCGGGATTCTCCAAATCGATTTTGTTGATAAAGATGAACGTCGGGATGTCATAGCGCGCAAGCAGGCGCCACAGGGTTTCGGTGTGCCCCTGCACGCCATCGTTGGCGCCCACAACCAAAATCGCATAGTCGAGCGCGCGCAGCGTGCGCTCTGCCTCGGCAGAAAAATCGACATGCCCTGGTGCATCCACGAGCATGACGTGGGTATCGCCGTGGTCGAGCACGGCCTGCGACGAGAAAATCGTGATGCCGCGCTCACGCTCGATCGCGTTGGTGTCCAGGTACGAATCGCCATCGTCCACGCGGCCGCGCTTGCGAATGCGACCCGCGTTGAACAGCATGGCCTCGGCCAGCGTGGTCTTGCCGGCATCGACATGCGCCAAGATTCCAACGACCGCTTGCTTCGACATGACTCTCCTCTTATTGCAAGCCCATCGCACACGGCAATGGGCATCCTCGTTCCACACTGGATGATACAATTTACGGGCCGGCGGGCGAAGCGGGCCCTATCCCCCGACCGAGCTCATCGCCCTGCGTTGCCGCGCGGCGATTTTCGTAGGTTCGCGCCTTGCGAAAGCCGGCACCTCCCCTTTTTGCCCGCCCGGACTCATCTGGGCGGTGACAACGCGAGCCCCACAACGACGCGTTTTACCAAAAATGGCCCCACTCGGGGCCATTTTTTATTTGAGCTGGGTGATGATACGTGCCTTGGCTCCTACGCCTCGCGCAGCCAATCAAACGCGACACGCGGCGTACCGTCCGACACATATACGATACCGGCGCGCTTAAACCCGTCCTTGGCGATGGCGCCCTGCATGGGCAGATTGTCTTGGTGCGTGTCGATACGCAGATGGTCGGTGCGTTCCTTGGCAAAGGCAAACATCGCAGCAGCGACGCCATGCGTGGTGCCGTCCGACGCCACGCGATGCAGCACATGGTATGGAGCGACGCTGCGCCAGGCGCCATCCTCGATGACGTCATAGCACTCGTCCGGACCCGGTAAAAAGGCAAACGTCGCCACCACGCGACCGTCGACTTCGCACACATAGCTGCCACCGGCGGCGATATCGGCAGCCACCTGCTCGACCGAAGGCATGCCCTCGGGCCACTGCGTGGCGTTGCCATGCGCGCGCATAAAGGCGCGGGCCGCGTCATAGATAGCCATGACGGCGGGAATGTCGGTATCGAGGGTTTTTCTGATCATCACGCGGCGACCTCACGTTTATTGGTATCACTTTGATTGAGCAATGATACCAACGTTTGGAAAGGGGCGCGAAGCAGATGGGAAGCAAAAAGCGAGCCGCCTGGTCAAAGGCCAAAAGCGAGTTTTTGGGCGCTGCCACCGGCGGCGATATGAGCGACCTGTTTGCACGCGAGGATGAACGCCGCGACGCTCTGGACGCCGAACGCGAGGAAGCCTGGCGCTACAAGTCGTGCGAGCGCAAAAACCGTTACGACACGCGCGCCGAGGCCGAGGCAGTTATGGCCGACTGCGAAAACCGCGGGCGGCGTGGTTTGGCCTGCTACAAATGCGAATACTGCGGCGGGTGGCACCTGACGTCACACCCTTGGAAATAGGGGCCGCATCGGCACGGCACCAGCGAAGCGCCAGCCATCGTGCGCAAGCTACGGACGCGGCGGCACCAAAACATCGTAACGAACGGCCTTGCCCGCAAGCTGATAGCTCGGCTTAACGCCGGCAAGCAGCGGCCCCTTCACCGGTCGCTTGATAACGACCTTGCGCGGCCGCACCGCAAGCGCAGCTTCGACCAGCGTCTCCTCGTCGGCGCACGGCTGCTCCAGATGGTGCAAGAGCTGAAACTTCTTTTTCACCGCCGCGCTCTTGGTGCGCTCGGGAAACATGGGATCCAGATACACCACGTCGGGAGCCGCGAGCTCACCCTGCTCGATCAGCTCGGCTGTATGACGAAGGCCGGCAATGCTGTCCTCGCCCGCATGTAAGCGCATGCGCGCCACGGCGGCCGCAAGCGCCGGATCGTCTGCCGCGCGATCCAAGGCATCCTTGAGAAGCGCCGCGATCACGCAATCCTGCTCATACAGATCGACGGTAAAGCCCGCGGCAGCCAACAGCAGCGAATCCTCTCCAAAGCCTGCCGTGGCATCAATCGCCCATGGTTGTTCGATGCCTTTTGTACGCGCAGCCTTCACCAGCAGCTCCTGCTGCAGGCGGCCCTGCTTGAGCCGTGGCAGCATGCGGCTAAAATCGGCGCGCAACTCCATCGTACCGTCGGTGAGCGTGAGGCCCTCGGACTTCCCGGTCAGCTCAAGCCCCGCTGCCCGAGCAACAGAAAAGGGATCGACGACGCCCATGGACACTCCTTAACAAGCAAAACGAATACGTGAGCGCCGTTTATGTCGGCACCCAACTGTCCGCTATTGTCCCACATGCGACATGGCCCACCGCCCATCGCAGAATACGGGCATCTATTTAGTGGTAAAGCACCAAATCCCGTCAGGTATTGCCCTCCACCTCAACCCTCCGTTTACCCGCCGCTTCGCGACTATTCCATACTTGCCCGTCCATATCATTAAAGGACTGAACATTCGTCGTGAGGAATGCAAATGGACCATTCAGTCACACGCCGAAAGGCCTGCCGGTTGGCAATCTCGGCAGCCGGAGCCACACTGGCAGCCATGGTACTGCCAGCCTGCTCGAACAGCACTTCCGGCATGTCCGGCAAGGCCAGGCTGAACGTAGGCGTCCGCTCGGATATCGTCGGGTTTAGCGAACGTAATCCCAACAACGGCAAGTACTACGGATTCGAAATCGACCTCGCCAACGAGTTGGCAAACCGTCTTGGCTATGGAGGCTGTTCGTTTACATCCGTAACGCCCGAGACACGCGAAGAAATGCTCTCGTCGGGAAAAGTCGATTGCCTGATCGCGTGCTACTCGATAAGCGACGAACGCAAAAAGCTGTTTGACTTCTCTGCCGCCTATTACACCGACTCGGTAATTCTTGTTGTCGAAAATACATCGCTCATTCAATCCTTCCCCCAGCTTAAGGGCGGAACAATTGGCACGGTATCCGGAACAAACGCTGCGCCTCAACTTGCCGCGAAGTTTTTGGAGCTGGGGCTTTCGGACGGCATCCCCCAGCAGCAGGATGCCAAGAGCGGCAACATTGACTACGACACATGGCATCTGAGCCAATATGCGAGTTACGCTGAGCTTTCCCACGCATTGGAAGCCGGCGACGTCGACGCCATGGCGACCGATGGCGCAATTGCCAAAACCTATCTCGATGGCGAGCGCACCGTCCTGCCCGATTTTGGCATCAACCCACAGCGCTACGCCGTCGCAACGCAGAAGGGCTCTGAGCTTTCACTCAAGATTGCCGTCGAAGTACGCTCAATGCTCAAAGACAAAACAATCGATACGCTCATCCAGAAATGGAACTAAGGAAGTCCACCCATGTCCAAGCGACTAAAACAAAAGTCCGTGGCGCTTGCCATTGCCGTAGCCGTCTGCACGCTAGCGATGGGACTCCTACTCGCCTCGATGCAAACGCGTCTATCGCAAGAGGAATACGCTTTGGAATTCGATCGTGTTGCCGCTGAACTCCCCGATCTCGTTAAAACGGCCCGGTCGGAAACGAAAGACAACACCCAAACATTTGATGACCTGTATCGCACGCGTGCCGCAAGCATCGCATTTATGGCGGCCAACGATGCCGGTTATGAAGCGACCGATGCCAAAATGGCCGAGTTCAAGGACCTGCTCAAGGTCGATAACGTTCTCATTACCCGACGTGACGGTTCCATCATCGCCAAAGCGGCTGACACCAAAGCCGATTTTAGCCGCGCCCGCTTCAACCAGCTACGTCAGTGCTTCGAGACCGGCAAGCCCTCCGATCCAGTTGAGGTCGATCTTCCCGATCAAGACTGGGTCATGCGATACTATGCCGCCAAAATCGATGACGACACCATGGTCATCGTAGAGCAAAATCCCCAAGAGCTGCACGCCCTTGTCAAGGACACCGGCTCGACCGAGAGCATGCTCAAGAACATCTCGCTCGGCAGCCACGGATATGTCCTTGCCGTATCGGCAAAAACGCACCTGATCACCTACCATCCCGATCAGAGCATGATAGGTACCGATGCGCTCGACAACGGCATCGACATTGGCAATCTTGAGGACGGCAAAACATTCATCACTTCCGTCAAAAACACAAGCCTGTATTGTCGCGTCAAGTTGGTCGATGACACCTATTACGTTCTCGCCATTCCCGAAAGCGATACCGCCTCCGCGCGCAACATCACCGTGGGCGTCATCCTCTTTGCCTTCATCGCAATCGTCGCCGCCGTGGCACTCTATGACCTGTTTGTCCTAGCGGACGACGAACATGACGACCACGACCATCACGAATACGTCAAGATCGGTCGCGACCTTCGGTTTAACCCCTCCGTGGGCAGGCGCGCAACAGCCTTGTCCATTGCGGGACTCGTCTTACTTTTGGCAGTAACCTTCTATATGCAAACGCTCTTTGCCCTTTCGAGCCAGGCAACGGTCAATCGGGAGCGCTTAGAGCAGATTGATCAAACGCTCAAAAATAATGCGCTGCGCGAGGATGAGCTTACGAGGCAATATAGCGAACACTATGCCACTGCCTGCCACATTATCGCCTACATCGTTGAGCACAATCCAGAGCTCGCCACGCGAGCCGACCTGCACAGCATGGCAAAAACGCTCAACATCGAGTCAATTTATCTCTACGACGGCGACGGCAATATGACGAGCTCGAGCACGTCGCAGCGATCCTACAGCCTTTCGACCAAGTACGGTGACTCCTCCTACGAGTTCCGCTCGCTTTTGGGCGGCAAGGATGAATATATACAGCCTCTTTCCATCAACAGAACCACCGGCGAGACATATCAGTACATCGGAGTCGCGCTCTACGATCAGGATGGCATTGCAGACGGAATCGTGCAGATTGCCGTGCGCCCCATGCGCTTAGAAGAAATGCTCAAGAGCACCAAGATCGACGCGGTGCTCGATGGCATCAAGGCGGGCGCCGGAGGCTTCGCCTTTGCAATCGAGAAAAAAGACGGTACCGTCGCATATCATCCCAACGACCTTCTTTTGGGGAAAAAGGCATCCGAAATAGGACTGACTGACGAGCAGCTTGCAGACGGCTTTAGCGACTTCGTCAACATCGACAACCAAAAACTCTACGCCTCCTGCTTGGAGACTGGCGACTATTACGTTTACGTCGCGGCACCCGAAGACTCCTTTATGCACCAGCGCGTTCCGCTCACCATCGCAACCGGAGTTATCGCCGCCATTTGCTTTGCCCTTATCTACCCATTGCTGACACTCGACACCATAAAAGTCGAAGAAAAGCGTTCGAAGCGCGAAGACGATTTCGCGACAAGACGGCACAACATCACCGTCACGACGTCCGATGGCCGTGTCAAACACAGCGAAAGCGCCATTGGCCGATGGCTCAACATCTCCTTTAAATGGGAGGACAAAACCCCCGAGCAAAAACTCGGCACGGTCCTTAGATGGTTTACCGGCATCGCGGTGTTTGTCGTCTTTTTGGCCGTCTTGCTTAAAGACGCTCTGTTTGGCCCGAATTCGGTATTTACCTACATCCTAGGTAACGACTGGCAGCACGGTCTCAACATATTCGCACTCACCGCTTCAATCATGTACGCCTGTGTGGCTCTCACAGTGTGCGCTATCGCGCAGGCGCTTCTTCGCATGTTGTCCAACGTGCTTGGAGCGCGCGGCGAGACGATATGTCGACTTCTCTCGAGCCTGACAAAATACGGGACTCTCATCGCTATGCTCTATTGGTGCCTCGGTGTTTTGGGTGTCGATACCGCAACGCTTTTAGCCTCGGCAGGCATCATCACGCTCGCCGTCTCCTTTGGAGCCAAAGACCTCATCACGGATATCTTATGCGGGCTCTTTATTATCTTTGAAGGCGAGTTCCGCGTTGGAGACGTCATCTCGGTTGGCGGCAATACCGGCACCGTTATGGAGATTGGCGTGCGAACCACAAAGATCAATGACGGCAACGGCAATGTTCTGCTCCTACGCAACAGCTCGATTTCGAATGTCACCAACATGACAAAACTTAATTCTTACGCCAGCATAGATGTCACCATCCCGGTGGGAGAATCTCTACCCTATGTTGAAAATGTGCTTAAAGACGAGCTCAAAAGCGTGCATGACCGCGTTCCCGCCATTATCGATGGACCCTTCTACAAGGGCGTGGTCGACCTTAGCAGCACCGCTATGACCATTCGCGTTGTCGCCACCTGCAAGGAGACCGATCGCGGCAGCGTCATGCGTTCTTTGCGCCGTGAGGTAAAGCTCATGCTTTCCCGCCGCGACATCGCCCCCTATCAACTCGTTTTCGATCATTGCGATGCCGACGAGTCCGCTCCGAGGGCAGCGACCGCCGAAGAACTCGCCGAAGCGGACGAGTTTAGCGAAGAACAGAAACTCGCCTCGCAAGACCTGGGTAACGAACCTACCAATCAGTAATTCATGGCACCGGGCAACACCCGCACGGTGCCATTAAGGCTCAAGGGAAAGGAACTGAACATGAGCAACAACCGTAAAGTCCTAAAGGTCATGTCCATCATCTATCTATTGGGAGGTATTTTTAGCATCGCCGCGGGCGCGTTGGCACTCACTGCGGCTTCGGGCGACGCCAGCGGCGATCTCTCGGTTTACAGCGTTGTCGTCATCGTGATGGGCATCGTCGAAATCATCGCTGCCGTGTTGGGCATCCGCGCCTCAAATAACCCCAGCAAGATTGGTGTCGTTTGGGTCTGGGCTATCATTTGCCTGGTATGCGCCGTTGTGAGCCTGCTGCTTTCCGAGCCCTTCTTGGGCGGAGTCGGCACCAGCGCCACCGATGTCACCGCCGTGGTCGTAAGTGCCGTGTACTTCGTTTTCGCCAACCGCGTTAAAAAGGAAAGCCAGGAGCGCCTGAGCTAGGGTATCTGACCTGCCTGCACAAAGCGCCGTATATGAAAGCCGCCCTCCGTTTCTCGAGTAGACAAGAAACGGAGGGCGGCTTGCTGTGAATAGTCTTTGCATTCATTCGATTGCCACGGCACGGCACAATCGACAGCATAATGCCAGACACGACCGGGCCGACAGCGGCAAGCGCGTCAACGAATGTGCTAGTGAGCAGAAGACCCGTTGGCACTGCCCACCATGCGAATCAAGTAGTTCTCTACGACGTGATAAGCTTGGGGCTTTTCATCTTTAAGGGAAACTAAGCACACCGGAACCGTCAGAGCCCCTTCACCCACAATGGGAACAATCTCAAACCCACTAGCGACCTGACCGGGAACGGGAAGAATGGCATTTAAGAAATAGCCGCGCTCGGCCGTCAAAAACGCCCCAACTTGAGCGGGGTTATCGATAACGCGCGTCTCACCGAGGACACCGCAGTTTTTGTACTGCCAAAAAATCGAGTTGTTAAAGCTATCGAACGCAGTCGACTGTCCCACCGGATAGGAGCTAAGATCAGCCACAGTCACAAAGGGCATCTTGCCGAGTGGATGGTCGGCGGCGACGAAAATACCCGTGGGCAGGGTTCCCAGCTGTTCGCAGTCATCATTGGTATTGTCATATGTACCCACCGTAAGCAAGGCATCGAGGCCGCCCTGCTCGAGCTCCTGCTGGGCAACTCCGGGATGCACAGTGCAAAACTTCACCCGCACGCGCACACCACGCATGATAAGCGCAGATAGCCCCTTATATAGCTTATCCTCGTTATCGAGTGCGGGAGCGCACAGGCCAATCGAGAGCTCCGGCATCGCTTGCGGACCAGAGGCCGACGAGACGGTCAGGTCGCATCCAGACGGGTCAAAGTTTTCAACCTCGCGATATGCTTCGACGGCGGGGCGAGCCTTGGCATAAAAGCTGCGACCGGCCCGAGTCGGCCTGACGCCACTACTTCCACGCTCAAAAAACTGAACGTTAAAAAACTGCTCGAGCTCGCTAATTGACTTGGAAATGGCCTGAACGGTCACGTTGCGGTGGTGCGCCGCAGCAGTAAAACTCTTCGTCTCGAATACGGCGACAAAATAGCCGACCTGCTTGATATTCACCATTCGCCCCTAAAAAATGCACAGTTTAATCCAGTTAAGCAAAAACCTAGCACAGCGCAAGTGCCATCCCCGTCAAGAGCGGAGCGTTCAACTATTGGATGAACGTACACAGCACCTTGTTGAATTACAATATGCTTCGCGACATGCGTCATGCGTGCGCATCAAATACGTCATGTCCACTTCGAAAGGACCAGCCATGAGCAACGCCTGTAAATTACTCAAAATCCTATCGTTCCTCTTCTTTGTCGTCGGCATTCTAAGCGCAGGCATGGGTGCTACAGCGCTCTTTGCAGGCAGCGCGGCAGGCGATATCACGAGTGCCATGATCGTTTCTTGCGTCGTCGTCATCGTATTGGGCGTCATCGAAATTGTGACCGCTGTCTTTGGCATCCGCGCGGCAAATAATCCCGCCAAGGCTGGCGTTGTCTGGATCTGGTCCATCGTCTGCCTAGCATGTTCGGTCATCAGCCTGCTCCTCTCCCTGCCCCTCTTGGGTGGGACCGGCTCAAGCATCCCCGATTTTACCGGCCTGATTGTCAGCATTATCTACTTTGTACTCGCCAACCGCGTCAAGAAAGAGGGCATGGACCGTTTGAGCTAAGCCGCATCCGTGTCAATCGCTCAGCGACTCTGATATATACGCCAATAAAAAGGGCCGATCGCGCATCTCCGCGGTCGGCCCTTTACGTTTGCCCAGATAAAACCCGCCAAAATAAACCTGTCCCTTTTTGGTAGGTTAGTGGCGGTACTCGGCGATGATGAAGTCGATATCGGTTTGAAGGGTGTCCAAATTTGCCAGGCGCTCTTTGTCGGCAGGGCGCGTGCGGTAGTAGTAGGGCGTCATCTGGAACACCGCCTCGATGTCGGCCTGGGTCTGGAGCGTAATGTTCGCAGACACCCGCTGCGTTCCGACCAACTTAAGCTCCGTAGTCTTCGGCAGCTTTTCGTCGTTGAGATATGGCGTGTCGTAGAGCACCTCCTTGAGCCCAAACAGATGCCGAGCACCCGGCACCACGGTATAGAGCGAGCCCTCTGGCGCCAGCACGCGGGCAAACTCACGCTCGTTAAAGGGAGCAAAGAGCTCGGTCACCATATCGAAGGCGCCATCGGCCACGGGGATGTCCTTCATGTTGGCCACGAAGTAGGTCGCATCGCCGCGCTTGGCAGCCAGGCGCACCATCTCTTTACCCAGGTCAAAGCCGTAAGCATCTACGCCCAAAACCGCGCCCATGGCACTGGTGTAGTAGCCCTCGCCGCAGCAAATATCGAGCAAGGTCATAGGAGTGTCCGTAAACGCCGCGCGCCCAGACACCTGCTCGCGCACCAGCTCGACCATCGCATCGCGCAACGGCGCATAGTAACCGCGGTTCAGAAAGTCGCGACGGCTGCGCGCCTGCGACTTGGGATCACCCATGGAGTCGCCGCTCTTGGACGAGCGCAGTAGATACAGATAGCCCTCGCGCGCACGGTCAAACCGGTGTCCGTCCGCGCATGCGGCCCCGCGCTCGTCGTCCACCAACGGTTCATGGCAAACGGGACACAACAACATGGCAACTCCTTAGCGCGAACAACACGACGCCCACCATTGTCGCACGCCTTCCCCACCTAGTCATTGGGGACGTTCTTAAACGACTAGTCATTCAAGAACGTCCCCAATGACTAGGCGATTAGGAGTATCATCATCTGCGCAAATAAGCACGAAAGAGCATATTAGAGATTGAGAGCGTATGGCAGACACCGCATCTAAGCACATTGACATGACCACCGGCTCGCTGTGGCGCAATATTCCCCTGTTCGCCTTCCCCGTAGCCGCCACGAGCATCTTGGAGCAGCTGTCGAACCTCATCGCCACCGTCATCATCGGTAACTTCTCGGGCGACCAGGGAACCCTCGCCATGGCAGCGGTCGGCTCCAACGTTCCGCTTACCAGCCTTATGCTCAACCTGTTTATCGGCATGTCGCTTGGCTCCAACGTGGTCATCGCCAACGCTATCGGCCGCAACGATCAGAACATGGTCAAACGCGCCGTCCATACCTCGATTTTAATGGCACTCGTGGGCTTTGTCGTCATCGCACTGGGCGAGATCTTTGCCGAGCCCATGCTCGCTGCGCTCAACGTGCCTGCCGAGACCATGCCGCTCGCTTCGCTCTACCTACGCGTCTTTTTGCTCAGCATGCCCTCGATCTTGCTTTACAACTTTGAGGCCGCGATCTTCCGCTCCGTCGGCATCACCCGCATGCCGCTGCAGGCGCTTGCCGTGTCCACCGTCCTCAACATTGGCCTGGACCTCATCTTTGTCCCCGTACTCCACTGGGGCGTCGCGGGCGTCGCCATTGCCACCGCCATCGCCTACACCGTCAGCGCCGCTACGCTCTTTATCCGCCTGCTCAAGACCGACTCCGTCGTCCGCGTCACTCCACGCGACCTGGTTATCGACCCCGTCGCCCTCAGGCGCATCGTCAAGATCGGCCTGCCCGCCGGCATCCAGAGCGCCGTCTTTGCCGTCGCCAACATCATCATCCAGTCCGCCATCAACAGCTTGGGCACCGAGGTCATGGCGGCATCCAGCGCTGCCATGAGCCTGGAGTACGTGTGCTACAACCTACTCAACAGCTTTAGCCAGGCCTGCACCACCTTTGTGGGGCAAAACCACGGCGCTCGCCAGATCGACCGCTGCACCAAAACGCTCAAGGTCTGCCTGGTCGAAGGCGGTATCGTCGCGCTCACCACCATCGTCATCATCGTAGGCTTGGGACGCGAAATCCTGGCGCTGTTCAACAGCGACCCCAACATCGTCTCGATCGGCTATATCCGCGTGTGCTCGATCTTCCCTGCCTACGCCTTTAGCATGTTCTACGAAAACATGTCCGGCTACCTGCGCGGCTTTGGCATCTCGCTCATGCCCGCCCTCATCACCATGATCTGCGTCTGCGGCATTCGCTTCTATTGGGTATTCTGCGTGTTCCCGCACTTCCGCACCTTTGCGAACATCATGATGGTCTACCCCATCAGCCTGGGCACCACGGCGTTCTTTATGGTCGTGGCGGTACTACTCTGCCACCCGGCACGCACCTATCGCGCCGCCCAAGCCAAAGCGACAGCCCGCTAAACACCGCACTCAATGTCACGCCAGTCATTAATTGACAATATGCGAGCTCATATAGTCGATAAAACGCCTCGTGGCGATAGGCATGGTGTCCCAGCTGCGCCAAGCTGCCACCACGTCGCGCGAGGGGGCGTGCACGATGGGACGCACGCGAATATCGGCCCGCATGCCCTCGACGGTACGACGATACAGCATGCTCACGCCTAGGCCCTCCTCCACCATCGCCATGATGGTGTAGTCGTCGGTCACCTCGCTCGTCACGTGCGGCGACAGCCCGTGCGCCGCGAATGCATCGAGCACCAGGCTCTGTTCGCCCTCGTCCAGCAGCACAAACGACTCTGACGCCAGGTCGGCGAGCGTCACCTTTTCCTTTGCCGTCAGCGGATGCGCGGCCGGCAGCAGTGCCACCAACTCGTCGTGATAGACCACGCGCTTCTCGAGCCCCGCGGTAAATCCGCGTGCCGTAAAACAAAAATCAACCACGCCATCGTGCACCCACTGGGCGTTGCGCGTGTAATCGCCCTGCTTGAGGGTAAAGTGCACGCCCGGATGCAGAGCCCCAAAGTCGCGAATCACGCGCGGCAATACGGTGCGGCTCACGTTAGTAAACGTCGCGATTCGAATATCAGTCGAGGAGAGTCCCAGCAACTCCTGACGCTTGCCCTCAAGCTCGGCCTCGGCAGTTACGATTTGGCGCAGATACGGCAGGTACTGCTTGCCGTCGCGCGTAAGCGAGACACCTTGCTTACCGCGCTCGATAAGCGTGGTACCCAGCTCGCGCTCGAGCGCCTTGACGGCCTGGCTCACCGTGCTTTGCGTATAGCCTAGCTCGTCGGCCGCGCCCTTCAGGCTGCCGCGATCGACCACCATACAAACAATCTGATACCGCGATGCCATCGTGCCTCCACATCAATGCAGCCGTAAAACGTTTTGCCAGGGCTTTTTCTACTAGCATTAGTATTTCTTAATCATACTGAAGATACATTCGCTTTACTACATCCATATCTGGGAGCAGAATCCTTTTTGCGAAACCGTTCTGTAACAAAAGGAGTCCCATGGATCGCAAAAAAGCAATCGCGCTCTCATTTTCCGTTCCCGTCGCATGGGGCTTTTCGTACCCCCTCATGAAGATCGGCATGGACAGCATGAACGCCACGAGCATCGTTGCGCTGCGCTGCATCATCGCCTTTGTGGCCTGCCTGCTGCTCTTCCACAAGCACGCGCTGCGCATCAACCGCGACCTCATGGTTCGCGCCGCCATCATCGGCGCCATCATGGCAACCGAGCTCACCTGCATGTGCTTGGGCTCCAGCCTTACCTCCGCCTCCACCGCCGGCTTTTTACAGAGCCTGACGGTCGTGATCGTGCCGTTTGCCAACGCCGCCCTGCTGCGTCGCGCCCCCGAGCGCAAGGTGCTTATCGGCACCGCCATCGTCACCTGCGGTATGCTGCTGCTCTCGGGTGCCGACTTTACCAGCCTGAATCCCGGCGCGATCATCATGTTGCTCTCAGCCTTTATCTATGCCAGCCACATTATCGTAGCCAAGCGCTTTGTCGAAGAAGTCGACCCACTGGCCTTGGGTGTTTGGCAGCTGGGCTTTGGCGGCCTGTTCTCGGGCATCGCCGCGTGCACCTTTGGCGGCTTCACGCTTCCCGGCACGCCCAACGAGATCGTCGTGGTCGTCGCGCTCGCACTCATCTGCTCTGCCTACGGTTTTATCACCCAGACGCTCGTGCAGCCCCACGTGCCCGCCGAGACCACCGGCTTTGCCTTCTCGCTGGAGCCGGTCTGCTCCGCCGTCTTCTCGTTCTTCCTGGTCGGCGAGGTCCTGAGCCCCATCGCCTTCTTTGGCGCCGCCCTCATCCTCACCGGCGTGATGGTGGCAACCGTCGAGCTCCCGCGCCTTCGCTCGCAAGGACACGCTCACATGGCAGGAGCGCCCGAGCACGTCTCGTAGACCCCACTCTTCATGCAGCCGCGGCATAAAGGCAACCGGTGCGCCTTTACAATAGATGCCAACAGAGCATCTGCCATAAAGGAGCCCCATGGACACCGCAACTCGCGACCGCAACATAGCAACTTGGTTGGGCGATGCGCCGCAGCCGGTACGTGACACGACGAACCAGCTGCTCGAGCGCATCGCCCTTTTACGTGCCGAGCAAACCATCTACCCGGCACAAGACGACATCCTCAATGCCCTCGCCTACACGCCGGCCGACCAGGTAAAGGTTGTCATCTTGGGTCAAGATCCCTATCACGGACCCAACCAGGCCATGGGGTTATCGTTCTCGGTCCCCGCGACGCAAACCAAGTTGCCGCCGAGCCTGCGCAACATCTATAAGGAACTCAAAGCCGATCTGGACTACCCCATTCCTGCCACGGGAGACCTAACCCCATGGGCACAACAGGGCGTCCTGCTCCTTAACACCACGCTCACCGTGCGCGAGCATGCCGCCAATTCGCACGCCAAGCTGGGCTGGAGCACGCTCACCGACTATATTATCGAACGCTGCTGCCAGCTGCCCCAGCCGGTGGTCTTTTTGGCATGGGGCCGCTTTGCCCAGCAGATGGTCGAAGGAAAGCTCGCCGCGACCGGCGCGGGCAAAGCAAGCGGCAAGTTCTGCCTTGCCTCTACGCATCCCTCGCCGCTTTCGGCCAACCGCGCCACGGCAGAACTCCCCGCTTTTATGGGGTCGCGCCCCTTCTCCGCTGCCAATCGGCTACTCGAACAGCACGGCTCGACCCCCGTCAACTGGACTTGCCTCGGCTAAAAACCAATACATCAAAAACGCGCCCGACGGCAATCTTGCCATCGGGCGCGTTTTGCTATTCGGGCCAAATAAATTGTGTGCGGCCGGCCTCGCCGCCATCGATCAGCAGGCTCTGCCCGGTCATAAACCGGTTGGTCACGCCCACAAAATAGATCCACTCGGCGATCTCTTGGGCGGTGGCCCAGCGCTTAAGCGGCGTAAGCTCCATAATCTGGTTCCACAGGCGTTCGTCTTCCATCACGCAACGGTTGAGCGGCGTGATAACGCCGCCCGGGTCCACACTGTTGGCGATGGCCTGCGGCGCCAGGCGGTTTGCAAGGTTCTTGGTGTAGGCGATAACGCCACCCTTGCTGGCAGCATAGGCGGGAAACTCCGATCCCGTATGTCCGCTCGCCGACCCCACATTGACCACGGATTGGATAGCAGGCGCTGGCTTGGCGGCAAGCCCCTCTCCCACAAAGGCGTAGCGCTCGGTCACGTTGATGGTGCCACGCAGGTTGGCGGCGATGTCATCGGCCGAATCCTGCGTACCGGCAACGTTCACGATCACCTGGGGCTCAAGGTCGTCCGGAAACGCGTCCGGCTTGCGGACATCAACAATCAGATGGCGGTAGCGCTCGTGTTCGATCGCCGCCGGCAGCAGGTCAAAGCCCACGACCTCGTGGCCCTCGTCCAAAAAGCGCTGCACGCACGCGGCTCCGATACCGCCCGAAGCGCCCGTGATCAAAACCCGCATACTTGCTCCTTAGGCGGTTGCGTGGCGCTCAAGGTACTCGGAGCCCACATTCTCGCGCTCCCAGCCGCGCACGACCTTGTAGCCCACGGGGCTCAGGAAGACCTCGCACAGCAGCTCGGCGACAGCGCCGGTCAGCGAGCACATAAGGACCTGCACCCAGGTCCAACCAAAGAACGTATGGCTCACCACAATGGCAAAGACCAGATTGTCGATAAACTGGCCAACACCCGTAGACACATAGGAGCGGAAGGCAAAGCTCACAAAGTTATTCTTTTTGAGCATACGACCGAGCGACTGGTTGAGCGTGGAGTTAACCACGGCAGAAACGAGCATTGCCAGCGAAGAGCCCAGCACCACGTACCAGGTGCCGCCGATGGTGGCGTTAAGGGCGGTGTTGACCTCGATCATACCCGTGTCGTAGTAGGCGCCCCACATGCCGGGCGTGAGCGAGCATGCCCAAAAGCACAGGCTCACGGCCAGGTTGACCAGCAGCGCGAGGATAGAGATTTTGATGGATGCCTTGGCGCCAAAGCGCTTGCAGATCATGTCCTGGCACAAAAACGAAACCCAGCTCACCACAAAGCCGCAATCGAGTGCCAGATACGGCAAGCTGATGAGTTCTTTGTTGGCCAGCAGGTTCATCATGATGACGCTCACGAAAAACAGCGAAACCGTTGCCGCGGGAATGCTCCGCAACAGGACCTTGTAGTCCTCCATGACCTTCTTGATCATTATGTACTCCTTTGGTTTTAGGTTTAACGAGCAGGATATCGGACCCGAACTGCTCGGACGTCACGGTCTTGAGACGACGGTGGGTATGATAGCCGCTCACACGGCATCAGGCAAGCAAGCGGCGCGGCAGCCCCGCAGGGTCACCGCGCCGATGCGTTAAAACGCTACGTTGCCAAACTCCGACAGGATAAGGTCGGGGTTGTGGTCGGTTGCCCAGTCCACGTTCCACGGGCTCGTGAACAGCAGCAGCTTGCCGCCGCGCATGTCCTCGACGCGCAGCGTGTCGCGCGTGAGCGAAAGGCCCGGGATATCGATGGTGTCGGGGTCGTTCTGAATCCAACGGATGTCCGTATAGGGCAGCGGCTGGCGACGAACCTCAACACGGTACTCGGCCTTGAGGCGGCGCTCGAGCACCTCAAACTGCAGCACGCCGACCACGCCCACGATGACGCTCTCCATGCCGGCACCCAGCTCGCGGAAGATCTGGATGGCACCCTCCTGGGCAAGCTCCTCCATGCCCTTCACAAACTGCTTGCGCTTGAGCGTGTCGACCTGCGTAATGCGAGCGAACATCTCGGGGGCAAACGTCGGGATCTGCGGATACTGCACGTGGCGCTTGCCGGAGCACACGGTGTCGCCGATGCTAAAGATACCCGGATCGAACAGGCCCACGATATCGCCCGCGTACGCCTCGTCCACGATGGCGCGGTCGTCGGCCATCATCGAGGTGCCCGTCGCCAGCTTGAGCTTGCGGTTGCCCTGCACGTGGAAGGCGTCCATGCCGCGCTCGAACTTGCCCGAGCAAATGCGCACAAAGGCGATGCGGTCGCGGTGGTTCTTGTCCATGTTGGCCTGGATCTTAAAGACAAAGCCGCTAAAGTCGTCACGGCAGGGATCGACCGACTCGCTGGTGAGCGTATCAGTATAGGCGCGCGGCGTCGGGGCCAGACGCAGGAACTCCTTCAGGAAAGGCTCCACGCCAAAGTTGGTAAGCGCCGAGCCAAAGAACGCCGGGCTCAGCTTGCCGCAGGCCACGGCATCCAAGTCGAGCTCGTCGCCGGCACCATCGAGCAGCTCGATGTCATCCATCAGGTTCTTATGGTTCTCCTCGCCAATGAGCTCGTCCATGGAGGGATCGCCCAGCTCGGCCTCGACCTCGGCGACCTTCTTGGTGGCATTGGCGTGGCCGTCGCCCTCAAAGGCGATAACGCGACGGGTCTGACGATCGAACACGCCGCGGAAGTTGCGACCGCTGCCGATCGGCCAGTTCATGGGATACGTATTGATGCCCAGGACATTCTCGATCTCTTCCATGAGCTCAAACGGATCGCGAGCCTCGTGGTCGAGCTTGTTCACAAAGGTGAAGATGGGAATGTGGCGCAGCGTACAGACCTTAAAGAGCTTTTTGGTCTGGGCCTCGACGCCCTTGGCGCCATCGATGACCATGACCGCGGCGTCGGCGGCCATAAGGGTACGGTAGGTATCCTCCGAGAAGTCCTGGTGGCCGGGGGTATCGAGGATATTGACGCAGGCGCCGTTGTAGGTGAACTGCAGCACCGAGGAGGTAACGGAAATACCGCGCTCCTTCTCGATGTCCATCCAGTCCGAGACGGCATGCTTGGCCGAGCTCTTGCCTTTGACCGAGCCGGCGGTCTGGATGCTGCCGGTATAGAGCAGCAGCTTCTCGGTAAGTGTGGTCTTACCGGCGTCCGGGTGGCTGATGATCGCGAATGTGCGGCGCGACGAGATTTCATCCGACAGGCTTGCCATGCGGATCCTTTCTTGCATTGAGTGCATTACGTCGTTGTAACCGCACTATTGTAGCCGCGAAATCCCGATCTAGGGCACCTATCAGGACAAATTCATCAGTCAGGGCCCGGGCAGCCGGCCCAATCCGAATTTGTCTCTTGCGTAACTGTGCATAGTGTATATATACTGTGCTTACCGGTTATATACACGTGTAGCCCATCAGCTAAGGAGCCGCTGTGGACATCATCCTATCCAATTCGAGCGACAAGCCCATCTACGAGCAAATAGCCTCGCAAGTCAAAGCTCAAATCCTTTCGGGCACGCTCGCGGCGGGGGCCAAACTCCCCAGCATCCGTGCACTCGCGAGCGATCTTGGCGTGAGCGTCATCACCACCAAGCGCGCTTACGCCGACCTGGAGCAACTCGGCTTTATCTGCACCGTGCAGGGCAAGGGCTGTTTTGTCGCCGAGGGCAACCAGGAGCTCTTGCGCGAAAACCAGCTCTGCCATATCGAAGAGCTGCTTGCGAAAGCGGCGAGCCAAGCCGAAGCCCTGGGCGTTACGCGCAACAAGCTGCACGAGATGCTCGACCTGGTAGCCCCCGAAACCATGCAGTAGCCATCTGCAAGAAAGGCTATACCATGCAAAACCTTCTAGAACTCAAAGGCATCTCAAGCCGTGTGAGCGACCGTTTTTCGCTGCGTGATGTCACGCTTGCCGTAGAGCCTGGCCAGATTGTTGGCTTTGTGGGTGCCAACGGCGCCGGCAAGACGACGACCATTCGCGCCGCGCTTGGGCTTATCAAACTCGATGCCGGCGAGGTGCATCTGCTTGGACAGCGCTGCGATGCCAACGCACCCGACGAGACGCAGCGCCACCTGCGCTCCCGCGTCGGTCTTGTCCTGGACACGTGCCCCTTCCCCTCCACGCTCAAGGTGGGCCAGATCGAGACGCTCGTAGGCCCGGCGTATCCCGCGTGGAGTCGCGAAACATTCGCCGGATTCATCGACCGATTTGGCCTCGATCCCAAGACAAAAGTCAAGGACCTCTCCCGCGGCATGGGCATGAAGCTGCAGCTTGCCTGTGCGCTCAGTCACAATGCCAAGCTGCTCGTTTTGGACGAAGCCACCGCGGGCCTTGATCCTATAGCGCGCGAGGAACTGCTCGATGAGCTGCTCGCCTTTGTTTCCGACGGCCAACACAGCGTGCTGTTCTCGAGCCACATTACGTCCGACCTCGATCGCACCGCTGATCGCGTCATCTGCATCGATAACGGTTCGATTGTGTTTGACCTGCCGCGCGAGGACATTACCGACCGAGCCGGCATCGCCCACTGCACCCAGGCACAGGCCGCCGAGCTTATGGCTTGCGTCGAAGGCGCCCGCGCCGCCCACCACGCCTACAGCGTGGACGTGCTCGTGCCCAACCGCCGCGATACGCTCGAGGCCTTTCCCGAGATTCCCTGCGATCGGGCAACCATTGATGACTACCTGCGCCTCACGCTGAAAGGGGCTTCAAAATGAAACGCGCCTTTATGTCCGAGCTCGCCATCGCTCGCACGCTCATCCCAAGCATTGCGGGCGTCGGCCTGTTCATCTTCGTCGTGCTAACCCTTGCCAACGCATCGGACGGCGATTCCGGTATGAGCGCCGGCGCTTGCGCGGTCAGCGCCATGTCGCCCATCATAATCATGAACTCACTGGCTGGCTACGATAACCAAAACGGCTGGGAGCGCTATCGGGCAACGCTGCCGTTCTCGCGCAAAGACATCATCTGCGCACGCTACCTGTGCATTATTGCTTTCTCGGCCGTCATGGCATGCGCCGCCGTGCTTTTGAACATCATCGCCCTTCCGTTCTTCGATCCCACGGGCATTCCCTCGACGGGACAGACCGTCTTTGAGATCACAATAGCCTCCGCCGCATCGATGCTCATCTCCCTCATGATGGTGTTTTTGGCACAGCCGCTGTTCTTTCGATTTGGACACATGGAGGCGCTGCGCCTTTCCGTCGGCCTGTTTGCCCTGATGGGCTGCGGTACCATGGCAATGCTGAGCTCTTCCAACCCCATTAGCAACTGGCTCATGTTGATTGCCGGAGCGAATCCCGATCCTGCCGTTCTGGGCTGTCTGTGCGCAGGAATTGCCGTGCTGGCCCTCGCACTATGCGCAATCAGCTGCACCGTCAGCACCAAGGTTTATCGGGTACGCGACCTGTAGTCACGCGAATCCTGGCCCACGCAGGCCACAATTGGTCGAAATCGCCCATCCGTAAATCCGTGACAAATGGCATGTCCCCGGCGCGCGCCACCGTGCTACTTGCGTAGCGGCTTGGGCAGCGGAATGCCGGCGGCGATGACGGCCGCGATGATCATGCAGACGATACCCTTGAGTGGGAAGCACATGAGCAGCAGGCCCACGACCATGACCGGCTGACGCATGACCGCACCCATCGTCGATGCCGTGCAGACGGCGACGCAAAAGACCGGATCTGCGCCGGTGAGGATGGCAAGGCCATAGCCCAGGCTTACGCCCGAGAAGATAACCGGGAAGAAGTGACCGCCGCGCCAACCAAGGTTGATGAGGGCGGGCGTCAGCATGGCCTTAACAAGACCGGTCGCGATAAGCACGCCAGCGGGAATGGTCAGATAGGTTTCCATGAGCACGTCGGCCTGGGTCTCGCCGGCAAACATGGTATAGGGCAGGACCGTGCCACAGATGGCGAGTGCCAAACCGGCCAGCATGGCCTTGACGACAGGACGCTCCCCTATTGCATGGGACAGTGCCTCGCTTGCATGCTCAGAGACAAAGTACAGCCAGCCGCAGACGGTGCCGATCAACGACAGAGGGACGAGCCAGGTAAGCTCTAGGTTGCCCACCTCGGCGGACTCGAACCTGGGCATGCCCATGCCGCCGCCCACAAGCTGTCCAAGCAGCAGGTAGGTGCCCAGACCGCCGGCAATCGCAATACCGTAGACCACCGTCTTTTGCGCCTTGGGCAGCTTGATGGTGATCTCGCCGGACGCGGACTCATCGTCGGCGTCTTCACCCTGGCCGTCGGTGCTACCGGCAAGCGGCGCCACAAAGCCAAAGACGGGCGCGGTAAAGAGCGCCGTCAGGGCAGCCTGGGTGCCCAGCAACGTGAGCTCCCTAAACTCGGCGCCAAAGCGACGCATGCGGTCGCCGACCCAGCTGCACAGACCGGCGATAACGCCGGTCAGGCCGGCCTCCGGTCCAATGCTGCCGCCAAACAGCAACGGCAGCAGCGCCGCAATCGACAGCTTGCCCAGATTGTCGTAGGGGTAGCACCCATCCTGTTTGACCTTGGCCATGACCTGGTTAAGGTCATCGGTCTTGGTGCCCGTCATCTTTTCGTACAGACCGATTAACAGGCCGCCCAGCAGGCAGACGAAAAACGGGTACGGCAAAAAGCCAAACGGGCCGCTGGCGAGCTCGGGCGAAGCGACGCCCAGCGCGTGCGGAATCTCGGTCCATAGATAGTCGATACCGTGCTCCATCACAAAAAAGAACAGCCAGACTGCGGCACCTGCGAACGCGCCGGTCACGGTAACGCTGGCCAAAAACAGCGCACGGTTTTTGGGTTTGGCAAGGCTATCCATCGGGACCTCCCGTGGTCAAATTCGGCAAAGATACATTTTATTGTAGAGCGAGCGTTGCCCGAACGAGCCAGCCACCTGCGCCGCAAACGGCACCATTGGGAGTCATGGTGGGGCAGGCTCAAGACTTATCCGTTGATAATCGAGGCAATCTCATGCAAATCGTCGGCAAAGTAGATGCCGAGCTGGCGCCTCGGGCTCGAAAGCCCCTTATCAATCATGTGCCCGAGCAACGCCTTGAGGTCGTTGTAGTAACCATCCAGGTTATACAGGATGCATGGAGCACTCAGGTGCCCCAACGACACCGCGGACATGACCTCGGTAATCTCCTCGAGCGTGCCCGTCCCACCGGGAAAGGCGATGAACGCATCGCCGAGCTCAATCATCTTGGCCTTGCGCTCGGCCATATCGCTCGTCACGATAAGGTCGTCGATACCGTCATGCTGAAACTCGGCCTCGATAAAAAAGCTCGGCTCCACACCCGTCACATGTCCGCCTGCCTCGAGTACGCTATCGGCGAGCGCGCCCATCAGTCCCGATTTGGACCCGCCGTATACGAGCGCGTGTCCGTTGGCGCCAATCCAATTGCCCAGCTCCTGCACCGCGGGCAGAAACGCCGGGTCATTGCCGGCGCTGGCACCCAGATACACGGTGATATTCATATTCAGTCCCCCTCATCGTGATGCGTGGCGCCCGCTCTAGCGTTGGCGGCGCCGATATTCGCGCACGCGGCGCGACAGATCGGCGAGCTGGTCGCGATCGAGCTCTTCCAAATGCTCCAGATCATCCATAAAGCGCGCCATGGTGTCCTTTTGGCGCATCTTGATGAGCGTATTGCAGTAGCTCACCGCAACGCCCGTGAGCATGGCAATGTAAAAAATGCTGATAACGCTCAGGACGACCGTGATGACACGGGCGACCGGAGTTTCGGCCGGAATGTCGCCAAAGCCGATCGTCGATACGGTCTCAAAGCTAAACCAGAGCCCATCGCCAAACGTGAGGGTCGTGGGTTCGGACAGCCAGACGGCCGTCGAGCACAGCAGATAGAAGACGAGGAACAGCTCCGTAATGCGCACGAAGCCCGCCTGGCGCAACACGTCAGCAAGCGTCCTGAGCTTTTTCATCGCGACCCTTTCCACGGACAACCAATCACGTTCGCTCGGTATTGTCCCACGCCTCCCCAGCAAACGGAACTAGTCATTGGGGACGTTCTTAAATGACTAGTCAAACAAGAACGTCCCCAATGACTAGTCGTTTAAGAACGTCCCCGATGACTGCCGGGCGGGAGCGTTTAGCGGTGCAGCTGCCGACTGGGCAGGCTGAGCTGGTATCCTTATGTGGTAATGTCTCGATTCGTTAGGATTGCATGTGAGAGCTGCCACTGTCCTTCGTTCAGTTATATGTCGCGCCCTGGCCATTGTGCTTGCCGCGCTTGCCGCGCTGAGTTCCATCGCGCCTGTCCAGGCTTTTGCCGATGACTCTAGTCAGCCAGTCAAGACGGTCCGCGTCGGCTGGCTCGTCAACAACGAGGGCTTCCAGGACGGCACCCCCGGCGAGCGTCTCTCGGGATGGGGCTACGAGTACCTCCAGACCCTGTCGTACTACACGCCCGGCTGGCGGTACGAATACGTCTCCGGCACCTTCACCGAGCTTATGAACATGCTCGAGGCGGGCGAGATCGACCTCATGCCCAACATCTCCTACTCCGAGGAACGCGCCCAAAAGCTGCTCTTTTCCTCGAACCCCGAGGGCACCGAGCGCTACTTCATCTACGCCAAGCCCGAGCGCGACGATCTGGCCAAGGGTGACCCCCAAGCGCTCCAAGGCCTTACCATCGGCTGCAACCCCGGCGTTATGCAAACCTTCGTTGGCCAGCAGTGGCTCGCCAACGAAGGAATCGCCTGCACATACAGGGAGTATGACGGAAACTCCGTTCTCTTTGACGCGCTCGCAAACAACGAGGTCGACGCCATCATCATGAACGACACGACCTCGTCGCCCAACGCCTCCCCCATGTTCTACATTGGTTCGAGCGACTACTACTTTGCCGTTCCCAAAAGCCGCCCCGACCTGATGAACGACATCAATGCTGCCATGACGGCAATCGCCCGCGTCAACCCACGCTATAACGACGAAGTCAAATCTAGCTACTCGACCCAAAACAGTGGTTCATCATCGCTCAACGGCCCCGAATGTTCCTGGCTCAAAGCAAACAACAACACCATCACGCTCGGCTACATTACGGGCAAACTCCCCTACTGCAACGAGGACGAAGACGGCGAAATGGAAGGCTCGCTCGCATCGCTTGCGACGACGCTGCACGATAAATTTGGCATTACGGTCAAAACCGTCGCCTTTGATAGCTACAAGATGATGTCAAAGGCCCTGTCAAAGGAAAGCATAGACGTTGCGCTGCCGGTATACCGAGATTACTGGTTTGCCGAGCAAACAGGCGTTGTACAGTCGATATCGTTGGGGACCATATCCCTCACCGCCATCCACACCGGCAGCAACCTGAACAAAGACCTTCAGAACATCGCCTGTACCAAATCATCGTTTGTCAACAAAAATGCACTTGAAAGTCTGTTCCCCACAGCGACCGTAACCGAATACCAATCCGACGATGAAGCGTTCGACGCCCTCAGGAAGGGAACGGCGCACTGCATCGTCGCTCCCAGTTCACGCGTAAAAACCATCGGTGACCGTTACGATCTCGAGGACTGCGAGACGACCGAGCTCCCTGACACCCGTGAGCTCTCGTGCTGGATTTCGCGCGGAAAACCCGAGCTGTTGGGAATCATCAACAAGGGCATCATCAATGCCGGAGAATCGCTCTCCGCAAGCAATTTCTCCTCCACGTCGTACACGGCCCAGGAATCCAACACGCTTCAATTCCTTTATCGCAACCGCACCGCCATTGCAGCTACCCTCATCGGTATGTTGTCGGTCGGCATCGTCCTGCTCATCTGGGCGCTCGTGCGCGCTCGAACCGAACGCAAAAAAGCCGATGCTGCCAACGCCGCTAAGACGGCATTCCTCACGCGCATGAGCCACGACATCCGTACGCCGCTCAACGGTATCCTGGGCCTTATCGAGATCGAGGAATTGAAGGAAGGCGATATGCAAGTCGCCCGCGAGAGCCGTGCCAAGGCGCGCGTTGCCGCCAATCACCTGCTCTCGCTGATCAACGACATCCTCGAGATGGGAAAAATCGAAGACCGCAAGCTAACACTGGAGCATGCGCCTTTTAACCTCAAGGAGCTCTGTGACGATACGCTGGTGCTGTGCAAGCTCCGCGCGTCCAGTAACGGCATCACAATGCAGGACAATAGTCTGCCGTACGCCACGGGGCCATACATGATCGGCAGTCCCACCCATATCCGACAGATCATGATCAACCTGTTAGACAACAGCATTAAGTACAACAAGCACGGCGGCTCCGTCACCTTTAGTTCAAAGACCAAGCCACTCGACAACGAGCGCGCGCTCTTTTGCTTTAGCGTTTCGGATACCGGCATTGGCATGGCTCCCGAGTTTTTAAAGCATATGTATGAGCCGTTTGCCCAAGAAGGTGACGATGCGCGCAGCAAGTTCCAGGGAACCGGCATGGGCATGCCAATCGTCAAGTCACTTATTGACCTGATGGGCGGCACGATTGAGATTTCGAGTGAGGTTGGCGCGGGGAGTACGTTCAACGTCCAGATTCCGCTCGATATCGACAAGAACCCTCAGGCAAGAGAACGTGCGGACGGCCAGGCAAACAGCTGCTCGCTTGCCGGCATGAACGTCCTCTTGGCAGAAGATAACGAGCTCAATGCCGAGATTGCCCAGGCTCTACTCGAAAGCGAGGGCATCGTCGTAACTCGCACCGCCGACGGCAACGAAACGGTCGACCTATACGTTGGCCGTCCCGCGGGTAGCTTCGATGCGATTCTAATGGACATCATGATGCCGGGCATGGACGGCTACGAGGCAACCCGCGCGATTCGTCTGAGCGAGAAGGCCGATGCGGCCGATATCCCCATCATCGCGCTCACCGCCAACGCCTTTGCCGAGGATGCCCAGGCGGCACACGATGCCGGCATGAACGCTCACCTGCCCAAGCCGCTCGACTTTAACAAGCTCAAAAACATGCTCGCCCGCATCAAGAAAAACGGAGCTGTTTCGCTATAGTTTGTGCTCAACCACCGCACACAGCCAGAAAGGATGCCAATAATGTTTAGGCCCTTACGTCGAAAGAAACGCGCCATCACTGACGAGGAAGCGCGCGAACTGCTCGCTACCTGCAAGCGCGGCGTCTTTGCCGTCAACGGCGATGATGGCTACCCCTATGCCATTCCCGTCAACTACTTCTTTGACGCCGAGCACGACAAGATTTATTTCCATGGCGCCAAAGCCGGCCACAAGGTCGACGCACTCAAGCGCGATGACAAAGTCTGCTTTACCGTTTACGGCAACGAGTGGTACAAGGACGATGACTGGGCTCCCTACGTTATGAGTACCGTGGTCTTTGGCCGTTGTCGCCTGGTAGATGACACCCCTGCATTTATCGAGGACAAAGTCCGCCAGCTCGCGCTTAAGTACTACCCTTCCGCCGAAGAAGTCGAGGAGGAAATCGCCAAAGACATCAAGGGCGTCCAACTCTACGAGATTACGATTGAGCATCTCTGCGGTAAGCAGATTCATGAAAAGTAAGCCCCTCAGCAAGCCTCATCAATAGCAATATGGCCCGGTTCCAACCCACCTTGGAACCGGGCCATATGCTTATGAAGCGTCGGCGGCTATGTGCGCAAGCGCCTCAACGAGCTCCTGCGAACTCACTGGTTTACTCAGGTGCGCGTTCATGCCCGCCTCACGCGAAAGCCTGCGATCGTCGGCAAAGGCGTTGGCGCTCACGGCGATAATCGGCGTGGTCGCGGCATCCTCGCGATCGAGCGCTCGAATCCGACGCGTGGCCTCAAGGCCATCGATACCGGGCATCATGATATCCATCAACACCACGTCGTACTCGTGCGGCGCGCTCGCGGCAAACATCTCGACGGCAGACTCACCATCCTTAGCATGCGTCACGACGGCACCGGCGCGGGCGAGCGTAAACTGTGCGATCTCGGCATTCAGGTCGTTATCCTCTACGAGCAAAACGCGCAAGCCCTGGAGCGCATCGCCGTCGCCCGCATTCACGCGCACTGCCTGAGGAATCTCGGAGCACTTGCACTTCTCAAACGGCAGACGGATGGTAAACGTTGTCCCCTGCCCCAAGATGCTCGAAAAGCTCATGGTTCCGCCCATAAGCTCGACCAACTGTTTGGCAATAGGCGCACCCAGGCCAGTTCCCGATGAAGCGCCTTCCACCTGCTGCTCCTCGCGACAAAACGGCTCGTAGAGGTGCTGTTGAAACTCCTCACTCATGCCAATACCGTTATCGGCAATCGTGTATTCATAGACAGGAACGCCATCCGCTGGCTCCACCTCGCGGCACGCCAGGCGAACATAGCCGCCCCGGCGATTGTACTTGACGGCATTGCCGGCAATATTGAGCAACAAGCGTTTGAGGTGCGTCACGCTCACCCGCGCATAGGGATGATTAAGCGTCTGCTGATCGCAGATAATTGTCACCAGGCGCTCCTCGGCCTGGCGCTCCAGAATATCGCGCACCTCGTGGTTGAGGGTCACCAAATTTGTGGGAACAAGCTCCAGGTCGACCTGCCCGCTCTCCAGGCGACTCATATCCAGGGCCTCATTCGCAAGGTCGAGCAGCAGTCCCGATGCCGTCCAGATCTTTGAGCGGCACTCGGTCTGCTTTTGCAGATCGTCCGCATTGGCATCGCCGACCTCAACCATGCCGCGAATGCCGTTGATGGGCGTGCGCAGATCGTGGCTCATGCGACGCAGGAACTCCGTCTTTGCCGAGTTGGCAGACGAAGCCTCACACGCCGCCTTTGCCAGCTTGTCGCCATAGTCGCGCTCCTGCTGCAGCAAGTCCGTCAAACGTCGACGATCAGCGCGGCGACGCACCATCACAACAGTGGCTACAACACCGCTGTAGAGCACCAGCACGCCGGCAGCGACAGCCGCGACGACCTCAAAGTAGCGCTGCGCCGAGGCATAGGTGTACACGTAGAATTTTTGCGCTTTGCCGTATGTGCCCAAATACCACTCGCCGTTGACGTTGACCAGTCGGACTTTGCCGGGCAGGCATCGATCCTTAATTTCGTCAACAATGATGGCGTCCGTCGCGGGCAGGTCGAACACGCCCAATACGGTAGGTTCGATGGCATTGGTCGCAACGACCTTGCCATCGTTTTCGATCACGATATTGCCGCTATCGATGGTTTCATAGCCATCAAGCAGGCTCTGCAGTTTGAGTGTATTGCTTGCAACTGCCTTCGCGCTCTGATGCCTTACCGAGATAACGATACCCTCGCCATCCTGCCGGGTTACGCAGCCAATGTCTGCGACCGAATCATCCGCAAGCGTGATGCGGGCGGTATAGGACTTAAGCGGATGGGTTGCCACCTCCAGCACGGGTGCCTCTTTGAGATACGTAGCAAGCGACTCGTAGTCCACGCCATCCGTCGAGGACTCGGACACCAAATTGCCCGATGCGTCCGTCACGATCAGCGCGCTCACGTTGAACTGGTCAGCATATTGCTCCAGTGCGGCATTATCCACCGAACCGTCGCGCTCCGTATCGCGCGCCACCTCTCCGGCGATCTCCATAACGCGAATCAGGTTTTTGGTCGTATAGGCGCTATTGAACGCATCGTAGGAAAGGCTCTGCGTCGCCACGTAATCGACAACGTCGGCAAAGCGCTGCTCGGCCTGGGCTGTCGTGTACCCGTAGCTCATCATGCCAGCGACAACCGAGAGCGCTATACCCACCAGGGCGGCAAGGAGCCATACCCAGGTCGAATGATTGCCCCGCTCCTGAGCGGTGTAGTCGGGCGCATCGATCACGACAGGCCCTCCATATTCAAAAATGGTGAGGGGTCATCAAAGTACTTTGACACCAGGCGTTCCATGGTGCCATCGGCAAGCATTTCTTGGTAGGCATGGGTGAGTTTAACGTCGATACCGCGCGTGTCGTTGATATCGAAAGCGGTGCCCAAACCAACCTCCAACAGCGGCTCGTTCAGAATGCGATACGTCACGCCATAGTCTTTTTCATAGGTGAGCAGCGAGGACTCATGTGCGGCGATAGCGTCGACCAGGCCCTCGACGAGCGCCGGGTTCAGGCACGAGCGATCCGAGAAGCTGTAGAGCTCCTTGATCTGCGGAACGTTTTCATTTGTATGATTGAGCAAAATGTCCTCGGGCTTGGTGGTGGACTGAACGGCCACGACCTTGTCCTCAAGATCGGCAAGCGTGTAGATATCGCTCTGGGGATCGACCGCGACCACCTGGCGGCTCGCAAGGTACGGGCCGGCCCAACGATACTCGTTTTCGCGACCCGTCATGCTAAAGCTGCCCATGACACAATCGAGCTCGCCGCTCGCCAGTAGCTCTTTCTTCTTTTCCCAGTCAATCAGCTGGTATTTTGGCTTGTAACCAATGCGGGCCAACGCCTCGGTCAATATCTCAACATCCAGGCCAACGATATCGCCGTACTCGTCGGTATACACAAACGGTGGGTAGAGGTCGCTGCCGACGTTGAGCGTCTTAAGGTCGTCGTCCTTGACCTGAGAGGCATCCAGGCCTTTTGATGCAGACGTCGAGGCTTCGTCATTCGACCCAGAACAGCCAGCTATCGCTACGACAAAAGCACTCGCCACTGCAAGCGCAACAAACAACGAAATGGCAACCGAGCGACGGGGTCTTTTCATCGAGCTCCAGACGATCCTGTTTACAGACTGAAATGCTAGAAATAATAGCAAATGAAACCACTCGAGCGCCCAATGGTTACAGACGCTTTACCCTGCGGGGCCTTCTAGCCGACTTGGCAGAAGACCCCGCATGCAGCGCGCACTTACCGTGCATTAAAAACGTAGCGGTCCAGGCGGTCGCACGCTTCCCTCACGCGCGAAAGCGGCAGCGCCAGATTCACGCGAATGTGGCAGGGCCCGTGGAACGGACGGCCATCCTGATACCCAACGCCCACGCGTGCCCCCTCGTCGAGCAGCCACTGAATATCGCGGCCATGCTCGCGGCACCACTCGGTGCAGTCCAGAAACACCATGTACGTACCCTGCGGACGCGAATAGCCCACGCCCTCAAAATGCTCGTCCACGTAATTGCAGAAGTACTCGATATTGCCGGCAAGCACCTAGTTGAGCTCGTCCACCCACTCGTAGCCCTGCGGCTGGTAGGCACCGATAAGCGCATGCATGGAGATGACGTTCATCTCGTTGTAGTGGGTCTTGTTGGACACGGCGCACACGCGGTCGCGCAGCGTCTCGTTATAGATGATGTGGTAGCTGCCGACCAGGCCCGCCAGGTTAAACGTCTTGCTGGGCGCGTAGAGGGCAACCGTGCGCATGCGGGCATCTTCGCTCACCGACTGCGTCGGGATATGCTTGTGACCAGGCAGGATGATATCGGACCAAATCTCATCCGAAATCACCACACAATCGTGCTGGCGATAGATGTCCATGGCGCGCTCGATCTCGTCGCGCTCCCATACGCGGCCGCAGGGATTGTGCGGCGAGCAGAACACCGCGGCATGGATGTGGTTTTGGGCGAGCTTGCGCTCCATGTCCTCAAAGTCCATACGCCACACACCCCGATCGTCGAGCTTAAGCGGGCTGTGGACAATGCGATAGCCCGCTGCTTCGATGGACTTGGTAAAGCCGATGTAGGTGGGGCTGTGGACCAGCACCGCATCGCCCGGCTGGACATACGCGCGCAGCGTGGACACGACGCCGCCCAGCACGCCGTTTTCGTAGCCGATATGCTCGGGGAGCAGGCCTTCGACGCCATTACGGCGGCTCTGCCATTCGACGATGCGGTCGAAGTACTCGTCACGCGGATTGAAATAGCCAAACATGGGATGCTGGGCGCGCCGAATGATGTGTTCCTGAACCGTGGGCACCGTGGCAAAATTCATATCCGCCACCCACATGGGGATGCGGTCGAAGCCCTCGTCGGGTGCGTTCGGAGCCATGTCGGGAATTTCTCCCCAGGAGTCAACGGCGATGGCGTCCATGCCGTGGCGGTCGATAAGCGAAGTAAAGTCGTATTTCATGCTGAGCTCCCATGCAAAGCGAATTGTTTTGGTAGGCGTTATTGTCCACCAGCATGAGCGGTTTTGGCATGGGGTTTGGCGTTGAATTTGGCGGGTGCAGACGAATGGCCGGTTAGTCTTGCGCGTCGTTGACGGCGACCACCGTCAGCCTGGTTCCGTCAACGGTAAAAGACACGTCGAGTCCGGCGTATGCCAAGTGATAAACACGGTTTGGCTCGTGCTTGCTACCCGCGCGGCGCGGATCTTGGCGAAGGACCTCGACCAGGCCGGGGAGCTTTGCGGGCGGGACCATGTCCTGCAGCGTTTGCGGGAGCTCGACATCGAGCTTTTGCCACGGCGCATCCTCAATCCAGCCACCAGTCGCATCCGGGTGACAGTCTGCAAACGGAATGTAGGGCTTGATGTCATAGATGGGCGTGCCGTCGCGCAGATCGGCCCCCAGCACATGGATGATGGGGCCATCGTTGGTAAGCTCGACGCGGTCGAGCTTGACGCAGGTGAGCCCGATGGGATTAGGGCGAAACGGACTGCGCGTGGCAAAGACGCCCACACGCTCGGCTCCGCCCAGGCGCGGCGGACGCACGGTCTTCGACCATTTTGCGTTGGTGCCGGACCTGTCCTGCTTTTTGGCATCGGCGGCTATGTCCTTAGCCGTGCCGCCGGGCGTGCCGTTTTCGAAGCGCCAGAGCAGCCATAGGTGAGAGAAGGAATCCAGACCCTCAACTGCTGCGTTGGAGGCAAATTCCGGTTCAAAGACGATGCGTCCCTGCAGATGGGGCGCCAAAAAGCTGTTGCGCGGAATGCCGAACTTCTGCGGCAGGTCGGTATGTATGTGTGCAATAGGTTCCATGCCGGTCATTGTACGGCATGGAGGTGTGGGGCGTTGCGCGCAATTCTTCGCCGCGGTCCCCGTCGTGCAACCAACGGTTGCTTGGAAGGGTGCCGGCTGCCGCGTATGCTTAAGCCATCAACCAGCAGAAAGGAGCCGTTATGGCCTTCGCAGAAAAGCTCATTGCTGTCCGTCGCGCCCATCACCTTACCCAAGAGCAGCTCGCCGCCAAGCTCTTCGTCACACGCCAAGCCGTCAGCCGTTGGGAGCGCGGCGAAGTCACCCCTGGCATCGACATGATGAAGCTCATCGCCGCCGTGACCGGCGAGCCTCTGTCTCATCTGCTCGAAATGCCCGAGCACTATTGCCAGAGCTGCGGCATGATACTCACGCCCGACGACTGCGGCACCGATGCTCACGGCGCAACGACCGACCATTACTGCAAGTGGTGCTACGACCGCGGCAAGTACACCTACGAGACCACGATGGAGGCCATGATTGAGGATTGCGCCCCGCGCCTGGCACAAAACACCGGTATGTCGCTCGACGAAGCCGTCTCGCTCATGGGCGCCGTGCTGCCGCAATTGGAGCGCTGGCGCACCGTGCAGGAAAACGAGGAGCGCTACGGTGCCGAGGCGCGGGCGCGCTACGGAGACGAGGCCATCGACGCAGCAAACGAAACGTTACTGGACATGGATCCTCAGACATGGAACGACATGAAGGAACTTGAACGCGCTATTCTGGGTCAACTCTCGATTGCCATGGGCGATGGCGACCCAGAGAGCAACGAGGCCCGCAAGCTTGTCGCAATGCACCGTCGATGGATTAGCCTTAACTGGGGGCACGAGCCCCAAAACGAAGCATACCTGGGCCTCGCCCACGGCTATCTTGCCGATCAGCGCTTTATCGACTACTACGACAAGCCCTGCGGCACCGGCGCCACGGCTTTTCTGGTCCAGGCGATCGAGTCGTCGTCGGCTCACGCATAGACCGCAGCGGCTTTGGGTATTTCAATCGAAACCTCAACCGATTGGAGATCCATGGCTACTGATCACGAGCTCACGCTGTACGTTATGACCGGCTGCCCGTATTGCATAAAGGTCAAGCGCTTTTTGGCCGATAACGGCGTGACCATTCCCGAGCGCAATATCTCGACCGACCCCGATGCCGAGCAGGCACTCATCGCCGTCGGAGGAAAACGCCAGGTTCCCTGCCTGTTCATCGACGGAAAGCCGCTCTACGAATCGAGCGACATCATCACCTGGGCACAGAAGAACCTGCTCTAGCACTCATTGGGGACCACTCATTGGGGACGCACTTAAATGACTAGTCGTTAAAGAACGCCCCAACGACTAGTGAGAATCAGTTCCTCAAGTTTATCGAACATGCGTTTGATATTTATGTTATACTCGCATCGAGGTATGAGACTGGTCGAGAGCTCCCGCGGAGGTCCCCAATGACACGCTGGAGCGGGTTCGGTAAGTAAGATCGGTGGTTACTGCACTCGCCCACCTCAGACAGGCTGCGCTCCTGTTCGCCGTCGCCATCAAAGAACGGCACTCACAACCAAACGTTTCCGTTATCCATGAGTCACACAGGAGTGCATCGCTATGGCTAAAAAGATTCCAACCCTTTCACCCGACATTATTTCAAACACCTGCTCAGATATCAGCAGGATTGTCGAGGCCAAACACCTCGGCCAGAAAGATATCAACCATGAGACCTCTTCGGAAGGGGCTCTGCTCATCGGGCGCCGTCTCGAGCAAGAGATTGCCGGATACCCCATCTCCAATCTCAATGGCTTACTCTCGCCCATCGCTTGCCACCTTAAGCAGCACTTTAGCCCAAGCCTGGGCCCGACTTATCTCAAGCGTTGCATAAAGCTCGCACGAATTGTTCCGGAAGACATGGGTTTTCGACCGGAGCTTGATCTAGAACACTATCAGTCGCTCGCTCACGTCGCCGACAAAGATCTGCGCTTAGATCTGATGAACGTTGCCGCGGATAACCATTGGAGCGCGTTGCGCATCGATCGTCATGCCCGCCATCGAAGTCCGCAGGACACTTTGGATGCTTGGGAGCGCCGTGTGCTTGAATCAAATCAAGAAGTACGGCGCTTCGCCCGCGCCTACACAGATGCCTGCGGAATCATTTCACTCGATGAACTTATTGAGCTCTACAACTCCTGTGCCCCCAATCCAGTCTCGAGATTTGAGATAAATGAGACTATTTGGCAAATCAGGAACGAATCGGGACAAATCGACAATCCCTGCATTATATCCAGAGATAGAAAACTCTATCTAATAGCGCCAGAGCTCGATGACGCTGTCGATGAAGCCCCTTATTACTATGATGACTACGGATACTCCTATCGAAAATATGAACGGCACAGCGAATACACCGGTGAGATGCGCGCGCTGCGCGAACGGCGCGTTGGCATCAGAGTGGCAGCCATCTTTGCCGGTCACGAACGTCTTCCAATCAAAAGGCTCAGCTATGACGAAGTCATCTGCGGGCATATAAAGTGCAGTCGATCTACCGAACGACTCAAGCAGTACGTCCTGAGAGACCCTGAGCTCAAGGCATCTGATCTCCATGCAAGAGAAGATGAGTTCGATTTCATCATGACAAAGCTTTTACGTTCCGTTGGGCTCAACGGAATGCCAACAGCACAGCAAATTACCGAAGACGCAGCTTTCTTATTGATTGTCGTACGGCCCGAGTTTTACGAACGCAATAAAACAGCCGAGGTCTCCAAGCTCCTCTCGATAATCTATGAAGACGCTCCCCTCTGGGAGTTCAACGGACGTTCGCATACCGAGCTAAGAAACGAAGAAACGGTGGAGCCTCCGGTGTCGACTTTACATCGAGAAGTCCAATCAAAACAGGCTGCTTAACCCTATTAACTGCTTGCATTTTTGTCTACAAAACTGTATACAAAAAGAGAGGCCCTTATGGAGCTCATCGCAATCCACCCCCACGCCCTCAAGCACGGGCTGACGGAGACGGATATTACATGCGCCTGGAACTCCGCGTTCGCATGGTTCAGGCGTGATCTTGAAAATGGAGGTATCGATTACGTTCTCGTTGGACTTGATGGAAGAAGCCGTCTCATGGAGCTCATCGCTCGATATTGTCCCAATCGAGATGGCTACATCATTTACCACGCCCTTGTCCCTCCTACGCACAAGGTGCTCAGGGAAATCGGGGTCGATCGATAGGAGGCGCTATGGACGCTAAGCAGCTCGAAAAGATGATGGGGTTTGCCCCCGGAGAGTTGGAGAAAGCCGCGGAGGCATACGAAAAAGATGAGTGGCCGAAGGGTCGCACCATCAAGCTGGGAAGGCCGTCGATCTCCGATGAGCCAAGCGTTGTTTTATCGGCACGTGTGGGTGAGTCTGTTCTTGATGCGTTTGACGCAAAAGCAAAGCGCCATGGGCAAACACGCACGGAGCGACTCAGGGAACTCATCACGCTCGATGCACTGATTGCCTAGACTCCACTCCCCCGCCGACCCAAACATATACGCCAGCATCCAAAGTCGACATTTTTCGACGTCCTTGGATGCTGGCGTACAGCTTTTGTATGGGTTCGGCACGGGCAGTCATTGGAGACGTTCTTAAATGACTGGTCGTTAAAGAACGTCCAACGACTAACTAGCCGTGGAAGCGGGCTATGGGTGCAAGTGGTTGTTCGCGAAAGACGCGCTCGACGGCGGCGCGGTATTCGTCGACCTTTTTGGTCTTACGTACGAGCTTGTGAACGGTAGCGGGGTCAGCGAAAGCGCACTTGGCGTAGAACCACCACTCCTTCATACGAAAGACCGCATTGCCGCCTATCTCGTCTGCATAGGCCGCAAACAGCGTGTCGTGAAAACGCTGCAGCTCGGCTGCTGTGGCAGCAGGACCGCCGTTGACCATGCGAGCCAGCGCGGGATTCGCGAGGAGGCCGCGCCCCAGCATTACATGGCGCGTGCCGGGATAGGCCTCCGCCAGCGCATCCATGTCCTCTAAATCAAAAATATCACCGTTATAGGCGACCGGGAACGGCGCGCGCTCCAGCGTCTCGCCATAAAACTCTTTGCGCGGCGAGCCCGTATAGCGGTCCTTTTGCACGCGCGGATGCACAATGAGCTCGGCCAGTGGCATGCGGCAATACAGATCGAGCACGCGCTCGTATTCGTCGTCGCTCTCCAGCCCCAGCCTAGTCTTTACCGATACCGGCAACAGCGAGCGTTCGCACACATCGCTCAAGAACACCTCGAGCTCGTCCAAGTTGCGCAAAAAGCCCGATCCTTTGCCCTTGGCAACAACCGTACCCGAGGGGCAGCCCAGGTTGAGATTGACCTCGCGGTAACCCATGTCGGCGAGTACCTGTGCCGCCCACACAAACTCATCCGCATTCTTGGACATGAGCTGGGGCACCACGTTGAGCCCCTGGTTATTAGCAGGATCGATCTCCTTAAACGCCTTGCCGCCAAAGTGGTTGCCCACCCGCGGCGGCGGCAAAAACGGCGTGTAGTAGCAATCAAGCGCGCCGAAGCACTCCGCATGCACGCGACGGAACACATGCCCGGTAATCCCCTCCATGGGGGCCAGCGAAAGTTTCATCTGCTCTTCTCTCATATCAACGAACGTGACAAAGGGGCTGTCCCTTGGTCACATTATTCGGAGCGTAGGGCTTCTACGGGGTCTTTCTTGGATGCGCTGCGGGCCGGCAGCAGGCCGGCGACAACCGTCAGCAGCACCGAAATCGCGATGAGCACCAGCGCATCCTGCACGGGCAGGCTCATCAGATTGGGGACCTGTTTGGCAGCAAGCGCCCAGGCATTAACCGGGAAGCTCACGAGCACCACAACGACAATGGCAAAGACGCCGGCAATGAGGCCCTCGATAAAGGTCTCGGCATTGAATACGTTGGCCACGTTGCGCTTTGACGCGCCGATCGCGCGCAGGATGCCAATCTCCTTTTTGCGCTCCAGTACGCTGATGTAGGTGATGATGCCGATCATGATGGAGCTCACGACCAGGCTGATGCTCACGAACGCGATGAGCACCAAGCTGATGGTGTTCACGATGTCGGTTACCGAGCCCATGATGATGCCCATGTAGTCGGTGTACGAGATTGCCTGTTCATCGTGGCCGGCAGCTTTGACCTGCTTGTTGTACGCATCGATGTGATCGAGCACGCGCTCCTTGGCCTCAAAGTCGCGCGGGAAAATCTTAACCGAGATGGGGTCTGCCTCATCCGCATAGCCCAACGTGGTCAGATTGTTATCGTAGGTGAGCTTCGAAGCCTTGGCATAGCTCATCATGAGCGAGCTCAGATCTTCGGCGTCCATGTTGAAATGGATGGCACGCGCAAAGGCGCTCGCATCCACACGCATAGCGCTCGCCAGGTTGGCAAAACTCGATGACACCTGCGTCGCCATCTGGCCCATGAGCCCTGCCGCACCCGCCTTGAGCTGAGCTGACACCGTCGCCGCAATCTGATCGCTGATCGACTTCGTCACCTGATCCATAGCCTGCTGCAGATACGGAGCCAGTTGCTTTTGCACATAGTCGGTCATCGCCTGCTGCAGGCGCTCGGCCAGGGCATCGCCGCCGAGCGCTTTGAGCTGGGCCAGGATTTGCTGGGCTGCTGTATCACTCTCAAGATACGTCGAGAATGCGGCAGCGAGCTTCGATGCGTCCTTAAGATCTTCGGGCGACAGCGCCTTAAACTGATCAGACCGCAAAAAGCCCTCAAACAGCTGGTTGGCAAGCGTTCCCACCTGCTGCATTTGCTCGGGCGTGAGCTCCAGACCGTCAAAGATGCCCGAGAAATCTGGGACCGGCGCTTTGGCGATGATGTCGCTGAAGTCGATGTCCTTCCCAACGCCCGAAAGGTCAATGTCCAGCCCGGACAAGTCGATACCAGAAAGGTCCATACCGCCAGCAGCGCCCGAGAGCGCAGACGTATCGAACGAGAACGCGCTCTTGAGCGCCGCCTCGTCCACACTGAACATGCTGCCCAGATCCACTCCTTGTTTGGCCTCGCCTTGCAGTTCGTCGAAAGTTTTGCCCGTAAAGACATCCGTCTCGGGATGAGCAAGTTGCTCCTGAACAATCTGCGAATCGGTGGCGCGCTCCATAAGCTGGCGAGTCAGTGCATGCGTATAGGCAATGCCCGGAGACAATGCACTCGCATTGGCCGTCTCGTTCGGTCGCACCACGCCCACAATGCGCACGTCAATACCGTCGGCAACCTTGGCGACCATAAAGTCGGCGTCGCCAGACATGTCGGTCCACATGCCGGTCTCTTCGTTTTTACGATAGGCATCGGCCGGCGACAGCACCTTAAACGTCGTGGACAGCGCATCGTCGTAGGTAAAGTCGGTGCCGGTCTCGGGCGTTTCGACCCCACCGTCGGCCGCCATGGCGCTGTTAACCAGGTCGTTGAGCTCATCGATATCCAGCGCACCGATGCTGTAGAGCGTGTAATCGCCCACCGTGCCACGGCTCGAAAGCACCATTACGGCTTCGTTAGCAGACGTAGGCCAATGCCCCGCCACGACATCGTACTGGCTGTCGAGCAGGCTCTGGTCGTCGATCATCTCGTTAAAGACCGAGGTTCCCATGGATTCCATGCTCACCGTTGCCGCCGAGCTCGCGCCCCCGCTCATGGCCTCGGTCATAGCGTTGGGCACCAGCCGGACAGGCTTCTCATCGCCCTTGCCGGCACGGTAGACAACCGGCGATACACCGTAGCCGTACTGAATGGCGTTGACCTCTTTATCGATGCCGTCGCCACCGGCATCGAGCCATGCCTTAAAACTCGTCATGTCGTTGGACTTAACGCTTGCAAACATATCCTTTACGGCCGTGACCACGGGAATCTTATCGGTTCCCTGAGCCTTGCCGCCGGCACTGTCGTCGGACGAATCCACGCTTTCAGACGAGCCATCATCCGCAGCCCCCTGCCCGCCCATCATGGACGACAGGTCGTAGTCCTGCTTGGAGATGGTAAGCGGGTAGCTCGAGAGCGTGTCCACCTCGACCTTTTTGATGTAACCGTTTACGCCGTTGGAAAGCGCCAGAATCGCCGCGATCCCGATGATGCCGATGGACCCCGCAAAGGCCGTCATGGCCGTGCGGCCCTTCTTAGTCATAAGGTTTCGGGCAGAAAGACCCAACGCCGTCACAAAGCTCATCGAGGTTTTGCGCGTGGGCCTGGCTTCGCGGCGCGTGGCTTTGGCAACATCGAAGGGATCGGAATCGTCGGTGATCTTGCCGTCCGCCAGGTTGACGATGCGCGTGGCGTACTGGTACGCCAGCTCGGGATTGTGCGTGACCATGATGACCAGGCGGTCGCGCGCCACGTCTTTGAGCAAATCCATGACCTGCACGGATGTCGTTGAGTCCAAAGCGCCGGTCGGCTCGTCTGCCAGCACAATCTCGGGATCGTTGATCAGGGCGCGGGCAATGGCCACGCGCTGCATCTGCCCGCCCGAAAGCTGGCTCGGGCGCTTGTTAACGTGCTCGCCCAAGCCGACTTTCTCCAACGCCTCGCGCGCACGCTGGCGGCGCTCGGCATGCCCCACGCCCGTGAGCGTGAGCGCCAGCTCCACGTTTTCCAAAATGGTCTGATGCGGAATGAGATTATAGCTCTGGAACACAAAGCCGATGCGGTTGTTGCGGTAGGCATCCCAATCGCGATCGTGAAAGTCTTTGGTCGAAATACCGTCGATCAGCAGGTCGCCAGAATCGAAATGATCGAGCCCACCGATAACGTTGAGCATCGTAGTTTTACCCGACCCCGAAGGTCCCAGAATGGCCACGAACTCGTTATCGCGAAAAGCCAGGCTCACGTTATCGAGCGCCACCTGCGTAAACGACTGCGTGACGTACCTTTTGCAAATACCTTTGAGCTCCAGCATGGACGGCAACCTCTCCCGCGCGGGCACTCTGCCCGCTCTCCCCCGCCGTTCGTATTCGACGCGTTTGTCCTACTCTATCCCCATTTTTTACCAGCGCCAGTGAGGAATGTAACGAAGCGCATCAAAAAACGAACGGGACGGCGCCCAAAAGAAGAGGTCCCGAGCGGGACCTCTATATGGTGGAGCTTATCTTGAAAGGTAGCGGACTACTTCGCACAGCGACACGCGATCCTCGCTATGCTTTACGCGTTTTTTACTGCTCGCTATTCGCAATCGCCTGGTCGATAAGCTTGTCGAGTGCCGCGCGCTGCTCGGCGGAGCTGATGGCTCCCACGATTGGATCCCCTACGATGTTGCCATTCTGATCGATGACATACGTTGTCGGGAACGAGAACAAATTTGACGTAAACTTACCGGCCTCGCTATCCGACTTGAACCAGATGTTCTTATACGTCACGCCCTTCTTGCTCAGCACGTCCTTGGCATCTGCAATCTCGCCCTTGTTGCCATCGAGCGTAAAGGAATTGACGCCCACGACCTGACCGCCCTTCTTGGCAAGCTCCTGATTCAGTTTCTCAAGATCGCCCAGCTCGCCCACGCACGGCTTGCAAGTGGTGAACCAGAAGTTCATGACGGTGACCTTGTTCTTAGAGAACAGCTCGTCGCTACTCACGTCGTTGCCATCCAGGTCTTTGCCCGTAAAGCTGGGGAACTTCGTCGCCTCGCTCGAAGCATTGGCACCAGCCGTCATGCCAGCGGCCGAAGCGTCGACGCTCTCGCCTTCGCTCGGCGTGCTTCCACAGCCGGGGAACTCCTTCTCCAAGCTCTCGAGCTTGTCCTCGATCTCCTTGATCTGCTGCGCACCGGCCTTGAGCGTCTTGAGCTCATCCGCCGTGAACTCATCCTTGGCGCCGTCGATGGTCTTGAGCAGGAAATCGCCGTAATTGCTGCCGTCCTCAATCATTACCGAGTCTTTATTTGCCGCATTGAATACCTTTTCCCACAGCGCGTTATCACTCGAAAGGATATCGTTCTCCTTTTTCATGAGCTTCGCATACAGCTCGGCGGCCTCATCGGCATTGGTCGGCTTCTGCGCAGTGAGTTCTGCGATCTTAGGATCGGAGCTCGCAGATTCGCTCGCATTGCCACTGGGCGCCGAACATGCCACAAGGCACAAGGCCAATACCGGCACCATAAACAGGGCCGCAATCTTAGAAAGCTTCATAGTCATTCCTCCGTTTTGTCGAAGCTTGTTTTACTTTTTATCGGCGGTCAAGGGAAGCCTTTCCGCCGACACATCCAGGCCATAGCGATAGCTGATGGCATCGACAGGACAGGCCCCGATGCACTTTCCGCACCGGATACATTCGGCATGATTGGGCGCGCGGACCACATCAACGTCCATCTGACAAACCTTTGAGCACTTGCCGCACGAGACGCATTTGCACGCGTCAACCTGAATCCCCAGTAGGGACACCCTATTCATGAGCGCATAGAATGCGCCGAGTGGACAAATCCATTTGCAGAAGGGGCGGTAGAACAAAACGCTCAGCACTACCACGGCAATGAGAACGGCAAGTTTCCAAGTAAAGAGATGTCCCAACGCAGATCGAATGCCGGCATTGGCAATGGCCAGCGGAATGGCGCCCTCGAGCACACCCTGCGGACAGATGTACTTACAAAAGAACGGGTCGCCCATGCCCACGTCGTTAACCACCAAGACAGGCAGCAGCACCACGGCAAACAGCAGCACGACGTACTTGATGTACGTGAGCGGCTTGAGCTTTTTCGTGGAGAACTTTTTGCCGGGAATCTTGTGAAGCAGCTCCTGCAGTCAGCCAAACGGGCACAGAAAGCCGCATACAAAGCGTCCCAGCAGCACGCCGAGCAAAATGAGCGTACCGGTTACATAGTAGGAGAAGTTGAACTTGGATGAACCTACCACCGCCTGGAACGACCCGATGGGGCACGCACCCGATGCCGCAGGGCACGAATAGCAATTAAGTCCAGGTACGCAGACTGTTTTTCCCGCGCCCTGATAGATGCTTCCTTTGGCAAAGTTTGGCAGGTGAATATTGGTGACCAGCGTCGCCGCCGCCTGAATGAATCCGCGAAATCGGGCCAAAACATGCGACGCAGTGTTTTCTCTTTTATCCAATTCCGATACACTCCAAGCACAGCCTAATCGCTTTGGCCAGCACGGCATCCGCCTCGCCACGCATAACGCCAAAGCACACCATGGTAATTCCGACGATCAACAAAGCGACCTGTACCACGGGTTTTACCGCTTTGAACAACTCGACCACTCCTTTCGTTACGCGACCATTGGACCATATCGACTATAAAATCCGTGTTAAGCGCGATTTGGAATGTGCAAGGAGACTGTTATGCGTATTTTGATCGTCGAGGACGAGCGGGCGCTGTGCGATGCAATCGCGCGCAGTTTGCGAAACTTGGCGTACAGCGTCGACTGCTGTCACGACGGACAGGAGGCGCTCGACCTACTGGACGTTGAGGCCTTCGACCTCGTGGTACTCGACCTCAACCTTCCCCGCATCGATGGCATGACCGTACTCAGGGAACTTAGGAAAAATGACTGCGAGACTAAGGTACTGATTCTGTCCGCACGTGGCGAAGTATCCGATAAAGTCGCCGGACTTGATGCCGGCGCCAACGATTACCTCACCAAGCCGTTTCATCTGGACGAACTTGCGGCAAGGATCCGCAGCCTTACCCTCAGGCGCTTCGCACAAAGCGACATAGTATTAACCTGCGGAAAGCTCCGCTTTGACACCAAGGCGCGCATCGCTTCCGTGGACAGCGAGGCTCTATCTCTTACGCGCAAGGAAACGGGAATCTTGGAATACCTGATGCTTAATCAGGGGCGACCGGTAAGCCAAGAGGAGCTTATCGAGCACGTTTGGGATAGCAGTGTGAACAGCTTTAGCAACGCAACCCGTGTTCATATCTCGTCGCTCAGGAAAAAGCTGCGCAGCGCTTTGGGATACGACCCGATTCGCAATCGGATTGGAGAGGGCTACGTTATGGAGGATGGCGAATGAAAGGACTTTCGCTGCAATGGCGCATAACGATCATGACGGCACTTCTGACGTGCGCGGCGTGCATGCTGACAAACTGCCTGGTCGGCTATACGGGTATGCGCTACATGGATGCCAGCGGCAGTGACATCTCGGCCTTTAACGCATCCGGTGAAGATTCGCCCCAATCGTGCGACCCAACTAAAGCGACCCTCTATGAA
>CABUTR010000006.1 GCA_902494555.1 uncultured Collinsella sp.
CATCTCTTCAAAATCGACACCGATACCGAAAGCCTTATAAAAACCGAGAACCCCAAAGAGGCCAGCGTCTCTATTGCCCTGACCATGATCGACAATCACGTTAGAGCAACCGTAGTCTTTACAGGCAGTTACGCCGACGACCAAATCCCTTACAGGCTGAACCTCAACAGCTCAACCTACCTTGGCACACACGTTGACCGTGACTTCGACAGCGGACAGGGGATTATGCACGAGACGCGGCACGAGTACTACATCCGTTACGTCTTCGACAGTGACGTGCACTTGTTTGCAACCGATACGAGCGGTTCCAAACCCGAACCGGAAACCAAGCCCGAGCCCACACCGCAGTCCAATGCAAAAAAGCCCACGGCAAATCCCGTTTCCACCAAGGCAGTAGCGGCGGTTAAACCAGCCGGGGCCACCCTACCCGCGACGGGCGACAACGGTGCGATGGCAGCCGCCCTGAGTATTGCCGGTGGTGCAGTTGCGGCAGTTGGCATTTCTGCAACAAGGCGTCGCAACCGCTAGCCAGCATTTCGTACCCCGCAGACAAAGCTCTATCCCCGCTCCGATGAGCTTTACTCACCGAGAAGTTTCTTCCCCACGGAAATGAGCTTTTTCCAACGGTCGCCTTCACGCCATCGACGCCCCGCGAAACCGACGAAACAGGCTGTGCCGAACCGCCATCGAACTCTGCCCCATCGCAAACAGCGTCGACGGCGTCTTCTGGCAACATTTTTGGTCGCCATAGCTCCGATTCGGCAGGACCCAGTCTCCGCTCGATCTCGAGCAAGACTTGTAAGGAGTCCACAGTCAAAATCAACTACGGAAATCGTGACGAGCCGATACCGCCCGCATGCCCCCTTCGGAATAGGCGCTGAGCAGCTCCTGTGCGTGGGCGAACTCGGGCCCTCGCCTCCAACCGAGCAGGCGGTTGACCGCGAGATTTCCCTGAACGTTGTGGACAAAGAGCAGATAAGCATCCCCGCGCGAAAGCCCAGTCTTCTCCATGATCGAGGGAACCATCTGCTCTGCGCCGCGCTCGATGACGCGCTGCGCCACGCGGGCGTACGCGTCGTCATCCGAGTAGAGCAGATAATAGTCATCGTTTGCCGGCGGGCGCTGGCAGGGGGCATCCGCCTCCGATCCCTCGAGCGGGGGCACGGCCGCCAAAGCCTCGTCAATAAGTGCGTCGAGCAGCGCGAACTTATCCTCGTAGTGCAGATAGAACGTGCCGCGGTTGATATCGGCGCGGCGGCAGATATCCGCCACCGTCATCTTCGCGAAGCCGACCTCGGCCAGCAGCGCGAAGAACGCCCCCCGTATGACCGAGAGCGTATAGCGCCGACGACGATCGATCTTCCCTACTTCCATGGCTCCTCCAATTGCAACGCTCGACAATGTCCAGCAAACGCTCGTTTATCGACAGTGCCTCAAAGCTGTTCATTGCTCTGACGTAAATCAACATGGATACTTTTTATAGACACCTGTCTATAATAGCCGAAAGAAGGTATCCAGTGACTCTGTACGAGCAGCTCGTTATCGAGCTCACCAACCGATCGTTTTCCCATCAGGCAGCCTACCGCGGCGGTGGCACGCCCTACGACCTGAGTGACCGCGAGCCCAAGCCCTACGACCAGCAGATCAAGGACTTTGTCCGCATGATCGATGAGGCCGATTGCGTGCTTGTGGGCGGTGCCTCCGGTCTCTCCGCGGCGGGCGGCGGCGACTTCTACTACGAGGACAACGCGACCTATCGCAGACATTTCGGCAAGTTCGCCGAGCGCTATGGCTTCAAGGGTGCTTTCGAGGGTTCATTCTATCGCTGGCCTACCGCCGAGGCGCGCTGGGGCTATCTTGCCACCTTCCTCGACACCACGCTCAACGCCCCGCTGCGCAAGCCCTACAAGGACCTCGACGCCATCCTTGCTAAGAAGGACTTCTTTGTGCTCACCACTAACCAGGACACGCAGTTCGTAAAGATCTACCCGTGGGAGAAGGTGGCGGAGATCCAGGGCGACCACCGCTTCTTCCAGTGCTCCCGCTGCTGCACCGATGACGTATGGGATGCGACCGAGCCCGTCTCCCGCATGATCGAGGCCATAGGAGACGACCTAGAGGTTCCAACAGAGCTCGTGCCGCGCTGCCCGCACTGCGGGGCCGAAGCGTTCCCCTGGGTTCGCGGCTACGGCAACTTTTTGCAAGGCGAACTCTACGAGGAGCAGTACCGCAAGGCGTCTGACTGGCTTGACGCGCACGCGCATCAGAAGATTCTTTTCCTCGAGCTGGGCGTGGGTCGCATCACGCCTGCGTTTATCCAGGAGCCGTTCTGGGCTCTCACGGCGCAGTTGCCGCAGGCGAGCTACATCGCCGTAAACAATCAGACGCAGTTTCTCCCCCGCGCGATCGAGGACCGAGGCATGGCGATCCGCGCCGACATCGCCGACGTGCTCGCCAACGTGCGCAAGACGCTGGGAAGGTAGCGCATGAAAACGGTAAAGGCTGCTCGCATCGGCCGGACGCTTGCCGAAGCGGATCTGATCGTCATCGGCGCCAGCAACGGGCTCGACATGGCGGAGGGGCTCAACCTCTTCCGCGCCGATGATCATTTTTGGGAGGCGTACGGGGACCTCGCTCAGGCCGACGTCATCGGCTGCATACTGCAGGGGCTCGCCTCCCCAGATGCAAACGTACGACGTCGATGGGCCGAGCGATTCCATCAAAAGGAGTATCTCGAATATGAGCCCAGCCCGCTCATGAACACGCTGCGGCGTCTTACGGAGCATGCGGACTCTTTCGTGATCACCTGCAATATCGACGGGCATTTTGCGCGCGCAGGGTTCGACGAGAACCGCGTGCTCGAGACGGAGGGGAACACGCGCACGTCGATCGACGAGCTGCGTCTCACTCATCCAGACGCCATCGCCGTGGCCCAGCTCAAAGAGCTTGCGCGCCTTGTGCGAGCCCATCGCAACGACAGGGTTGCCATCCTCGAGCTTGGCGTGGGACTGCGCAACGGCGTCATAAAACGTATGCTTGCTCAAATCGCAAACGCCTGCGAGCACGCCACCTATATCGTGTTCAACTACAGCCAGGCCATGGCGCCCGATGCTTCATGTGAGACCGTTCTCGTTGATGGCGATATGGCACCGGCTTTTGAGGAGGTCGTCCAATGCCGTCTCTAGAAAGAGCAGCAGATAGGCTTCGAAGCCTTATCGACGATGCCGACGCCATCGTCGTCGGCATCGGCTCGGGCATGTCGAGCGCCGCCGGGTCCAACCATTACAACCGCGCGGGCATGACGCGTGCCGGAATGGAGGACTGGCAGCGAGCATTTGGCTTTAAGAACCTTTTCGACGGCTTCTACCACCTCTACCCCAGCCTCGAGCAGCAATGGGCCTACTACGCGCGATACATCCATTTCATGCTGAGCGAACCGGCCTCACAGCCCTATCTCGACCTGCGCTCCCTCATCGCCCACAAGGACTACTTTATCCTGAGCACCAACGTGGACACCCAGGTCGAGAAAACGTTTCCCGCCGAGAGAGTCTGCAACTACCAGGGAAGCGTCGCGCATCTTCAGTGCAAGCAGCCGTGCTGCGACGAGCTCTTCGACGCGAAGCCCTACGTCGAGCGCATGCTCGCCGGCATGTCGGGGTTCGAGATCCGCAGCGCGGATGTCCCCCGATGCCCGCACTGCGGCTGGCAGTTTACGCCATGGGTGCGCGACGACACGTTTTTGCAAGGCGAGGTATGGCGCGAGAACCTCGAACGATACGAGCGCTTTGTGCGCGAGCACAGCAGTGGCCGTGTGCTGTTGCTGGAGCTCGGCGTGGGCGAGATGACTCCGGGCATCATCACGCTCCCGTTCTGGAGCATGACCGCAAAGCTGTCGGATGGGCACCTGTTGAGCGTCAACATCTCGAACGGCTCGGCTCCGCTGCAGCTCGGAAGCAAGGCAGAGGCAATTCAGGCCGATTTGGGCGTGCTGCTCTCGGCGGCACAGCAACGCGACGGGTAGCGCGGCGAGGCTTAAGCCTCTTTGTTAGTCGCTTTGAGATATTCCTCATCACCCACAGGCTCCAACCACTCGTTGGAGGCATCCTCGCCCGGAACCTCCAACGCAAGATGGGAGAACCAGCTGTCGGGCGCGGCGCCGTGCCAGTGCTTCACCCCCGGGGCGATGTTGACCACGTCGCCGGGGCGCAGCTCCTGTGCCGGCTTGCCCCACTCCTGGTAAAACCCTCGACCAGCCACGCAGACGAGGATCTGTCCGCCACCGCTTTTGGCGTGATGGATATGCCAGTTGTTGCGGCAGCCAGGCTCAAACGTCACGTTGTAGACGCCAACCTGCTCGGTGGAAAGGGGCGCGAGGTAGCTTTGACCGATAAAGAACTTCGCGAAGGCGTCGTTGGGGGCACCGATGGGGAAAACCATCTCGTTTTGGTGCTGAGCCTTTGCGTCGACGGCATCGTCGTTCGCCCAGACCTCCTTCGCCATGCGGAAGGCAGCCCACGCCTTGGGCCAACCCGCATAAAACGCTGCATGCGTAAGGATCTCCGCTATCTCCGCCTTGGTCACGCCGTTGTTCTTTGCGGACGTCAGGTGATATTTGAACGAAGAGTCCGTCAGCCCCTGCGCCATTAGGGCCACCACCGTCACCACGCTGCGGTCGCGCAGGGAAAGCTCACTCTCCCGGCTCCACACCTCGCCGAACAGCACGTCGTCGTTGAGCTGTGCGAATTTGGGAGCGAACTCCCCCAGGGCGTCTCTGCCCGCCGTCTGCTTAATTGCCATAATTTACTTCCTCCTGTCGATGGTATTAGGCACAAATCTGCTTCCGCGCTGCCAAGCAGCCCGGCTAGATTCCCATGCCCATTCGTCGCGCCTGCTCCAGAGCGGGATGCCCGGCGATTTCGCCCACGCCGTTCACGCCGCCGGCGAAAACCGTTCCAGCGAGCGTGCAGCGGGAGAAACAGTCAACCCATCCCTGCACTGCCTTTTTCGCGCCGTCGAAGGTCGAGCGCCCGTTCTCCGCCGCCGTCGCCAACAGATATGCCTCGGTGAATGCATAATCGGAGCCAAAAAGCGGGTTGGCGCGGTCCAGCATGGTCTTGAGCTGACCACAGACGCTGTAGTAATAGACGGGCGTTGCGAACACCAGAACATCGGCGTCGTGCATCTTGGCGGCAATTTCCACGGCATCGTCTTGGATGACGCAGTGCCCCAGCTTTAAGCAGGCAAGGCAGCCCCTGCAGAAGCCCATTTGCTTCTCGCGCAGACGCACGGTCTCAACGCTGTGACCTGCCTCCCGCGCGCCGTTGGCGAAAGCCTCCGCCAGCGTCTCGGAATTGCCATTCTTTCGTGGACTTGAAGAAACTATCAAAACCGTTTTGCCCATTACGGAACACCCCTTGCGCTCCCGATTTACATTGACGAGAATGAAGGTAATACCTAAACCTGACTTTAGGTCAAGGAATGAATTCGACATTGTTTCGGAGGAGCCATGTACACAATCGGACAGGTGGCGGAAATGTTCGGTTTGCCCGCTTCAACGCTGCGATATTACGACAAGCAGGGATTGTTCCCGGGATTGGAGCGGGCGTCCGGCATTCGCCGATTTGGCGACAAGGAACTCGAGGCGCTTCGGGTCATCGAATGCCTAAAGAAGGCGGGGATGGAGATCAGGGATATCCGGCTGTTCATGGAATGGTGCGCAGAGGGCCCATCAACATACCCCCAGCGCAAGGCTATGTTCGAGGAGCGGAAGGCCCACATGGAATCGGAGATCGCGAACATGAACCGTGCGCTGGACATGCTGAAGTTCAAATGCTGGTACTACGAGCAGCTAAATCAAGGCGGCAACGAGGCTGAGCTGAAGGCGCTGATTCCAGACGGTTTGCCGGCAGAGATTAAAGAGGCCTACGAGAACGCCCACACTCGATAGCGCCGCCCGATGCTCAAGGGGCTTCGGCGAGGAGTCCTCTTCAGGTAGTGATGTACTTCTTTCCCTTGATGTCGTAGCGCTTCGCCTCATAGAAGACGAAGGCGTCGCGGAGGTAGGAGATATAGCGCCCGACGATGACGAAGTTGGCGGGAACCCTGCTGTCATCGAACACGCTGGCGATGTTGTTGGGCGAGTTGAGGTTGCCGGAGTTGTCCATCATGTACTCGGCTAGCCTCTCCAACACGGTGGAGTCGGGCAGCGAGAACTTCTGGACGAGCTCGCGCGCGAGGATGGTCTTATAGACATCGCGGATGTAGCCGTACGACTCCGAGATGTTATCGTAATCGTAGGACCCGGCGAGCCCGCCGCGCCTGAAGAATCCGTCGAAGTCGTTGTCGACGGCCCCTGCTCGCCGAAGTGGGAGCGGTATTCGCCGAAGCTGAAGGGGAGGATGTGAACCTCCCTGTGGCGCCCTGTGAACAGGGTCGCCAGGTCCGAACTCAGGAGGAACGCGTTCGATCCCGTGAGGTAGATATCCCATCCGCCACGCGAGTGAATGCTGTTAATTGCTTTCTCGAAACCCTCGAACGGCTGCACCTCGTCGATGAAGAGGCGGTTGCGGGCGCCCTCTTTGTGCCGCCCTATGATTTAGCGATGCAGCGCGTGGTACTTGAGCAGCAGCTCGTTGTCGAGGTCCAGCAGGTCGATGTAGACATTGTTGGAGGAAGGGTCCTTCCGAGCAACGGAGGCGGAGAACGCCTTCATGAGCTTGGGCTTGCCGGAGCGACGCATCCCCGTGATCACTTTGATGCCCGGGTGCCCTCGAGCGCCCAAAGCCACTCCATGTACGATTGCGGTCTACCCAAGCCATCGTCAACTCCTTCTCGGTTTCGAAACTCGAATTTTTTAAAGTTTCGAAACCGAGAGAGCAATATTGCAGGCATTGCAATATTGCGAGCATAGATATTTCACGGTGCACAAAGCCGTAAAGGTTGCCCGGAGGTCACCAAATAAATAGCCCCTAATCCATTGAGACAGGTCAAAGGCTTGAAATCACCTGGCATCAGCTCACTCCCACTCAAACTTGAGAATATGAAGCCTCGTGCATTGTGGTGTTGTCTGGTTGCATGGTTTGGCCCTAGTGGACAACAGAGTGCGAAATCCGTGTACTCGAACAATACTCAGAGTTATGTAGACTTGCGTGTTTGCAGACGGCTTTGTGGGGTGATACGTTATCCCGCAAAGTTAAACACCTGTCTAATTCGGTCGACAAAACCCGAATTCTTTGCAATTATGGAAGTTCCGCCCGCTTCAACATATTCCTTGTGAACCGTATTCACTATGGAATGAAGAGCCTCGTCGGTCGGAATAACGATTCGTCTAAGATCGTTGGCTTCGATTTCGAACTTTCCAACCTGTACAGCGCAAGATGCAAGCAAAACATAGAAGATCAAGTCATTCTGTGCACCTCTGCTAAGTCCAGATGCCTTCAGATATTGCCGCACATGGACAGCAAGCTTTCCGAGTGCAAGGTAAGACTCCAGAGGCACATCTTCGTTGAAAATGGATTGATATTTTTCGTTATCCCCCAATATTTGAGAGGGTCGAGCTCTTGCGTAGTCAGGCTGCTGAAGCAAAACGGAAATAAGACATTGTCCGAAAAAAGGTACAGAAATGATGTCCCTTGCCGGTATTCCTTCGTTTTTGCATGAGCTCTTTCTCCTGTCGTAATGGAGGCCATGCCCCTTGAAATACCTCTCAATCTGCAGATGGATGGTTTCAAGGGATCGGAGATAAGCCGGTGGGATAGAGCTCTGATTGTTTGTCGCCTGGATAATCTGTGCACGAGTGCTTTGGTCGGCAGCTGCAATACATTTAACGAGAACCTTTCTTTCGTCGGTTGACGCATCATGCGAATTGCAGAAGTTCCAAATTTCGTTTGACGTTTGAAGTCCATTTACAATCCTTGGATTGGTTAGCGTGATTGCGTTTCCCATATCTCTCGCAACGGAGTCAGCAACAATGGTGATTCCGTTATTGAGCCACCAAAAATCAACTGCGCCTCCATCGGCCAATGTTTTTCTGATTGCTTTATTGACTTCGATGTTCCCCTGATAGTCGCGAATATTTGCTTCAAATAAGGTCTTTTTGAGTTCCCCGTTTTCGTTTGTGGTGAACTCATTAAACTCAAATAGGCCTACTGTCAGAATTGCGCTGTGCTCATCAGGGCAAAGCGGTTCTTTAGATCCTTTCAAAGTCATAATCTCATCAGGTGCTTGATCGAGCAGCGCATATAGCTCTTTCGCCGTTAGAAGATTAACGGAAACAGTTGTGTTGCGTGTTGGAATTAGGCCGCCAACCTTCTCCTTAAGCTCCTCGGCTTGTTTCATGAGATTGGGGTGTATTTCTTCTACGAGAGACACTGCCCAAAATTGAATAGACACCTGGAGTTTGTTTGACATCGTCTTTGACAAAACTGCCTTCGCTAGAGAGAAGAAATCAATTATTTCCTGACAATATCTTTGGGGGTCCGGTTCTTCACCAGAAAGCAGGTTTTCAAAGGAGTCTTTCCAGTTCTGGATTACTACTTCGGAAAGAGATGTTTGGTATTTAGCCTGAATAAGATGCAGCTCAACATTAGCCTTCTTGGGCACATCGAGTATCTCGGGGTCCTCTCCGTTAACGAGGGTCTCGTTTATGAAAAGAAAAGCGCCATCATAACCGCCATCATTGCTACCACCGACAATACCTCTTGAAGTTTCGTCGTCGTCGATGTCGTACTGGGTTAGCACTTGCTGAGCGGCGACGTATTCAAAGACCTTGCTTTCATCGCCAACTTCTTCGATGCGATTCCTTTCGCTTGAAACAAAATCTCGGATGCTGGCTTGGGTAATGCTGTATTTTTTGGCGCACATAGCTCCTACTTTCCGGCCCAAGGGCTCTTGCCATCGAGGGCCATCCAATGACCGCCCTCGCATGTTTCTTTGAAGTCCTCATACGCTTCCTGGGTGATTTCCTTAGCTTCAAGTTTCTCCTTCATCTCGTTCCAGTTGGAAAGCAGAGCAAAGAAGGAGGAGTTGCCAGGCTTAGCCACAATGACTGACTGCCCGTTAATCTTTGTCACGGTATAGCCGAAGGCGTCCTCATTCTCGAGAATTGCGTAATAGAACTCCATACAGGGACCGAAATCGGGAGAGTTGAGATACTCCGGCCTGATCTCCAGGCCATAGCGATGCGCTCTTGGACCTCAGGCTTGGACTTCCTGGCGCCAAGGCCGTAGCTGCGAAGGGCACTCTCGCTGATACCGGAGAGCCGGGCAAGGTCCTTCTGGCCATGACCCCTCTTCAATCTGAGCTTCTTGATCCCGCGAGCGTATCTGGGCGCAATGTTGCCGCTAAACAATTCCTCAAACACGTTCTCGTCCTGTCCTAATGGTCCTGGCGCCTTGAAAACGCTGTTCAAATGTTAACACCTCACGAAAATGTGAGCAATTCTTGCAATCTCTACTTCCTCTCACTTTTGTGAGGAAGTCTGTTCAGATAAGCAAACCTCACGCATATGTGATATTTGAAAGCGACTCGAAGACGGAAAATGAGAATGAGTGCGCAGATGATTGAAGCAGAGAAAGCCGCTGAAGCCCGAACGCCTCGAAAACTACGCTTACAGGGTGGCCCGCAGACTGAACCCAGAGCTTGAGGAGAAGGGATGCTTGGTAGTCAAGGACAGGGTGAGCGCGGACTACTTCGCCGAGCGATTCTTCAATAAGGAAGGCGTCGACAATGTCGAAGATGAGGGCCTTCTCTCGAACGTGATGTTCGACACTTACGAGACGGGCGATGGGAAACGGGTGCAGATCTCATTCGGTAAAGGTGATCGCACCGTCTTCCGCAAGGTAATGAGAACCGAGGACCGACCATCGAGTTCGCGCCCGCGCCGCGTACCGAAGCACAGTCGAGGGCGCTGAGGCTGGCGCTGCAGGTGCTCGGCGATTTAACGGGGCTTGGGCATTAGCTACTTCGACTTCGACAACGTGGGGTGCGCGAAGGCGGAGACCGAGGTATCGAGCGACAACTCCGCCCTCATGCGCAATACACGCAAGCATGAGAACTCGCTGCAGAGGCCGATTTCGGACATGCCACGCGCCCTTCTCGCTTGCGCGGCGGGCATGGGAGAAGCCATGCCCGCCGAGGACAACGTGCGGGTACTGTTCGACGACTCGATCATCTAGAACACCGAGACCGAGAAGGAGCGCGACATGAGGGAAGTCGCCACGGGGCTGATGCTTCCCTGGGAGTAACGCGCGCTGGTATAGGGAGAGCGAGGACGTCGCTAAGCGCAACGTTGCCACCAGCACAGCGCGGGTGGCTTCGCAGAATTCTTCTCGGTACGTTGTTGCTCGGCATGAAAAGAGCTTCTCACCCCAAGCCTCGCCTGGGCGCGAGCAGAGAAGCCCAGAACGCCCTGGATGCCATACGACGCAGGAAGGGTTCGCAAGGCCCTCCTCGCCCGCTATGAAATCAGGCCTGGGAAGTGGGTGGCCATGAATCCACCGTGGGTCGCAGCGTTCAGCGCAAACGACGTGCCGTCGTTGATGGCCTTGATTGAGTTCCAAAGCGATTTGACAACCGAAGGCCTGGGTTCCTTCTCAGCCAGAACATCCTTCAGAGCCCCTATAGCGTCTGAGTCCATAGCACAGCAAGCGGCTTTTTCGGAGATGGCGTCGGAGAAGCAAAGGTGCTCGTCCTTGATCCAGAACTGCATCTCGCTGGCCTCCTTGGTGAGCCAGGTGTGCTCACGGACCTTCGGCCTCACCTCTGCCTCGTAGACATTGCAGAAGTCGGCGAAGGTCATGTCCATGGCGTCGTCCTTGAGAGTCTTGAAGCTCTTCTCCCACAAAAGCGCCTCGAGCTCGGTCTGGAATCCCTTCTTGGTCTTGTGTCGCTTGGCTCCGCGCGCGTCGCGGTAGTAGAACTGCACGTAGAAGAGGCCTGTCTTCCTGTCCTTATAGGCTGGCAGCGTTCGCCTCCGGAAAGAAACGGGCCTCGAACAGGTTGCTGCGGATGAATCTACCCCGATCCCATTGACAGCTTTTCGCCGCCTTCGAGCGGCTGTTTTCCTTGGGCCAATTGGTCTTCTCGAACTTGGCGGGGCTGAGGTAGCCCAGCGCCGAATACGTCCTCGACCTGTTGTAGATTACCTCGATGTACTCGAACAGATCCAGCGCGGCCTCCTCGCACGTGGCGTAGGTGCGCACGTGCACGCATTCCGACTTCACAATGCCCATGAGCGACCCCATGGCCGCGTTGCCCCACATCGACGAGATCGGCCCCATCGACGGCCTGATGCCGTTCCCCCGCATGGTCTTGGACAGAAGCAGCGACAAGTGCTGCGAGCCGTGATCGCAGTGATGGACGCATCCCTCTGGCGGGTTTCTCCCGGCCAGTGCCATCTTCAGCGCGGCGTCTGCCAGCTCGGCCGTGATGCTCGAGCCCATCGACCATCCCACGATGCGTCGCGGCCATATGTCCATCACGAGCGCCAGATACAGCCAGCCCTAGCGGGTCTTCACGTAGGTGATGTCCGCGAACCGCGCCATGTTGGGGCCGCCGGCCTCGAGCCTGCGCCCCACCAGGTCCAGCGCCGATTCGCGCTTGGACGCCCGCTTTTCGCCCGAGGGGCGCTTGGCGCACGCGCGCATGACGCCGCGCCGGCCCCACTCCCGCATGATGCGAGCCACGCGCCTGCGCGAGATGCGCACCCCGAGCGCCCGCAGCCGCATGAACGTCTTGGGTACGCCGTAGACGCCCCAAACCTCGTCCCTGACCTGGGATATCGCGACGGCAAGCCCATCGTCGCGCAGGGCGTGCGCGCTTGGCGGGCGCGATTTCCACGCGTAATAGCCCTGGCGCGCCGCCTTAAGCGCCGTGCGCATCTCCGACACCGGCCGATTGGGCTCGTTGAGGGATTTGGACTCGGACTCCGCCCTCTTTGCGGAAAGGCCTGCAGCTGCCTGCTGGCGAAGAGGGCGCTCGCTTTTAAAAGCATCTCGTTCTTGCGCTTGAGCCGCTCATTCTCCCTCTTCAGCCCGCGCGGGTCCTCGGCCATCTGGAACGGGTTGGCGTCGGGCGCGGACCCGGCGGCGTTGGCTTTCCCCACCCAATCCGACAGGCTGCCCGCGCCGCAGCCCGGCCCGCGCGCCACCTCGGCGTACGCGGTGCCCGATTTCCCGTACGGCCCCACTGCCTCCTGCTTGAATTCCGCCGTGTGCCTGGGGGATGGATTGCCCATGGCCCGCCTCGCTTTCCCCGTCGCGGCCATCGTACCGAAACGGAAATCGACTTGTCAACGGATCTGGGGCAGATTCAATGCGATGGCACGTGCCGTGATTTGCGGCGACTACGACAACGGAGACGAGAGGAAGCGGCGCCTGGGGTCCTACTACTCGATCGTCCAGACTCGCGTGAACGAAATGCTGTCATGAGACCGAGACTACGGTGGCCTGGCGGACAGGTGGGCTGGTTCCTCGGGATTACGGGATGCCTGGTCCTGGTGATCGTTCTGTTGCCGCTGATGCCGCTCTTCGAGATGCACGACGACATCCGAAGGCATACGAAGAGAAGCGAGCGTCGAGGGATCCGCCATCTATCTCGAAGCGGCACCCTTTCTATTCTGTGCATATGTTCGACGCACTGCCGCCTGATAAAATTCCGTTTGCGACTCATTTGCATTCGGAGTATATCGACAGGTGGCTATGACTATGAGATTTTCCTTCTTTGGCAAGCGCGACGACGAACCTGAACCAGAAGAGGAGCGCGCGAAAAATGACATCGTTCCTACGGAAGGCAACGAGATAGTTCCCACGTTAGATAACGAGGACGTGGACCTCGCCCTCTATGACCATGTGACCCTCGATGTCAGGGCAATCGGCGGAGAGGCATACGCCGACGCCCTGATACCCATGGCGGCTAAGGCGGCAGATGCGGCAGCCCAATGGGACCATGCCATCGTTCGATTCCCCGAAGGCGCAGGATGGAATGATCTGCTCAACCGAAAGACTCCCGGCTGGGAGGAGTGGAAGCAGCTTGGCGTCCTCAAGGACGGCAGGTTTCAGCCCCATGCCGCAATCAGGCAGGCGAAGCTCCAACCTGTTGCAGTAGCCAACCTAGCTTTACAGGGAGCCGCCATCGTTGTGGGCCAGGCCTACATGGCAGAGATAAGCAAACAGCTTGAGGGCATCGAGTCTGGCATCGCCGCAATCCAACAGGAGATGAGGCTCGAGCGCGAAGCAGACATAGAAGCGCGATTCGAGAAGCTTCTCGAATACCTCTCCCAGTACGACGAGATCTCAACCAACCCAGAAAAGAGGCAGGCCGTGCATAACGCCATTGAGGGAATATGCGTTGAAACCCTCAAGGCATGGAAATTCCAGGTAAAGGCTATGCGCGAGTTCGGTACGCGCATGGAACGCTCGAGGCGTTTGAAGGACGACGAGGTACGGGCAAGACTTCACGAGTTCCAAGGCAAGGAGCGAGACGCACAGGCTGCGTTTCGGCTCTTCCTGGCTGCAGAGCAGGCTTCAATGCAATACGACGGGGATTTCAGCGCCGGTAGGATAGCGCGCGAGCGCGAGAAGATTGGCAAATGCCTCGATGACTATGCCGAGGTTCGCGATAAGGTCCAGGACCTGCTCACAGAGAGGATCAAGGACGTACGCGGCGGCTTGCTTGCTGTGCCTGACGCGGAAGACGATGGCTACGAGCCCCAGAACCTGGTCTTTGACGCAGCTCACTTTGTGGCACATAACGCTCCGCGAGTTACGCCTCTTGCACTGCGCAAGGAGGCACAGAGGCAGGCGGCAATCAAGAGGAGCCGCTACCGTCGGGCAGTGGGCGTCGACGATCCGGTTGCTTTGATAGGCGAAGAGCGCGAGGATGAGCTTGCACGCATGAGTTTCATCTACAACGAGGCCGACGCGATGCTCATCGATGGCGACGGCGTCCACTTCCTGAAAATGCATGCCGACGAAAAGGCGCTCGAAGCGAACGATGCCGAGGTCATCGACGAGCGCCATGAGGATGAATAAAGCGGAAGGCCGCCAACACGATTGACGGCCTTCTCTCTTGTTATGTCGGTTCAGACTAGCTGAGCGGCTCGAGCCCACAGTACAGTGGTCCTCCGTCGCCCACGAGACATCCCACCACCACTGGGGCGACTTGACTCCGGATGCGCAGAGCATGTTCAAAAGCTTGGCGCGGGCATCCGGGGGCAGCTGCTCGAAGTCCCCGCGCATGGCATCGGCGAGCACGGCCTTGCTCGCGCTCATCATGTCGTTGCAGACCCCCTTCTTCTCGTCCAGGCTGTAGCTCTCGGGCGAGCAGATACAGAGGTCTGCCCAGAAGTAGGCCATGCCCTCGGCCTGAGTGAGTTCGGTCATCTTCACTTCGTTAATCATCTTTCTAATCTCCTCTCCGTACCCAGCATCGCGAATGGTGACGCTGGGGTGGTACGAATTCCGGTACGAATAATCCCGAAAGGAGTGCTTTCTTTCGAAGCAAAGTGGTGTGCTGATTTCTCGGACACACAGCTTCTGACCTGCGGTTTCGTTGTGTTTCTGGGTGGAGTGCAGAAAAGTGTTTTCTTGAGAGTTTTATCCCCACTCTTTCACGCTCGTTTGCCGTAGCGTCATTCCAGCCTATTCCAGTTGGGTCGTCGACTATAACCGTCTTACCCCCAAATCCCGCCGCGTGACTTCGCGTGAGTGTTAGGGACGAAACGTGGGACAACGCAGACAACTTTTCGGCTGCCGAAGGCCCGCAGTTTCGTTTTTGTCCCCCGGGAAAATACGAGCAGGTTTTGGGGTTCGGAATTACTCGAAACGAATGACAAAGCGGCTAATTGTCTTTATTGAAACCTATTTGGCGAAGCGAATCGTAGCCGGTGGCTTTATCGGTTCGCGTCCCTGCAAGTCAAGAGGAACGCGCAAGAGAGATATATTAAAGAGTCGTTACTGGCGGCTTTATCTTCGACCGCTGGAACAGCGTTCGCTTGCGATCTACCAAAGGTATGACCTTGGTAGATTGTCTCTTGCTATCAGTCCTGTCGTCACCAGGGGCGCGCGCGTTGAATCGATGCAGCGGGCGCATAAAAGCAAATGGAGGCTAAAGACGCCCATTCAAGATAGCCGCACGCAGGCGGGTATCGAAAGGAGGCATTGCCCTCCTAGAATGCCCTCCCTTCCCGCATGAACTCGGGGATGTTGGCATGAATGATGCCATCGCGCTGCTGGATGGGGTCGCTTCGCGTAAGCAGGTACTTGGGGTAGTTGTCCCTGATCTGTTGGAACGGCCGGTATTCGCGCTCCTCCGTTGCCCGGTCGGCCATGATGGTCATGGCAACCTGAACGTATGCGTAGCCCATCTCGGGGTTCCTGAGGATGAAGTCACATTCCAGCTTCCCGATGCGTCCGACGCTGACCTTGCAACCCTGTGCGCGAGCGTAGCGATAGACGATGTTCTCAAGGACGGGCCCGTAGTTGATGCGGTTGTCGGTGTTGAGGGCGAAGTAGAAGCCTAGGTCCGCCAGGTAGTACTTTTGCTCGCCCCGCAGCGATTTCCGCGACTTCAGGTCGAAGCGGGCGCACTTGCTGACAATCTTCGCGTCTTCGAGGATCTGGAGGTATCGCGCGAGCGTCTCACGCTTGACCTTCACGCCCTGTTTGCTCTCGAGGTCGGATTGGATGTTCGCAAGCGATGTGGTGGCGCCGAAGTTGTTGATGACGTAGTCGCGCACCTGGTTGAACACGGAGACGTTCTTGATCTTCACGCGCCTGCGAATGTCCTTTTCGAAGATCTCCTGGATTACCGCCGCGACGTAAGCACGCTTGTCGGCGAGTCCGGGATAATCCATTGCTTTCGGGAAGCCGCCCTCGAGGATGTAGGAGTCAAATTCCGCGACCGGATTCGGGTTCACAGGCAGTCCCAAGAAGCGCTTCATCTGGCAATACTCGCCAAAGTCCAGCGTCTGCATCTCGAATTCGATGTAGCGCCCGGTTAGCTTCGTGGCCAGTTCGCCCGAAAGCAGGTAGGAGTTTGACCCTGTGATGAAGATAGAGAAGCCGCCTTCGGTGCGAAACCCGTTGAGCACGTCTTCGAAACCCTCAACGTTTTGTACCTCGTCGATAAAAAGGTACTTTGTCCCCGAGATGGCGAGCAGGGGCTCGATGAAGGCCTCGAGCTGTTCTGGAGCCTTGACGGATCGGTACCCGTATCGGTCAAGGTCGAAAAAGACTATGTGCCCACCATCGACACCTTCAGCCCTCAGCTCTTCGGCGATGCACTGCATGAGGCAGGATTTGCCGCAGCGGCGGACGCCCGTGATGACCTTGATCATCCCATCGTCATGGTAGAAGCCGCGAATCTTCTTCAGATAGTTTTCACGGGGAAACAAACGCATACTGACTCCAATCTTCATTGGAGTCAGTATATCAAATTACTGATTTATTGGGGTATTTTTTATCATCTAAACGACTTATACCCCCATAACTAAGAAATTTTCTATTCCCACTCAGTAATCGAATCGTGCATTTCCATGGTCTCTCGTCTACATGGCGTAGCGTCGTCTCCCCGTTAACCGAATCAGACGCATTTCGCGTGTCCGAGTTGAACTCAAATTGAACTCAACGCCGACTTATCGGTCGGGGGCTATCGAGCCACAAGAGCCGCGTGCCGTGCATGCTTGAGAATCAATAACCCGTCGCGTACACCGCAAAACCATTGCTCCAAATCCATGCAAACAGGCCCGACAACAAATGTGCTTGGCAGCAAGTTGCTGAGCCGTTCCAAATGTAACGGATATTTTTTACTTCAACTCAGAGCTTCCTTTACAGCCCGATAGTCCCAACAGCACTGCCCATTTTTGTAATGCTGCATTGCCACGTGCTTTCCGAACCACTTGATGCAATCCGGACACTTGTCCCTATCAACTCGCGTCGAATTGTAAAGAACGACAATGGCCAGTCCATCGCTTTTCGCCTTCTCGCACTCATACTCAACATAGCTGCGATAATCGACGCGGTGACCACGGGCGCAAGCACTAGTCCAGCTGTTATAACTCGAACACAGTTGACAGCCGCCGCTTCTGAGATTCTTGGTCTTCTCTCCCACAATGAGCACAAAACGTTTTGAGATATCAAGCCGCAGCTGCAGTGACTTTTTAATGCTGCAATTCAAACTCGTGTCTCGAGCCTGATGGAGGTCATGGGCATCGACAAAGTCCAGCGAAAGATACTTGCTTTCTTTCCACTTGTACAGCTGGTCAATAGCATCTTTGTCCCCATCCCAATCCCCTGCGATATACGTCTTTGTCCTATAAGCCATACCGTGAAACCCCTTTCATCTCGTAAAGATCTACCCGGCTCATTGCCTCGCTGGTAAGAACGATGTTGATTGGCTTCGAGAAAGACTGGCCGGTCGATCTCAATGTGCACAACATACACTTCAGCAGTTCACCCTCACTTTTCCGCTGGACATCGCTAAACCGGGTGATTCCTGATCCCAGAAGCGGAAGCGAGATTGAACGCCCAGCATACACCCTGCAAAGCTCTTGCCACATGTTCATGAGACATCTCTCGTATTCCGCCATCGTCAAATGAGCCTGGTTGTACCCATCAAAATGGGAAAATGCAAGCAAGAGATAGTCCTCTCCAAATCGCTTGATTGTCCCGAGATCATATCGACGACGACCTTTGTAGACGTCCACAGGAAGGGGCGAACTATTATCGTCTTCAATCGCTCCTCTCAACTCGTCCAAATCGTCAACATAGCAATCGATAAACACACCGTTCAGCGAAGAACGAGAGATGATGATGTCATTAACAACGGAATCAAAATACTCATTGAATGGAATGACCTTTTTCCCATCTTGAGCAAAAAGATCCCCTTCGACAATCTCGACCTGATTGCCGTTTATTTCAAGTTCGATACGCTCTCTGTAGAGACGAGCTAGAACGAAATGGATGGACACCACAAGCACCGTGAACACAGCAAGCAAAATGAAAAGATAGGCCCACCATGCTTGACCAGGAATCACATCATGCAGTGAAACTCCAGAAACCGCGAGGGCCGTCTCTGTCACAGCCACAATTCCAGTGGCGATGGAAATTGAGTCCTTATTCAGAATTGATAACTTGGCACTCTGAGATAGTCCCATGCAGCCTCTCTCCTCAATCCGTTTTCCCGCCGAACCCGCGCTTCCAGTCGACGTACTCCTCGTCGGAGATCTCCCCCGAATCCCGCCTCGCGCGCTTCGGCACCCACGCCCTGACCGCCGCGTCGAGCTTCTGGGCACCGGGCGCGACGGGGTCGACGACGACCCGGGCGCCGGCGGTGTCCGCCTCGGACCTCGCGCCGAAGCCCTCCTCGAGCCTGAAGAGGACCTCGAGTGCGTCGTGCGCCGTCTCGACCCTGTAGTCGGTGAGGGCGGCCGGGTCGACGCCGAGCGCCCGGGCGAGCGCCTCCAGATGCTGCGGCCTCGGGGCGCGAAGGCCGAGCTCGTAGTTCCGCACGGCGAACTCGGTCACGCCCGCCATCTCGGCGAGTCCCCCTGCAGGAGGCCAGGTTTGCCCTGCATCACCCGATGAGACGTTTTGGTCTTTGCCTACAGGCCGAATATGGCATATAGTTCCCATACCCATCTCATCATTCTGTTTAGCTTACTGTTCCGTTCCCGGTAAGGCGAAGATACCGCTCGTAGGATTCAGGATCTTGGGCAAGATCTATCAGCTTTAGTTGTAAAGATAGTAAAGCATGCTGTGTATTCTCACCCTTTGCAGCAGGAGACTGATTCGAGATAAAGTCTGAGAGCAGGTGGGTCAATGGCACTCCAATAGCCTGCTTGAAGTTGAACCCAAGAAGCTGCATCACATTGAAAGTCTCCTTGCTTAGCAACTCTTTCATTACATCGAATGTTGACTGAGGAACAGGTTTCTCGCTAGCTGCTAACATTTTCTCTACGAGAGGCATCAACGTCTCAGTTATATATTCGATGTCCTCTTCGGTAATCTGTTGCGCAACAAGCTCCTGTTTATAAGCTTGGACTAAACTCTGCAACTGGGCATTCTTCTCAACAAGGTCGTTGATAATCTCAGTGAGCTCCGCCACAGCCTCCTTATCGTTCCTCTTCGCTTTGATGCTTTGGACCTTCTCGGCAACGATGCTCGCAGTGTTCTGCATCAATATCGTCGCAGCTTGTGTTGTCAGCTCTCCAAGAATCGGATCCATGCGGCAATCCTCCCCCTGATTCCTTATAGCCCAAATAACTCACTATGGCTCCCCGTGCGCGTGGCGACGAGAACGAGTCCTTCCTCGTCGATACGGTAGATGAGCAGCCAGTCCGGCTCGATATGGCACTCCCGGTGCCCGCGGTACGTCCCGCCCAGCGAGTGGTCGCGCATCGCCTCGGGCACGGCTTTCCCGCGCGCGAGCACCTCGAGGGCCGACTCGAGCTTGGAGATGTCCTTGCCTTGCCTCTTTATGCGCTTGTAGTCCTTCTTGAACTTCGCCGTGAACCTTAGCTCCATCATGGCCTACTCCTCGTCGAGTGCGGCCATGGCCTCCTTGACGGTGCGGTAGGGGCCGGAGAGGTTCCTGCCCGTCGCCGCGTCGTCCATGGCGGCGAGCGTCTCGGGACTGAACCCGTAGGGGTTCGACGGATCGAACGGGAAGCCGCCTCGGCGGTTGAACGCAGAAACGAACATGCGGATGGCGTTGCTCGGCGAGGTGCCGATCTCGTCGCAGATGGCGGAGAAGCGGTCCTTCTCGTCCTTGCGGAGCTTGGCTGAGATGGACTCGGTGGTAGCTGCGATAGCCATGGTGACCTCCGACTACATGATCTCACTTTGTCTGATATTGTATACCCATCATCGTCACACCTCTGCAGCGAAAACGTCAATGTGATAGGGTTATCCCATTGTGAAAAGCAAAGGGCTTTTGGCGGCAGCGGGGGCCTGCGCCTTCGGCCGCGTTTTTCTTGCCCCATTCACACTCTCCACCCTGCCCTTTCCGCTGGGCGGAGTGAAGCGGACAGAACAAGTGGCAGCGGACTTTGACCTATTCAGGACATTTCCAAAATACGTCCAGAATAGTGTCCACATTAACGTCCAGATTATATTCTGAATCGCCCCTGCCGTATGGCAGCGGCCCATTAATCAGCTGGAGCCATGAGGTTACCATGGCTCCGAAGTATGATCCAATATAAAACATACGAACGTATGTTCGCTATTCCCACTCGATGGCTTTGGTTCTGTCGTCCCGTCATTCCAGTTGCACCCAGTTTTCGGCATCGACACGGAACGCGTGCCTCCGAATGACGCGATGTCGCGTTTCGTCGGCTTCGGGGACAAAATTTGGGACAACCTCAAAAACTTTTTTCAAACTCAGGGCTTTGAGTTTTTGTTTTTGTCCCAAAGGAGCTTCCGGCCGTGATTCGGGTGCTCGATTGGGCGGAATCGCCCGTTTCTGAAACTCAACCGCAGCATCACGCGCAAGCCACTCGCAACAACTGCAAATGATTGGTCGCGGGCGGCTTCCAACGCGATTCCAAAGCCGCAGGTCAGGCGACTGCGCTGCTGGCAGGGAAAGGGAGTCGTATCAGGCGGCTTGCTCATAAGTCGACAATGAGGCCTCCACCGAATGTCGAGAACATGCTGGTAAAATAGGCAATACTTTTTATGACAGGAGAACGAGCATGGCCGAACCCCACGATAGGAAGCCGATCCTCACGATCGAGCAGCAGATAGAGCACCTCAAGCAGAAGGGCGTAGCCTTCGAGCTGTGTTCCGAGGAAGAGGCCACGGACTACCTGCGCGACAAGTGCAACTTCTTCAAGCTCGCATCCTACCGCAAACTCTTCTCGAAATACGAGGGAGGCCCGCGCGACGGCCGCTACGTAGACCTCGACTTCGGCCAGCTGCGCCTGCTCGCGGCGCTCGACCAGGAGCTACGCCACGCCCTGCTCGGCATGACGCTCGACATCGAGCACTTCCAGAAGGTGACACTGCTTCGCGAGATGGAGGACCGCGGAGAGGACGGCTACGCCATCGTGGCCGACTACATGGCATCGCTTACCACTGCAAACAGGGAGTACCGCCTGCGCGAGCTCAAGATGAGCGGCCGCAGCCCCTACAGCTCGAGCCTCTACGCGAAGTACTCCGGCGACATGCCTGCCTGGGCCTTCCTTGAGCTCACCTCGTTCGGCACCCTCATCGACTTCGTGCGCTTCTGCGCCAGGCGATGGGACGACAGGCGCCTCGAGGCCTCCCACTACGACCTCAAGCGCGTGAAGTCCGTCCGCAACTGCGCCGCGCACGGCTCGTGCCTGATCAACTGCTTCGCCGAGAGGGGCGCCGCCCGGGGCTCGGCGTCCAGCGGCGTCTCCCGAAGGGTCGCCGCCGTGGGAATTCCCAAGGCGACCAGGAGGAAGTGGATGGGAAATACGGCCATGCAGGAGGTCGCGACCGTGCTCGTGGCGCACTCCGGCTTGGTACCCGAGGGCTCCTCGCGCTCGCGCGCCGCATCCGAGCTCGCCGAGATGTTCGCCAGGGCCGACGGCGAAACCGAGGCGCTGCCCGACAAGGGGCCCGACGCCGCAGCTCGCTCCGCGCTCGAGTTCCTTCGCAGGTTGACAGAATCGCTCGGGTTGGTAGAATAGCCTGCAGATAGCAAAACCTTCACGGTTTTAGGGGCGGACTTGCGCAAGCGACTCTGCCCTATTTTTATGGCCCTTCGCCGTTTCTAGTGGGTAATCCAATCACCCCTCAGCTGTCAAACCACCTCTCGCCGCCTCCCCTCAGCCTGTAGAATCGTCGTCATCGGAACGCGGTGTAGAGAGGTGCGGCATGGGATCCCAAGACGAGATGATGGCGGCGCTGATAGGCAGGTCGACAAGGTGAGGGTGGCCGAGTCCAGGGAGTCCAAGGAGAAGCGCGCGCTGCTCGCCAAGAGCAAGCACATATGGCTCAAGAACGAGGGCAACCTCACCGAGCGCCAGGCCGCCAGGAAGCGCGAGCTGTCGCGCGAGCGCCTCAAGACCGCGAGGGCGTGCCAGATGCGCGAGGCGCTGCAGGCGGTCTATGAGTGTGAGACGCGCGGGGAGGCGGAGGCCGAGCTGGACGCGCTGTGCAGCTGGATCATGCACTCCAACGTGCCCCAGATGAAAGAGGTCGCCAAGACGCTGCGCAGGAACCGCGACGAGGTCCTGAACTACTTCGACCACAGGCTCACCAACGCCGTGCTCGAGGGGATGAACTCGGTGATCCAGTCAGCCAAGAGGCTGGCGCGCGGCTTCAGGAACCCGGAGTACTTCAAGACCGTGATATACCTGAAGCTCGGGAAGCTGACCTTCCCGCAGCTGGAGGTCTGTGCTACCCACTAGAAACGGCGAAGGGCCACAAATAAAGAGGTAATGATGAGAGATTTATATGATATTGCCACAGATGCAATCAATCCCATTAAATTAAAGAAAAATGGGAAGGCGGGCCATGTGGCTTGTGCTTTGGAAACGGTAAGCGGTGCTGTTTATACAGGCATATGTATTGATGTGCCCTGTTCTATTGGTATGTGTGCAGAACAGGCAGCTATTGCTGAGATGTTGAAGAACGGGGAAACGAAAATCAAAAAAATTGTAGCTGTCTATGAAGATGGCAGCATCCTGCCGCCTTGTGGGAGATGCAGAGAATTGATTTCACAGTTAGACATAGAAAACGAAAATGCGATTGTTGCCATTGATAACGGCAGAGAAGTTACATTAAAAGACTTATTGCCCGAAAGGTGGGACAAAAAATGGGATTGAATCAATTAACCAACCGAATCTATTTTTTAGAACATGATCCCGAAGTGGACAGACCAATGTTAGCCTATCTCAAAGGAGATAAATTCTCTCTGGCAGTCGACGCCGGATATTCGGCTTCTCATGTTCAGGATTTTTACAGGGCAATTGAAGTGGAACATTTTAACAAGCCGGATTTTACGGTTATCACACACTGGCATTATGACCACACCTTTGGGATGCACGCCATCAATGGAATCAGTATTGCCCACGACAGGACAAACGGGTTTCTCAAAGACCAGCAGAAACAGGCAGTGGACCCCAGCTATATCGAAATCCTGAAAAAAGAAGATGTTCATTTTAGGAAAGAATATTACGGACAGGATAAACTGACCATTGTGCTGTCTGATGTATCTTTTTCCGATAAGTTAACCTTGGACTTAGGTGGCATCACTGCTCAGATTTTTCATACGGTTTCGCCGCATTCAGAAGATACTGTTTGTGTTTATGTACCGGAAGAAAAAGTTCTTTTTTTAGGGGATTCTACCAGTGAGGATTTCTTTAATGATGGATATATGGACAAGGACAAGTTAAAATCTTTGATGTGTATGATTCAATCAACAGATTGCAAGTATTGTATTCTTAGTCACTGTGAACCGCTTGTGAAAGAAGATTTGCTCTGCTATTTGGAAAGCATACTCTAGATGCGCTCGCGCGTATCATAAAACGTCATCAAGCGGTTGTTAATAGAATCAACCTTGATGCCCGCATCGCCAACAAAGTCGAAGAGGCTGTTACTAAGCGCGAAATCGCCCAAAGCCAAATTGTCGGTGACACACAAAAAGCCCGAGGTGAGTACCGGCGTTCAATAGACCGTATCGGCAATTCAATAGCAAGGGCCATTATGTGCGAGCAGCGTCTACGAGACTTCACTTTTGATTTTGAGTCCATGCCAATTGATCCAAGGACGAATCCTGTTGGGGAGCTGCAATTTGTTTGCAGCTTGGGGTCAGTGAAATCACGCCGAAATTACTCGCTTCCCTTATCGACGGCCTGATCGGAAAGAGCAAGTCCATCGATACCCTCACTTCTAGCTACGAGACCGTCATCGATGCCATCAACAATTACCCAGATGACGAGGAAGCTCCCCTGTCGGTGCTCACCTCTAAGTTTGAAAATGCGCTCGACGCAAAGCTAAAACCCGCTAAATCAATCATTCGCGAGGGCGATGACGTCTACGATGAGCTCTCGCAGGGATATAACGCGCAGATGTATTTCGCCCTCATGGCCGACAACAGCATGGGAGACGGCATTTATATCGTCGACCAGCCAGAGGATCAAATTTCGCAGAAGGCAATCAAGGAGTCCGTGCTAAGAGAGTTCCGAGCTATAGCCGGGTCGCGGCAGGTGATACTCATCACGCACAACCCGCTGTTTATAGTGAACCTCGATGTTGACAACGTGATTTTCATCGAAAAGAAGGACGGTGCTCTTTCCATAAGGAACGGCGCCCTCGAGTATGAATGCGACGAGTACAGCATGTTGGAGACGGTCGCAGACAATATCGAAGGTGGCCTTGACACCATCAAGAGGAGGATGAAGCGATATGAAAAGGCAAGTTAGCTTCACTGACGAGGCGGAAGCATACCGCTTCACGCCCCAATACAAGGAAGATGGGGCATTCGAGATACGTAAGGATACTCTGGTCTTTAATTCAAATGACTTCTACCAGCTCTTCTTCAAAGGATTGGACGCGAAGCCCGAATATGAAGTCGTAAACTCCGGTGCCGAGCTGAAAGGCCAGGCGAAACACGTATTTGATACGGTTAGCGATATCTTCAAAAAGGCATGCGATTCGATAGATGACGCTTGGTTTTCGAAAACCAAGGAGTCAGCAGCTGAGGCACATGATGATTTTAAAGATATAGATTCTTAGGCAGTCGGAAGCACATTATGCAGGCGTATAAAAGCGGATAAATGATATCAGTCAATGATTAAGCTGCCTGCCTCTAGCATCCGGAATGAGAGCGCATCACCGACAGGACCATATTCCTTGCTACTACGTGCTAAAACCTGGAAGGCCTAACAAGGAGTAGACAATGAGCGCTACCGCTCGTCTATCCCCTTGTCGCGCAATCGGCTCTTTCGGTAGGCCATGTCCCAACGGATGGGTACCATTTACCCGGGTGCACCTGGGGCAACGGGCCGGCAGGCCCGCGCAAGGTCGCTCGCATAACACGCAACACCAAACACGACAGAAGAGGCGAACGACAGATGCCGGACCCCGGACGACAGCACCGCGGAAGACGTGCATTCCGACCACAACCGAACAACTCCAGCTACTAGGCAGGCGCCCGCATGGGCGCCTTTTACTTTTCAGGGACTTAGCCGAGAGCTAGGGCACGCGGCTCATGGCCGTTTCGTGAAGGCTCGACCAGCTCGACCCACCTCGACCCGTCTCCGCTCCCGCCGTACGCGCCAAGCGTCATTAGGCGGTTCAATCGTCGCGCAGACGAAAAGGCACACGGTGTCGTGCGGTGTCCTCGCGCGGTGCCGCACGGGAAGATTGGAGGAACCATGGCACGCACAGCCGAATGCGCCGCGCCCGAGGGCAACCAAGATCGCGACGAATGGATGACGGTGATCGAGATGCAGGAGTACATGAGAGCGAGCCGAAACAAGGCGTACGACCTCATCTGGTCGGGGGAGATCGACTCGTACAGGCTCGGAAGGAAGCTCCTGGTTTCGAGGGCGTCAGTGGACGCCTACATCGAGTCGAGGAGCGGCAGGAAATGACGGCGGCGACCGCCCCGGGAGCCGCCCGCGGCCGGGCACGCGAGGGAGCCTCGAGACGAAAGGAGCTCGAGGACGACCATGACCAAGAGCATTAGCAGGAGCCAGGTGAGGCTCATCGCATCGACCAACGCGATATTCGGCGCCGACGAGGCGTGCGCGATGCCGCGCATCAGCCGCGACGCCATGTACCAGCTCGCCCCCTTGCATTCACCGCCAGCGCATGCTATAAGGTTGTTGGTGGCTCATTAAGCTACCTCCAAGTGCCGGGGGAGTCCCCCGGCTATTTTTTTATCCATTCCATTTGGAGTCCCCATTGGCCAAGGAGCTCAGCATCTTCGTCGACGAGAGCGGCGACCGCGGCGGCAAAGCTCGCTACTATCTGCTCACACTCGTCTTTCACGACCAAGCAGACAGCATCGCCGAGGCGGTCACGGGCTATGAGGCCAAGCTTGCCAGGGCCGATCTCCCTAACATTCCGTTTCACTCCGAGCCTCTCATGAACGGGCACAAGGATTATGAGTTTCTTAACATCGAGCAGCGCAAGGTGATGCTCGCCTACTTCTCCTCGTTCGTCCGCAAAGTTCCCATTTCCTATATCACGTTCGTCTACCGCCGCAGCCAGTTCGAAGACCCGGCAAGGCTAATGGAGCGCATGGGGCGCGACATCTCCTCCGCCATGATTGAACACCTGGGCTTCTTCCAGTCCTTCGACGATGTGAAGGTCTATTACGACAACGGTCAGGACATTGTCAAGCAGGCGCTCGACCGCTCGGTGGGCAAAATCCTCTCAAAAGGGGTCGTCCGACGCCGCAAGACCTCGATGACCGACTACCGCCTCGAGCAAGTGGCGGATTACCTCTGCGCTATCGAACTTGCCTTGGTCAAGTACGAAGCCAAGGAGAACGGTGAGACGTACAACAAGTTCTTCGGAGGTATAGGCCCTTTCAAGAGGAACTGGCTCAAGCAAGCCCGCAGCAAGCGGATATAGCTGGTCTCGCGGTTTCGCAAGGAACGGTCAGCTCTCCTCTGGCGGGGAACTCCGGGCGACGTGCTTCGAGCAGCGGAAGCTGAAGCGCAAGCAGAACCAGCGCGGGCAATGATCGATGCCGACATCGGCTCAGACGTGAACAGTGCTACGCTCCCTGTTCACGGGGCGCGAAACCGCAAAGGTTGCACAGAGGTTGCAAAATAAGAAGCCTCCGACCTGATGTCGCAGTTCGGAGGCTTGAAATCAACGAATATCGCTTGTTCCCACTCGGTGGTTATAGTTTTGCCGTCTCGTCACTCCAGTTGCACCCAGTTTTCGGCGGCATCTCGAAGTGAGTGCCGCTGAATGACGCGACGTCGCGTTTCATCGGCTTCGGGGACAAAAGCTGGGACAACTTCAAAAACCATTTTCAAACTCAGAGTATTGAGTTTTTATTTTTGTCCCAAGGGGCACGGAGAGCCGCCTTTGGAGGCTCGATATCGCCGAAAATGCCCGTTTTGAAACTCAACCGCCTTTGAGCCTGCAAGCCACCAGCTTCAACAGTAAGTGAGTCGACGCGGATGGCTTACGAGCCGTTCACAAAACCGCAGGCCACAGGTCTTTGTCAACGGTAAGCAAAGTGAATAGTCTCAGGTGGCTTGCCCATGAGTTGGCGTAAGCCTGTTTAGCAAAAGGCTAATCGGACACGACAGGCCGCCCGCATGGCGACGGCGTTTCCCGTGCGGGCACAAACAGCCCTGCGTGCCCTGTCGCGCGATATCCCAATGCGACGTTCAGAACCCTACCCGCCAAGCAGCCACCTCGCGAAATTCAGCACGAGCACGCCCTCCCGGGTATGGGGCTCATGCCTCGTGCGAGTGATGAGAATCTTCGGGAATGCATCCCCGATGGATAGAATCGGCGCAATCTCCCTCTCGAGCGTCGAATCGGCGCCGATATCGTCGCTCACATACACTCTCCTTCCCGGTTTCGAAACCTGGAAGGTAGTATGCGCAAGGATGCGTCGAGGTGCGATCCCAGTCGTACCATGCCAGCAGAGATGTCGAGGCGCATTCGTTCATGCTGCAATGCGGGCATCGGAGATGAAAAACAGCCCGTCGGGTAGTCATGGGCGTGCGGGAGCCCGCATCAGTAACCTGCCTCCTCGGTTGTCCCTTCTTTGCATGGTCGTCTACATAAAGGAGGAACCAGCCATGCAGATCAGCATGCTTGCCCTTCTTGGGTCACGGACCGGGGAGGCGAGGGCCTCCGTCGGGACCGCCCCGAGCAACCGGTATATCCAAGGAATGACAAGGCTCGATCGCTGTGCTGGTCAGGATGCCGAAGCGGGCCGTCCGCCAATCGGAATGCGGGTCAGGATGCTGCAACGTGATTCCAGCTGCAGGATACGGCTCCTTTGCGGTTGCCGCAAAACCTGCTGGCAACATTCTTACTATCCGAATGATGTACGCATCCCTTGGGATCGTTTCGCCTGACCAGGGCCATCTTCAGCGCCTCATCGGCCAGCTCGGCAGGCGCCTCTTCCACGCGTAATAGCCCTGGCGGGTCACCTATGCAACCAAAGATACAAAAGGGATCGAATGGCCAGAAAGGATTGTCCTTGCCGACAGGCAATCCTTGACAAACGAGCTTCAGCCTCCTTAAAATTGCGTGGTTTGCCGAACTGAGTCAGCGAAGGAGGGGTGTCGTGGTTGGTCTTTTCCGCACGTGGATGAGCGCCTAAAAAGCGGCGCTGTTATGGCGTCGCGCTGTTTTGCACGCCATTCCACGATTGGACATAACCATGATGTTTGAAACCTCTCGGCGCAGGTCTGTTTCGCTGTGCCATTCATGGCAATTTAAGATTTGTTTCGTATGGGGCGGGAAGCTCGTGTCGACATTGACGAGCTCGATTCTCCAAATGGGTCTCATTTGGCATATCGCCCTCACGACAGGATCATCTTCCCTCCTCTCCCTGGCATCGTTAGCAGGCTTTCTGCCGATTGCTTTGTTCGGAGTCCTTGCGGGCGCCGTTGTCGACAGACTGCCTTTGAAACGTGTTCTCATCGGCGCCGACCTCTTCGTTGCCGCGGTGGGCGCCGCTTTGGCGATTGCCTCGTTGGCCGGCAACTTACCTGCGTGGTCAATACTCATCGCCCTGTTTCTCCGCGCAGCTGGCACTTCGTTCTACACGCCGGCCTCCCAATCCCTCACGCCCCATCTCGCCCCGCCAGAGCATCTCGTTCGCCTATCGGGAGTGATGCAAGCGATTCAGTCCGCCGGATACATTCTTGGCGCCGCGCTCGCGGCAGTGATTTATCCTGTGGCGGGCATTACCGCCATGATTGCCCTCGACGTGCTGGGGGCGCTTTTCGCTTCTCTAGCTGTCCTCGCCGCTCAGATAGACGCAGGAGGACTCGACGAAGCCGACCGCAGCTCGTCCTTTTCCAATAAAGTTCGAGAACTTATCTCTGAGATTTCGGACGGCTACAAGCTGATCAGGGGATACAGGGGGCTGTTCGCCCTTCTTTGGTGCGGGTTCGTCTTCGCTTTCGCGTTCTCCCCACTCGCGGCATTGTTCCCAATAATGACCTTGGGACATTTTGGCGGTAGCACGGGGGATGCTGCTTTGGTGGAGGTCCTTTTCTCCGCAGGCATGCTGGCTGGGTCCGGCATTTTGGCGGCCACGGGAGGGTTCCGCAATAGGTCGCTCACCATGGTCGCCGCGATCGCCGGCTTCGGCGTCGTCGCAATCGCATCCGGATTGCTCGGCCCGTCGCTGTTCGCCGCTTTCCTACCGGCGAGCTTTCTTATGGGCGCATGCTCCCCGCTGTACGCGGGAACCCAGACTGCCCTTATGCAGGAGCAGATACCTCCTGAGTACCTAGGCCGCGTTTTTGGTCTCTATGGAACCATTATGGCGTGGGCCATGCCCATGGGCCTCGCAGCCCCCTCCGTTTTTGCGGACCTGCTCGGAGCTCCGTTGTGGTCCGTCAGTTCTGGAGCGACCATGACACTGCTTGCGTTGGCGATGCTTCTCGCTCCAAGCGTCCGAAACGTGGGGAAAAAAGATTCCGGGCAGATTCAATAGCCCAAGCATTCGAAAAAAGAGGCGGCAGCCATCGGTTCGCGCGTCAGCCTTCAAGCCCTTGCGACGACGAGGTATTGCGTCGACATCCCACATCGCGCTCCTTATTCGCCGCCAACTATCATTTTCGGATTTGCCGGCTTGCGCAAGGCCAAAACGCTCACGCCGGCAATCGGGCAAAGGCGAAAAATCGACGTGAACGATTCTTTATTGGCATGGCTGCGCTTCCAGAAAACGACAATACACAAAAGGTGGTTCAACTTATGGAACTCATAGTCAAAGCTAAAGACATCTTTTTGGAATATGCCGGCCGCGATATTCTGGACATCGAAGAATTGGAAATCTACCCCTACGATCGCATCGGCTTGGTAGGAGACAACGGTGCAGGCAAAACCAGCCTGCTAAAAATCCTGAGCGGCAATCTAACCATTGCGGACGCCGACGTCAGGCGCTTCGGCAGCATTGCCCTCATCGGCCAGCTCGACGAACTCGACCTTGATGCGGCTCAGGACAACGGCGAGATGCTCTCCCGTCTCAACGTCGCCGAAGTGGCGCAGGAGACGATGAGCGGTGGGGAGGAAACACGCGCCAAGATTGCCTCTGCGCTCTCCCAGCATGCAAGCGCGATCTTCGCCGACGAGCCTACGAGCCACCTCGACCAAGACGGCATCCGCCTTCTCGTCGGACAACTCAAGGCATTTGATGGGGCCCTGCTCATCGTGAGCCATGACCGTCATTTTCTCGACCAGGTGGTAGACAAGATCTGGGAGCTCAAAGACGGCGGTATTTCCGAATTCTGGGGTGACTACTCCGACTATCTGCGACAGAAAGAAGAAGAGCGCAAAGCTCAGGCGACTCGATACGAAGAGGCGATGCGCGAGCGCGATCGCCTCGAAGCCGCCATCGAAAAACAGCGGAAAAAAGCACGGCAGGTCGACGCCAAGCGGAAGGGTGCGAAAAAAAGCAACGAGTATGCAGGTCGCTTGGGGCATCAGAAAACAACCGGCACCAAGCAGAAGAAAATGCATCAGGCAGCTAAGAACATGGAGAAGCGCCTCGAAGCGCTCGAAGGGATCGAGGCCCCAGATAGCATTCGCGCCGTGCGCTTCCGCCAGAGCAAGGCCCTGGAACTGCACAGCAAATTTCCCATCTCGGCAGATGATTTCAGCTTGAGCTTCGGCAACTGCGTGCTCTATGACCACGCGAAATTCGAGATACCGCTCGGTGCCAAAGTGGCCATCACCGGTGGCAACGGCACAGGAAAGACCAGCCTGCTGAAGGCAATCGTTCGACGCGCCGACGGTATCAACATCTCTCCCAAAGCAGAGATCGGCTACTTCGAACAGACAGGTTACAAGTTCGACGCCCGCCAGTCTGTGATCTCGTTCATGCAGAATGGTTGCGAGTACAGCATGACCGAAATTCGAGGCATCCTCGCCTCTATGGGAATCGGACCGCGCGACCTGACAAAGGACGTTGGCGTTCTCTCGGGAGGCGAAGTCATCAAGCTGCTACTCGCGAAGATGCTGCTGGGCAGATACAACATCTTGCTCATGGACGAGCCTGGAAATTACCTGGACATCAAGAGCGCCGAAGCCCTCGAGCAGATGATGAGCGCCTATGCCGGAACGATAGTGTTCGTCTCCCACGATAAGAGGCTGGTCGAGAACGTCGCAGACATTGTCTACGAAATAAAGGACACCAAGCTAGTCAAAATCTTTCAGCGCGAATAGCCCTAAATGAGCAGGAAATAATCCCCGAACGGAGACAAGGGAGTAAAACGGCAAAGAAAGAGCCTCCGTCCCAACGCAGGGAACGGAGGCTCTTTAATCGCTTTTACTCATCTCCGTCGCTGGTGGCTTTGTCATGACTCTCGTACGAAACGAAACTCAGCGGCATAGTGCGGCACTCAAAATCGCAGGTCAGAACCCTGTCGTCCTACTCCCACTCGATGGTCGCGGGCGGCTTGGACGTGATGTCGTAGCACACACGGTTGGCGCCGGGGACCTCGGCCACGATACGGCCGGAAATGCGGGCAAGCACGTCGTAGGGCAGCTTGGCCCAGTCGGCGGTCATGGCGTCGCTGGACTCGACGGCACGCAGGATGATCGGGCGCTGGTAGGTGCGCTCATCGCCCATAACGCCGACGGACTTAATGTCGGGCAGGACCGCGAAATACTGCCAGCAGCTGTGCTCGGAGTTGCGCTCGCCGGTCTGCTCAAACAGGCGCTGGTTGTAGGCGTCGAGCTCCTCGCGCACGATGGCGTCGGCATTCTTGAGGATCTCGAGCTTCTCCTTGTCGACCGCGCCGATGATGCGGATGGCAAGGCCCGGGCCCGGGAAGGGCTGGCGGAACACGATGTGACCCGGCAGGCCGAGCGCCAGACCAAGCGCACGGACCTCGTCCTTAAAGAAGTGGTCGAGCGGCTCGATGAGGTCGAAGTGCACGCCCTCGGGGAACGGAATCAGGTTGTGGTGGCTCTTGATGGTGGCCGTCTTGCCGCCCGTCTTGCGAGCGCCAGACTCGATGATGTCGGGGTAGATGGTACCCTGAGCCAGGTACTTGACCGGCTTGCCATCGGTCTCGAGCTGCTGCGCCACGGCGAAAAACTCTTTCCAGAACTGCGTGCCAATGATGCGACGCTTCTCCTCGGGCTCGGTCACGCCGGCCAGAAGCTCGGCATAGCGGTCCTCGGCGTGGACGTGGATGAAGTCGACGTCAAACTGCTTGGTGAAGACCTCCTCCACCTGCTCGGGCTCGCCCTTGCGCAGCAGGCCGTGGTTGATGAACACGCAGGTCATCTGCTTGCCCACGGCGCGAGCGCCCAGCGCAGCCACGACGGAGGAGTCGACGCCACCGGACAGGGCCAGAATCACGCGGTCGTCGCCGACCTTCTCGCGGAACTCGGCCGTCATGGTCTCGACCAGGTTGTCCATGCTCCAGTTGGGCTCCAGGCCGCAGATCTCAAACAGGAAGTTGCTCAGCAGCTGCTGACCGTACTCGGAGTGCTTGACCTCGGGGTGGAACTGCGTGGTGAAGATCTTGCGCTCGACGCACTCCATGGCGGCAACCGGGCACACGTCGGTGCTGGCGGTAACGGTAAAGCCCTCGGGCACCTCGGACACGGCGTCGCGGTGGCTCATCCACACGGTCTGCTCCATGGGCGTGGAGTTAAAGAGCTTGGCGCCGGCCGTACGCGTGATGGTGGCGCGGCCGTACTCGCCCACCTCGGAGTGGCCGACCTTGCCGCCGAGCGTCACGGCCGTGATCTGATGGCCGTAGCAAAAGCCCAGGACGGGAAGGCCCAGGTCAAAGATGGCGGGATCGATGGACGGAGCGTCCTCGGCGTACACGGAGGCCGGGCCGCCGGAAAGGATGAGCGCAGAGGCGTTCATCTCGCGAATCTCGTCGGCCGAGATATCGCAGGGAACGATCTCGGAATACACGTTGAGGTCGCGGACGCGACGGGCAATGAGCTGACCGTACTGCGCACCAAAGTCGAGTACGAGGACCTTTGCGGAAGCCTTTTGATCCATGGTTTCCCCCTCTTGTTGGCGGGGAGCCGGTGCCCACCCGCGCGAATAAACGAAAACAGCTTTCATAGTGTACACGTTATATGGGGTTTCTCGCCCCTCGCAGCCATCAGCGCACGGCAAACGCACGACCTGGGCCCTATTTGACGGCGATTGAAGTGTTACCAAACGTTACAGATGATGTATTACGTTTGAACATTGAACGCCCTGTGCCACAATACTGCCGAACGACTCCGCCTCTGCGGCGGCAAATACGATAGGAATACCAGCATGAAGCGCATCCTTCTCATCGCCACGGGCGGCACCATCGCATCGACCGAGGACGGCAACGGCCTCTCCCCCGCCCTGACCGGTGAGGAGCTCGCCCAGAGCGTCCCCGAGATCTCGGGCCTCTGCGAGCTCGACGTCGTGCAGCCCATGAACATCGACAGCACCAACATGCGCCCCAGCGACTGGATGCGTATCCGCGACGTCATCGTCGAGGGTTATGCCGACCACGACGGCTTCGTGATTCTGCACGGCACCGACACCATGAGCTACACCGCGGCGGCGCTTTCCTATCTGATTCAGGACAGCCCCAAGCCTATCGTACTCACCGGCTCTCAAAAGCCCATGGGCAATCCCTTTACTGACGCCAAACTCAATCTGTACCAGAGCCTGCTCTATGCGCTCGACGAGCACTCGCACGATGTCTCGATTGTGTTTGGCGGCGTCGCCATTGCCGGCACGCGCGCCCGCAAGCAGCGTACCATGAGCTTTAACGCGTTCATTAGCGTCAACTATCCGCCCATCGCCTATATCCGCAACGACCGCATCGTGCGCAACGGGCTTCACGGCACGCATCGGGGAGAAAACCCGGTGCGTTTCTACGACAGCATCGACCCGCGCGTATTTGTACTCAAGCTCACGCCCGGCGTAAACCCGGGCATCCTCGACGCCCTTGCCGATAGCTACGACGCTGTAATCCTTGAGACCTTTGGCATTGGCGGTATTCCCGAGTTTGGCGAGTCGGGCGAGTCGTTCCAAGAGGCAATTTTCCGCTGGGTCGATTCGGGCCGCACCGTCGTTATGACCACGCAAGTCCCAGAAGAGGGCCTTGACCTGGGTGTTTATGAGGTTGGCCGTGCTTACGCCGATCATCCGGGCATTCTACGCGGCGACGACATGACCACCGAGACGCTCGTGGCCAAGACCATGTGGGCACTCGGTCAGTCACGCGATGCCACCGAGATTCAGCGCCTGTTCTACAGCCAAGTCAACCACGACCGAATCCCGATGGCCTAATCCCTAAGGCAGTTCCACTTATCGCAGCCTCAAACGACAGGTGGTCCCCCTCGGGCCGTGCAAAAAACGGAGTATTCTGCAATTTCTCCGCCAGAGGCATAGAATCGGCCAATTGTTAGACGAACTTTTAGGACGAAGGGGCCGTCTAGTAAATATTTATTCCTCATTTTTATTTAACGTGTGGATTAACTACTACCAAAAAGGCAAAACCAGCCGCTCAAGCTACCGTCTACAGCCGAACTGGTGCTGAATACTCGCGATTTTGCACATCGCAACCAGGGGGACCCGCCCAAAGAGCGTCAAATAGCAGCGGGGGAACGCCCTATTCGATACCCTCGAGAAGCTCTGACACCGTCATGCCGAGTGCGGGCGCGATCTTAAATAGAACCTTGAGCGTGAAATTTGCCGTCCCATCTTCGATTCGGTCGAGGTAGGGTCGGCTGATTCCTGTCGCCACACAAAAATCGACCTTGGAGATACCAAGGTCCCTGCGCGTCTGCTCGACTCGCTTGCCAAGAATCTGTTTCGCACGTTCGTCCATGCAGCCGAGTTTGAAATGGAGCTGAACAAAAACGTAAACTATAGTTTACGTTTAAACGAATACACAGGAGTTTTCTATGTCGGGTTCTTCGGTCCGCATGTACCGAGCCACGCTTCGCACAAACAGCGCACCGCCCAAGCTCGTCGTCGTTGAAGCCGAATGCCTTTCGCCCGATGAGCGCACAGCATTTGCATTGCTATCAAGTCGCGTCGCCGCCGTTCTGGTCCCTTGCCCGGCGCAAGGTGAACTTGCCATCCAATGCCAAGCGCACAGCTGCTCGCTCAATCAGGCTGCCGTAATCGCAACCAGCCAACGTGGTCTGCCCCTTCTTTTAGAAGCCGGTACCGCGCTCACCCTTCGCGGCGCCGGATACGAAAACGAGGCCGCCGCCGACATGGTCTTTAAACCACGATCGAGCGGCGGCCTCGCAGCAGCCATTGAATATATGTGCAGGCTCGTTGCCTAAAAGGACAAGCTAGAAACCAAGGCCAAAGCCCGTTCCGGTAATCGCCGAGTACATAAAGTAAACGTTAATCACGTTGAGGAACACACCCGTGATGCAACCATTACGCAGGTAGCGCTCGCACACAATGCGCGCCATGGCGGCGGAGTCATCATTGTTTTTAGCCTGGCGTCCTGCCGTAAAGTACGTCGCCACGCTCAGCAGCAGGTTGAGCACCGGCAGTGCCAGCAACTCGTAGCTCTTGCCCCAGCGCGTCGCCTCGCCGGCGGCATTAAACTTTGTTGCCACCTCGGAACCAATGTTGGGGATAACACACGCTGCGACCACCAGCGGAATCACCGCAAGCACGAGTAGCGCAATACCCATGTAACCGGCTTTTTTGCCATATTTAAACATGTGCGTCGTCCTTACACGTTAAAGCGGAAGTGCACGACGTCGCCATCGGCCATGACATAGTCCTTGCCCTCAATACGCAGCTTGCCGGCGGCCTTGGCGCCCTGCTCACCGCCGAGCTCGATGTAGTCGTCATAGCCAATGACCTCGGCCTTAATAAAGCCGCGCTCAAAGTCGGTGTGGATAACGCCGGCGGCCTGCGGGGCGGTCGCGCCCTGACGAACCGTCCAGGCCTTGACCTCCATCTCGCCAGCCGTAAAGAACGACTGCAGACCGAGCAGCTTATAGGCCGCCTGCGCGAGAACGTCCAGGCCGGGCTGCTCCAAGCCCAGGCTCTCCAGGTAGTCGGTGGCGTCCTCGGGATCGAGCTCGGAAAGCTCGGCCTCGATCTTGGCGCAGATGGGCAGCGGCTTAACACCATCGATGGGCGCCAGATCGTCGTTAAGCATATCCTCGTCCACGTTGGCCACATACAGGATGGGCTTCATGGTGAGCAGGAACAGGCCCTTGGCGGCAGCACGCTCCTCGTCGGTCATCTCCATGGACGCGGCGCGTTTACCCTCGTTGAGCCAGTCGAGCAGGCGCTTGGCGACCTCAAACTTGGGCATGAGCTCCTTGTCGCGCTTGGCCTCCTTCTCGAGCTTGGGCAGCTGCTTCTCGAGCGTGCCCATGTCGGCCAGGATGAGCTCGGTCATGATGGTGTCGGCATCGCCGGCGGGGTCGACGAACTCGCCCGTGCGGCCCACCTCACGCATGACGTTGGGGTCCTTAAAGTAGCGCACGACCTCGCAGATGGCGTCGGTCTCGCGAATGTTAGCCAGGAACTGGTTGCCCAGACCCTCGCCCTCGTTAGCGCCCTTCACCAAACCTGCGATGTCGACGAACTCTACCGTCGCCGGCACGATGCGGCCCGGGTTGACAATGTCGGCGAGCTTTTGCAAGCGGCTATCGGGCACATCGACGATACCCACGTTGGGGTCGATCGTGGCAAACGGGTAGTTGGCGGCAAGGCCGGTCTTTTTGGTAAGCGCGGTGAACAGCGTCGACTTGCCCACGTTGGGCAGGCCCACGATACCGATGGAAAGGGACACGACAGCTCCTTTTGGTACAGGTACTTCAAACTGCATAAGTATAGCGCCGCCGCAGCATCCGGGCGAATCCGGACACCGCGACGGCGCAAATGAAGCAGAGATGCGTGAGAGTTCGAAACAGCAGTCCTTACTTAAGCTCGGGCCAGAAATCCTTGTTGGCCTCGATGAGCTCGTCCAGGATCTGCTTAGCAACGCTCGCCGAAGGAATGGTCTTGGAGAGCGTGAGTGCCTGCCAGAGCTTCTGGTAGCTGCCCTCGACCCAAGCCTGGACAACGAGTTTCTCGACGGAAACCTGCTGCTCCATCAGGCCCTTCTGGAACTGCGGAATCGGGCCCTGGCAGATCTTCTCAAAGCCGTTGGAACCGACGATGCAAGGCACCTCGACCATGGCCGTCGGGTCGAAGTTGGGCACAGCGCCATCGTTGGGGACGATCAGCAGGAAGCGCTCGAGCGTGTTCTCGGCCAGTGCGCAGGCAAGGTCGACGATGTAGTTGGCATGTACATCTGGCTCAAAGCCGCCGTCCTTGGCAGTACCCTTGGCGATGATGTCTCGGCAAGCGCCAAAGACCTTCTTCTCGCGGCCGTCCATAACCTCATTGGCGCGAGTGTAGTTGGGGTCAGACGTCTCGACGACATAGTCCGGGTACAGGTAGTACTTGAGGTAGGTATTGGGAATCGTCTCGGGATCGACAGCATAGACATCCTTGGCCTTGCCGAAGGTGTGAATCCAGCTCTCCTCGACATGCTGCTCCTTACCGGCCTCGTGCTCGATGCCGTCCAGATAGCCGTTCTTAGCCATATGCTCCTTAATCTGCGGCATGAGGTCGTTGCCCTCCTTGTCGTAGATTTTGCTCCACCAACCAAAGTGGTTGAGGCCGTAGTAGCTATACTGCAGCTCGCGACGATCCTTGATGCCGCACATACGGCTCATCTTATCCATGAGGTCGATCGGCATGTCGCAGATGTTGATGATGCGGCTGTTGGGGCGCAGCACGCGGCAGGCCTCGGCGACGATGGCCGCGGGGTTGGAGTAGTTGAGCATCCAAGCGTTGGGGCTGTACTTCTCCATGTAGTCGAGGATCTCGATGACGCCACCAATGGAGCGCATGCCGTAGGCGATACCGCCGGCGCCGCAGGTCTCTTGGCCAACGCAGCCGTACTTGAGAGGAATCTTCTCGTCGAGCTCACGCATGGCGTACAGGCCAACGCGGATGTGAGCGAGGACGAAGTCAGTACCGGTAAAAGCGGTTTCAGGGTCGGTGGTGTAGTTGAACTCAACCTCGGGAGCGTTCTCGTGGAAGTAGATCTCGCAGGCCTTTGCCACGATCTCCTGGCGCTCGGCGTTGTTGTCGTAGAAGGTCACCTTGTTGACCGGGAAGCGGTCGCGCTCCTCAAGCAGCATCAGAGCGATGCCCGGGGTGAAGGTAGAGCCACCGCCGGCAATGGTCACGGCATAGTTTTTCTTGGACATGATGTCCTCCTCATTCTGGCCGCTTGCTCAATCCATCCCCGTACGCGGCCTGCACGGTTTGGAATTGTTACCTAGAAGTGGAGTTTTTATCTCTAGAATCGGCCTTGCGGTGCATACCGGCTCTGCAAGGCCGATTGTTTCGATGGACGATGGTTTACAGAAGACTCTCGAACTTCTCGCGAACCTGCGGGACGGTAAGGCCAATGATGACCTGGATTGACTGGCCTTGGACCACCAAGCCATGCGTACCGATCGCCTTGAAGGAAGCCTCGGGTGCAACGACGCCCTTGTCCTTGACGTTAACGCGCAGACGGGTGGCGCAGTTGGTTACGTCGATGACGTTATCCGTGCCACCGAGTAGATCGAGGATGTTCTCGGCAAGCACCAAGCGCTCATCATCTTTACTCTGGGCGACCGATTTGCTAGCAGCAGCACCGCCCTGCTTTTGCTTGTAGTCGGCCTTGGATTTGAGCTCGACCTCAACATCGTCATCCTCGCGACCGGGGGTCTTAAAGTCGAACTTGACGATCAGGAAACGAAAGACCACAACCCAAAGAGCGGTAAAGCACAGACCGACAAGGATGGAAATGGCGTACTGCAGACCGTGTGCGGCCCAAAGAGGCAGCCAGTCCCACGAGAGCATCGAGATGATGCCTCCGTCAAAGATGCCTACGACGCCAAGGAGGTTTTGAGCCATGCAGCCGAGCGCTCCGAGCACGCAGTGGACGACGAACAGGCCGGGCGCAATGAACAGGAAGGTGAAGTCAAGCGGCTCGGTAATACCGCAAAGCATAGCGGTAAGGGTGACAGGAATGAGCAGAGCCTTGACGCGTTGCTTGCGCTCGGGTTTGGCGGTCATATAAAACGCAATGGCGACGCCAAGCGAGCCGAAGACTTTAGTCCATCCAGGGCAGGTATAGGCAGCCCAGGGTGCGGCATCCTTAAGAGCAATGCTCGGATCGGCAGCCAGTTGGGGCAGGATGTTGGCCCAAGCGGCAAAGATGCCGCCATTGACCGCCGCGTTGTCGTAATAGAACGGCGTATAGATAAAGTGGTGAAGACCTGTAGGAATCAGCACGCGCTCGAAGAAAGCAAAGACGCCCACACCAAACGTACCGGCGGAAAGGATGAATCCCTGGAAGGCGGCGATAGCAGCCTGAACATGCGGCCACACCAGGCAGGCGATAATAGCGACCGGAACCATAACGAAGAAACCGATCATATAGATGAACACGGAGCCCGAAAACACGCCCAACCACTCGGGGAGCTCGGTATCGAAGAACTTGTTATGCAGCATCGTGGCGATACCAGAGATAATGAGCGCGCCCATGATGCCCATATCAAGCGTTTTGATGCTTGCGATAGTGGCAAGACCAGTACCGCTGCCCGCCTCGACAGAATAGTCGACCCCAAAGACAGGGCCCCACTGCCCCAAGATTGTGCTTACAAAGTAGTTGAAGGTAAGGTAGATGGCCAAAGCCTCCATGCAGCAGCGAGCGTTCTGCTTGTTCGCGAGCGAAATTGGCAATGCTACGCAAAACAGCAACGGCATCTGGTTAAAGAGCGTCCAACCACCCTGGAGCAGCACATTCCAGCAATCAAACCAAAGATGACCCGCTGTGGCCATCTCGCCAAAGATCGCCTCGGTGGTAAACAACGTACCCAGGCCGACGACGATTCCGGAAAATGCGAAAAGAATTGCAGGCGTGTACATTGCACCGCCGAAACGTTGTATCTTTTGCATCATGACGGGGAATCCCCCTCTCTTCATTCGGAGCGGCTGCGGTTTTGGCTTCACTCGAGACCGCAGGCGCGCCGTTTGCGTGTACCTCGTGCAATAGGACGGGTGGGCCCGTGTCCCCGACTTCTTGCGCTTATGTTTTTATCATATCACTTATCTATACAAGTCAATACATTGTCCGTGTTCGGTTAACGGTCAATATTTGACGATAAACGGTATATTCCAATTGTTTTACCTGTTTATTAGCCGGTTACCTCGTTTTTCAAAACAGAAATTCTTTCAACTTGTATAGATGTGCTTGTATATATTTGTATACATACCTATACTTCAATACAACATTCACCGCCAGGTAAAGGAGTCACCATGAAAAGCGCGGTCTTCTATGGAAAGCATGATCTTAGGGTCGAGGATTCGGCAAAGCCGGCCGTGGGCAAGCGCGACGTTCTGATCAACGTCAAGGCTTGCGGCGTCTGCGGTACCGACGTTCATATCTATGAAGGCGACAAGGGCGCAGCGGACGTTACCCCGCCTACGATCCTTGGTCATGAGTTTGCGGGCGTTGTCGAGGCCGTGGGCAGCGACGTCGCTGGCTTTAAACCGGGCGATCGCGTGTGCATCGACCCAAACCATCCCTGCGGCTGCTGCGAACCCTGCCGCGACGGAATCAACCACTACTGCGAGCATATGACCGGTTACGGCACCACCGTTAACGGTGGCTTTGCCGAGTACTGCTCCGTCGATATGCAGCAAGTCTACAAGTTGGGCGATCACACCAGCTTTGAGCAGGGTGCTATGACCGAGCCCGTCGCCTGCTGCCTGCACGGCATCGATATGTGCAACATCAAGCCCGGCAGCACAGTTGTCGTTATCGGCGGCGGCATGATCGGTCTGCTCATGATGCAGCTTGCCAAAAACGCCGGCGCCACCAAAGTCGTTTTGCTCGAACCCGTCGAAGGCAAGCGCGAGGTTGCGCTCAAACTCGGCGCCGACCTGGCAATTGATTCCATCCACGAGGACGTCCCGGCCCGCCTGAAGCAGGAGGGCGTCGGTAACGTCGACGTTGTAATCGAATGCGTCGGCAAGTCTGTCACCATTGAGCAGGCCATCAAAATCGCCGGTCATAAGGCCACGGTTATGATGTTCGGACTTACCAAGCCCGATGAAACGATCACCGTCAAGCCCTTCGAGGTCTTCCAGAAGGAGCTCGTGCTCACCTCGTCCTTCATCAACCCTTATACGCAACGTCGCGCACTCGAGCTTATCGACTCGGGCAGGATCGACGTTTCCTCGATGGTCGCAAAGGTGGCCTCCCTCGATGAACTCGGCGCCATCCTGTCAGACCCAGCCCTGCGTGCCATGGGTAAATATATAATCGACCCCAGCAAGTAAATCGATCGACACCTGCGCGGGCGGCCCTCATTCATCGCTCGCGCACTCAGCTCTAGGAGACCGTCATGGCGCGAGCTATCTTTCAAATCATTTATGACACCGTGAAGCAGTCGATTGACGACGGCACATACGCCTATCAGAGCTATCTGCCTTCGGAGACTGAGCTCACGCAGCAGTTTGACTGTTCGCGCATGACGGTCCGCCGCGCCATCTCGATGCTTGCGGCAGATGGCTACGTGCTCCCCCAGCAAGGCAAGGGCATGCGCGTCATTCGCAACATCAGTGACGAGACGAGTCGCGGCGGCGGTGGACTCGAGACCTTTAAGGAAATCGCAGCCAGCCGGGGCTTTGAGCTCAAGACAGTCACCACCGTCTTTGAGCTCCTCGTCTGCAGCAAGACGCTCTCCAAGCTTACCGGGTTTCCCGAAGGCTGCGAGCTCACACGTGCCAAACGCATCCGCTATGCAGACGGACGAGCCGTGGGCTCCGACGACTCCTATTACCTAAGCTCACAGGTACCGGGACTGACAGCCGAGATTGTCAACGATTCGATCTATCATTACCTCGAAGAAGATCTTGGCATTAAGATTGCCACGGGCAAACGCGATGTAACGATTGAGCATCCCACGCCCGAGGATGAGCGCGTGCTCGATCTCGATGGCTTTAACGCGCTCGCCGTTGTGCGCGGGCAGACCTACAACGCCGACGGCATCCTTATGGAATACACCGAGACCAAGCAGGTCCCCGGCTTCTTTTTACTCCATGAGACGGTTACCCGCCGCAATAACGGCAGCGGGACCCACCAGAGCAGTATGAACTAACTATCTATTAGTTGCGGTGGGATAGTTCCTAGAATGGCCAGCTTAAGGGCAAAACAGGAACTATTCCACCGCAACTTTTTTGGCCGGCGGGGCAGTACCTGTCCCACCGGCCATCATTTACGCTCTTTTAGCTAGTCCGCGAGCTTCTCCACCTGATCGAGCATCTTGTCGAGCTTAGCCTTTGCCTCGGCCTTGACCTTCTGGGCTTCTTCGTGGGCCTTAGCCTTCTGGGCGGCCTTTTCCTCGGCCTCGGGATCGACGACGACTAGGTTGGATGCATCATGTTCAACCAGCTTAAGCGCATGCTCGGGGCACACCTTGACGCAGGCACCGCAGCCCAAACAATACGTGGACTCCAACGCAAAGCGGCCGCTTCCCACCAAATCGCAGGCGAACGTGGGACATACATTGACACACTCGCCACACGACGTGCACTTGTCAAAATCGCACTCCGGCGTGCTCACCTGCATGTTCTGGGCAAGCTCGGGGTGGTTTTGCAGCGTCGAGAGCACCAGCTGCCGCCCGTGCGTGAGCGAACGGCGACGCTTGGTCGTCGTGGTGCCGCACATGGTGTTGAGCGTACGCTCCAACTGGGTAATCTGATGGCGATGGGCTTTGAGCTTCTGCGTCACCGAGGCCAGTGCCGCCGTTGCCGGATTGAGCTTTGTCACGGTAAGGCCCGTGGTGCGGGCGATCTTTTCCATGTACTCCTTGCGCTCGTACTCGCGGCGCTTATGACATTTGAGGCTCTTGGGATCGACCTCCAGACCCATGCCCGTGCCGGCCCACTCCTCGGCCTTCGCAATCGCCTCGCCCAGGATGTCCTCACCGCCGGTGTTGCGGCACTTATCGCACACGCCCAGTGGCAGGTACACGCTCACGTTGGGATAGTCCGCCAGTACCGAGAACCAGGTCTCGGCCGTAATATCGCCCACGCAGGCGACAACAACCTCGTTCTCGCGCGGCATGCGCTTAAGGGCACGCGTGCAGGTGACGTAGGCGGTCTCGTGGCTCGTAGCTGCAGAGACAATGTCGTCATACAGGTTTTTGGGCGCCAAGCGCGGCGAGATGATCGCCTCGGTCGGACAGGCAGCGGCGCACAGGCCGCACTTGCGACAGGTATCGAGGATCTCGATGGCGTCTTCCTCGACCTCGATGGCGTTGACCGGGCACACGTCCATGCACGCGGTGCAGCCGCTCTTTTCGTTTTTGCAGGTCAAGCACGGAATGGTGTTGCCGCGCGGACGCTCCTTGTAGTCGGCAGGATTCCACTGCGGCGCCGATGGATCGAGTGCGTCGGTCACACCGCCAAGCGGGTTTTTAAGAAAGTCGAAACCCTTGCTGATTTCGATAATGTCATCAAACAGATCGTGTTCCTGCGCCATGCGCGGCCCCTCCCTGAGCAGTGCAAACAAGCAAGAGATAATGATACGCCATCGGCCCGTGCCTCGAGCAAATTACACGCGGAGCACCTTTGGGACAAATAGCCTATGGCCTATCGCCGCCTCGATTGCACAAGGTCAATCAAGCGCCAAACTATGCCTCGCACATGAGCTGCACGAGCTTTTGTTTGGTCACCTTGGCCTGCTCGTTGGCCATATTACGCTCGTTTCTAAAGGCCGCATTTGCAACACTCTGCAGGTCGGCATCGGAAATCTCGCCAAGGCCCAGATCCTCGAGCGTCGTCGGCAGACCAACACGCTGGCAAAACTCGAGCACCTGATCAAGCTCGGGCGCACGCTCCAGACGAAGCTGCACCACCAGGCCAAACGCCACGGCCTCGCCGTGCATGGCCTTGCACTCAGGCAGAATCGTTAGACCGTTGGCGATGGCATGCGCCAACGCCAAGCCACCGCTCTCAAAGCCGACGCCCGAGAGCAGAATATTGCACTCGATCAGGCGCTCAACCGCCGGCGATGTACGCCCCTTTTTGAGATCGCGCTTGGCAGCGACGCCGCACTCCATAAGTATGTCATAGCAAGCACGAGCCGCAACCAGGGCCAAGTGCCCCGGCGCGCCACCGTGCTCGTTGGCGCCGTGCGCCGCGGCGCACGAACGCGCCTCGAAGTACGTTGCCAGCGCATCGCCCATACCAGCGACCGTCATACGCAGTGGGGCCGCCGCGACCACGTTGGTATCGACCACGACCAGGTCTGGATTCTTCTCGAGCATCAGGTAGCGGTCGAACGACCCATCCTCGTGATACAGCACCGAAATCGCGCTGCACGGACCGTCCATCGAAGCCGCCGTGGGGCATACGCACAACGGCAGCTCGGCATAAAACGCTACTGCCTTGGCGATATCGAGCATCTTGCCGCCGCCAATGCCTACCACCATGTCGCAATACTCAGCCTGGGCTTCCTGAGCCATTTCGACAACGGCCTCTTCCGTACACGGACCGTCATAAATCTTAAAGAACGGCTCGCTTAGATCTTCGTCCAGAAATCCATCGACGATCTGCCTGCACAGCCGATCCTCGGTGCCCTGGTCAAACAAGACATAGGCAGCACAGCCCAACCATGACAAATACCTGCCCTGACGCGAAAGTTCGCCCGGCCCCTGAACATACCGGCCGGGACCGCCATAAACCATAGGAAGCGCCATACGAGAATCCGCCCTTCATCAAACAACGATTGGTGCAAAGTAACCTGACCCCTTTGCACCAACTTGGTGCGATGGGGTCAGGTTAGTTTGCACCATAGCAAAAAGGGGCAAAGCCATCTGTTGGCTTTGCCCCTTCCTTAGCTTGATTTACTCATCCATGAGATAGTAGTGGCCCAGCGCGTCGGCACCCAGAATGGCGTTTGCGACCATCTCGGGCGTCACCTCAAACGGCATGTTGCACATGGTGTCATCGGGCGCGCAAGCGGCCTCGGCAACAATCATGGCCTGCTCGCGCGTAACCTCGGCAACGCCAAGCTCCTTCATCGTGACCGGCAGGCCCAGCTCAATGCAGAAGCCCAAGACTTCCTCGAGTTTCTCAGTCGGAGCGTCCTCGAGTACCAGCTGGACGATGGTGCCAAAGGCGACCTTCTCGCCGTGATACATGCCGTGGCACTCGGGCAGCATCGTCAGACCATTGTGGATGGCATGAGCAGCAGCAAGGCCCGAGCTCTCAAAGCCAATGCCCGAAAGCAGCGTATTGGCCTCGATGATATGCTCGACGGCAGGCGTGAGCGCACCCTTTTCCAGCGCGACCTTGGCCTTAACGCCATCGGCCATAAGCGTCTCGTAGCAGAGCTTGGCGAGCGCAAGGCCGGCCATTCCGCCCTTACCGCCGGCGCAAGTGCCGCCGTCGGCATCGTGCGTCGCCTGGGCCTCAAAGTAAGTTGCGAGCGCATCGCCCATACCGGAAACCGTCAGGCGCACCGGGCTCGCCGCGATAACCGTCGTATCCATCAGGACAATGTTGGGGTTTGCCTTAAGGAAGAGATACTTGTCGAACTGGCCGTCGTCGGTGTAGAGCACCGAAAGTGCCGAGCACGGTGCATCGGTCGAAGCGATGGTGGGGCAAATGATAACCGGAGACTCCAGGTAATAGGCGACGGCCTTCGCGGTGTCGAGGATCTTGCCGCCACCGACGCCGACGATGATGTCGCAACCGTTGTCGCGAGCGAGCGCAACCAGGCGATCGACCTCGCCCTTGGAGCACTCGCCGTTAAAGTCCTCAAACAGCAGCTCGGCCTTAGCCTCGGCAAAGCCGCCCTCGATCTTGGCACCGACGCGCTTCTTGCCCGAAGGCGTCACGATGACGAGGGCCTTAGCGCCGAGCGGCTCGACATAGGAGCCGAGCTTGGCCAGCTCATCCGGACCCTGGATGTACTTGCTGGGGCTATTGAAGATTGCAGCCATTTTTATCCCATTCTCTATTAATTAAAAAGAAAGGGGCTCCGTACGGATACGTGCGGAGCCCCTCGTTACGATAACAAGAGTCGATTAGAAATCGATGTCGGTGTCGTAGTAGCAGGCCTTGAGGATCTTCTCGAAGTCAGCAGCCTTGGTCTCACGCGGGTTCTCGGGCGTGCAGGCGTCCTGCTCGGCGTTCGCGGCGATCTCGGGCAGCTTGGCGAGGAACTCCTCCTCGGAAACCATCTGCGGGTTCTCGGCGTCGACCTTCACGCCACCATTCGCGTAATCCTTGATGGACTGCGGAATGTTGAGCTGGTCGTTGAGGTCGCGGATCTTCTGGACGAGCGCAGCGATGAGCTCCTCGTTGGTCTCGCCGGGAAGGTGCAGGATCTCCTTGGCCACGTAAGCGTAACGCTCGGCAGCACGGGGATCCTTGGAGTTCCACTGGATGACCTTGCCCAGGTACATGGCGTTAGCGGCACCGTGGATGATGTGGCCGTTCTCGAAGGCAGCACCGGTCTTGTGAGCCATGGAGTGAACGATGCCGAGCAGGCCCGAGGAGAAGGCGATGCCGGCGATGCACTGAGCCTCGTGCATGTGCTGACGGGCCTCATGGTCGCCAGCATAGGACTTGGGCAGCCACTCGACGATCTCGCGGATGCCGTGCAGAGCGTTGGCGTCGGTGAACATAGAGGCGAAGGTAGAAACGTAGGCCTCCATGCAGTGGGTCAGAGCATCCATGCCGGTGTGAGCGCACAGCTTGGCGGGCATGGTGTAGGTGAGCTCGGGGTCGACGATGGCGACATCAGGGGTGATGTTGAAGTCGGCCAGCGGGTACTTGATGCCCTTGGCGTAGTCGGTAATGACGGAGAACGCGGTGACCTCGGTAGCGGTACCGGAGGTAGAGGAGATAGCGCAGAAATGAGCCTTCTGACGCAGCTCGGGGAAGCTGAACGGCTGGATGATGTTGTCGAAGGACTCCTCGGGATACTCGTAGAAGACCCACATGGCCTTAGCGGCATCGATGGGCGAGCCGCCGCCGATGGCGATAATCCAGTCGGGCTCGAACTCGCGCATGGCCTCGGCGCCCTTCATGACCGTCTCGATGGACGGGTCGGACTCGACGCCCTCGAACAGCTTGACCTCGAAGCCGCCCTCTTTGAGGTCGGCCTCAACGTCCTGCAGGAACCCGCCGCGGCGCATAGAGCTGCCGCCAGAAACGATGATGGCCTTCTTGCCCTTGAGGTTCTTCACCTCGTGGCGAGCGCCCTCACCAAAGTACAGATCGCGAGGATTGGTAAAACGTCCCATACTGTGCCTCCTAAACAAGCCCCTCTTAGACTTGCGTATATAACGGAGCACCCGATTGGCTCCGTTAGGACCGTTTTGCGCGTTGCCGGCGATGACAATGCGCGATGTCTAAACGTCTCAACGCTCAGACAAACACTATTTTACCGTTCTGGTTGGTCAGTTATTCACCTAAAGCCGCCAATGATGAAACGTTTTTTCTATCCCCGAAGACCCTTGTGTGGCATCCATACCCCCAAGCTGGGCAAACGTTTTATCAAGGTTGACTACATATCCCGGGCAGGACGGTGCCCCTCCAAAATATGCACCGTTCGCCGCCAAATATCGACCGTTTGCGGCACCGTGATACCACTCGGTCGTCCAAGGTGCCGACATTTGTGCGACATCCGTCTTCGTGGTGCAAAGGTGCAAGTCCAAGTGCGGCACCCCCGGTGTGCCACATGCGGGTAAACTAGAACCTTATATAGAGACATTTGAACCCTAACCGCAGCAAAGGAGGCCCCATGGCATTCGATCCCATTCAAGAGGATTGCCATCGCCTCGTTCTTGAGGCCTTGCGCCGCGACAATATCCCGCTCACCGACGGTGCCGCCGTAGAGCGTCTGATGGAACAATTCACCCGCAACCCCGCACCGCTCATCGTGCACGACCGCGACCGCGCCGGGCACCTCATTGCCAAGGTGGTCGAGGCCGTCGACTACCGCATTCCCTTTATCCCCGACGATGCCCAGGCCGAGCAGGAAGAAGCCGCTGCCGAGAACATGCTCCGCGAGGCAGCCGCGCTCGACCCGAGCAACTGGGATGCCCAGCGCATGCTGTGCGCACTCACCGCCGAATCCAACGAGGAATACGTGCAATATCTGGTGTCCAAGTGCGACGAGGTGGAGCACGATCTGGCGCTCAAGATTGCCTCGGCGCAGGACCCCTACGAGCGCGAGGCTGCAGGCGACCTGACCCGCCGTCCCTACCTGCGCTGGCTTGCCGCCTTGGCATCGCGCGCGCTCATTAGCGGCCGCTACCGCATGTCGCTCGAAGCCGCAAACCGCAGCCTCGACTTTGCCCCCAACGATCCTGCCGGCGTCCGCCACACCGCAATGCTCGCCATGGCAAAGCTCGAATACCCCGCTGAGGAGCTCAAGCGCTTTCGCTCTGCCCACTCCGTCCCCTATCTCGCCAACACGCCGCTGCGCCGTCGTCCCAAGGATGCAGAACGCGACTTGGACCCGTGGACGCTCATCGCGCTGATGAGCGCTGCCTGGCGCGAGCTGGATTACGAGGGCGCCGAGCACTACCTGCGTATCCTTGCGCGCTCGTGTCCGCACGCGGCCGAGGCGCTCTACTTCCAAACCGAGTTTCCCGATGGCGTCTATGCCCGCGTCAACGTGGGTGCAGGCTCCACCGACGAGCTTGTCCTTGCGCTGTCCGAGGCGACGCCGGTACTGCAGGAGGGCCTGGGCGCCCCCGACAACGCCAGCTTTGCCGCCTGGGTCGCCACCAACGACATCGTGCGCTCCCAGATCGACGAGCGCATCCTGCGCGCAGCCGAGCAGGGGCTTCCATTTAAGGGAGGGGACCTCTAATGGATCCGAGCGTCTACATCCCCGCCTACTTGGAGCGCACCTATCTGGCGTCGCACCCCGAGCTCACCGATGCAGCACGCGAGCTTGTCCATAACGACATCAGTGCGAATCCTCACAAGTACGCGCAGTCCGAGCATGCTCAGGCGCTGCTGTCCTATGCCGGTGTTCATCGCCACCTGCTCGACGAGCTCCATCGCATTGAGGACATGGGCAGCGACGAGGAGTTTGAGCAGACGCGCAACCGCCTGTTCGACGATATGCGTGATGAACTGCTCAAGATCGTCCGCATCGATGCGCTGGCCGTCGATGCCCAGCTGCTCGCCATCATCCTAGCGGACACGCCCGTCGACGCCTGCCTGGGCGACCTGATGAAGCTCGAGACGAGCACGGCCGACTACCTGCAACAGAGCGTGCCCGGGTTTGATATGGAGGCCCCGCACTACTGGGCCAATAATGTTTTGGCCGACGGTGTCACCGCAGCGGATCTTACCGTGAGCGAGCCGGCCCTTATCGGGTGGCTCCACACGCTCGAGGCCATCTCGCAGCTGTGCATGGCGAGCGCCCGCTACCGCGCTGCTGCCAACTACGCCCGCCGCGTCCTTAAAGCAGAAGGCTATCCCACTCGGGCCGCCGGCACCGTGCTGCTTGCCCTCGCCCGCTTGGAAGACCAGGACGGCTTTTTTGCCCTGGCGCATCAGCTCGAGGAACAGATGGGGGCAGACGCACTCGAAAACTCTCCTTGGTACCTGCTCGCCCGCACGATTCTGCTGTTCAAAACAAACAAGATGCGCCCGGCGACGCGCGCGCTGCGTGAGTTCGCTAACCGTTGCGAGGGTGGCGCGTTCTTCTTGCTGAACCCCATGTACCAGACGCCGTATCTTCCCTGCCGACCCGAGCCACGCGATCCCTGGGACCTTTCGCACCAGGCCGTTTGGGAAGCGGACGGTATTATCTCGGACACCCCCGACTTTGCCCCCTGGGCCAACGCCTGCGAAGATGTATCGCAGCTTGCCCAGGAATTTGCGCGCCGCTACGGTTTTTAGTGACGCGATCGCCCCGACCATGTCATTCACGTTAGGAACGACTTCATGAACTTCCGCTCATCTCTTGCCTGCACCTCGAGCGATATCGCCCGCTGGGGGCTGCGCTCTATCCTTAAGCGCCAGGGCGGCGTACTCCCCGGCCGCATCGCCATGAAGATAGACCCCGAGTTGCTGAGCGACCTCGCCGGCCTTGTCGACCGCAGCGTGGTGATTACCGGTACTAATGGCAAGACCACCACCTCCAACCTCATCGCTGACGCCGTTGCTGCCAGCGGCGCTACCGTGGTGTGCAACCGTGCCGGCAACAACATGGAGCCGGGCGTGGTGGGTGCTCTGCTCGAGGCCCGCGGCGGCCTTAAGCACACTGACAGCGGCAAGCGCGTGGGCGTTTTTGAGTGCGATGAGCTTTACACCGTACGCGTTCTGCCCAAGCTCAAGCCGACGTACTTTGTGCTGCTCAACCTGTTCCGCGACCAGCTGGATCGCTATGGCGAAATCGATCACACCCAGAAGGTCATCGCCCACGCGTTGGAGCTCTCTCCGGCAACGACGCTCATCTACAACGCAGACGACCCGCTGTGTGCCGCGATCGCCGCACGCGTTCCCAATGCAAGCATCGCCTTTGGCATCGACGGCGCCACGGGCACCGAGTCCGACCGTATTAGCGACTCACGTTTTTGCTCACAGTGCAACGCGCCGCTGGAGTATGACTACGTGCAATACGGCCAGCTCGGCGCCTACCATTGCCCCTCGTGCGGTTGGGCACGCCCCGCGCTTGTCCGTCGCGTGACGGGCGTGGAGCTCGGCTGCGACGGCTACGGCTTTGACCTGGTCTTTGGATCTGCGTCCGACGCGGCTGCCGTACACATCGCCACGCGCTACAACGGCCTGTACATGGTCTACAACGTTGCCGCTGCATTCTTTGCCGCACATGAGTTAGGCGTGGACACGGCGCTTCTACAGCCTACGCTCGATGCCTATGTGCCCGCCGGTGGTCGTATGGGGCGCTGGGATATCGCCGGCCGCACCGTCGAGGCCAACCTGGCTAAGAATCCCGTAGGCTTCGATCGACAAATCCAGTCCATCAAGACGGCAGGCGGCAGACTCTGCGCCTTCTTCCTAAACGATAACGATGCCGACGGCCACGATGTCTCGTGGATCTACGATGTCGACTTCGAGCGCATCGCCGACACAACGGGGCTTGTCGCCTTTGCCGGAGGCACGCGCGCGCACGATATGCAGGTACGCCTCAAGTACGCCGGCATCGATGCCGCCATCATCTCAAATATCGAGCAGGCGATTGGCGCCGTTGCGGATGAAGCCGCCGGCGACACTTTCTATGCCGTCGCCAACTACACGGCCTTTCCGCCGCTGATCAAGGAGCTCGACGGGCTCAAAGGCACCGATGCGGCTACGGTTGCCGCCCACGCTGCAACGTGCGCCGATGGCAGTGCCGTCCCCGTCGGCATCGCGCCGGTCGAGCTTTCGCGCCCGGTGCGCATCGTCTATCTGTACCCCGATGCTCTTAACCTCTACGGTGACGGCGGCAACGTTATTGCGCTCGAACGCCGCTGCGCCTGGCGCGGCATTCCCGTGCGCGTGGACGAGGTCCGCATGGGCGAGACGCTTGATTTGGCCGATGCCGATATCGTCATGATGGGCGGCGGCTCCGACCGCGACCAGCTAGCCGTGGCACACGAGTTGCTCGCCCAAAAAGAAAAGGTCGCGGCCTATGTTGAGGTTGGCGGCACACTGCTTGCCATCTGTGGCAGCTATCAGCTGCTCGGCCGTTCGTACTACATGGGCGACGATCGCATTGAGGGTCTGGGCGTCATTGCCGCCGAGACTGTGCGCGGCTCCGACCGCCTGATCGGCAACGTCGCCGTCAAGACCGACCTGGCACCCGAGCCCTTTGTGGGATTCGAGAACCACGGCGGCCGCACCCTGCTCGACGCAGAGGCGACGCCGCTCGGAACGTCCGTCGTCGCGGGCACCGGCAACAACGGCGACGATGGCTTTGAGGGCCTGATCTACAAGGGCGTCATCGGCACGTATCTACACGGACCGGCACTGCCCAAGAACCCCGAGCTTGCCGACTGGCTCATTACCCACGCCCTCGAGCGCCGCGGCGATGCGCAGGCCACAGCTCTGCTGCCGCTCAAGCCCCTCGACGACACCTACGAGCACACCGCTCACGACGCCGCCATGAAGCTCCTCCCCTAACGCCCCACTACCACAAAGGGGACAGGCACCTTTGTGGTGGTTTTCCAGTTTGCCAACGATATACGCGCCGGCAAAAAAGTCTGCTATACTCTTCCCCGCTGTCCCCATCGTCTAGCGGCCAAGGACGCCACCCTTTCAAGGTGGATATCGCGGGTTCGAATCCCGCTGGGGGCACCATTTGAAATGCAAAGCCCGTTACCCTTGTGGTGACGGGCTTTTTTCTTCTCCAACGCCGGGATTCGAACCCCGAAGGCATAAAATCTCACTGTCATCCAAGGGCCCGTGGACAAAAAATAGCAAATATGAGTACTGTTACCAATTTAGTAACAGCGATTTCATGCCATCAGAAGGCGATTTGGACACAAGGCGTCCTACGGCGGAAGAATTGCAGGCGTTTATCAGCTAAGTACTTGAACATATGTTGCGTAACACTGCATATTTTGCAAAAAGATAATGCTACAGGGCTTGTGACAGTACTCATATTTGACGTTTTTTGCCCACGACCCCTTATTGCGTGGGCGAATCAGTTGCAAAGCGGGATCCAAAGCGTCCTTCGCAAACAAAAAGCCGGGGCCCGCGCAATGCAGACCCCGGCTCAATACCGTGACGATATGTCAGTTACGTTCTACACGTAGAACAGGATGTCGTCGTAGGTCGGGACAGGCCAGTAGTCGGCGGCCACGATCTCCTCCATGGCGTCCACGGCGGCACGCAGCGCATCCATAGCGGGAACGACCTCGTGCGCGTACACGTTGGCCTGCTCCTGACCATCGAGGCCCTCGGCCTTCTGATGTACGGCGTCGAGCGCCTTGATGGAGTCGTTGATGGCGGTGATGCCGTTGCAGAGCTTGTTGAGCGTGTTCTGCTCGCACTGCATGGCGGCCTCAGCACCGGCGGCACGAATAGTCTCAAGGCCCTTAGCGACCTTGGTGGCATAGGCGGTGATGACCGGGCGATAGGTACGACGTGCCTCGCGAATCATCGTGGTAGCCTCGATGTTCATGAGCTTGTTGTACTTCTCGAGCTTGCAGTCATAGCGGCACTGAGCCTCGGCCTTGGTCAGGACGCCCGTCTCCTCAAAGAGCGCGATAGCCTTATCGGAAACAAAGGCGGGAAGAGCGTCGGCCGTGGTCTTGTTGTTGGCAAGGCCGCGCTTCTCGGCCTCGATGGGCCACTCGTCGGAGTAACCGTCGCCGGAGAACAGGATGCGCTGGTGATCGGTCAGCACCTTCTTGCAGTACTCGAGCGCGGCGTCCTGGAACTTATCCTCGGGCGTACCCTCGAGTGCGTCGGCGAAGGACTTGAGCGACTTGGCCACGGCGGCATCGAGCACCAGGTTGGAGTCGGAGACGTTCTGCTCGGAGCCGCAGGCACGGAACTCGAACTTGTTGCCGGTGAAGGCAAACGGGGAGGTGCGGTTGCGGTCGGTGTTGTCCTGCATCAGCTTGGGCAGGGTATCGGCGCCCAGGTCGAGCACGCCGCGCGTGGCATGGACGGAAGCCTTGCCATCGATAATCTTCTCGACGACCTCGGTAAGCTGGTCGCCCAGGAAGATGGACATAATCGCCGGAGGAGCCTCGTTGGCACCCAGACGATGATCGTTGCCGGCCGAGGCAACGGAGGCACGCAAGAGCTCCTGATAGTTATCGACGGCCTCGATCACCGCGGTGAGGAAGACGATGAACTGCAGGTTGTCGAGCGGGGTATCGCCCGGGTCGAGCAGGTTCTCGGACTCGGTGCCAAGCGACCAGTTGTTGTGCTTGCCCGAACCGTTGATGCCCTCAAACGGCTTCTCGTGCAGCAGGCAGACCAGGTCGTGACGGGAGGCGATGAGCTTCATCTTCTCCATCATGACCAGATTCTGGTCGATGGCCTCGTTGACCTCGCCATAGACAGGGGCGAGCTCATGCTGGCAGGGAGCGACCTCGTTGTGCTTGGTCTTAGCAGGAATGCCAAGCGCCCACAGTTCATCGTCCAGGTCCTTCATATAGGACGAGACGGTGGGGCGGATAGCGCCAAAGTAGTGCTCCTCGAGCTCCTGGCCCTTGCAGGGAGCAGCGCCAAAGAGGGTGCGACCGGTGATGACCAGGTCCCTGCGTTTGCGGTAAGCGTCCTTCTTGATCAGGAAGTACTCCTGCTCATCGCCCACGGAAGGAACGACCTTCTTGGGGGTCTTGCCAAACAGCGCCAAAACGCGCTTGGACTCACGCGAGAGCGCAGTCATGGAGCGCAGCAGCGGGGTCTTCTTGTCCAGGGCCTCGCCCGTGTAGGAGCAGAAAGCCGTGGGGATGCACAGGACATCGTCCTTGATAAAGGCAGGGCTAGTGGGATCCCAAGCGGTGTAGCCACGGGCCTCGAAGGTGGCACGCAGGCCGCCGTTGGGGAAGCTGGAGGCGTCCGGCTCGCCCTGGATGAGGTTCTTGCCCGTAAACTTGGTAATGGCGGTGCCGTCGTGGTTGGGCTCGAGGAAGCTGTCGTGCTTCTCGGAAGTAATGCCCGAAAGCGGCTGGAACCAGTGCGCGTAGTGCGTCGCGCCCTTGGAGATGGCCCAGACCTTCATGGCGTGGGCAACGGCGTTGGCCACATCCAGGTCGAGCGGCTCACCGTCCTCGAGGGTTGCAGCAAGGCGCTTCCAAATGTCCTTGGGGAGGTAGTCCTTCATGACTTCCTCAGAGAACACCATGGTCCCGAAGCGGTCAGTAAGATCGGCCATACGGAACTCCCTTCGTATCGGCACCGCGTGAGATGCGGTGTTGATTACTAACGAACGAGTCATAGATTAGGCTCGTCGTGTTTCCGCAACATTACCGTTATGTTGCTGTCACGAAACCAATCAATGAGGTTACCGCATCGCGGCGGCGTTGCCGCTCTCAACAGCCAATCAACTGTATAAATTGCAGACCTCTCCCCATGGTTTAAGGGTAGTCAATTTGGGATGGGGCTCTATTAACTGGTATTTCGCATCAGATACCAGTCTTTATAGCCCGTATCAAAATGAGCCGCTCTGCTATAGGGAATGTCGATAGCAAGGCATCTTTGATTGGTATCCCCAAATAGCGAGTGAAACTCCACCGTGACACAGTGGTGCTGTAGAATCCTTACAACACATCACACTATTACGTATCTAAAGGAGCACGATATGCGCGTCGACGAGGTTTTTAAGCAGGCAGCATCCCAGGGCACTGCACCCGTTTCGTTTGAGATGTTCCCGCCCAAGGGTGAGCTTACCCTCGATACGGCTCGCGAAGTGGCGGGCAATCTGTGCAAGCTTTCGCCGAGCTTTGTCTCGGTCACCTGCTCGGCCGGCGGCTCGGGCAACGGTGCCACCACCGCCCCCATCGCGCATATGATTTCGAGCGAATTCGGCACGCCCTCGGTGGCGCACCTCACCTGCGTCGGCCGCACACATGCCGATATCGCCGCCAAGATCGATGAATACCGCTCCGCCGGCGTGGAAAACATCCTGGCCCTGCGCGGCGATCTCCCTGCCGGCGCGACCGAGGACGACAAGCCCGCCTCCGACTACGCCTACGCCCGCGACCTCATCCCCGAGCTCATCGACGCCGGCTTTTGTGTGGGCGCCGCGGCCTACCCCGAGGGCCACATTGCCTGTGAGGATCTCAACCTCTCGGTCGAATACCTCAAGCAAAAGCAGGACGCCGGCGCAAGCTTCTTTGTGACGCAGCTCTTCTTTGATAATGAGTGCTTCTACCGCTTCCGCGAGCTTGCCGACAAGGCCGGCATCACCGTGCCCATTACCGCAGGCATCATGCCGTTTATGGGCAAGTCGCAGATCAGCCGCATGGTCTTTATGTGCGGCGCGTCGCTGCCCTCCCCCGTCATCAAGATTCTCGCCAAGTACGAGAACGACCCCGAGAGCCTGCAGGCAGCCGGTGTAGATTATGCCGCCCGCCAGCTTTGCGACCTCAAGGATCACGGTGCCGACGGCCTGCACCTGTACACTATGAACCGTCCTGCGATCGCCGCGACCATTATGGAGCGCCTGGGGTAATGGAAAAACCGCACATCGATACAACCGCTGTCGAAGTGCCGGCCGACCTTGCGTCGCCGGCGCTTTACCGTGTCGATGCTGCGCACCATCCCCGTGTCGACCGTGCCGAGATGCTGCGGTATCTTGGTTACGGCGGTCAGCAGATTGAGCCCGAACTGTCACGACGTATTGAGCTTGTCGTTGAACGTCTGGAACTGGACATTGAGCCCCGTGGCGTGCGCCGCGTGTTTGCCGTCGATGCCACGGGCGTGGACGAACAAAGTGAGCCTTGCATTCGCTTGGTCGGCACCAACGTTGAGCTGCGCGGTCGCGATATCTATCGACATCTTAAGGACGCCCGCTTTGCCGCACTCATGGCATGCACCCTCGGCATGGACGCCGAGCGTCGCCTGCGCACCACGGGAGCCCAACATCCCCTGGAGGGCGCCGTGCTCGACGCCGCGTGCTCCGCTTACGTGGAAGCCGCCGTTGAGCAAATGGACCAGCAGGTCAAGACGGACGCCGCCGTTCATGGGCTCGCCGGCAACTGGCGCTTTAGTCCCGGCTACGGCGACTGCCCGCTCTCGGCCCAGCGCTCGATCGTCAACGCGCTCAACGCCACGCGGCTCATCGGCCTGACCGTCACGCCCACCAGCCTGCTCATGCCCACCAAAAGCGTGACCGCGGTGATCGGTCTGTTTGACGGCGAGGTCCACGACGCCCAAAGCCGCCCCACCTGCAATATCTGCCGCATGCGCGAGCACTGCCGCTTCCGCGCCGCCCACACCACCTGCTATTCCAGCCATTAGGAGCCCTCGATGTTTACTCCGCTTATCACTCATGATTCTGACGGCACTGCATTGGCGGCACCCGTTGATGCCGCACGCCGCAAAGGCGCTGCATACAAGACGCGCACAATCGACGACCTTCGCATTAAGAACGATCGTCTGCGCGCCGCCATCGAGGGCACGGGACACCTGCTGTTCGACGGCGGCATGGGCACCATGCTGCAGGCGGCCGGCATGAAGGCCGGAGCCCTGCCCGAGCTGCTCAACTTTGAGGAGCCCCAGGTCATCACCGACATCCAACGTCAGTACGTCGAGGCCGGGTGCGACGTGATCACCGCCAACACCTTTGGCGCCAACGCGCACAAGCTCGATGGCGCCGCCACCGTGGCAGATGTCTTTGCCGCCGCAGTCTCTTGCGCTCGCGCGGCCGGTGCCCACTACGTCGCCGGCGACATCGGCCCCATCGGCGCGCTGCTGCGCCCCCTGGGTACCCTGAGCTTCGACGAGGCCTACGACCTCTTTGCCGAGGAAGTGCGCGCCGGCGTCGCCGCGGGTGTGGACCTCTTTATTATCGAGACCATGACCGACCTGGCCGAGATCAAGGCGGCGGTCCTCGCCTGCCGCGAGAACTCCAACCTGCCCGTCTTTGCCACCATGACTTTTGAGGAAGACGGTCGCACCTTCCTGGGCACGAGTCCCGAGGTTGCCGCCATCACGCTCGATGCCATCGGCGCCGACGTTTTGGGCATCAACTGCAGCCAGGGACCGGCCGAGCTCCGAGGGCTCGCCGCTCGCATGCTCACCGTTACGGACAAGCCCATCATGGTGCAGGCCAACGCTGGACTGCCCCGCGTGGACGACGACGGCAACACCGTCTTTGATATCCAAGCCCCCGAATACGCCAAGGCCGTCGCCGGCATGATCGCCGACGGCGTGAGCGTCGTGGGCGGCTGCTGCGGCACCACGCCGGCGCACATGGCAGCGCTGCGCACGCTCATCGATAACCACACGCCCAGTCCGCGCCACCGCAAGCCCAGCATGTCGGTCACAAGCGCCCAGACCGTGGTGGACCTCCCCTGCGATGGCCACAAAATCGCCGTCATCGGCGAGCGCATCAACCCCACCGGCAAAAAGCGCCTGCAGCAGGCCCTGCGCGACGGCGACCTGGACTACGTCGTGAGCCAGGGCATCAGCCAGCAGGAACAGGGCGCCGACATCCTGGACGTTAACGTGGGCCTGCCCGAGATCGACGAGGTCAAGATTATCCAACAGGCGACCGAACAGCTCCAGGGCTCCACGCTCCTGCCGCTGCAGATCGACTCCACCGATCCCGCAGCCGTCGAGGCCGCCGTGCGCCGCTACGCCGGCAAGCCCATCATCAACTCGGTCAATGGCAAGCAGCAGATCATGGATGAGATCTTTCCGCTGGTCGCCCACTACGGCACCAACGTTGTCGGCCTTACGCTCGACGAAGGCGGCATCCCCGATACCGCCGAGGCTCGCTTCGCCATCGCCGAGCGCATCGTGGCCGAGGCCGCCCGCTACGGCATCGGACCGGACCGCATCCTCATCGACTGCCTGGTCATGACCGCCTCGACCAATCAACGCCAGGCCGAGCAGATCCTGCGCGCCATGTCCCTGTGCAAGGAGCGCCTGGGCGTCAAATGCGCGCTCGGCGTGTCGAACATCAGCTTTGGCCTGCCTGCCCGCCCGCTGCTGGGCTCGGTCTTTTTGGCCGCCGCCTTTGGCGCGGGCCTGGACGCCCCCATCATGAACCCGGGCTCCAAGCGCTTTATGGATACCGTCTACAGCTATCGCGTCTTGAGCGTTGAGGACGAGGGCTCGACCGGATACATCGAGCGCTACGCCGGTTGGACCGATCCGTATAAGATCGCCGCAAACCCGGCAGCAGCTCAGGCCGCATCGACCGACACCGTGCCCGCTGCTGGCACCGCCGGCACCGACGGCAACGACGACCCGATTCGTCGCATGGTCGTCTCGGGCCGCAAAGGCGAGATCGCGACCGAGACTGAGCGCCTGCTGGCCGACCACGACGCTATGGATCTTATCAACAACCACTTTATCCCCGCCCTCGACGAGGTTGGCGTCCTCTTTGACCAGGGCAAGTTCTTCTTGCCGCAGCTTATGGCCTCGGCCGAAGCCGCACGCGTGGGCTTCGACACCATCAAGCGCCTGATGCCCGCCGGCGAGATCGCCGACAAGGGCAAGATCTGCGTGGCCACCGTTAAAGGCGATATCCACGATATTGGCAAGAACATCGTCAAAATGCTGCTCGACAACTACGGCTACACCGTCTTTGACCTGGGTCGCGACGTCGATCCGCAGGAGGTGCTCAAGACCGTACAGGAGCGCGATATCAAGCTCGTCGGCCTCTCGGCGCTTATGACCACCACGGTCGTCGCCATGGAGGAGACCATCAAACTGCTCCATGCCGAGGTGCCGGGCGTCAAGATCATCGTAGGCGGTGCCGTACTCACCCCCGAATACGCCAAGCAGATCGGCGCGGACTACTACGCCAAGGACGCCGCCGAAAGCGCTCGTATCGCCGAAGAGGTCTTTGGGCAGTAACACAACGGAAACAACCGAGCACCAAAACGTGCCGCACGCGCCACTTAGCACGTGCGGCACGTTAGAATAGATGGGACTATGCTCGTTTTGGCAGATAGGAGCGCAAGGATGGCGATCACGCCCGCAGAAATCGCGGAAACCCGCGGCATGGTTGAGGAGCAGAACCTCGACATCAGGACCATCACCATGGGTGTTTCGCTCATGGGTTGCGGCGACGAGAACCTCGACCGCATGTGCACGAAGATCTACGACCACGTGACGCACACGGCTGAGCATCTGGTCGAGACCGCCGAGAACCTCGAGCGCGAGTACGGTATCCCCATCGTCAACAAGCGCGTTTCCGTCACCCCGGTGGCGCAGATCGCCGCATGCTGCAAGGATGAGGACCTCACCCCCATCGCGCATGCCCTCGACCGCGCGGCCGAGACGCTCGGCATCGATTACCTGGGCGGCTTCTCCGCACTCGTCCAGAAGGGCATCGGCGACGCCGACCGCCGCGTCATCCAGTCCATCCCCCAGGCGCTCGCTACCACGAGCCGCGTCTGCTCCAGCGTCAACGTCGCCAGCCTGCGCGCCGGTATCAACATGAACGCCGTGCTCATGGCCGCCCAGACCATCATCGATGCCGCTAAACTCACGGCCGACCAGGATTCCGTCGGCGCCTCCAAGTTTGTCTGCTTTGCCAACATGGTCGAGGACTCCCCGTTTATGGCGGGCGCCGTCCACGGCGGTGGCGAGGCCGACGCCGTCATCAACGTAGGCGTCTCGGGCCCCGGCGTTATGGCCGCAGCCCTGGAGACGCTGCCCGATTCCGCATCGATGATGGAAGTCGCCGAAAAGATCAAGCAGACCGCCTTTAAGATCACCCGCGCCGGCGAGCTCATGAGCCGCGAGGCCGCCCATCGTCTGGGTGTCGAGAAGGGCATTGTCGACCTGTCGCTGGCTCCCACGCCTGCCATCGGCGACTCCGTCGCGCGCATCCTCGAGATCATCGGCGTGGGCACCTGCGGTGGCCCCGGCACGACCTGCGCGCTTGCCATGCTCAACGATGCCGTCAAGAAGGGCGGCGTCATGGCCAGCTCCAGCGTGGGCGGTCTCTCCGGCGCCTTTATCCCCGTGTCCGAGGATGCCGGCATGATCGCCGCCGTCGAGGCCGGTGCGCTTTCGCTCGAGAAGCTCGAGGCCATGACCTGCGTGTGCTCCGTTGGCCTGGACATGATCGCCATCCCCGGTGACACCCCGGTCGAGACCATCGCCGGCATTATCGCCGACGAGATGGCCATCGGCGTCATCAACAACAAGACCACGGCCGTCCGCGTGATTCCTGCTATCGGCAAGGGCGTGGGCGACTGCGTCGAGTACGGTGGCCTGTTCGGCCGTGCGCCCATCATGCCGGTGAACCCCAACGCCGGCACCGTGCTTGCCCACCGTGGTGGTCGATTCCCGGCACCGCTGAACTCGCTCAAGAACTAGCTGAGGGGTTCGGGCGAGGAGCCCCGGGGAGGGCAAATATATAAGGTCGCCTGCTCGGACAGTCCTGACTCGCACGGAGAGCACATTAAGTGCTCTCCGGCTCGTGCGGAACTCGCGATCGACCTTATATATTTGCCCGCCCCGGGGCTCCCGCACAACGGGACCTCAGTTGGGTTCTATCCCGTATGGCAGTCGCTTCGCTCCTGCCCGCCTTGGTTGTGAGGGCGGTTTGGCGTTGGAACGGCTCTTTCTGATATATGCTGGTTGCGGCTCTTCTTTTGGGAGGAGTCGCTTTTTTGTTGCTAGGAGGTTGGCCCGTGGTTGATGGGGAGAATCGTTCTGAGCTGCTTTCCACAGATTGGAACCAGGAGTGGATGCAGATGCAGGCTGCTCGGCGGCGAGCTGATGATTCTTTTGAATGGGATAAGCGGGCCCGGCATTTTCGGCCGCTTGAGACTGCTCCGTATGCCCGGGATTTTATAAAGCTGTTGACGCTTGAGCCCGGCGAGTCGGTGCTGGATATGGGATGTGGAGCTGGGTCGATTGCTATTCCGCTTGCGCAAGACGGGCATCCCGTGATTGCCGCTGATTTTTCCCCTGCTATGCTGGGCACGCTTGATGCCGGCATTGAGTACTATGGGCTCGAGGATCGCATTACGCCGCTTGAGCTCGCTTGGGATGATGATTGGGATTTGGTTGGACCGGTCGCGAAAGCGGTGGATGTTGCCTTTGCCAGTCGGTCGGTTACGACGACCAATCTAAAAGGTGCGCTTGCCAAGCTTGACCGTACGGCTCGTCGGCGTTGTGCTGTCACGATGGTTGCCAACTCCAGCCCGCGCTATGATCTGCACTTGATGAACGCTATCGGTGCCTCGGTTACCTGCAGTAATGGCTTTGTGTACGCCTTCAACATCCTCATTCAAATGGGCGCCCTGCCGCAGGTTACGTACTTTGAATCGCCTCGTCGCGATACCTTCGATAGCCTTGAGGCAGGCGTGGCGGACTTTTCCCGCATGCTTGAGCATGGCAACGAGGATAAGGTCGACCGTCTGCGCGACTACATCGCCCAACACATGATCGAGAACCCCCATGCCGGCGAGCCGGGCTCCAAGGGCGTGCCGCAGGGGCGCTATATGCTCGATCATGTCCGCAAGGTTCGTTGGGCATTTATTGCATGGGAGCCGGTCTCCGCGCCCAGCTCATAGCCTGTTCGCAGCCCGCACCGCCCACTCGCTCGGCATCCGCATTCTTTTTGAACTGGGCAAACGCGCTCCACACCGCGCCGTTCCTGCGCTATCGTGGGACAGCTCACGTAGATTAAGGCCCCGTCGCGGGGCGCCCCATACATAGAAAGCGAGAACCCATGGCACTGACAGGAGCCCAGGTCAAGCAGCTTCGCAGCATGGCCCATCATCTCAACCCCGCCATCATCATCGGCAAGTCCGACGTCAACGAGGGCACCGTCGAGCAGACGGTCGCCTACCTGGAGAAGCACGAGCTCGTTAAGTGCTCCGTGCTCGATGGCTCCAGCCTTTCCGCCCGCGAGGCCGCCGAAGAGCTCGCTGAGCGCTGCCACGCCGAGGTCGTCCAGGTCATCGGCCGCAAGTTCTCGCTGTATCGCGAGTCCTCGCGCAAGGACATCGAGAAGATCAAGCTCGTCTAAGAGCCAATGATCCGACGAGTAAACACATAGCAAGCTTACGGGCGCCCAAGTACTTCGGGCGCCCGTTTTTATCGCTCGACCAGCACGCGATTGAGCCGCCCCTCCACCAAGCGCTCGTATAGACGCCGCGTCTCGGGCTCGGGCACGCCATTGACCTGCTCCCTCAGATGGTGCATATGCCCGCTGTACAGCTCGACGATATCGCGCCTCCGCCCCGCCGCACTGTAGACGCGCATGGCGCAGCGCACCATATCCTCACGCGCCGTTTCCTGTCGAAGACCCGACTCCGCCAGCCAAATCGCCGACTGCAGATCGTTTTCTTCTAGAGCGGCATTTGCTCCCTTAATCATGCAATCGATGTACTTTGACTGCATAATGCGTCGCATACGCAAAAAGTAGGTGGGATTACAGCCATTGGGAACATACAGCGGTCCGGCATAAAGCTGCTCAATCTTAAGGCACAGCTCAACTAAATGGGGCCCGCGCGCACCCGTGCGATTTCCCAAAACCTCGCGGCTTATCTGGTCAAACAGCCGTACATCGGTCTTGACGTAGTCGCCGTTGAGCCCAATGCATTCATTTTGGATGAGCACACACGACTTGCCATCCGGCGTCGGTCCCAAAGCCGACCGCAAGCGCGATATCGTCGAGTACAGGTTGTTGCGGGCGCTATTGAACTCGGCATGTGGCCACAGCTCCATGGCCAGCGTCTCACGATCGACGAGCGCATCCATGCCCAGCGCAAGCCGCTCGGCAAGTGTCGCCGCCTTCTTGCGGCGCCACATTTTGTCCGTGATGGGAAACCCGTCGCGCTCGGCGCGAAACGCCCCAAACATGCGAATCTCGATATGGTCGATGGTATCAACGGCTTCAACCTCACCGGCCTGGAACAGGCGCTCGCCCTCCCCTTCCAAATCGTCGCGCAACGAGTACCGCGACAGCTCGCGCACGGGAAGCTTCTTGCGAATCCTGGTCGCCGGCTCGCCCAGACAATGCATGGCAAGGCGCGCAAAGAGCCGATACGATGGCTCTAGAATCCCCGCGCGATTCATGGACATCCAGGCCGCAAGGTCGCTGTCTCGGCCCGCACAGGCCAAATGCAGCGCCACCATCCAGGCTTCTGCGCCACCAACCTGCGTCTGGCTTATATCGAGCAACTCCGCTTCCTCGCGCACCGAAACCATCGAGGTGTTACGCAGATACGCCGCGCGCTCCAGCAGCAATGCGTTATCGCGCATGTACGCAATCGACTCCTCGGCAAGTTTGAGCACTTGGACCGCACGGAACTTTGCATTAACCGGCCGTCCCTCTGCCAGCGACTGCCAGCCTTCTAGCAACAGGCCAAACAGCTGAATCTGGTTGTCGCGCATGCGCACGGCAAAACGATCGAGCTCGTTGAACGCCGCGTCGTCGGTTACCGGCAGGCCGGAAAGGAGCCGCCGTGCCGCCAACACCATGCGCACCCAGATAGCCATCGCCTTAAGCCCACGTACGTCGAGCGCCTCCCGCACCACCGTCATCTCGTCGTCGCGCTCGTCGGTTCCCGCAAACGACCCGTCAAAGAGCTCCACTAGCATGCTATCGGCCCGTATAACAATCCCCGCGATGTCGAGCTCGCAGTCGTAGGCCTTGCTCGTTTTGAGCTGCTGTAGAACGCCGCCGTCATCTCCCCGCTCGGTCAGGCAGCGCTTGACCTCGATATGCGCAGACAACATATCGAGTGCGGTATGGGATGTCTCGATTTCTGGCACGGCCAGGTTCGTAGGAAGCCCAAGCCCGTTGTCCCCATAGCAAACAGCCGTCAGTGTCTGGGCCACCCTCCATGAAACAGGGTCTATTTCGCAGGCCGCCCGTTCGCCCCCGCGCTCGATGACCGATGCCATATAGCGAGCGAGCTTTGTATTGGACACGCTGACCGCTGCCAGATACACGCCGAGCGCCTCGGCAGGCGTTGGCTCTGGAGCCGGATCGTCGGCATCGATCGTGCCCAGCGCTGCTCGGCAGATATCGGCCCCGTGCCCCGTCAGAGCCAGATCGACCCCATACTGCCCAGCAAGTTCAAGGACCGCTTCACGGTCCAAAAAGGCGTCCGCCAGGCCCATCGCCGCATCGCATCGGCCCGCCTTAAGCAAAATCCGGGCCGCCCTCGGAACAAGTTCGGGGCGAACCTCGGCCACCAACTTACGCAAACGCAAGCGTCCGTTATCCTCCGTGCCCAGACACGTAAAACTCCGCTCGGCGGGGTCCAAGCCAAAGATCGGGTAGTCGCGTACAAAGTAGGACTGGTCGACCATCGACAGCCTCACCCCGCAAGCCTCGAGTTCTGCGATATTGCCCTCGCCCATCAAAATCATGAGACATGCCACGCAAAACAGCGCATTATTGTCGAGCGAAGCCAGATCGACAAGTGCCGCGCCATAGACGTTGACAATCTCGTTTTCGAGCAGACCGGCTACGTCACCTTGGCCATACAGACCCGTCTGCAATGCCGAGACGAGCTCGGGCACGCCCTGCGTAAGCTGATAAAAGTCGAGCGATGTGCTGATCGAAAACGCCGATGCCCACGCCGAATACTCATAGGCATGCACCTTGAGCATCTGCGCATTGATCTTAACCGAATCGCCCAGCCCATGAATCAGCTGACGATTTGAAGGACGGCAGGAGATAAAGACCCCTACCCCCATGGCGCGCAGGCCGCGAATCCTGTCGATGAGGTCTTCGGTATCGTGCTGATCGAGGTTTGGCACATTATCAATCGCGATAAGGGAGTGCGGTTTGTCTTTGAGTTCTTCGGTAACCACCTCGAGCTGCATAAACACCTCGCGCCCAATGGCGCGATCCGCCTCGATAATCCGCACGGGGCCTCGCGTCGGGTCGCATTTAACCTCATGGGTGTACTGCAGCAGCACCGAGGTCTTCCCAAACCCGTCGGGCGCATAAAGAACCACGATGCCGGCCTTTCGGCCCTTGGCGATAAGCTCATTCATCAAGCGTTCGCGTCGCACCATATAGCCTCCGCCCAGCGGCATCAGCTCGAGGTCGTCTATACTGCCCAAATCGTTTACCATGCCCGCTCCTCAACTCGACCGTATGGACACTGTAACCGCAAGACCATACAAGCCGCGCTATGAATAGAGCGACCTCGCGTTTTAGGTTGTCTTTTGGTACGCAAGCGGCAAGTTTTTGTACAGCGAGGGCCGATTGTTATTAATCCCCCGACTAATCGGTCTTTAAGCAGGTAAATGGCTTGTCAGCTTGTCCCATCCAAGCGGCAGTGTAACGCAAATGAACAAGGTTCAGCCATGTCATTCAACTCGCCTAGCACCCGCTACCGTCTACGACCTTTTAGTGGCATTTTTGCATAGAATCTGGTATGGAATGAATCAAACTGTTGGACATCCGGCATTCGTCAAGCTTGCGGCAAGATTTTGGTCAAGCGGGCGGAAAGGGATAGCAAAAAGGCCCCCGCAAAGCGGAGGCCTTAGGCAAGGCTATGTCGAGGTGCAGGATTCGCGCTACTCGCAGAGCGAAAGGGCGGCCTCGTCGGCAACGACAACGCAGTTGGTGTGCAGCTGCAGGATCGAAGCCGGGCACGCGGGCGTAACCGGACCATAGCACATGTCATGCACGGCCTGAGCCTTGGCCTCGCCGTTGGCGACAACCAGGATCATGCGGGCATACATGATGGTCTGGGTACCCATGGTGTAGGCCTGACGGGGAACGTCGTCGATGCTGTCGAACAGGCGGCTGTTGGCCTGAATGGTGCTCTCGGTGAGGTCGACGCAGTGCGTGCCCTTGGAGAAGTGGTCATCGGGCTCATTGAAGCCGATATGACCGTTGTTGCCAATGCCGAGCAGCTGCAGATCCGGGTAACCGGCGGCGGCGACGATCTTGTCGTACTCAGAGCAGGCAGCAGCGGCGTCGGGGTTGGAACCGTCGGGCACATGCGTGTTGTTCAGGTCGATGTTAATGTGATCGAAGAAGTTCTCACGCATGAAGTAGTGATAGCTCTGGGGATCGTCGTGCGAAAGGCCGCGATACTCGTCCAGGTTGTAGGTGCTGACCTCGGCAAAGTCGACGTCGCCCTTCTCGTACCAAGCAGCGAGCTGCTTGTAGGCACCGATCGGGGTGGAGCCGGTGGCAAGGCCCAGCACACAGTCGGGCTTGAGGATAACCTGCGCCGAGATGATATTGGCGGCCTTGCGGCTCATATCCTCGTAGTCTTTAGCTTTAATGATCTTCATTACGCGTCCTTTCTCGTACAAGAGAGGCAAGGCTCCCCTTACAAGCACTTGCCCGCGGCCCGCGTCGGCCGCAACCAACGTGTGCGGCCACCAGGGCGAGGTCGCGTAATGTATGTGTCTCGTGTCTAGCCGCGTCGAGGCCCCTGCCCGTCCACGGTGACCCGAAGCCTTTTAGCTTCGGACAAATTCCATCTTGCCACGGAGGGCGTCCTCTTTCAAGGGCGCCCTCCGTAAACGTGTTTGAATTGTAGGCTAATGGCCACGTGCACTTGCTAGCGCTCGCGAGCAACGATGAGCTGGTCCATCTCTTCGACATGCACGCCAACGGAGCCCTTGATGCTCGAGAACTCAACAGAGTTGCACACCAAGATGGGAACCGTCACATCGTAGCCCTCGGCAGCAATTGCCTCGCGATCGAACTCAATGAGCACATCGCCCTTGTGGACGATGTCACCCACTTGCGCATGTACGGTAAAGTGCTTGCCCTCAAGCTGAACAGTGTCCAAACCAACGTGGATGAGCACGTCCAAGCCATCGACCGTGTTAAGCGCAACGGCGTGCCCCGTGGGAAAAATGGCCTCGACCTTGGCATCAGCCGGTGCAATCACACGCGTGCCGGTAGGCTGAATCGCCACGCCCTGGCCCAAAAGGCCGGTGGCAAATGTCTGGTCGTTTACCTCGGAAAGCGGAATGACGTCGCCCGAGATGGGAGCATCCAGCGTAAGGACTCGACCACGCATACCAAAAGACCTTAGGACTTTAGTGAACATGCTCCCCCTCGGACATACCAATCGACCAAAATAGCCTTAACAGTTTACCACTTGGCACTCGTTTTTGACCATTAGGGAAGTTCGCGCTTGACAACCTCGACGATGTCGTCGACAACGCGCTGGGTCAGCTCGTGCGTCTCGGCCTCGGCCATAACGCGGACCAGCGGCTCGGTACCGCTCGGACGTACCAGAATGCGACCGCGGCCGTCAAGCTCCTTCTCGGCAGCAGCGACGGCATCCCAGATGGGCTGGCAATCATCCAGACCAGCCTTGTTGTCGGAATGCACGTTGACGAGTACCTGCGGGTACTTCTTCATGATGCCGGCAAGATCGGTGAGGGTGCGACCGGTGCGTTTAAGCACGGCCAGCAGCTGCAGAGCCGTCACCAGACCGTCACCGGTGGTGTTGTGCTCCAGGAAGATGATGTGGCCAGACTGCTCGCCGCCGATGACGGCGCCGTCCGCGAGCATACGCTCAAGAACATAGCGGTCGCCCACGGCAGTCTGGACCATCTCAAAGCCCTGCTCCTTCATGGCAATGGAGAAGCCCAGGTTGCACATGACGGTCGAGACGATCTCGGAGTTGGCAAGCTTGCCGCGAGCGGCCAGATCGGAGCCGCAGATGGCCAAGATGTAGTCACCATCGATCTCGTTGCCCTCGCTGTCCACGAACAGCACGCGATCGGCGTCGCCGTCGTGGGCCAGGCCGATATCGGCGTGGGTGCGCAGCACGAGCTCGCGCAGGGGCTCAAGGTGAGTAGAGCCGCACTCGACGTTGATGTCGGTGCCGCAGTAATCGGTGTTGATGGCATGGACCGTGGCACCCAGGCGCTGCAGCGCGGCGGGCGTAGTCTGGCAGGAAGCACCGTGACCGCAGTCGACGGCAACGACCAGGCCATCGAGCCTCAGGCCATCAAGCGTATCGATGGCGTGGTCGACGTATGCCTTGCGAGCGTCCTTCATCTTGATGATGTGGCCCACGCCGGCACCGGTCGGCAGCGTGTCGGCAGCCATGGCTTCCTCGGACATGACCCAGGCGCTGATCTCTTCCTCGACCGCATCGGGAAGCTTCATGCCCTTGCGGCTAAAGAACTTGATGCCGTTGAACTCCGGCGGATTATGCGAAGCAGAGATGACGATGCCGCCGTCGAGCTCATTCTGGACGGTGAGCAGCGCCACGGCAGGCGTGGGGATGGCGCCGCAGCAGTGCGGACGGCCGCCCTCGGCCATGATGCCGGCGGTCAGAGCGCTCTCGAGCATGGTGCCCGAAAGACGCGTGTCGCGGCCGACACAGATATCCGGACCAAGGAACTTGGTCGCCGCGCGGCCCAGGCGAAACGCGAGGTCACACGAGAGGTCGGCATTGGCGACGCCACGGACGCCGTCGGTACCGAAGATGTTCTGGGGCATAGGATCGCTCCTTCCCTAGCAGGCGATATGCAACCGCCCACCCTAGTCGAAAAAGAAAAGCGGGACCCGCCGAGGAATCGGCAGGCCCCGCTTGTACATTGTATCTCGAAAGGAGATAAAACCTTAGCGCTTGGAGAACTGGGGAGCGCGGCGGGCCTTCTTGAGGCCGTACTTCTTGCGCTCGACCACGCGAGCATCGCGCGTAAGGAAACCGGCCTTCTTGAGGTCAGCACGGTAGTCGCCAGCGTTCAGAAGAGCGCGAGCGATACCCAGGCGCAGAGCGCCGGACTGACCGGAGATGCCGCCGCCATCGCACAGAGCGATAACGTCGAACTGACCGGCGGTGTCGGTCACCTTGAAGGGAGCAAGGGCGTTCTCAACGAGCTGATGACGGCCGAAATACTGCTCGGCGTCACGCTTGTTGATGGTCACCTTGCCGGTGCCGGGGACGAGACGGACGCGGGCGACGGCGTTCTTACGACGGCCGGTACCCTGGTAGACAACGGTGTTCTCAGCCATCTTTAAGCCTCCAGCTCAATCTTCGTGGGGTTCTGGGCAGCGTGCGGATGCTCGGCACCAGCGTAGACCTTAAGCTTGGTCATCTGGGCACGGCCGAGGGTGGTCTTGGGCAGCATACCGCGAACGGCGCGCTCGATGACCTTCTCCGGGTGCTTCTCCATAGCCTGGCGGAAGCTCTCAGCCTTGAGGCCGCCGTTGTAGCCGCTGTGGCGATAATAGGTCTTCGTGTCGGCCTTGTTACCGGTAAGCTGGACCTTATCGGCGTTGATGACGACAACGAAGTCGCCGCAGTCGCTGTTGGGCGTGAACTGGGGCTTGTTCTTACCGCGCAGGATCATTGCGATCTGGGTGGCAAGACGGCCCAGGACAGCACCATCGGCGTCGACGAGAACCCAGTTGCGCTGGACCTCGCCCTGCTTGGCGTAGTGAGTCGATTTCGAAATCACTTAGACTCCTCCATGTACAGTACGTGTTGTTACAGAGATTCACGGGGCTCTGCAAGTAACCCGTCCATATTACCCCGCTCGCCGTACGAGTCAACAGGTATTTTGGCTCCGACCAGAGTTTCTGCACATGTCGTCCACGAGCCATGATTTTTCCAGCTCTTTAGCTGTTGTCATTTTTCGAGGGTTCGCCGCCGTTAGCGCTCAACGAACTCTTGGATTTCCGCGAGCAGGCGCTTTGCCTCCTGACGGCCCTGGATATACAGGTCCAAAAGCTTTGCCGGATCGTGCTCGACATGGCCGACCTCGACCGGCTTTTGCGGAGCAACGACCAGTGCACGGCCCTCGCGCTCATACTGCCACAGGTGCATGCGCTGAATGTTGTAGCGGTCGTGGCGCGTCTCGATAGCCTCGAGCAGGTAGGGGTAGTCGGCATAGCGGGCGCGTGCGGCGGGCATAAACTCGTAGGGCTTTTTCTCGTACGAGCGGTCCTGCGTGACAATGACAACCGCGCGCTCGAAGCCCGCCTCCTCCAGCACGTGCTCGATGGGGACCGAATCGGCTACGCCGCCGTCGACGTATTTGTGCCCGTCGATCTCGACCGGCGGCGTCACCAGCGGCAGCGAGGTAGAGGCGCGCACAGCATCGAGGTCGAGCACGGCGCTTTTGACCGGCAGGTATGCGGCAGTTCCAAAGAGCATGTCCGTCGCGACGGCGTACATCTCGATGGGGCTCGCGTCGAACGCCTCGTTGTCAAAGGGATCCAGGCGGTCCTGGATATCGTTGAAGATAAAGTCGTAACCCACGATGGAGCCCGTGGATGCGAAGGATGCGGCACCCATGTAGCGGTTGTCATTGCAGAAGGTCAGGTTGATGCGATTGACGCGACCGATCTGGTGCGACTTGTAGTTGACGCCGTTGAGCGCACCGGCCGAAACGCCGTACACCGCCGGAATTTCGACACCGGCCTCCATGAGAACGTCGAGCACGCCGGCGGTAAACTGCCCACGAAAACTGCCACCCTCCAAGACGAGCGCGACCTTGCCGGCGTTCTTTGCCTTATCTTCTGCAGTCATATTGACCTCCTGCGATTGCGTTTTGGCCTTCTTCTACCCAGTTTTGGGATGGAGGGCGCGCAGGTTTTTCGAGGCGGCAGGTGAAGCGGAAAGTGCGTCCCAGTTTGAGGCGGGATTCCGGGATGGACTTTCCGCTTGGACCGCCGTTAGGAAAGCGTGTCCCGTTCTGAGCGCGGATTCCGGGATGCGGTTTCCGCTTGATGTGTCATCCGGAAACTACGTCCCAGTCTGAGCGCGGATTCCGGGATGGGCTTTCCGCCTGGGCTGCCATTGGGAAAGCGCGTCCCACTCTGCGTCACTGAGGCGTTTTCTTTACGCCCGCGCCCTGCGTAGAGTTCGATTCTCCGCGGGTGGGGGAATCCGTTGGTGCGGGGCATGGCTAGCTGAAATACCATCGGCAGCACATCTGTTTTGGGTTGGGGCTTTGCGCGGAGAATCCGCGTGTTTGCTTCGCGAACACGCACCGACTTCGGCCGCCTGCCGGCGTCCTCGCCCGCGGGCTAAAACGCTTACGCGTTTTCTTTACGCTCGCGCCCTGCACAGAGTTCGATTCTCCGCGGTACGGGCTAGAAATGAAAAGGCAGGTAGATACGAATATCTACCTGCCTGTAACTATTGGTGGAGGCGCGGAGAATCGAACTCCGGTCCACGAAAGCCCCCTAATTGGCATCTCCAAGCTCAGTCGCTGGTTTAGTCTCGGACGCTTTGCGCGCAGCGACACGCTCGCGGCGTCCTAACCGGTTCGGTCTTAGCCTGCGCCATACCGATTACGTGCGCAGGAGCATTCCCCTAAAATGACGTCGCGCCGGTGTCGGGGAAATCACCGGGTTGACGCGCCGCTATAAATTAAGCAGCGAGAGCCATAGGCTCAAAAGAAGAGTTGTTGTCAATTCAATTTGACGGTACCCCTGTTTAACGAGGCGAGGAGACCTCGGCTTGCTTCCTCTCTCAGAGCTATCGTGTCGAAACCAGTCGCCCCCGAATGTCGGGAAAGTCTGGATGGTATCGGGCCTGCAAACACCCGATAACCGTCGACTTTTCAAGGAACATACGGGGCGAGCCCCGCTTGTGGAGTGTTATCTTACCACGTTCTGAAAGCGGACAGCTGTTCTATGCACGAGCTGTGAAGACCCTAATGTGCACCACACTTCGCACTTTTGCCACCGAACGCGTCACGTATATTTTCGCCAAGCAAAATTGACCCGTCGAAAGGACCGTTATGGATACCAAGCAGCAACTCGTCAATGCCCTCGCAGGCCTGGGCTCAACCATTACCGAAGCTATGGATGTCATCGAGGGCTTTGTCCCCTGCGGACATCCCGCCCTCACGGTATCGAACGCACTCGTCGCGCTGGACGTTGACGATGATGCAGTTCTCGCCCAGCAGCTTGAGACCGTCGAGGGCTTTATCGACCACGTGAGTGAGAACCGCGGCGTGGCCGCCTACCACGGTATCGAGGTCGAGCTCGCGGGTCCCAAGGCCGATCTGTTCGCAGCAATCCGCGAGGTAGGCGCCCTTATGCAGACCGCAGGCGTCAAGAACACCCAGGTCAACGAGTGGGTCTACCGCAGTCTGGCAGCACTCGACAGCTCCAACGAAAAGGCAGCCGAGCAGCTCGCAGAAAGTCCCACCATCAAGGCCGAGCTTTTGTAAATAGCAGACGCGGGCCCCTTGGCGCATCGTCGTCCAAGGGGCCCGCGAACAGCTCGCGTCAACCGATAGCCGTGCCGCCGCGTTTGGCCAAAACAAGAATCGGCATCATTTGACGAGGTGTCTTTGCTGCAAGATCGGCATGTTCGAGCAGTTTTCGATCGTTGGTCACCAAGTAATCAACCTGGGCGCGTTTGCATGCGGCGAGTACCAAGTTGTCCTCGTAATCGCGATGGAGCGCTAAGTATTTGTCGGCCAGCCAAAGGTCCGACGCATCTGCACCCACGGCCGTGGCGTTTTCGGTCACATTCCGAACAAACGCCAACGCCGCATCGCCAATTGCACGGGCAGATGCCTCGTCGAGCGCTCCCCCACTGGCAAGAACGCTACGCTTCAGCTCGTGTTGGACAACGTACAGTACGTCCTTAGCGATATGCACCGGGAAGAACAGCAACGCCCCCGTCTCCGTCGCCTGCCCAATAAACGCACGCGCGGCAAGCGACTCGGCATGGTCGACGCAAAATGAATCAACCCATACGTTGGCGTCTACCATGATCTTGAGAGGCGCCCCGCTCACAGGATCATCCCCTTTTGGCGATAGTGCTCGTCCATGGTTTCGGTATAGATTGCGTCCCAACCGCGATCGTCGGATACGGGCGACGTAGCGATGCCCAGGTCCGCGTAAAGCTGATCCGCCGCCGCCCATGATGCGGCGAACGGAGTATCGGGCGCGACGGTCTGTTGCCGGTCGTCGACGGCCGCAAGCACTTCCTCGCACTGCCCGCCACCCTGCGCGACCTTGGCCACCACCTTTTTGATGAGCTCGGGCAGCGAGGCGCCCGAAAGCTGCAACGCTTCCTCCGCATGGTCCTTGACCTGGCGATCCACGCGAACGTTCACCTGCGCCATGCCGCCAACAGCACCCACGTTGATCCCGCTCCCTTCAATTGCTAGCACCACTAGCACCACTATATAGAGAAGCTAGCACATGGTCAAACGCAAAAGGCCTGCGCCCGGACGACACCGATGCCGTCTGGGCGCAGGCCAGATAACGTGGGCGAACACGTCTGCTAACGCAGGTAAGCCTTCGCGTTGCTCAGGCTGTAGGCAATCGTCGAGCCATTGTGCAGCAGCGACGACGCCTGCGGGGTAATCGCGCCGGTAATGCCCAGCGCCAGGAGCGCTGAGTTGGTGAGCATCACCTTAGAGTAGGAACTCGTCAGACGATCAATGAGGCCCTGGCTCATGCGGCGCAGACGCACGATCGCGGCCAGATCCGTATCGGTCAGGATGATATCGGCGACCTCCTTGGCGATGTCGCTTCCGCCACCCATTGCCAGCCCCACGTCGGCCAAACCGAGCGCCGGCGAATCGTTGACGCCGTCGCCCACCATGGCAACATGGCGCCCCTCGCTCTTAATGCGTTCCACATAGGCGTACTTGTCCTCGGGCAGCAGTTCGGCCTTAAACTCGTCGACACCCGCCTCGCGCGCAATGCGCTCGGCCGTGCGCTCGGAATCGCCCGTGAGCATAACGACATGCTTGACGCCCAGCGCATGCAGGTCGGCGATGGCCTCACGGACCCCAGGCTTGAGCGGATCTTCGATGCCGAGCACGCCGACGACCTTTCCATCGACCGCCAGATACAGCGGCGACAGGCCCTGCATCTGGGACTCAATGCGCTCCTTGATGTCGGATTCGAGCTGTGCGCCCTCGTCCTCAAATACAAAGTGCGCGGAACCGATGATGGCGCGACGTCCTTCAATGGACGAAGCGATGCCGTGCGCCACGATGTACTCGACAGCGGCATGGCGCTCGCGGTGCTCGAGCTCGCGCTCGCATGCCGCATTGACCACGGCGCGCGCCACCGGATGCGGGAAATGCTCCTCCAGGCAAGCGGAAAGGCGCAGGACCTCATCCTCGCTCCAGCCATCGGTGGTGAGTACGCAGGCAAGACGCGGCTGCGCCTCGGTGAGCGTGCCGGTCTTGTCAAAGACAATGGTGTCGGCCTTGGCAAACGACTCAAAGTACTTCGCGCCCTTGACCATGACGCCCATCTTGGCAGCATCGCTCATAGCGGTCATGACGGCAACGGAACCCGTGAGCTTGAGTGCGCACGAGTAGTCGACCATCAGTGCCGCCGAGGTCTTGATGAGGCTGCGGGTAGTAAGCGCAACTAGGCCCGCGAGCAGGAAGTTCCACGGGACGATCTTGTTGGCAAGGTCCTCCATATGCGACTGGCCCTCGGACTTGAGCGAGTCGGCCGTCTGCACGAGCGAGACGATTGAGCGCAGTTTGGTTTGCGCCGTATTGGCGCGCACGCGCACCAAGATGCCGCCGTCTTCCACGACGGTACCGGCGAACACGTCGTCGCCCACGCTGCGCTCGACGGCCAGCGGCTCGCCGGTCAGGGTCGCCTGGTTGACCATAGCGCTCCCCTGCTCGACAACACCGTCGATGCAGATGGACATGCCGGTGCGCACGGCGACCAGATCGCCGGGCTCAAGCTCGGTCGCGGCAACGCTTACCTCGGTGTCGCCGACAACCTTTTGCGCCTTGTCGGGCACATCGAGCAGCGAGTTGATGAGCTCGTTTTCACTCATGGCGCGGGTGTAGTCCTCGAGCAGCTCGCCCACGTTGAGCAGGAACATCGTCTGGCCCGCGGTGTCGACATCACGCTTGACGAACGAAATGCCGATGGCCGAAGCGTCGAGCACGGGAACGGTCAGGCGCGGCTGCGCGAGCTCACGGAGGGCGGCGCGCAAAAAGGTCATGTAACCGGCCACGACAAACACCGCACGCAGGGGCGTGGGCAAAAACCAGCGACGTGCGTAGTGGGCGCCGACAAGTGTGGCAAGATCCATGACGAGCTTGTGCTTGCGCGGCTCGAGTTGTATCACGTAGCCCGACTTGGCATCAGCGATAGCTTGAGCATCGAGTGCGCCCAAGGCGTCGAGCACGCTCGCGCGGCGCGGCTCATCGTATTCGAGCGCCATCTGGCCGATGCGGCCGTAGACGCGCACCTTGTGCACGCCGTCGATGTCGCCGCCAAGCTTAAGAAGTGCATCGAGATCGCTCTCTGGCACAGGACCCGCCAATTGAAGACGGGTCCTGCCGGGGATCTCGCTAATAATCGAGAATCTCATAGTTTGTGCCTGGAAGCGCTACTCAGCTGCGTTGTCCGCGGCGGCCTCGCTCTGGGTGATGTAAGCAGCCTCGGCAACCATGTCGTCGACATTAGCCTTGGCCTGCTCGACCATGTCCTGGTAGCCGTTCTTGATGCGCATACCGCACGCAATACCCTGCACGCAGGCATTCTTGACCGGAGCGCTGGTAAGCAGCTTGATGCCGGCCGTGCCAAGCAGAAAACCGCCACCAACAAGCAGGGTGTTAAACGTCGACTTCTTCATGTTGCTTCTCCCTTTTGCCGCATGGGGCGCGGCATGGTGCCTTAGCACCCGAGTTCATCAGTTAGCTCGAGCACGCTTTTGAAATACCTTAATTCTATCTAACTATCTAGGTCAGCCATGGCTAACCTTTTGAAAATTAACGATGCGGAGTAACCGATTGTCAATGTGACAAAGGGACTGTTCCTTTGCCCCTTCTTACAGCTGCCAGGCAGCCGCTTCCTTTTGCAGCGCAACCATGCGGGCGAATTCTCCACCTGCCGCCTTGAGCTGCGCCGGAGTGCCCTGCTCGGCAACCACACCATCCTTGAGTACAACGATCTTATCGGCATTTTCTACCGTGCGCATACGGTGGGCGATCACGATAACTGTCTTTCCTGCGAGCAGGCGGGAGAGCGCCTGCTGCACCACGGTCTCGTTCTCCACATCCAAACTCGCCGTCGCCTCGTCCAGCAACACAATCGGCGCATCTTTGAGCAGCGCGCGGGCGATGGAGATGCGCTGGCGCTCGCCGCCGGACAGCTTGGAGCCGTTCTCGCCGATCATGGTGTCATAGCCCTGCGGCATGCGGCTCACAAACTCGTCGCAGTTGGCGGCACGCGCGGCAGCAAGCACTTCCTCATCGGTGGCATCGCGACGACCAAGACGGATGTTTCCCATCACCGTGTCGTCAAAGAGCAGCACGTCTTGGAACACAATGGCGTAGTCGCGCAGCAGCACCTCGGGGTCCACGCTCGCAACATCCACGCCACCCACGGTGACCGTGCCTTCGGTGGCGTCCCAAAAGCGCGCGGCCAGGCGGCTCACCGTAGACTTACCGGAACCCGAAGGACCGACCAGCGCCGTAACTTCGCCTTCCTTGGCGGTAAAGCTCACATCGGTAAGAACTTTCTCGCCGGCGCGGCCGTCCTCGCCCGCACCATAGCCAAATGCCACGTGATCGAACACCACATCGTGGCCTACGGGCTCAAACTGCTCGCTGCCCCGCGCCACGGGCTCTTCCATGATGGAACGCATGCGCTTGGCCGACGACTCGGCGGCAAACAGCTCGGACATCAGCATCAGCGCCTGATCAAAGGGCGCATAGATGCGGCTCACCATAAGCAGGAAGGCAAACATCACCAAAAAGTCGACCTGGCCGGAGGCGACCATCGCAGCGCCCGTGACCAACGTGGTGGCAATCCCCAGGCGCAGGATGGCAAAGGCGGAGTTGACCAAAAGCCCATTGGCGAGCTCGCCTTTGGTGGTCTCGCGCTCCTCGGCATCGATCACGGCGTTGAGCCCCTCAAGATAATGAGCCTCCTGGTTGGTGGCGCGGATCTCGCGCACGCAGTCGAGCGTCTCCTGGATCGCCTCGGTAACCTTGACCTTCTCGGCGCGCACATGGTCGAACACCGGGGTCATGGGGCCGCGTGTCAGATACAGCACGGCAAAGGCCACGGGCACGCTCCAAAACGCCGCGATCGCCAGCTGCCAGCAAAAGAACAGCGACGCCACGAACACAATGGCGCTTGCGATGATGGCACCCCAAAGCTCTCCCAGCACGTGGCTGTAGGCGTGCTCCATGGCCTGGACGTCGCCCATGATGGTCTCGGTTAAATCGGCCAGATCACGACGGCCAAAAAACGACAGCGGCAGCTTGCGCAAGCGCTCGGCAATCTCCATACGCTGCTTGCCGCACTCCTCGTAAAAGATGCAGTAGGTGTAGTAATACTGCTGCCAGTTAGAGGCAAAGAGCAACACGGAAAAGACCAGGAGGCCGCCCACAATCGGCAGGGCATCCGGCAGGTCGGCACCGGTGGCGAGATGTTCGACAAAACCGGCCATGACCAGGAACAATAAGCCCATGCCGGCCATGGTAATGAGATTGGTGAGCGCGGTCCAGAAAATGCCGCGTTTTACGCCGGCGACGCCTTTATCGGATAGGAAGTACTTCTTTTGGAATGAGGCGAACATTTAGGCCTCGCCTCCCTTCGTGACGGCGGCATCCGCGGCAGCAGTGATCTTCCAGCTCGCGGCCTGTTCGTATTCGGCCCACATCTTGGCGTATAGACCGTTTTGGGACAGCAGCTCGGCATGGGTGCCAGTCTCCTGCACGCTACCTTGGTTGAGCACCACGATCTTGTCGGCCCCCACCACGGTCGAAAGCCGGTGCGCGATCATAATGACTGTGCGACCCGCCGCCAGTTTGCTAAAGGCACGCTGGATGAGCGCCTCGTTCTCGGGGTCGGCAAACGCCGTGGCCTCATCGAGCACCACGATAGGTGCGTCTTTAAGGATCGCGCGGGCGAGTGCCACGCGCTGCACCTCGCCGCCCGAAAGATATGCCCCTCCAGCACCGAGCATGGTGTTAATACCCTGCGGGAGCTTGGCCACAATGTCGTCGCACTGAGCTGCGGAGAGGGCCGCACGCACTTCGTCGTCAGTGGCCGTGGGCTTGGAGGCACGCACGTTATCGGCAAGTGTTTGCCGGAACAGCTGGTTGGTCTGGAACACGAAGGCGACCTGGTCCATAAGCTCGTGCGGATCCATATCGCGAACGTCCACACCGCCTACGAGCACTCGACCCGAAGAGACATCCCAAAAACGAGGAATCAGGCTTGCGCAGGTTGACTTGCCGCCGCCCGAAGGGCCCACAAGCGCAAGGGCACTACCAGCGGGAACGCTGAAACTTACATGGCTAACGGCAGGTGCTTCGGCACCCTCGTACGTAAAGCTCACGTCCTCAAATCGCACGTCGCCACCGGCAGGGTGCTTGGGTTGCGCGGACACGGAGAGCTGCTTGGAATCCATGACGCTTCGAATGCGAGCCAGCGAATCGGCACTCATCTGAGAGGCCTCGCCCACAAACATGAGCTTGGTCATGGCCGTCGGTACCACGGCCGAAAAGATCGCGTAAAACGTGAAGTTTGCCATAAAATGCGCGAAGTCCGTCTCGCCCGGCGCCAACAGCAACGCCACGGGCAACAGGAATGTCACAAGACCATTGAGCGCGGTAAGGTTGAGTACCTGCGGACCTCGGCAAAACGTGCCCGCATAGCTTTGTGCCATGTCGGCGTATTCGGCGATCGCGTCGTGGAACGCCTTAAAGGAATAGACCGTCTGCTGAAACACCTTGACCACGGGAATGCCGCGTACGTATTCGGTACCGGTCTTGTTCATCTTGACCAGCGCGCCCATGTAGGCCTTCATGAACTCGGCGCCCTTGCCGCTCATCATGGTGGCCATGGCGCCAAGCGAAACGGCGACCGAGATAAGGCATGCCGCGCCCAAGCGCCAATCGAGGGCGAAAAGCAGCACGAGCAGACCTGCGACCATGGCGGTGGCGCCGGCGATATCGGGTAGCATGTGCGCGAGCAGGGTCTCGGTGGAGGCGGCGCATCCGTCTACGATACGGCGCAGCTCACCGGTGGCGTGTGTGTCAAAGTAGCCAAGCGGCAGCTTAAGCAGGTGCTCGCTCGTAGTCTTGCGAATATTGGACGCGCAGCGAAACGCAGACAGGTGCGTGCACATGAGCCCCACGAAATAGACCACGATGCTTGCCAGCGCAAACCCCACGGCCCACCAGCCATACGTCGCGATGCCGCAGGCTTCGCTCCAGTTAGGCGCCACGGCGATCAGATCGCGCGCGACAAGCCAAATGCACACGAACGGGCCAAAGCTCAGCAGCTGCGAGAGCGCCGAGAGCGCCATGCCCAAATACGTTAGGAATTTGCGGTCACCGGCATACGCGAGCAACTCGCCGATGCCTCCACCTTCCCTTTTTGATCCCTTTGCCATGAGATTCCCTTCTAACGGCTTGAGAGTTAACCGTAATGAACTTATCATTGATGTGTTAGCCATGGCTCACAATTGAGCCAGGCGTGGACGTTTCTGCAAAGGAAAGGGACGCTTTTGCAAATACGGCGGGCAGCGACCGACATAACCGAGCTCTACGCACCGCAGTTTGAGCAGTTTGGCCTGGAGCTTACCGGCAAGGGCGCCGTCTTTACCGGCGAGGTGGCAAACGATCGGGCGCACGGACGCGCATGGATCATGCCTCTCTCCCCCGCCTGCATCGTTATGGAGCATTTCATTACCCCGACGCACGATATGTACCTGGCCGAATACACACCCGAACCGTACGCGTGCGTGAGCGAGGTCAGCGCGCCCACGCTCATGTGCATGCCCGAAGCCGGCATAACGCCTGCGAACCTTAAACCCCTGCATGGACCGTGGCCAAACAATGCCGTGTGCAGCTTTATCCAAGATAACTGTGGCGAGGAGTTAAGCCCGCTGTTTGCAGGACAGCTTTATCACTCGCGCTCGGTGCTCTTTTTGCCTGGATATTTTGACGAACTGGAGCACCGCTATCCCACCGAGTTCGCAGGGGTCTTTGAGGCGTTTGCCGAGCCATGGCACGAGGAGGCGACGTCTGCCATCTGCCACACGTTGCGCAGGATTAACGAGGACCGCGCCCGCACCGCAGGCGGACACGTCTATATGCAGGGCATCGTGGAGACCATGGTCGCGGAGCTCGCCTGTTCGCGCGCGGCCCACAAGCAGGCGCAGCAGGCGGCAGACACACGCGCCAGCGTGACCATTGCCGAAGAAGCAACGGCAATGATTGAGCGCGCGCTCGACAAAGGCAGGCGTGTGGGTATCAACGAGGTGGCCGAGAGGCTCTACACAAGCCGCTCCAAACTATGCGCCACCTTTAAGGCCCAAACTGGCGAGTCCCTGGGCGCCTACATTCGCAGACGCCGTATGGAACGAGCACAGGACCTTTTGGCCGATAGCGCGCTCACGATAGCGCAGGTGGCAGAGCGTCTAGGCTACCCTCAGCAGGCCGCCTTCGCCCAAGCCTTCAAGCAACACACCGGCACCACCCCCACCGCTTGGCGTTCCCAACATACATAAAGAATGAAGGCGCCAACGGCGCCCTCATTCACCAAATTCAATTCAGCCCCACCTGACCCGAACGGCCGAGTCGTAGCAGAACCCGGGAACCCCGGCAGGGCGGGTGCTTGCTCAAAATGAGTTCCCTCCAAAACAATGGGCGCGCCGTTGGCGCGCCCATTCACTCTATTCCATTCAGCCCGCCTGACCCGAACGGCCGAGTCGTCACGGAACCGAGGGGCCGGGTGCGGGGCCTTGCCTCTCAATGAGTTCCGCACGAACAGGAGGCGCCAGTGGCGCCTCCGTCGTGAGTCAGGACTGTCCGAAATTGAGAGGCAAGGCCCCGCACCCGGCCCCTCGGTTCCCGCTTACGAGAGCGACGTTCTCAGCAACTCGTTGAAGAGCTTCGGGTTGCCCTTGCCGCGGCTCGCCTTCATGCACTGGCCCACCAAAAAGCCGATGACCTTCTGGTTGCCGTCACGATACTGCTGCGCCTGATCGGCACAGTTTGCCAGCACCTCGTCCACGATCGGCTGCAGCGCGCCGGCATCGCTCACCTGACGCATACCGCGCTCGTCGACGATCTTGTTGGGGTCGTCACCGGTCTGGGCCATGGCCTCAAAGACCTCGTGCGCCTGGTTGGAGCTGATGGCATCGGTCGCCAGCAGCTTGGCAAGGGCTGCCACCTGAGCCGGCGCGATGCCGGACTCGGCGAGCGACACGCCCGCCCCCTTAAGGTAGGCGATCATCTCGTTCACCAGCAGGTTCGCGACCGTCTGGGCCTCCTTGCCGGCCATACCGGCAGCGGCGGCCTCAAAGAACTCGGCAAACTCGGGGTCGCCGGCAATCTGCTCGGCGTCTGCCGCCTTAATGCCAAAATCGGCCTCAAAACGGGCGCGCTTGGCATCGGGCAGCTCGGGGATCTCGCCGCGGCAGCGGTCGATGAACTCATCGTCCAAATCAAACGGCGCCAGATCGGGATCGGGGAACAGGCGATAGTCGTCGGCCGTCTCCTTGACGCGCATGACCACGGTGCGCTTGCGGCTGGGCTCCCAGTGGCGGGTCTCCTGGTAGATGATGCCGCCCTCCTCGAGCACCTCGGCCTGGCGGCAAATCTCGTAGGCAAGGCCGTCATGCAGGCTCTTAAACGAGTTGAGGTTCTTGAGCTCGGTCTTGGTGCCCAGCTTGGTCTCGCCGCGGCGGCGCAGCGACACGTTGCCGTCGCAGCGCATGGAACCCTTCTCCATGGAGCAGTCCGAAATGCCCAGCGTCACAAAGATGCGACGGAGTTTCTCCATAAACAGGCGAGCCTCCTCGGGCGTACGCAAGTCGGGCTCGGTGACGAGCTCAATGAGCGGCGTGCCGCAGCGGTTGTAGTCGACGAGCGACTCGGCCGCGGCGGTAATGCGGCCCTCGGCGCCGCCCACGTGCACCATCTTGGCGGCATCTTCCTCCATGTGGATACGCAGGATGCGGATGGGCACGGTGTAGGAACCGTCCTTGCGACGCTCGGGCATCTGCAGGTTGGACGCGTCATAGCTGGCCAGATGGCCGGCACGCTGATTGCCCTCGCGCATGGTCGACGTCATGGACGTGGACAGGCCCTCGGCATTGGCCGAAGCGCTCGCCAGGCTCTGGGCCTCGGCCTCGCCAAACGCGCAATCGGGGCGCTCGGCGGCGCCGCGACCAGTCACGTCCAGGTCCAGGTGACCGTACATGGCAAAGGCGACCGGACCCTGCGTGGTCTGGAAGTTCTTGGCCATATCGGGATAGAAGTAGTGCTTGCGGTAGAACATCGAGTGGCGCTGAATCTCGCAGTTGGTGGCAAGACCGGCCTTGACGATGCTCTCGATGGCGCGCTTGTTGGGCACCGGCAGGGCGCCGGGCAGGCCCAGGCACACCGGGCACACGTTGGCGTTGGGCTCGTCATCGTGGCTGAGCTTGCAGTTGCAGAACATCTTGGTATCGAGTGCGGTGAGCTCGGTATGGATCTCCAGGCCGATCACGGCCTCCCAATCCTGCAGGACCTCGGAAAGCTCCTTCATTACAGCTCGCCTCCCTTCCCGGCAAAATCGGGCGCGACGGAAAGCGCGGGCGCACCCGTGGCGGTATCGGCAAAGCCGCGCTCCAGGGCGCGGGCAAACGTGAGCAGCTGACGGTCCTTAAAGGCCGGACCCACCAGCTGGGCAGAAACGGGCAGCTTGCTGTCCTCGCCCAGGCCCAGCGGCACCGAGATACCACCGTTGCCGCAAATGTTGAGCGAGATGGTGTACAGGTCGGAGAGGTACATCTGCGTGGGATCGCTAATCTCGCCAAACTTAAAGGCCGTGCGAGGCGAGGTGGGCATGAGGATGGTGTCCACCTTGGCATACGCGGTGTCGTAGTCCTGCGTGATGAGCGTGCGGGCCTTTTGCGCGGCGTAGTAGTACTTGTCGTACACGCCCGAGCTCAGCAGGTAGGCGCCGAGCATCTGACGGCGCTTGGCCTCGGCGCCAAAGCCGTGGGCGCGCGACAGCGAGCTCTGGTCGGACAGGTTGGCGCAGCCCTCCTCCTGGTAGCCGTAACGGATGCCGTCGAAGCGAGCCAGGTTGGAGAACGCCTCGGCCGGGCCGATGACGTAGTAGGCGGCGATGGCGGCATCCAGGTGCGGCAGGTCCACCTCGACCAGCTCGGCACCCTGGTTCTGCAGCTCCTGGGCGGCGCGCTGAACAGCGGCCTTGACCTCGGGCGTCAGGCCCTCGGCCTCCATAAACGCGGGGATGATGCCCACGCGCTTGCCCTCGATGCTGTCATTGAGATGCTCGGTAAAGTCGACGGCGCAATCCTGGCTGGTGCAGTCGTACGGATCGTGGCCCGCACCGGTGAGCGCGTTCATGGCCAGCGCGACATCCTCGACCGTGCGGCCAAAGGGGCCCACCTGGTCGAGCGACGAGCCAAAGGCAACCACGCCGTAGCGGCTCACGGCGCCATACGTGGGCTTAAAGCCCACCACGCCGCACAGCGACGCCGGCTGGCGAATAGAGCCGCCGGTGTCCGAGCCCAACGAGAGCGCGACTTCGCCCGCGGCGACGGCGGCAGCGGAGCCGCCCGAGGAGCCGCCGGGCACGCGTTCGGTATCCCAGGGGTTGTTGGTGCGGTGGAACGCCGAGCTCTCGGTGGAGCTGCCAAAGGCAAACTCGTCCATGTTGGCCTTGCCCATGGGCAGGCAGCCGGCATCGAGCATGCGCTGGACGCAGGTGGCGGTGTAGACGCTCTGGTAGTCCTCGAGCATACGGGAAGCGCAGGTGGTGCGCGTGCCCACGAGGTTCATGTTGTCCTTAATGGCCAGCGGCACGCCCGCGAGCGGGGGCAGCGGCTTGCCTGCGGCACGGTCGGCATCCACGCGCGCGGCGGCCTCGAGCGCGAGCTCAGGCGCCACCTGCAGGAATGCCTGGACCCCGCCCTCGCGCGCCTCGATGGCGGCAAGGGAGGCCTGGGCCACCTCGGTAGCGGTAAAGTCGCCGGCGGCAACGCCCGCGGCGATCTGGGCGGCAGTAAGGGAATCGAAGCTCTGCGCCATTACTCGCTCTCCCCCTCTCCCAAAATGGACGGCACACGGAAGTAGCGGTCGCGCGCGCTACCGGCGTTTTTAAGTGCGACGTCGAGCGGCAGATCGCGCTCGGGCTCGCGCAGGTCATCGCCCATCACGTTGGACAGGCTTCCGATGGGATGGAACGTGGGCTCCACGTCGGGCAAGTCATATTGCAAGACGGGCTCGAGCATCTGGACGGCATCGTTCATGTAGGACGTCATCTGGGCGAGCTCGTCATCGGTCAGTGCGATCTTTGCGTACTCGGCGATGCCGCGCACGTCTTTCTCGCTGAGTGCCATAGGCGCTCCCTTCCGCATAACAGTTAAACCGCTCTAGTATACAGGGCAACGCCGGCTTGGAGCAGGCACTTTACCCAAATGCAGCGAAAACGTAACGAGGGTGGCGGTTGGCAGGGCGTGGTCCGGCGGTTCTACAGCGAAACCGCACCGTCCATAGCGAAAACCGTCCCGTCCGCAACGAAAACCGTCTCGCCCGCAGCGATAACCATCACAACATTCGACGCTTTTCGTCAAAATCGCGATTTTCATCGAATGTTGTGATGATTTGGAAGCCCCGACCACCGCAAGGGTGCCCGCCCCCTTTGTGATGGTTCCGAACGATGTCTTATGCCGAGGCCTTGGCCTTGCGGCGTTTGCGGACCGAGTGGATCACGATGTCCAGCAGCAACAGCACAATGGCCACGACCACGATAAGCACGGCAAACTCGCGCTTGCCCCAGTGGCGGCCGGCCAGCGACTTTTGCTTGTCGACGTCCTTCTTGCTGTACTTGGTGCGTACGCAATGCACCAGCAGGCGATGGTCGTTCACGCCGTAGGGCGTGCAGGTGACAAGCGTCACCTTGTCGGCGCCGGGCTCGATAGTCAGCGACTCCATCTCCTCGGGCAGCACGACCTCGGAGTCCACCATCTTGTAGGCGAGCGTCTTGTTCATGGTGTGCAGCAGCACCAGGTCGCCGGGCTCCAGCGAATGGATGTCGTCGAACATGCTCAGGTTGCGCATGCCCGAGTGCGCGGTGAGCACGCAATGCGTCGAGGTGCCGCCCACCGGCAGGCTCGTGCCCTCCAGGTGGCCGACGCCCGCCATAAGGACTTCTTCGCTCGTGCCGTGGTAGATGGGCATGCTCACGTCGATGGAGGGGATCTCGACCCAGCTCATCATGGGGTCGCGGTCAAAGATGAGCTGCTGGGCGTAGGGCTCAATCTGGTCGGCGGGAAGCTCGGTGGCCTCGCCCGCCAGCTGCTCGTTAAAGGAGCGCGCCTGGAGCAGGATGCGCTCGCGCTCCTCGGCAGACAGCGCGTCCACGGTGCTGGACACCGTGCTGATCTGGTTGAACACGCCCGAGGCCTCGAGCCGGTCCAAGATCCACGGCCAGGTCATAAGGCCCACGCCAATAAGGATGATGACGATGGTGATGAGCCGGTCGGCCCAGCGCGGCAGCCGCTTGCGACGGCGCTTGGGCTTTGGTTGGGGTTTGGGCTGAGGGCTTGAGCCGCCGTTGTCCGCGGCGTTATTGCTCTTCATATGTTTGGCGCCCTGCACCATCGCCGGTCACTCCTCTACAGCTCAGGTTGTCTAAACAAATAATAGCCGATTAGCGAGCTCATGCACCGGACAACGCCGCTAGACTGCACCGTCCAGTCGAGGATAAGCCCGCATTTTCGTTTTCAAAATGTCCCGAATCGGTTGGGCGATTCGGGATACAATGTCAATAGGAAACGACGCATCCCGCGTAAGTGTTCGAAAGCGCGGGCGACCAGTTTCCGACGTTGTTAAATGCCCGGGCCTCTAACCCCGGGCATTCTTATTTGCGCTTGTTACGGCGCAAATGCCTTCTACCGTCCGCACCGCGCGTGCGCCTACGGACCTTAAACCGAACCTCATACGAGTCAAGAAACGCGATGACGAACGAGCCCACCGCCGCGAGGGCGGCGAGCGCGTTAAGGAATTTCAGCATTTGGGGACCTCCGATCGAGTCGTCGGCCGCCCGCGCACGGGATGCGTCGCAAGGATATTTTACTGCGAGCACCCGCACTTACAGCTGGTAAACGCAATAATTGCAAACATCTGTTCGATATTCATACGCTTGATCCATCGGGCAATGGAGTCTGGTTGCGTTATCCCAAAAGAACGGGGCAGACTCCAGTGCGGAGTCTGCCCCGAAAAGAGAATGGCAAAGCAAGAGCGTAGATGGACGAGAAAAGTGTCCGCAAGTCTCATGGCCATCACATCCCACCTGCCAAAGTGATGGGCGAGCGAGCGTTACTCCTGCTCGGACTCCTCAGCCTGCTTACGGCTGCGGATGAGGTGTGCCACGCCGATGCACAGCACTGCGCTGCCAGCGATCCAAGTGAAGGTCACGCCGTTAAGACCGGTCAGCGGGAGGCCGGAGCCTTTCTTGTTCTTGACGGTAAGGGTAACGGTGCCGCCACCAGAAGAGGAATTGGTGACGAGACCAGAACCATTCTTGGATGTGGTCACCGTCAACGTATTCTCGCCCTCATTCTGATTAAGACCCGTGGCAGTAATGGTGAACGTGAATTTGGGCACGGTGTTATAGCCGGGGAGCGTATGGGTCTCCTCGACCGTGTAAGCGCCAGCATCGAGGCCCTTGACGCTGATTTCGCCCTTATCATCAGTCGTAAAATCATAAGCAGTATTGCCCAAAGAACCGTTCACTTAGACATACTGGGCGCCGGCGCCCTCGTCGGTTCCCTTGGAAGAGGTGCCGGGCGGAGAGCGGAGCATGGCCACCGGACCCACCAAAACACATCTCCACCGTTCCTTCAACTGGGAAAATGCCGCCCCGGAGCCCGGTGAACTGCCTCCCATTTCTTGGACATGAGAAATGGGAGGCTTTTTATGCGTGTCGACTTGAGGGTGAAGCACGACATCGAGGCCAGGAGGGCGGCGATCGGGCTCTTCGAGCGAGGTC